>JBJXHF010000018.1:0-58579 GCA_046160805.1 Pyrinomonadaceae bacterium
ACGCTCGTTCACACTCGCGTTTCCGCCCGCTACTGACAGATCTCATCCATCACGTCGCTAAATTCGTAAAATCCGCGCCGACCGACGATCCATTCCGCTGCCAGGATCGCTCCGGCAACAAAACCGCCCCGAGACCGCGCCGTGTGCTCAAGCAGGATCTGATCCGCCGCTCCGTCAAACCCCACGCGATGTGTTCCCGGAATGCTCCCGGCCCGTGTCGCCGATACGCTGACGTCGCTCTTAATATGTTCGGCAACAATATCTTTTAGTTTCAAAGCCGTCCCGCTCGGCGCATCCTTTTTGTGTGAGTGATGCTGCTCCTCGATAAACGCTTCGTAATCTTCAAATTTTGCAAAAAGCTCCGAGGCAAAACCCGTGATCTTGTAGAATAAATTCACGCCGATCGAAAAGTTAGCTCCAAACACGACTGAACCGTCGCCCTCGCGAACAATCCGTTCAATCTGATCCCGCTGCGCATTCCATCCCGTCGTGCCCTCGACAAGCGGCACGCCCGCCGCAACGCACGCCTCCACATGCCGCCTCACAGCCTCCGCAACCGTGAAATCTACAGCGACATCCGCGCCTTTCAACCTATCAGCCAATTCCGCTGCCGACAAACCTGCATCGGCATCGTCGATGACAACCGCAATCTCGTGTCCATTTTTCACGGCCAGCGTGCCAATGAGCTTGCCCATCGCCCCGTAACCTATTAGTGCGATCTTCATTTTTCTGCGTCCTTCGCGGTCTATGCGTTTAAAAGTTTCTTTGCTAAATCGACATACAATCCAACCGCTTCTTCCAGATCCTTTTTCAAAACAAACTCGTCCTTCGTATGCGCTACGAGTATCGACCCCGGCCCGAGTAGCAGCGGTTGTCCCCAATTGGTCAAATAAGGAATGTCCGTCGTAAACCGCACGGTCTTTTGCTTGAAACCTTCGACGCCGAGCATCTTCACCGGCTCGCTGCACGACAAAACCTCGATATCGCCGCGGTCCCGGACGACGCTGCGCAAAGCGTCTTCGATAGGCTCTCGCGGAGTTGTTAATCGTATCAATAAGCCTGCCTCTGCCGTCGGAGCGATGACATTCAACGCGGTGCCGCCTTCGATGGTGCCGATGTTGACGGTCGTTTCACCGAAGAATTCGTCACTCGGAAATTTTGTATGGCGAACGTCTTCGAGAATGTCGAGCAGCTTCTCTATCGCCGAATCGCCGATCTCCGGATAAGCCGAATGCGCCGCCTTGCCCGTGGTCTTAATCTTCAACCGAAACGAGCCTTTCGACCCTATCGCAAGATCATTGTCCGTCGGCTCGCCGTTGATCATATACTCACACTTCGCCGCTAACGGATGCCCATTCGCCGCCCTCGCGCCTTCCGACGAACGTTCTTCCTCAACCGTGTAAAGCAGCCCAATATCCTCTACTCCTTCCCTCCTCAACTCCGCCGCCGCCATAATCTGCGCCGCAATAATTCCCTTCGCATCACACGACCCACGCCCGTAAATCTTCTCATCATCCTCCGTCGGCGCAATAAACGGCGGCACTGTGTCAATGTGTGTCGAAAACCAGACCCTCGGCGTGTCGTTAAGAAAAGCGATAACATTGTTCTGATTGGCCGAAACCTTCTGCAACTCAACCGTCCAACCGAGCGACTCAAGATGATCGCGCAGATAAATCCCGACCGCTTCCTCATCGCCAGAGACAGACGGGATGTTCATGAGAGATTTTGTAAGTTCAAATAAATCCATAAGAATTTTTCACTACAGAGACACAGAGAACACAAAGGAATATTAAAAGAATTCCTTGTGTAGTTTCTTTATCACATCCGCCGCAGAGTCTTCATGAACTACGAATGTCAGATTCACGCTAGAAGCGCCGTGCGAAACAAGGGCGATATTAACATCGCCAATCGTCGAAAACACTTTTGCCGCGAGTCCTTTGCTATCACGCAGGCCTTCGCCGACGACACATATTACTGCATAGCCAGGATCGACTTCGACATCGCCGAGGCGTTCGAGCTCGGTAACAATCTGTTCGAGTGATGTTGTGTTGTCGAGCGTGAGTGCGACTGAGACTTCTGAAGTTGAGATCACGTCGATAACGGTTCTATATCTCTCAAACACCTGGAACAAGGCGCTCATGAAGCCATAGCTGCCGAGTTTTCGGGCGGATGTGATGCGCAGGATCGTGATCTTTTTCTTGTGGGCAATCGACTTGATCTTGTTCGGCGTTTCATCCGAATTGGCAAGCACCATCGTTCCGATTTTCTCTGGTTCAAAGGTATTACAAACGCGAACAGAAATCGCATTATCTACTGCCGGTTTGATCGTTTTCGGATGAAGCACCTTGGCGCCGAAGTATGCGAGTTCGGCGGCTTCTTCATAAGAGAGAACAGGAATCGTCCGCGCATCGCTGCAAATTCGCGGGTCGCAGGTCATCACGCCGGTCACGTCCGTCCAAATTTGCAGTTCGCCTGCTCGCAACGCCGCCGCAACAAGCGCCGCAGAATAATCCGAACCGCCACGTCCTAATGTCGTCGTTTCGCCGCCGCGATTGGCCGCGATAAAGCCGCCCAGGATCGGCACTTCGCCGGCTGCGATGATCGGCTCCAGCTCAAGCCGGACAAGCTTTTCCGTCTCGTCCCATATCGGCTGCGCCGCTCCGTATTCGTCGTCGGTCACGATCAGCCGCCGCGCATCGACCTGTCTAGCTTTAACGCCTTTCGCTTTCAAAACCTCGGCCAACAATCGCGACGAAAGCTGCTCGCCATACGACACTATCGCATCCCTCAACATTTGCAGAGGCAGCGACCGCCGCGATACACGCATCAGCAAATCAGAAAGCTCGTTGCGGGCAAATTCCAATTCGCTGTTAAAAGCGTTCGGAGCGAGGACACTCTTGTCCTTATCGGCGTTTCCTCCGCCGAAAGTTTTTCTGAACCCCGAAGCGGCATCCATGAGGACAAGAGTGTCCTCGCTCCGAAGAAAGTGTCGGGCAACCTCGACGTGGCGCTCAAAATGCGGTTCAAGCGATGAAATTGCTCCGGCAAACTCACCTTTTTTTGCCGTCTCAACGGCATCGAGCAGTGCGTCTGTGACTTTCGTCATCGCCGAAACAATAACGACGGGACGCTTGTCCAACTGTGTCGAAACAACTTGAAAACAGCGTTCAAAAGCCGCGACATCGCCCACCGACGTCCCGCCGAATTTCATCACTGTCGGATGCAAGTTTTCGCCCACAATTAGAGAGAGTTCAAATCAAACGAGAATGAATGTCAAGTCCAATTTAACAGGATAGACAGGATAAACAGGATATTCAAAAAAAATGGGCTAAGGCAAAAACATCCTGATTATCCTGTCCATCCTGTTTGAGTTCACCCGCACAAAACAGCGCCGCCGTTGATATTTAGAATTTCGCCGGTGATGTGCCGCGACCAGTCGGACAGCAGGAAGCAGATCGAAAGAGCGACGTCGTCGGTCGTCGCGATGCGTTTGAGCGGGATTGAATCGATTACGCTTTGCTCGTAGGCTTTGTCTTCAAAAACGGGGCGCACCATTGCGGTCTCGATCCAGCCTGGGGCGACTGCATTGACGCGTATCTTCGGGCAAAGCTCGCTCGCCAGGGCTTTTGTGAACGAGATCATACCGCCTTTAGACGCAGAGTAATTCGAGTAATTCGCCTCGCCGCGTTGCCCCGAAGTCGAAGACACCATCACGATAGCCGCCAATTCTCGTTTCTTCATCGCCGGCACGCAGGCCTTTGTCGTCGCCCACGCAGATTTGAGATTTGTGTTGATAACCTTGTTCCAAACCTCTTCCGACATATCCTCGATCGGCGCTCCGTCCCAAACACCGGCGTTGCAAACAAGCAGATCAATGCGGCCAAATTTTTCAATCGTCTGTTTTGCGATCTCCTGCGCGCCGGAAAACTCCGATACGTCCGCCTGCACCGCAATCGCATCGACGCCCTTACTCTTGCAAAGTTCGACTGTCTCAAGAGCCTCAATCTCGTTGCGAAGGTAATTAACAACAACATTTGAACCGCCCTCAGCCAACCTCAAAGCCGTCGCCCGCCCGACCCCACGCGAAGCGCCTGTAACGATAGCCGTCTTACCGGTAAAAAGGTTATTTGGAAGTTGAATTGACGTTGAACTCTCGGGCATAAAACAAGATTTTCAACGCAAAGACGCCAAGATGCAATGTCGCAAAGTTTTTTCGCCTTGCCTTCCCTTGATTTCTTCCCTTTGCGTCTTAGCGACTTTGCGACTTTGCGTTAGAATCTTTTTTACATGCACGACACAAACCTCCTCGAAGACCAGCCCATCGCCTGGACGCCGACGCCCGAAGTCATCGAACGCGCGCAACTCACGCGATTTATGAAACAGGTCGGCGTCTCGACATGGGATGAGCTTTATAAGTTTTCGATAAACGATGTAGAAAAATTTACGCAAGAGGTTTTAAAATTCCTCGACATCAAATTCGATCCACCATACGAAAAACTTCTCGACACCTCAAACGGTATCGAATTTCCTCAATGGCTCAGCTCGTCAGAACCGGGAGCGGTAGCGACTGGGTTCCGCTCCGCCGGCCTGAACATCACCGAAATGTGCCTCGACCGCTGGCATACGGATGAGATGAGAGACCAGCCAGCATTGATTTGGGAGGGTGAGGAGGGCGGAAGTCGCACGTTCAGTTACGCGATGCTGCTCGGGGCTGTCGATGAGTGCATAAAGTTGCTCGACCGTTTCGAGGTGGGCAAAGGCGATGCGGTCGGAATCCACATGCCAATGGTCATCGAAACCGTCGTAGCACTTCTGGCCATTAACCGTCTTGGCGGAATTGCCGTTCCGGTTTTCTCGGGCTATGGTGTCGACGCGATCGCGAGCCGACTGAATGCTGTGCGTGCGAAAGCCCTTTTTACGTGCGAAGGTTTCCCCAGACGCGGGAAAAAGGTTGACGCCGTCGAGATCGCCGCGGCTGCCGCCAAGACTGTTGAGACGCTGCAGACCGTTATCGTATGCGGAAGACTACGCGGTCAAGTTGCAAGAGACGAAGAAATGGTTCTTGAGGCCGACACGCCAGCTTTGGAGGCTTGGCTGGAACGCCACAAGCGATACGCGGACCTATTTGGCGAACTGCACTTCGAACACTGGGTTTGCTTGCAGGATTTGCCTCTCGCTTATATTCCGAGCGATCTCGCACCACCCGCCCGCACCTCCGCCGAAGACCCACTTATAATTCTTTACACATCAGGCACTACGGGCAAGCCGAAAGGTGTAGCCCACACGCATGCGAGTTTTCCGATAAAGGCTGCGCAGGATATGGCTTTTGGAACGGATGTCGGCAAGGGGACGCGTATTTGCTGGTACACGGATATAGGCTGGATGATGGGGCCGTGGCTGATCTATGGAGCCTTGATAAACGGTGCGACTATCTGCATCTACGACGGCGCGCCCGATTACCCGACGCCCGACCGCATGTGGGAATTTTGCGCCAAGCACAAAGTCGAAATCCTCGGCATTTCGCCGACGTTAATTAGGGCTTTGTCTAACTGCGGTGATGATTTGCCAAAGAAGCATGACCTTAGTTCCCTACGAGCCTTCGCCTCAACCGGCGAGCCGTGGAATCCAGCGCCGTGGTGGTGGCTTTTTGAAAAAGTTGGGAACTGCAAACTGCCGATCATCAACTACAGCGGCGGCACCGAGATAGCAGGCGGCATTTTGATGGGAAATCCGCTTTTGCCGATCAAGCCTTGCTCGTTTCCCGCGCCGTGTCCGGGAATGGACGTCGATATCCTCGACGAAGACGGCAAACCGGTCGAAGCAGGCAAGGTCGGTGAGCTTGTTATCAAACAGCCCTGGATCGGCATGGCACGCGGTTTCTGGCAGGAAAAGGAACGCTATCTCGAAACCTACTGGAGCCGCTTCAAAAACATCTGGGTCCACGGCGACTGGGCTATGCGTGACAAAGACGGCCACTGGTTCATCCTCGGCCGTAGCGACGACACACTTAAAGTCGCCGGCAAACGAGTCGGCCCCGCCGAGGTCGAAAGTCTATTGGTTGCTCATCCACTTGTCACCGAAGCAGCCGTCATCGGCGTTCCCGACGAGATGAAAGGAACGGCGATGGTCGCGTTCGTCGTACGGAGCGAGGACACTCTTGTCCTCATCGGCGATCCCTCCGCCGAAAGTTCTTCTGGACGCCGAAGCGGCGTCCATGAGGACAAGAGTGTCCTCGCTCCGCTCGAAGACGAACTCAAAACCCTCGTCGCCAAGGATATGGGCAAGCCGCTCGCACCATCGAAGATACTGTTCGTCTCCGCCCTGCCAAAAACCCGCAACGCGAAAGTAATGCGGCGGGTCATTCGCGCTGCTTACCTCGGCGAAGATCCCGGCGATTTGTCGGCCCTTGAAAATCCGGCGGCCGTAGAAGAAATAACCAAAATGCGCGAATGAGCACCATTTTCACCATCGGCCACGGACGGCATCCGTTCGACTATTTTCTCGAATTACTGCAAAAATACGAGATCGAATTTGTTTGCGACGTGCGGGCGTTTGCTCAGTCGCGGTGGCCGCAATTTAATGGGTTGGTGTTGCAGGAGTTGTTAAACGAGAACGGCATTGGTTACGAGCATTTGCCTGAAACCGGCGGCAAGAACAAACCGACGCCTGAAGAACTCGAATGGGGAATAAACCGGATCGTCGAAATTGCTTTCGAACTGCGAACGGTAATAATGTGTTCGGAATCAAAACCGCTCTCCGACCATAAAATACCGCGAGCCAATTGCCATCGTGTCGGACTGCTTTCGCCGCTGCTTCGCTCCAAAGGCATTTCACGTATTATTCACATCCTGCCCGACGGAGAAACGATCGAATTCGACGAAGCGACGATGGCATCGATCTGGAATTAGTCGGAAAGTTACGTCATATCGAGAAAGTTACGTCATATCGGGAAAGTTGGTATTTCAAACCGGCCAGCTATGTGCTAGCGTGATGCGGGATCGTTGTAACCACGACGATTTGATCTTTGAAAAAAAGTGGCTCATAAGTCCATTACTTGAAACGCGAAAAAAACAATGGGACAGTGGGACAGCGAGGATAAACCTAATAAAATAAGAAGCTTAGCTGTCCCAAACCATTTTGGGACAGTTGGGACAAAAAAGTGGTGGGACAGTGGGACAGCAAGGCGTAAACCTCATATATTGAATGATTTAAGCTGTCCCAATCGGTTTGGGACACTTAGGACAGTCGTGATGATACAGAAACTGAACAACAGGACCTTAAAAATAGCTTGTCGCGAGTTAGCTGACTCCGACCCGTGTTTTGAGCTTGTTCGCGAAACTTACGGCACGCCGCCGCTTTGGGACAGGCCGAAAGGGTTTGCAACGCTGCTGCAGATAATTTTGGAGCAGCAAGTTTCGCTTGCATCGGCAAAGGCGTGTTTTGATAAGCTCGCGGCCAGAATCGGCGAGGTTTCGCCCGAAAATTTACTCACTCTCGACGATAACGACATGAAAACAGCCGGTTTCAGCCGCCAGAAAACCGCTTACGCCCGGCATCTGTCGGAGGCCATTCTCGACAACCGCCTTGATCTTAATAATCTTCATAAGCTGCGTGACGCCGAGGCGAAGGCCGAGCTTATAAAACTAAAAGGCGTCGGCGAATGGACGAGCGATATTTACCTTTTGATGGCGATGCTTCGGCCCGACGTGATGCCGAAGGGCGACATTGCGCTTCATGAAGCGTATCGAAAATTGACGAATGCCGATAAGCGACCGGCGTCGGACGAATTTATTCTAATAGCGGAAAAATGGATACCTTTTCGGTCGGTCGCGGCGAGGATGTTGTGGCATTATTATTTGAGTGAGAAAGCGGTACGGGCAGAAACGCGAGTGTGAACGAGCGTGCCGTAGCGCGGCTAGCCACTGATATTCGGAGTTGCAACATCCGAAACCGCACGCTCCTTAACAGTCGCGTTTCCGCCCGTATGTAAAACCCGATGACCAAAATACTCGATGTCGGCTGCGGAGCCAATAAAACTGAAGGTGCTATCGGACTTGACAATAATCCGCTCACGGCGGCGGATGTCATTCACGATCTGGGAGATATTCCTTATCCTTTTGCCGATAATGAGTTCGATCTTGTTGTGTCGAATCACGTTGTGGAGCATGTGCCGGACGTGATGGCGTTTATCGGCGAGCTGCACCGCGTCACGCGGCACGGCGGGCGGATAAAACTCATCACGCCACACTACACAAATCCCGACTGGCCGAACGACCCGACGCATCGCAATCATATAAATTCATACACCTTCAATACCTTTCTCGCCGGCCGCGAGGTATTTGATTTTTACACCGAGATTCAGCTAAAACCGATTGACTGTTATGTTTCGCTGTTAGGCTTATGGCGTGCCTTGGGAATTGAGTTTTTTGTTAATCTTGACCGCAAAAGCTACAAGTTCCGTTTCCTGCGAAAATTCTGGGAGCAGTATTTAAGCTATATTATGCGCGGAAAGGAGTTATGGTTTGAATTCGAGGTGGTAAAAGAAGAGAAATTAGCCGCAGATTTACGCAGATAAACGCAGATATGAATTTTAATATTCTGATCCGCGTTTATCTGCGTAAATCTGCGGCTAAAAATCCTTTCTTCAGCAAACTATTTCCGAACTTTGACGCATCTGTTATCGTTAGAAATGTCAGTTTGAATTCTTTCAGAGGTAATTTTCATGAAAAACAGTTTTTTTGCTTTCACCGCGATTGCGGTTTTGTTGTTTAATCTCGTCGCTTTTGCAGCGGTTGATACTCGCCGCGTTAAGCCGCTCAATCCGCAGGTTTCGCGGCTTGTTGCGATGCTTCCGGCGTCGGACATGGTGGCCGTTTTTGACACGAAGCGGTTCATTGACGACGCGATGCCAAAGCTACTTTCAGCCAATCAGCCGATGCTTAGCGAAGCGATGCGCGCCATAACCGAGATGGAAACCCGCGCCGGTATCGACATTCGCAAATTCGAGCAAGTGGTCATCGGCGCGTCAATGAAGCCGGGAGTTGGTAAGAAAGTTGATGGTGATTTCGTCGCTTTGGCAGGCGGCGACATCAACGCCGGAGCGCTCGTCGCAATGGCAAAACTTGCGTCAAAAGGAAAATATCGCGAAGAAAAAGTAGGTGAGACGCCGGTGTATGTTTTTCAGATGAAGAAACCGGCGACGAAGCCGGCGCCGGGAAAAACAGCTCGAAACAAAACATCGAAAGTCACTAGCACCATCGACAGCATGAAGAGTTTCGATTCCGAGATGGCGGTTGCCGCTATTGGCCAAAACACCATTGCCGTCGGTACAATTGAGA
This sequence comes from Pyrinomonadaceae bacterium, assembly GCA_046160805.1. Lineage (GTDB taxonomy): Bacteria > Acidobacteriota > Blastocatellia > Pyrinomonadales > Pyrinomonadaceae > OLB17. The sequence goes on from JBJXHF010000018.1 coordinate 9,339, forward strand.
AAGTCCGCGAAACCATCGAAGCCAAATCGCGCGTCGGCACCGACCTTACAGACTTGCTTGCGACAAGAGAAACAGCGGTGATGAGCTTTGCAGCAAAAGTGCCAGCCGGGCCGGTCGGAATGTCTAACTTTTTCCCGCTCGATAATGACGAACTCGGCTCTACGATAAATTCGATCCAATACATGTCAGGCTCACTCGACGTCGCGCAGGCAGGAACATCGCTGCAATTGATGGCTCGAACTGCAAAACCGGAACAGGCTCTGGCTTTGAAAGATACCCTCGAGGCCCTGCAAATACTCGGCAAAGGCTTTCTCGGAAATTCAAAACGTCCCGATCAACAAGTCTTCGGCCGTATGGTCAAGAATGCCAAGATCGCATCTCAAGCCAACGACGTCACGCTCGATCTGACGGTGCCTCAGGCCGATATCGACGTTCTCGTAGCACGTATCAAATAAATTTTTCTTAACTATCCACTATCAACTAATGACTATCCACTGAAAGAATATGATTTCTTCCAGTTGATAGTTATTAGTTGATAATGGATAGTTAACGTCTTCGTCTTCTAAAATTGTTCGTTTTTTGTCTCGTGAATTGATCGAGATCGCGATTATAGTTGCCATCTTCGCCTAACAGCGGAAACAACTGCAGATCGCGTGAAAGGTATCCGGCACGCAGCTCCACCGGGCGCGGGCCGGCTTTGATGACGCGAACCTTGCCGCCGCGAACTTCGCCGATCCACGAGGCGAATTCTTCCGCTCGGCCGACGGTCGCGGAAAGCAGCAGCAATCGAATCCGCGGCGGCGAAAGTATGATCGCCTCTTCCCAAACGTGGCCGCGTTCCTCGTCGGACAAGTAATGGGCTTCGTCAAGAATTACAAAATCAGTCCGCACATCAAAGCCTTCGCGTAGGGCGTCGAAAAGCTGGTTGCGATAAATCTCGGTCGTGCCGACTATCAACGGCGCATCGGTATTTTCCTTTCGATCTCCGGTCAAAATGCCGACGTTTTCGGCGCCGAATTCCAACGAGAATTCGGTGTATTTCGAGTTCGTCAGCGCTTTAAGAGGCGTCGTATACCACGCGCGCTTTCCGGCAGCAAGCAGACGCCGTATCTCCTCACGTGCGATCCACGTTTTGCCGCTGCCCGTCGGCGCAGTGACAAGCACGTCCTGGTTTTCTATTGCACTCAAAGCCTCGATTTGAAAAGCATCGGGCTTGAACGGCTGCGGTTCCGGCACGCCTATGCCCGAGAGCAACCTCTCTACCGCTCTTATCTGTCGAGGCGTTTGCTCCTTTATAACACGAGGCTCGGAACTTTCCTTTGCAAGCGGGCGTTTATATCTTCGTTCACCTTTTTGCCGCGTTTTTGACGGTGAACGCGAGGAACGGCGGTTGTTTCGGTCACGATTGCGAGGCATGACAGTAATTATGAGGAAATTTAGCCCCGAATGCACGAATGTTTTGGTTTTATTAGTGCATTCGTGGCAAAGGTAGTGGGTCAGTCTGAAATTAAGAATTTAAAATAGTCTGCTCAAGCATCCCGTCTCAATGTTATAATAGCCGCATGGCGAATCCTAAACGACCGCGCGATACTAACCAGCTTGCCAAATACATTGTCGATCTTGCAACGGGCGGCATCAGTGAAGAAATGCCGGAGATTTCCGTCAAGCAGAAGGCCGGACGTTTGGGTGGTTTGAAAGGTGGAAAGGCGCGAGCTGAAAAACTCTCAAAAGCCGAACGCAGTAAAATTGCCAAAAAAGCCGCACAAGCCCGTTGGAATAAATAACACGCCTGTTTATTTTGATTGTGCCAGAGTTGTGCCGCCAATTATCAGCAAATTTGCAAGTTGCATACATAATTTTATAAATGTAAAGATGGGTGCTTAGCCCGTAAACAGAGGGAAACGAGGGCATTTGTCGAGCGTCCTATCGTTTTCTTTGTTCGCAGTATATGAACAAAAAAACAGGTATCAAGAAATCTAGCCGATATGCCTGTATAGATTTGAAAAACAAATCGTCACTCGACGTTTGACAGGAAAGCAATTTTAAAGTTATACATTAGAAAGCTAAAAACCGCTACTGGGAATATTCAACGTCTGGCGACACGAAATCCTAGTAACGGCTGTCTTAGCTAAGGTGAGTGCAATACTCATAAACGAGTCACCGGATCGGGGTCGGGTTTATGGCCGATCCCGACGGTGTCACCACCTCGTAGTGTGTTTATACCATATTTTACTAGAAGGAGGCAAGCGCAGAAATGACCACAAGCAATATAAATTATAGTGCCGTCCTGGCCGATCTTGAGGCACGGAAAGCCGAACTCGAAGCCGCTATTGCGACAATTAAAGGTATTGTAGCGGCAGGCGGTGGTTTTGCGGACGGCGGTTCTGGCGGCGCGTTTAGTCCGGACAATATGCCCGTCGGCGCTTTTCTCCGGTTAAGTATTGCCGATGCGACGAAAAAGTTTTTGGATATGGTAAAAACCAAACAAACCGTTCCGGCGATTATTAAAGCTCTTGAACAGGGCGGATTGCCCCCGGCAAAATATACAACGGTCTATTCAGTTCTTCGCCGCCGTGAGAGTCAGTTTGGCGACATTATCCGCGTTGGCGATGAGTGGGCTTTAACTGAGTGGTATCCGAACAATCCGAAATTGCGAAAGCAGAGCGCTTCTAAGAACGATAATAAAGGGAAAAAAGGTAAGGCGAAAGCAACCACGAAAATAAAGCCCAAATCATCGGTCGGTAAAAAAGCGGCGACTCCGAAAGCGCCGCCTACAGCAACCATTGCCGCCCTTGTCGGAGACGTAAAGACACACGATGCCGCAGAACAGATGCTTACGCAGGCAGGCCAGAGTCTTGATCTGACCACACTTGCGGCTCAGGTAAATGCGAATTTTGGTAAGAGGCTAAATGCGAATCTGTTAAAAGGCTTGCTTGCTAACGACTCCAAACACCGTTTCGCCGATCTCGGTGGCGATGTGTGGGATTTAAGCGTCCGAGTTCCAAAATAATCAATCAAAAAATCTTTTATCTAGCCCATTTTCTACTTGACTTTTAATCTTTGCTCAAGCATACTAGTCAGTATGAAATCACTAGACAACAAAACACGCGCCCAAGTGGTCGCCGCTTTGGTAGAGGGAAATTCGATTCGGGCAACCGTTCGCATGACAGGCGTTTCCAAAAACACAATCGTAAAACTTCTCGAAAATCTTGGAATGGCTTGTGCTGAATATCAGGACAAAGCATTCCGTAATCTGACTTGTCGCCGGATTCAGTGCGATGAGATTTGGTCGTTTGTCGGCTCGAAAGCGAAAAACGTTTCGCCGGAAAAAGAGGGCGTTTTTGGTTACGGTGATGTGTGGACATGGGTATCAATGGACGCTGATACAAAGCTAGTTCCTTGTTGGCTGGTTGGTTCGCGTAATACCGAATCTGCAATGGAATTTATCCACGATCTGGCCGGACGTTTGGCGAACAAAGTCCAGTTGACCACAGACGGACATAGGCCGTATCTGGAAGCCGTTGAATCCGCTTTTGGCGGCGACATTGACTATGCACAGCTTGTTAAGATTTACGGTGCGTCCGAGAGCAAGCAAGATCAAATCAAATACAGCCCGGCGGAATGTGTCGGTTGCAAGAAAGTTGTCGTTACTGGCACTCCGCGAGGGAAAGATGTTTCGACAAGCTACATCGAAAGACAGAACTTAACAATGCGTATGAGCATGAGACGGTTTACTCGCCTGACAAATGGTTTCAGCAAGAAAGTTGAAAACCACGCTCACGCAATTGCTTTGCACTACATGTATTATAATTTTTGCCGGATTCACAGATCGTTGCGGGTTACTCCGGCAATGGCCGCAGGCGTTACATCGAAACTTTGGGAAATTGAGGATATACTAAGAATTGCAGAACCTTTTTTTCCAAAGGCGACGAAAAGAGGTAGTTATAAAAAGAGGATTTCAGACTGACCCACTACCGTGGCAAAACTAATCTTCCAAAGACGGCCGCAAAATGCTAGAATGTTCAATTGCCCCCGCAACGTTAGCTGGGGCAAATGCGTCTAAATTTTTACGTTCATACAGCAGTACCGGGACGCATGTTTTATGACCAATATGTTCGAACAGCCATTATATGAATTTGAGCCAGCCGCAAATCCTCTACAAGGTAGCGACTTGTTTAAAAATTACGAGATCAAAAGCTGGATTTTTACGCCGCGCGTTGTCAGGATCGTGGCGCTTTCCGCCGTTGTAAATATCGTCGCCATGCTCGTTGTCGGCCAAACCTCGCTGTTGACATTGAAGGGCTGCGACAGCCCGCTCGTCGGCAGCGTCTGCCAGGTTTTGGATACGGTCTATGTCGGCGCTCTGCTTTTCGGGACCGACCGCGAATACGTAGATGTCGCCTACGACAAAACCGAGCTCGGCGAGGATGACGAAATCACCTATATCGATGCAAGCAACATCGAGCCGCCATTAAAATATCCCGCCGACTATTTCCAAATCGCAAACCCGGAACAGTTTGCGTTGCCGGAAGAAATTATTGACGGTTTCGGCGTTACACAGAACATCCCCGGAATTCCGAACGGCCTGCCCTACTACGAATCACCGGGCGGCAGCAGCCTGTTCGACACGCCGCAAAAACTCCCAACGCAAAACCCGAATGTTCTCGAAGGCGACCTCAACGGTGGCGGCGGCAACTATTACATGCCCGGGTCAACGCCAAAGCCCTACAAGCCTTTTAAGCCGCGTATTAAGAAGCCAAAGGTGTCTCCAACGCCCGATGAACCGATAGTCGAAGGTCCTGATGAAAACACAGTCGCTAAGGTCGATCCGTCGCCCACACCGACGCCTGTTCAGACGTTTGCGCCGACGCCCACTCCAAAAGAAGGCGAGGCTAAGGAAAATAAGGCTGGCGTTTTCATCAACACACGGCCTTTAGCTGATGGAGCGAAAGCGACAATCGGAATGATTGATTCCAAGCAGATCAAACTCGATACAAACTTCAAAGTAGGCATAGGTGGCACTTTAGGACTTGCAAAGGACGGAAAGACGGTTATTCTCAAAAATCCGCAACCAATACCGCCGGATAAAGGAGTTGTTAACGATCCGGTAATGGAAAAATTTGCGCAACAGTGGATACTTTTGCTGGGTGATTCCGGGTGGCTTGGACATATTGAGATTCTCGACAAACTAAGGAAGATCAAGGAAAAACGAGTCAACGTGATGCTGGAGCAAAACGACTCCGAGTTTGTCGCCGCTGTGGTTGCTGAACTTCCCGATGAAAACACGGCAAAATCTTTCGCCAGCGCTTTGAATCTTATAATTCAGGGTGCCGCTGCCAACACGGATGGTGACGAACAGCTTTTTCTCAAGGGCGCTTTCACTACTTCGAACGGAAATTCATTGGTGTTGAATACTCGATTTCCAAAACCGCTATTTCAGGAAATGATCGGACGTTACCTTGCCAAGGAAAAGGCGCAGCCAAAACCAACAGACGGAACCGCCGGCACAAATCCGTCCGATAATCCGGTAAAAAACTAAGATTTGAACAAAAGCAAAAACCAAAACTCAATCCTCGTCCTCGCCACCATCGGCGTCTATCTCGGCCTAGTCCTGGTCGGCGCTACGCCGCAAGTCTGGGCACAAGCGGCGACGTCGAAGCAGTTCAACCTCAAAGATGAGAGCGGAGCCAAGGAAGACTTAGATAAGAAACCGGGTGAGAGCACGAGTGATCTGCTTACGGAATCTATTCATGTCTACCTTCGGGATTTGGATGTCTATCTTAACGACGTTCGTAAAGCCGACGAATACCTTCGCTCCATTTATGACCCAAATGAGGCTCGAATTGCAGGAAACTATGTAGGTTTTTATAAACTCGACCCTGAGCCTGTCGTACTTGCTCCGTGTCATCAGCTTGGCGATGCGAATCAACCTTTTAAAGTCGCAGTCAGCGGTGTCACACGCCTTCCCATACTCCTGAATCCTCAGTATAAAAATCCGAGCTGGAGCTGGAGTTGGGATTTAGGTTGTAAACCGCTCGAAGCGCACCCCAAAGAAGATATCAAATTTGCGGTGCATGTGGTTTCAGGATCTCAAAAGGTACATTTCACATATCAGGTTGTGATGAACCTTTCTTCGGCTGGAGAAGCATTGAATCTTTTCCGAAATTTGGAAAGGGTTTTCAAACTTGAAGCTGCTTTTGATCTGAACAGCAGAGAGAAAGTTCTTTGGGAAAATACTAGGCTTACAATTACCGACAATACCGTTTTTATTACCACCCAGCTTCCTCGCGGCTCGCTCGACTCGTTGCTTGCTTCTGACGCAAAGTAGCGGCGAGCGGATCGGTATTTTCAAACTTTCCATTTTTCACTCGCCATAACGTCGGAACGCAGGCTTCCCGCCTGCGAGTGTTCCGGCTAGAAGAACCTACACGCGGGCTGGAAGCCTGCGTTCCGACGGGGAGGAAATCATGGCAGTTAATAAATTTGCTGATAAATTCGTAAAGAAAATTTTCGGGTCGAGCAGTGATATTTTTTTGAAGAATGTCAGGGCGACCATTGAGGAGATCAACGCGTGGGAGCCGAGGCTTGAAAAGCTTTCGGATGACGAGCTAAAGGCGCAGACGCCGAAGTTCAAAGAAACAATCGTCAAACATCTTGAAGGCATCGAGGACAAGGCCGAGCGGCGCAAGGCTGAGCAGGATATTTTGACCGAGCTTTTGCCCGAGGCTTTTGCGACGGTTCGCGAAGGGTCGCGGCGCGTTACGGGCATGCGGCATTTTGACGTGCAGATGATCGGCGGGGTGGCGTTGCACCAGGGGCGAATTGCCGAGATGCGCACGGGTGAAGGCAAGACGCTTGTCGCGACTTTGCCGTCGTATCTGAACGGGCTGACGGGTCGAGGCGTTCACGTGGTGACGGTGAATGATTATCTCGCTTCGCGCGACGCGGAGTGGATGGGCAAGATTCACCGTTTCTTGGGCCTGACCGTCGGCTGCATCCAGAGCGATATGGACGACGTCGAGCGAAAGGACGCTTACGCATGCTCGATCACTTACGGCACGAATAACGAGTTCGGCTTCGATTATCTTCGCGACAATATGAAGTTCGATGTCGAGTCGCTGGTGCAGCCCGATCATTATTTCGCGATCATCGACGAGGTCGATTCGATCCTAATAGACGAAGCCCGCACTCCGCTCATCATCTCCGGCGCTTCGGACGAGGCGACCGATAAATATTTCACTGCAAACGAGATCATCCCGCACCTCGAACGCGGCCACAAAGACGAAGAAACAAAGGTCACGACCGGCGACTATCTGCTCGACGAGAAAAATCACTCGTCGGTGCTGACCGAGGCCGGCGTTACAAAAGCCGAGAAACTGCTCGGCGTGTCGAACCTCTACGATCCGGGCAATATGGACATGCTCCATTGCGTCGAATCCGCCCTCAAGGCCCACACGCTCTACAAACGCGATCATCATTATGTCGTTCAGGAAGGCGAAGTTCTTATTGTGGATGATTTCACGGGTCGTTTGATGCATGGCCGCCGCTGGTCGGACGGTTTGCATCAGGCTGTCGAAGCCAAAGAAGGCGTCAAGATCGAGCGGGAAAATCAAACGCTTGCGACGATCACTCTTCAGAACTATTTCCGAATGTATGAAAAGCTCGGCGGCATGACCGGAACCGCCGAGACCGAAGCCGAGGAATTCGGCACTGTTTACACGCTTGATGTCGTGCAGATCCCGACAAACATGCCGATGGTGCGCGTCGATTCGTCCGACATGATCTATCGCACGCTGCCCGAAAAATGGGACGCTGTGGTCGATGAGATCAAGCAGCTTCACACCGAAGGGCGGCCCGTTCTGGTCGGAACCGTATCGGTCGAGAACTCCGAGCTTGTCGCTGAAAAGCTTAAAAAGATCGGCGTGCCGCACAAGGTTCTAAACGCCAAGTATCACGAACAGGAAGCCGAGATCATCGCCCAGGCCGGACGCAAAGGCGCGGTCACAATCGCAACCAACATGGCCGGCCGCGGAACGGATATTCTGCTAGGCGGCAACCCTGAATCGCTGGCTCGCGATTACCTCAAACGGATGGAAATAAATCCCGACGAGGCGACCGAAGAGCAATTCGAAGAGCAATTACGAAAGGCGAAACGCGTTGTTGCTGATGAACACAAAGAAGTCGTCGCCGTCGGTGGCCTGCACATTCTCGGCACCGAACGGCATGAATCGCGCCGTATCGATAACCAGCTTCGCGGACGTGCCGGACGTCAGGGTGATCCCGGAAGCTCGCGGTTTGTTCTTTCATTAGAAGACGATTTGATGCGTATTTTTGCGGGCGACAAAGTACGTTCGATGATGGAATGGCTCGGCATGGAAAAAGGTGTTGCCATCGAATCGAAGACCGTTTCGCGGCAGATCGAGCGTGCTCAAAAAGCCGTCGAGGCGCGCAACTTCGAGACACGCAAACACGTCCTCAAATACGACGACGTGATGAACCGCCAGCGCGAGACGATCTATAGCCTCAGGCGGCAGTTGATGTTCGAGCCCGAGCATCGCGAATATTTGCTCGGCGACAGCGGCGTCGCCAAAGACCTGCTTGCCGACCTGACCGCGAGCTTTTTGTCGATGGAAGTAACGCCCGACAAATGGGAGATTGAAACCTACGCCGCTGAGATCGAAAGTATTTACGCGATCGATCCGGCGAGGGACGCAGACGTTAATTTCAGACGGATGAACGCGGTCGAGATCGAAGAAGCGATCTGGAAAAAAGCGTCGGCCAATTACGCCGCGAAGGAAAAACTCGCGGGCGACGAATCCCTGCGAGCCTACGAGCGTTACATCATGCTCAACATCATCGACAGCCAATGGAAAGATCACCTGCTCTCTATCGATCAGGTAAAACAAGGCATCGGCCTCGTCGGTTACGGGCAAAAGGACCCGCTCGTCGAATACAAAAAGCAGTCGTTCGACATGTTCCAGGACATGCTCGACCGCATCGACACAAACACGACAAAGGCTTTGTTCCATCTCGAAATTGTCCAACGCGATGAACAAGAAGAGATCGAACGCCTCGAACGTCTCGAACGCCAGCGTTCCCGACGCCAGGCCGCAGGCATGGCCTTCACCGGAGCAATGTCAACAGCCGAAGCCGCCGGCGCCGAAGCCGCCCGTCACACACCATACGTGCGCGACATGCCCAAGATGAAACCAAACGATCCCTGCTACTGCGACTCAGGCAAAAAATTCAAAAAGTGTCACGGTGCGGCAATATAGACAACAATTTTAACAGCTCGTGGTATAATTTATTTGTTATGCCGAAGAAAGTCGTATCAGCGGAGAATGGAAGCGGACTGACGTATAAAGACGGACGCGTATACAAAAATGGCAAGCTTTTCGCGATTGGCTTTGAGGAAGGCGAGCGCATCCCGCGCGCGTCGGACTACAAGTTACCTAAAAGATTGTCAAAGGCTCAGAAGGAGATGATCGAAACCACTCAGGCGTTATTCAAAGCCATTCGAGAAGATTATAAGAATGGGAAAGTCCGTAAGCGGTAAAAGACCGTTGCTTGATACGAATGTTCTGATCGAGCGGGACATTCCATCGTCGATTTTGACGAAAGTCTTCTTTTCGTCCGTGGTTCTCTATGAACTTACCGCAGCCAACATAGATAATTCGACCTTTAAGCGTTACGCTTCCTGGCGAACAATTTTTGCTGATAGATTGCTCACGCCAACCGCAACAGACTGGTTCGAATGTTCTAAAATTGTCCGTAATATGCTTCGCGGGCAAAAATCTAAACGAGAAGGACAAGTTCCCAAAATAACTTCCGCTCAACAACAGCAAAACGACGCTTTGATCGCTCGAAACGCGGTCAATCATGATTGCTTTGTCGTCACAAACAACGTTAAAGACTTCGACCGATTTTTGCCTTACATGAAAGGATTAATCATTGTCCCGGCTGACGATTTTTTTGACTGAATGTAAAAAATTGATATTTTGCAACTTCTAATCCGGCGACGAAAGTGTTGCTCTAATAATTTTGTAATCCTTTTCAACCTTAGTGATCAATATCTCATGCATTGGCGTCGCAAAAAATCGAATTACCCTTGTTCCGCTCGAAAACCCATAACATGAACGATCACACACCTCCAGTTCCGGACCAAGCTTGTAGCCGGATTTCATCTTAAACGCATCTATAACCTTTAACGATTCGGCACTAAGTTTTCTTTTCTTTGGTGTCAAAATTTTATTGACTTCCGTAAGGATTTTGGTTACCTCACGTAGCTCTTCGAGCGTTTCAATTGGACGCGCATCGCTCCCTCGACGGATCATGTTTCTAAGAAACAGATTGTTGTTGATTGGTTTCATAACCTTTGACGGATACATATTCTTTAACATCTTCTCTAATTCAACTTCGTCAAACTCTTTCCCCGACAAAATCGATGGGCTCCGAGCGTTCAACGTGAAAGTAAAGCCATAATACATAAAATCGAACGTTGACGAATACAACTCTCGCCAGTCTTTTTCCGTGGCAGTTTTAAGCAACTTTGAATCATAATCAAGGCCGGACGTAAACAAAATATCACTATCAGGACTTTTGTCACTGCTCATCTCCACCAACTTTTCCATAACATATCTCGCCATAAAGTCGGGAACGAACATTTTTTGCGCAACGGGATCGATACTCCCGTTTTCGTTTATTTCCCTGATGAACTGTTGACTGATGTCTTGAGCAGCTTTCTTTTCCTCGCCCGTTAGATGGTTATTTTCATTTTGCCCATAGCCAAATGCCGCCGTTAGCAAAAAAACAAAAATTATCGAGGTGAAATATATGATATTTTTCATAAATTATTTTCTTGCAATGTCTGCTATTCTAACAGGAAAAGGCGGCCAAACGACCGCCTTCTGCTGATGAATAATGATTTCATTACTTCATCATCGTTCCCTGAGATGACCAGGCCATCCAGCGGCCGTCGTGTTTGACCCAGGTGTCGGTGTAGCGGATTCTGGTGTCGAACGGGGCGCCTTTATCGTCTTTGCCTTTCAGGTGAAAGACGCCGGTGACCCTAGCGGTGTTCCCGACGACGTCGATGTCCATGCCGGTCGTTTCGACAAGGTCGTAGGTGTTCTTGTCGTTGACAATGCTGGCTATCTCGGCGGACTTACCCGTCAACGCACCGTCGGAGCTACTGACGTTGCTGAAATCGGGCGCCCAATTCGCGTCGAACCATGCTTTGTCTTTCTTCCAAAAGGCGTTGTTCCAATCCTGTTCCAGATACCAGATGGTCGAGGCATCATCCAGGTCGCCGCCGCCTGCGTTGCTAACAGCCTGCCATTTGCCGCCTCGTTTCTCAAGAATATGAACGCTGCGACCGTAATATGTCTCCGGCTTGCCGCCCGTTCCGTTTGGTGTCCAGATGACATTGCGGTGTGTGATTGTCGCCGAGTTAGGCGTGCAATTGATGTAGTAATGATCGTGGGTTACCTTGTCGGGGTTCGGATTTGTCCTGGCCCGCTCGGCCGCATTCACGGCGTTGTCGATCGACGTTGCTTTATTGATCCCCGCAGGCAGTCCCATGAAATCATCGGCAAACATCCCCGCCAACGCCGCCCGATCACCTGCGACGGTTGCCTTTCCCCAATCCCGGTCAAATGCCTCAAGCGCTTTCTTGTCGGCTACGCTGCATTCTCCAAACGCGACTCCGAACATTCCTGTAATCAATACTAAAGTTCCTAAAATATGTTTCATTGTGATTTCTCCTTATTCTTTTAATTCAAGAGGGTTGTCTCTACAGCCGCCTCATTTGTTCGATTGAGTACTCCAATTAAGTTTACCCCTACTTTCATAAACGGAATTTCGAGCATAAAAGGGGCATCCTGTGACAAACAAAACCGGGGAAGTTACTTACCCCGGCAAAAATGGAAACTAGACTATTTCTTCTTCGGCGGCTCTATATCGTCACCAGCCATCGTATCGGCCTTGGCGGCGTTGGCAAGTTTCGATTTGTCGTCGGCTTTTGGCTTGTCGTCGGTCTTTGCCGCATCGCCACCTTCGATCTTAGTCGCTTGCGCGTTGACCATTTTCCATGAACCGTCCTTCATTTTGGACCAGACATGCGTTACGCGAAAATCTCCATCGAGCGGCTTACCCTTGTTTACCGCTTTGAACGTTGCTTTAGTAATAGCCACGGCACCAGTTCCCTCGGGATTTACGCGCACCTGCGAGTCGCTGTATGCAAATGACGAATATTTAACGTCGCCAGATCGCAGTGCCGCAAGCCGTTCAGCCCGCGTCTGAACCGAGCCGTCAACATTGACCAACATATAATTGTCGGCGTAAAACTTTTCGACGGCGTCGGCATCGTTCTTGGCCAGGGCGCCAGCAACGTCCGTCATCATTTTCTTGATATCAGCCTCGATCGCGGCGGGATTTACAGGCGCTGCCACATTGGCGTTGCCGGCGGCGCTGTTTGCAGGTTTGCTGCCAGCACTGTTCGCGCCTGACTCGCCGCATGCCATACATAATGACGCAATGGTAAGCGTCACTAAAATAAACAAATTCCTTTTCATATTTTTTTCCTCTCAAAAAGACAGATGCTGACAAGTTGAGAAACACGGCGGCTGCGCATCCAAAACAACCGCACACTCAATTACAAATTCGATAAAATAACTGGACTTACGCAAATACTTATACGCCAATTCACTTTTGTAGTCAAGACGGGGATTTCAGCTATCAGTTATCAGCTATCAGTTAACAGTTTTTCCGAAAGAAAATTCCGGAATAACTGTTAACTGATGGCTGATAACTGATAATTTTCAATCAAAAAAATCTATTTTATTCGTCGCAAACTTCCCTCGCCGCTGATCTTTCTTTTGCCGATGTTTGCAACCTTTTCCATCTGCGACATGGCGCGCAGCAGATTTTCACCCAGCACTTTTCTGATCTCGGTCTCCGTGTAACCGCGTCTTAACATTTCGTAGGTGACAAGCACAAGATCTTCGGCTCCCTGCATTCCTTCGGGCAAAAATGAAACGCCGTCGTAGTCGGAACCGAGTCCCACATAGTCGATGCCGGCGACTGATTTCACATGATCGATGTGGTCAACGATACGCGTGTACGGCGTAACGTATATCGGATTTTCTTCAAGCAATTTCTTCTGAGCGATATTAAAACCTGGTTTGTCGTTCTTATACTGCGCTTTTAGAGCGTCGATCTGCGGTTTTAACCGCGCGTCTCGTTCGTTTTCTTCTTTCCTCGTTCTCGCGTCGAGAAAAGAAGGTAAAAAATTTATCATCAAGACGCCGCCGTTTTTGGCGAGGCGTTTTAGAATGGCATCTGAAACGTTTCGAGTGTGATCGTTAAGCGCCCGTGCCGACGAGTGCGAAGCGATGATCGGCGCCGTCGAAACGTCGAGTGCGTCGTTCATCACTTTTTCCGAAACGTGTGAAATGTCGATGAACATTCCCAAACGATTCATTTCCCTTACGACTTCTTTGCCAAAATCCGACAGCCCGTTGTTCTTCGGCTCGTCACGATGAGCGTCGGCCCAGTCATGCGTCACGTTGTGCGTGAGCGTCATATACCTTATACCGAGGCGATAAAATTCACGCAAAGCGGAAAGCGAATTCTCGATAACATACCCGCCTTCGATGCCCATTAAGACACACATCTTGCCGGTCTTCTTCGCACTGCGAATCTCGGCAGCGGTCGTGCACATTGTCAGATCCTTTGGATACTTTTCAACTTCTCGGTAAACGGCGTCAACCATATCCATCGCCCGCGGCATCGCCCGCCCGGCCTTCCACGTGTCTCCGCTGACATAGACGGCGAAGAACTCGCCGGTTATGCCGCCTGCCTTAAACCTTGCAATATCCGTGTGAAAAGGTGTGCCGTCGGTAACGTGTATTTTGCCCAGACCAGAAGTCCCAAGATCAAAATCGTCGTCGGTCATAGGCGACACGATGTCGTTGTGGCCATCGACAATGATCGCCTTTCGGTGAATCTTCAAAGCCTTCTCCCAAAGCTTTGGATCGGCATCCTTCGGCTTCGTCTGGCCGGTGGCCGCGATACTAAGTAAAGAAAACAAAATTAACGAGACAAACTTTTTCATAGTGATACTGTTTAGTTTAGCTCTCCTTATCGAATTTAAAAAATTGGTCGTCCAAGGATTTCTCAACACTCTGCTGTTTCTGCGGCTCTGCGGGAAATTTTCTCCCGCAAAGCTGCAGAGACCGGAGAGTTTATTCAAACAGCTCAACCCACATTCCAACGCATGCGCTGTTCAAAATAAAGATAGTAAATAACTGCCGATAAATGCTAATATATTTGTTGGGAAAGCACCTTTTTCCCTTCGGGTGTCGCTCTGACACTACAAAATTCTCCTTATTCTGTTTCTACAAACCCAGTTTACGCAACGACTTCACAGTTCTTGTAGCTCGCCTCGGCATGACACAGAAATCGTCATCTAAATCAACAAAGAAATCAACGCGGACGGCCGGTGCTGCTCCGTCGCACAATAACGGTCAGACGGTTGATAACCGCACGTTTCAAAGTTTCATCGAGAACCTGCCTGTGATGTTCTACGCCGTTTCGCCGACGCCGCCGCACACGCCGATTTACATTAGCCCGACATTTGAAGCGTTCGGCTATCCGATGAGCGACTGGTTGACCGACAGCGAAATTTGGGATCGAGTCATCCATCCGGACGACCGCAAAAGCATTCTCGACGGGACACGCCAAGCGATGAAGGACGGCGAGAGCATTGACTACGAATACCGTGTCGTGTGCAAAGACGGAAGTGTAATGTGGGTCCGCGACCGGAGCTGTTTTATCAAGGATGCTAACGGCGAGCCTCTTTGCTGGCAGGGTGTTGTACTTGATATAACAGAACGCCGGCAAGCGGAAACAAATCTTCATAACACCATTTCCCTTTTTGCCTCGACATTCGATTCAACCGCCGACGGCATTGTCGTTATGAGTCTCGACCGTGAGATCGTGACGTGCAACCGCAAGTTCGTCGAAATGTGGCAGGTCGATCCGCAGATCATCGAGAGCAAAAGCGGATCGGCGCTGGTCGAGTGCGTTGTGCCGCAGTTGAAGGATCCCGAACAATTCCTCGAAAACCTCGAACGCCTCTACTCGGACTCGATGACAACCTCGACCGAGATACTTGAGCTAATGGACGGCCGTCTCTACGAACGATATTCACAGCCGCAGTTTATGGAAGGCGTTCCGGTCGGCCGCGTTTGCTGCTTCCGCGACATCACCGAACGCAACCTTGCCGAGGAAAAGCTTCGCTATTACGCGCTGCACGACACGCTCACCGATCTACCAAACCGCGTGCAGTTCATGAACCACCTGCGCCAAGCAGTCGAGCGTGCCGAAGGCAACAGTTACGCGCGCTTTGCCGTGCTGTTCCTCGACCTCGATAGATTCAAGGTCATTAACGACAGTCTAGGCCACGCGGTTGGCGACAAATTGCTCGTTGCGATCTCACAACGTTTAACGGCCTGCGTTCGTCCCGGTGACGTTGTCGCGCGGCTCGGCGGTGACGAGTTTGTCATTCTGCTAAACCGCAGCGGCGACACGCCCGAAGTCGTCCGCGTTGCCGAACGCCTTCAGGCAAAAATCACCGAGCCGTTCAAGATCGACAATTACGAAGTCTTCACCTCGGCCAGCATCGGCATAATCGTGTCCGGCACAATGCATCGAAAGGCCGAAGATTTTCTGCGTGACGCCGACGCTGCGATGTATCGCGCGAAAGAATCAGGCAAGGCGCGTTACGAGATTTTCGACCGCAAGATGCACGTTCAGAACATGAATTTGCTCCAGGTCGAGACCGACTTGCGCCACGCCGTCGAACGCGACGAATTTGAGGTTCTCTATCAGCCGATCGTCAATCTTGCGACAGGCAGCGCGCACGAATTTGAAGCTCTGATCCGCTGGCGGCATCCGGTTCACGGACTCGTCTCGCCAAACGAATTTGTGCACGTCGCGGAGGAAACCGGTCTCATCATTCAGATCGGAAAATGGATTCTCGACGAATCATGCCGCCAAACCGCCGAGTGGCAGCAACTATTCGGGATACCTTTCTCGATCAGCGTCAACCTCTCCGCCAAACAACTAATGCATCCGACGCTCAGCGCCCAAGTGCAGCAAGTTCTGGCCAGAACCGGTCTTGAACCGCGCCAGCTCAAGCTCGAAGTAACCGAAAGCACCGTCATGGAGCACAGCGAAAAATCGCTCAACATCCTTTCCGAGCTCGACGCGCTCGGCGTCTCGCTCTCGACCGACGATTTCGGCACCGGCTATTCCAGCCTCAGCTATCTACAGCGTTTCCCGTTCAACCGCCTCAAGATCGACCGCTCGTTCATCAACATAATGGACGAAAACGAAAAGAGCCGCTCAATCGTAAAGACGATTCTAATGCTCGGCGAAAACCTCAACATCGAAGTCGTCGCCGAAGGCATCGAAACCGCCAGCCATCTCGAAAAGCTCCGCTCACTCGGCTGCAAACGCGGCCAAGGCTACCTCTTCTCCCGCCCCGTCGATCGCCAAGCCACCGAAGAATTCCTCGCCGCCGGCGCAAACGTCTTCACCAACCACCCCAACCTCGTTTTCCACAATCCAACCCCGATCATCGAAGTCACCGACGTTCAATAACGTCAATCAACCAATCCTAAAATCGCAGAATCGCACGCCTGACCCCGTTTTCTCAATTGAACATCTTCCTTTTCGGTTTGTTCCGTTCCAGAACAGATGGAACAGAGGTGGAACGCTTAAAAAGCGCTTAAAGTTTTGTTACAAACGCAGAATCGCACGCCTGACCCCCAATCTATGACCCCAAGCTATATAGGACGAGTCGAAAGTATGCTCAAATATCATTGTCGTTCATCGAATTTATAGTTGAACAGCAAGCAATTCCCATTTTCTAAAACGAATACGTATTCTTCTGACGCAACCCCTCCGTTAATGCGAGGTTTATAAGTAAGCGTAATCAACGTCTCTCCGAGAATATCTTTACTCATTCCCACGTTCACCAATTGGAAATTCTTATCTTCACCGATTTCCGAACCAAAGCTTTCCATCTTTTCCACAAAGACATTGCGTTTCTCATCACTCAAATTTCGGTTAAAGGCTGAGCTGGCACTCCGAAGTACCGCATCGTAATCCCGTTGTTTTATCTGTTGGCGAAAAATCAAAACCTTTTGTTCCGAACTTTTTGTAAATTTTGATAATTCGCACCCGCCTAAACATAGCCCTAGTAGAAGGACAAAATAAATAGAAATTGCTGGCTTTCCTTCGTAACACATAACGAATATGTCTATCTTTTGGCTATCTCATCCCAAAGACCGAGAAAACCGATCAAAGCCAAAAAAGCACCTATGAGAATCACGTTCAAACGCGGAAACCATGGCATCAATTCCAAAATTTTTAGTCCAAAAGTTGGATCCAATGTTTTTTTTGCAAATTCTCCAATTGGCCTGTTGAAACCTAATAAAAGAATGCCCGCCAATAGAACAATGGCATCTCCAATTATTATTTTTGCTTCCATACATGTCCAATTAGTCAACGGCACAAAACACTGTCTCTTCCAGAACTAAAACGATAGAGCGGAGCCGTCACAGAAACTCCTACTTGCGGCGACATAGCTCCGAAACTATTGGTTGCGACTTGACTGTTAGGCAAAAAGTCTTTTAATGATTGCATCATTCCTCGACCTGGATCAAGTTTTACGGTCCGTTGGTATCCCAAAAAAGGAATGGGACCTATCTGGCCACTTAATTCCAAATCATCACCCGGCGGCCCGTCGCTCAGTATCATGGATCCACCTAGTTTCGGCACACCGACGTTAATGCCGACGTAAGGGACGAGGGCTCGATCACCGATTTTAAGTCCCCCAGTGACATACCCAAGTGAGCCATTAATATCGGTCGTCTCTCCGCACGGATTCGATCGCCCTGCATTTTGAATCATTTGAACGTCGGCTATTGTCCTTTGATTGGTCGGGGTAAAATTGAGCCGTTGGCTACAGTCAACCCATGCAGCATAACCGTTTGCAGCTTCATTGCATCGAAAATCCAACGAGAGGTCGTAATCAAAGTTTTCATTGATGTCAACCGTTGGGCCTTGGGTATTACCTGGCCCAAGAACCTGGCAAATACCATTCTCGTCTTTATATCCTGTGAGAATCGTTCCGTCAGGATTAGTAATTGTGCATGGCTCGTCTCCGCCACTCTGCTCATCACCGCCGCGAGAGAAGGAAGTTTTCCAATCGAGACTCGCGGACCACAAAGCTGCAGGCTCGTGTGCTGGTAGTTCAGACTCGGAATTTCCCTTTTTCGGTTTCGCCCAACGACGTTGCAACAAGGCCAAAACATTACAAGGTATAGGTGAGCCGTCAACATCGACGCAACCTGTTCTTGCATTTCCGCCGAATCCGCCCGCGCCGTAATCCGGTAAGGGAAAGACTTCGGGCGTCCCGTTTGGAACGACTGTGCCGAGGCCGGCTAGTTCGACGCGGGAGTGGGAGGACATGTCAGGGGTGGAGTTGGGATACGGGTCGGGTGTTGAGCCGCTTTGGTTGAGTTGCTGCGTGCTGCCGCTAACGGGGTCGGTGAGAGTAAAGCCGAATTCGCGGAGGGTGTTCTCCACCGGTTCATACCCGTGGAAAGTCGTGTCGTGGATGACGGTGTTGCCGAGGTGAACCTGACCGCCCTCGCGTATGCCGACCATCTGGCCGTTGCGGTCCTCGACCACGATGTCCGTGACCTTCTTGCCCGTCACACTCGAGACGAGCGAGTAATGCGAAGCACCTTCCATATCCACTCTTATCGCCCGTCGTCCGTCACCGTCGAAAACATACTCTTCGCGTTTCGTCGTGACATCGCCATAAGGCCCGTGATTATCCCAATAAACCATTCGCCCCGCAGCATCGAACCGCCACGTTTTCGTATCCGTATAAGTTCGCGGCCCACCCTGAACCGACCCATACCCCTGCGAAACATTCCTGACCACATTCCCGGCCGCATCGTGATCATCTCCGATGCCGTTGCTGCGGTTGTTCGTGTAGCTTGTCGAAAAACTGTCCCCAAACCCATAAACCGCACTGCTCCGTTCCGTAAGGTTGCCAAAAGCGTCGTAGCTCATCGCTTGGGAGGCGCTAACACCGTGCCCGACTCCGGAAATCGGCCCGACATCGTTCTTCTTCAGCCTTCCCGCAAAATCGTACTCGTTCTTCTGGTTGAAAACGGGACGGACGTGGTCTGTGATGTTCTTCGGCAGCCCATCGTTGCCGTACGCGCGTAGGCTACGTTCTGGATGTCGCCGGAAACTGCGTCGTTGTCCGCTCTGTAGGTCTCGGGTCTTAATGCTTCTTCATAGCTCATTGTGAGTGTCGTCTGCGCATCCGTGCTCAGCTTCATCTCTTTCATCGCTCCAGGGCGCGCCAAAGATGAAGTTTTTTCCTTGCTTAAGGAAATATATCCCCCAGAAAAAGAAAGCCTAGGCGTTATAGTCCTAGACATTAGCCCCCAACGGTCCTAGTGTTGTGATAACCTGTCAAAAAACCCGCCAAAAGAAATCCGTTTAATTTGCCCATTTTTGGGGACTTTTAGTTCTCAAATTTTGGTGTCAAAAATCTAATGTTTAGTGACATAAACATGATAGTTATTCAGGTCTATTGCACCTAGACCGCTCTTTTTGTTTCGTACTGATAAAGAGTGCAGGACTGCCCTTTCCATCCTTGGCTTACCGCCGTTCGAACCAATGCCTCGA
The DNA here is from genome assembly GCA_046160805.1 of Pyrinomonadaceae bacterium. Taxonomy (GTDB): domain Bacteria; phylum Acidobacteriota; class Blastocatellia; order Pyrinomonadales; family Pyrinomonadaceae; genus OLB17. The sequence continues at coordinate 29,118 of JBJXHF010000018.1, forward strand.
AATATTCTCCCAAGTTTTACCCCCGTTCTTTGTGGCCAAAACTGTATGCGGATCCCATACATATCCGAGTTTCGGAGAGGAAAAAATTACCCCATCAAGAGATGAAAATTGGCGATTCTGAGAGTCTTCCAGAACGCTTCGCCAGACCTTACCGCCATTAATTGTTTTTGAGATTGTGTCTCCGACTACATAACCAACGTCCCGGCTTACGAATATAATGTCTGAAAGATTTTGGTTCTCAATCGAAACCGATTTCCAGCGCCTTCCCCCACGCGTGCAATACACAGTTTTCGTATCCAGCAGACCACAACCAGTGAATCCGGTTACAAACGATGCCGACGTTAAACTCCCGCCCGAAGGCAAAACTTGTTGTTGCCACGTTCTTCCACCATTTTCCGTTGTTAGAAAAATGGAGAGAAAATCCCCGTCCCTATTTTCCTCACCAATCGCCCAACCAAACTTGTTGTCAGAAAATCGTATCTGTCGAAGGTGGATATCGGTTTTCGTTGTTTGGAGGTTCCAATTTCGGCCGCCATCCAAAGTCGCCAGAATTTTTCCATCACGACCGCATGCCCAACCGCGCATAGTATCGATAAAGAAAAGGCCAGCCAAAAAAGTATGTGTAGCTTCCAATGTGCGGCTCAGTTGCAAATCACCTTCGGAAAGTTCAATTTCTACCAAAGTACCATCGATAATCGCCCAAAATATATTATTTCGCACTCTTTGAATTTGCTGAAAGTAGCCGATTTTGCCGATATTACGAATATGAAAGCTCGATCCACAGCTATTAATAGCAAAGTTATCATCTACGGGTGAAAGTTCCCCAAAAACCCAAAGGCACCCATTTGACGCTGGCACAACCTGCTGAATAGAAGCATTGTTAGTCAAGTGATCCAAATCTGAAAGTTTGCGACCCTGTCCTGACATTTCTGGGCATTGGACGGCAACGAAAAGTATAGACAAAAGAAAACCGTTCACAAGCCTGTGTGTTGAGATGTTCACTATTACCTCCGCTATCGACCGATCCGAATTGTATTTGTCCCTGGGCTGTCTCTCGGAAAGATAGGACAGTATCCAGCCACTATTTGATTGAACCTCAATGACGCGGTTTCACTGCGGGTTAGACCTTCTAAGGGCTTTGTAACCGTTTCCAACTTTCCTTCGGACGTTCCCTGAGCAAGTTGTGCGGCTCGATATATTTGGAAATCATCGACGCCTTTCAATTGATGAAATCCCTCATGTATTACCCTCTGCTGCCTTTCTCTTGGATTCAACGATCCAAAAGATTTGTTTACCTCCAATATCCCCGGGGATGCGTTCATTTCGTTGAGGTAACCTCCCTTCCTTCCCGAATTACCTGTGCTGACAACATTTGCTTTGGATACCAGATCCAAGAGTTCATCACTGTTAATCTGCGCAAAATAAAGCCTTTGATAGGGATCCTGCTTTGGATCACCCCCACGAGGAGCCCAATAATCGCCATCGGTTGTCTGAACATTTAGGAGGATCTTGTCCAAGAAATTCCTGCACATCGAGTCCCGCTTTAGAAATTCTCTCGCACCTTTAATCGCATTTTTTACATCCGATGTGTCGTCGAAATTCAAACTCGATCCCCCGCCGACAATCCAATATTCCCATTTTCCGTCGTCCTCATCTGTAAAGACTTGGATTTTATCAGGATCGGGTTTGTGATCGGGCGGCTTTCTGCCGCTATTCGGATTGAATTTAGCAACAACACTGAATCCTATTGGCAAGTCCCGAGGATCGCTCAGGAGTTTACCATTCTCGCGGATGAGGGACCGAATCGCCTTAGCGCATGAGGTTGGTACGTTATCGACATAACCGAGACAGCCACTCGCTGCACTTCCGGGATTGCCGCCTTGACCATACTCCGGCAAAGGATAAGATTCCAAAGTCTCCGTCGGGACGGAGGTGCCCAAGCCGGCGAGTTCGTTGCGGGAGTAAGGGTATGGCGACGGATGGGGAACGGTTCCGTCAGGCAGAATTTCTTGCGTGCTGCCGCTTATGGGATCGGTGACTCTGAGGCCGTTGGCCTGTAGAATGGTGCCCTCGTAAAGACCGGTATCGTGAATAACCGTTTTGCCCATGTATACACTAGTTCCGTCATATGCCCCTTCATCAAGCATACTAGTGATCTTCTGCCCGGTCACCGATGAATAAATATAGTACCAATTGATCAGGCCTTCATTGTCGATAGATCGTTTCTTGACGGCTCGCCCGTCGCCGTCGAAGGAGATATCCGCCGTGTGAGTGTTCGCCCACGGGCCGTCTTCGTCCCAGTGAGCCAGACGCCCCGCCGCGTCGAAGTTCCAGTTCATCACGCTGGTGTACGGGACGCCATATTGTGAAGTGGACATCGGAGAGACCACAGTCACTTCGTTCCCGACCGCATCATATCTCGAACTGGGAACGGAGTTTTTACGATTATTCGTATACGTCGTCGAGAAATCGTCCGGATAGCCCTGCGTAACATTGCTTCTTGAGGTAAGGTTGTTGAACGCATCGTAAGTCATCGTTTGGCTGAAGCTGGTACCGTTCCCGAGGGCGTTGATAGGCCCGACATCGTTCTTCTTCAGCCTTCCCGCAAAATCGTAACGGTTCCTCTGATCGAACTGCTGATCCAGACCGCCGCTACGCTGGTTGTCGATCTGATCGACAGTGCCGTCACTGTGATAAGTATAACCCGCTTTCTGAACATAGCCCGTTCCGGTTGTGGTGTTATCTGCCCAGTAGATTTCAGGTCGCAGCGCGTTATTATAACCAATCGAGATAGTTGTATCCGCAGTTGTGCCCATAGTCATCTCTTTCAACGCGCCGAACGCCCGGTGCAGGATATTAGATGCATAAACAACAGAAACACCTGTTCCGGAGCCTGCGATACTGGTCATTCGCCCGATTTTGTCAGTGGAATAGGTAACCGTGTGATTGAAAGGCTCGGTGATCGACTTAAGCCCGCCTGCGAGATGATAAGTGTAACTCGTCGTGTAATTACCGCCCTCTTTCATCCTGACCGATCTCTTTACTCAATCATCCAAGAGGAAAACGGCGACTCTATAGATATCGTTCCGAGAAACTTGCCAGTCGCCTTGATTTTTAGAGTACCATCCTGAAAAATTCTTTTCACGAAGAGAGGTTTCGCAAAGAACTGCATCTCTACTTCGAACGATATTCCATCTCTCTGAAGCGTAATTATTTTCAACTTGCGTTCGAAAATATGATATGTTGCCTGCCTGAATTTAAATATTTTGCCGGTTGGTGTAATGAGTTTGCCGACAATTTCCATTGTTTCACCACATCTTTTCTTACCAATCTCGGATGGACCTAGAGTTAAATAAAACTGATATGCTGGATCAACTTCATCAAGAGGGAAAAGCGGCCACCGATCTTCCGATAAATAAGAATCATTATCGATCATCAGCGTATTATCAAAATACTCAGGGACAAGCTCTCCCGTCGATCCCGTCATTTGGCGAAACACACCGAGCGAAATCCGCGGGCAGTCTGAACTCTTGTCTGCGGCTATAGGGTTGCTTTGAGCTATTCCCTCTGAAGAAATTATCACAACCAAGAAAAAGATGCTGATGTTCAACTTGCTCACAAAACTATTCATTTTTTCCTCCAAAATACGACCTAAAATAACTACCGATTACCAAAATAAGCACCGCAGTTGTCGTTTATAAATTTTGTTATAGAATCGGGCGAGGCAGTTTGGGGTATGCCAAAAAGGTCCTTCAATCCGAAATCGGAATATGCTCCCTTTGGTCCGCCTGAGTTTACAGCATTAATGCCATGAAGGGCCTCGTGAAATATCAAACCCACACTGCTCTGAGTGGTAGCTTGAAAATATACCGTTAGCTTTGATTTGCTCAACGAGTAACTCGTGAAGGCCGCTTGACCTGGATTCTCTCCGAAAAAATTCCCGTCAAAATCACCCGGAGCAGGCACAGACGACGAATTTCCGATGGAAGTAACTACATTTGCGCCGTCGCTGCTTTGCTTGATCTCAAACGTGCTATTTGTCGGATGCCAACGTCCGATGTCGGCTCTGCCATCACCGTCAAAGTCATACTTAATATTGGTAGCAAACACCGCGGTAGAATTAAGCCCGCTGGCATCCGAACCGAGCAAACCCATCACTGCGGGTACGGCGAGAGCAAGTGACAATAGTAGGCTTATACGAATGCGACGGGAGAGCAACGGGGCAATCGTCAATTTGAGGTGTTCCATCTGGCAATCTCCTTCGTTCGTGTGAAGAAAATTCGCGCCGGCGGAAGCGAAGTACCACTTTTTTTCGTTCCGCGGGAACGAAACGGCTATAACTACTTTCCTGAGTTCCCCACTATACAACCATCAGACGTCGAAAGCAATAGAGAATCCGGCCCGTGCGCAGCATGGATGACGACAATGAAGAACACGACTGGAAAATGTTAATGACGACTATGTGGAATAACGACGGGATCTCGGCGAGCGGCACTCGAAAAAAAGTGAAACGTACATGGGGTAAAAGCGGTACGTAGAGATGAGTTTGACGCTAAGTAGGCGGCTCTTATCCGTCAAATCAGCCCATAAAATCGCAAAAAAACGCTATCGCTTTGTCTAAAGTGTGGAACGTTCCACATTTTGTGAAACAATTTTCGGGGGTGGAAATCGGAGCAGTTTCGACGGGAAAGACGAAAGGAAGAATCGCCGGTTTTTGGATTGTCTGCCACCTGACGGAATGGCGAATTGGTGATAGCTTATACTTCAGAAGTTGGGAAATTGGAGGAGAATAATATGGCAGTAGGAAAACTAGTCGGAGCGGGACTTATCACTTGGTTATTGGGCGGCGGAGCGGTGATGTTTATTATTGTTCTGTTGTTGATGCAGGCGTGTTAGCTATGTCAGGCTCTAAGCGAACGCGCCTTTCCCAAGAAAATGTTCGCGGATATATGTGATCGTGTCCTGAAGCGTTTCCTGCTGATCGCGGGGCGTGAAGCCGAGTTCCTTTTCGGCTTTTGACGAATCGAAATACCAGAAATGCTCGGCTTGCTCGACTTCGTTTGGAGCAACTGGTGATTCTTTTCCCCAATTCTTGTAAACCGAACTGATGAAACTCGAACCGGCAACGGCAAGTTTCTTTGGGACTTTTAGCATTGGAGCCGATACGCCGCTTAGTCTTTCTAATCTCCCAAAAAACTGTTCAAAAGTCATGTTTGCCGCACCAAGCAAATATCTCTCCTGATGCTTTCCTTTCTCTAAAGCGGAAATGAAAACCGCCGCCGCATCGCGTGCATCAACAAAATTCAGGCCGCCGCTCGGAGTGTATGGAATTTTCCGTGCAAGAAAATCAAGCACAGGTTTCGTCGAGCTAAGACGCTCGTCGTCTGGCCCGAGTAGCAGCGACGGGTTTAGAATAATTAGCCGCTGCCCTTTGCCATTGAAACTCTCCAACGCCGTGCGTTCCTGATAGTATTTTGAAGCGTAATAGGCCCAACGTGAAAATACTTCGACCGGCTGCGGATACGTCTCATCGAAAATCTGTTCGTCCTCGCTAACCGCGATCGTCCCGCTCGATGAAGCGAGGATCATCGTCGCGACACCGTTCTCTTTAGCCGCTTCGCAAAGCAGCCGCGTACCTTCAAGATGCACCCTGTTCATCGCCGCCGCATCATCGTTGTCGCGCGACACCTTGCCCGCAAGATGAAAGATCGCCGAGACATTCTTGCACGCTGTCGCAACGTCTTCCTTCTTAATTACCGAACCTTCAACAGCCTCAACGCCCGCGTCCTTCATCCACGATGGCACACGCGAGGCCATTACTTTCAGATTCTTTTTGCCCGCATCCAGAAAGTGCCGGACGACATGCGCGCCCAAAAATCCCGTCCCGCCGGTGATGAGTATTTTCTTTTCGGTTTTAGTTAACGCCTTGGTTTTCGCCATAATTATCAACAATAAGACCTATGCGACCTATAGGTCTGATAAGTCTAATGAGTTTTTACTCATCAATCACAGGCTCCTGTTTTCGTGACCTTCGCCGCTCTGATTTCCATTGTTTTCGAATCGCTTCGACATCAAACTTATCCCGCTTCCCATCGCGCATGTTTTCGATCTCGTGCTGGACGCGGGCGGCGACGAGACGATAAGCCTCAGTGTTCGGCACGCCTTCGGTCATTGCTCGTAGAGCGTCATATTCCAGAAATTGGCCGACCTTTACGCCTACTTTTGCACCGATGCTGCTTCCTTTCGGGATGATCGTGCCTTTTGGAAACGCGTCGTATGTGCCCCAGATGTAGATCGGCAAAATTCCGATCTTTTGATTGAGCGCGAGGTAGCCGATGATCGGTTTGAACTCGGCGATCTCGCCCGATTCCTGTCGGCCGCCTTCAGGAAAGATGAGAGCGTTGTAGCCTTCGTTAAGTATCTGAGTCACGTGACGGAGCGATTGTCTTAAACTACCGGTGCGTTCAATCGGCACGAGCGTCGTAAAATTGTTCATATACGCTCGTTTGTATTTTGTATCAAACCAATAATCAGCCGCTGCGACCGCAACAGTTTGGTCAGCGACATCTTTACCCAGTGCTTTCTTAACCAGACCTGTATCAATATGCGAAGTGTGATTCGGCGCGACGATGAAATTCACATGCTGCGGCACGTTTGCTTCACCGTCAATCTGCGTCTCTAATACCGTGTCGTAAAGCGTGTCGGTCGCGAGGTTGACGACTGCGTTGCCCATTCGCCTGACGACCGTCGGAATGTAGATATCTTTGTCGTCTTCTTTTTTTGCTTCGGCCTTTGGCTCATCGGCAAGTTTCTTTGATTTATCGACTCTTTGGATCGCCGCCAGAAGTTCGCGAACGGATTGAACCTCATTCAATGTATCCGGCGAAAGCACTCGGCCGCCGGCATCCTCAACCGCCGCCTGCAGCTCGACAAACATCAGCGAATCAAAGCCAAGATCAGCTAGCTTGTCTTCAACCGCGATGTCCGCAAGCGGCCTGTTTGAGACGCTCGCGACGATCTTGCGAATCCACAGTATGTTGTCATCACCCTTTGATTCGACGACGGATTTAGTTTTTGTTTTCGAGCGGTCTTCGAGCGTTTGAAGCATCTCGACTACTTCGGGACGTTTGACTTTTCTTGTCGCGGTTCGCGGCAGTTCAAAAGGTGTGATGTGCAACACCTTGACGCGTTTGAAGAACGCAAGAGAAGCCGAAACCTCTCGGAAATGCAACTCAATCTGTTTGTTGAGATCGGCTCTCGACAGTGCAATATCATGTTCGTAATCCGGCACGACGAGAGCCGCGATCTTTTCGCCTCCGTCATCATCAGCCAAGCCGACGACGCTTAGTTCTTTGATCAGCGGCGATTTTCCGTAGAGGTCTTCGATCTCATCGGGGTAAATATTTTTGCCGTTCGAATCAATAATGACGTCCTTCGAACGTCCTACAATAAAGAGATGTCCGTCCTCGTCGAGCCGCCCAAGATCGCCGGTCCGCAGCCAGCGGTCGTTCAAAACCGCTTCGGTCGCCTCGTCATTATTGTAATAGCCGAGCATCACATTCTGCCCGCGAGCCAGCACTTCGCCGACGCCGTTTTCGTCCGGCGAATCGATCCTCACCTCCACGCCGGGCAGCGGTTTGCCGACGCTGCCTCGCAATAGTTTATTGCCCGGACGAGCAACCGTCAGGACCGGCGAAGATTCAGTCAAACCGTAGCCTTCAAGCACCGTAAATCCAAGGCCGTGCAAATCCTTTTGCACTTTTTCGCTCAACGCCGAACCACCAGAAATGAGATAACGCATCTTCCCGCCCATGCCCTGATGGATCGGCAGAAAAACTATCGGGCCAAGGTTGAACGGCGTATTGTCGCGAATCCAGGCGTTGAACTCAATGACGTTGTCGGCCAGATCGGCGATCCAATCGCCTTTCTCGCGCAGCCGCGTCTTAATCCTACGATGAAGCATTTCCCATAGAGCCGGAACGCCGACCATGCCAGTGACGTGACTGTTTTCTATGGTGCGCGAAAGGTCTTCGGCAGTCAGCTCATTAAGATATGTGATCTGAGTACCGTTTGAGAACGGTGTTAGAAAACCTGCCGAGAACTCGAACGTGTGATGCATCGGCAGCACGGACAAAACACCGTCCGTGATATCCATATCGAGCACTGACGAGAGCATCGAGATCATGTTGACGAAATTCTTATGCGACAACATAACCGCTTTTGGAGTACCAGTCGTTCCGGAAGTAAAAATCAGCGACGCGACAGATGTCGAATGCACCTTCTCCGGCAATAGAGCGTTGCGTTTTACTTCCTCGGTTTCGGTCTGAATCTCAAAGACTTCATCAAAAGTCCAAACAGCAATTTCTAACTTAGCTTCTTTTAGCTTCTTTGTGAGTTCAGGATTTTCACCGAAGAGTTTTGGGCTGAGGACGATCGCCGAGGCCTCGCCGGATTTTGCAAACGCGACAATTTCATCAACCGTGCTCGCTGGATCGATAGGAATTGCCGTCGCGCCTGTCTTTAAAATGCCGAAATACGTCATTCCCCATTCGGGCATATTATGTGAAAACAAGATGACGCGACTGCCGGCCTGAATTCCCTTTTTTGCAAAAAACCCTGCCGAACGCAGCGTCAATTCACGAACGTCTTCGTATGTATATTGCTCCTTTCGTCCGTCGCGCTCGATGCGCATCGCAACGCGGGTTGGAAAACGCTTGACCGAGGTGTCAAACAAGTCGAGCAGATCTTTGTAAGTGTATGAACGTTTTTCGACGGCCTTCAGGTCTTCCTCAAGCTGCGGCAGAACCCATTTTTTCATTCCCGGAAAATGGACATTGAGCCAATAGTCGTACCAGTCGAGCTTTTCGGGATACCACGGCAGCAAATGCTTTTCCTTTTCCTTAATAAGCGAATGCAAAGCACGGAGGTTGTCCGAGCGATACAAATATTCGTTGTCGATCATGAACGGCTTGAACATCGCAAACGCATCCATCGTCACCTGCGTCGTTTCCTTAAAATTCTCGGTTGATTTTTTGAGATCGCTGACGATGTTGCCGATTCGACCGCCGCCCCAGCGAGGAGTTACGCGATCCATAAGATCGTCGGCCTGCTTTGCTATGCGATTGAGCATCGGTGCGCTGGTCAACTCGTAAGTCCGCTGTGTGACCGACGCTGCTTCGACCATGCCGGCGAGCTTGTTGACGATTGCGTTGCCAGTTTCTTTGTCGGCAAAATGCTGCCGCTTGTAAAGCCCGACAAGCCCGACAATGCGCTTCATATCGTTCGGGTTCGAGTCGCCCGACGACGCTTGGAAAACGAGCGGCGGACTTGGGTCAACCAGCGCGTTCATAGCCGCTGCGAGTATGGCGCCCGCGACCATATCGACCGGAATAATGTCGAGTATCAGCTTTTCATTTACCGGAATCACCGGCTGCCCTTTCAATGCGATCATTATCAGAGGCGCCGTAGTCGTGAAACCCTCGTTCCACCCGGGAAACGGATATTGATTCGAAGATTCTACAATGCTCGGCCGGACAAGCACCTTCACGATGTCGTTCTGCTGAGCGATAATCTGCTCCGCAAGCGATTTAGAATAGGTGTAGATATTCGTCCAACCCCAATACTCGGCACGTTCGGCGCCAAGTTCGGTGGTGCGCTCGCGAATCCACATCTTGCGTTCGCGAAAGATCGCCGACTTCAATTCCGCTTCGTCATCAGGATCGCGGCCTTCTTCGATAAATCTTTGTCTCGCCTGTTCGCGAAACTTCGCCGCCTGCACCGCATCGTCAGCTTCCTGCCGCGCCTGTTCGCTCAGACGCGCGCAGTCCTCGACTTCCCTGTTGACATCAAACTGCGTACCTACAAGCTCATCTCGCCGCGGAAAATACCCGACAACCGGTTCATTCTCCCAAATTGACCCGCTGCGCTTGCCCGCAACAAAACACGTCGAAACATGCACCAGCCGAGGCTTTTTCATCATCCGCGCAAGTTTGATAATGTTATGCGACCCCACAACATTCGTTCTCAAAGCCGACTCAAGCGGCGGATTAAACGTTACATTCCCAGCACCGTTAATAATGATGTCGCACTCCTTCATTATCTTCTGCGCTTCTTTTTCATCAAACCCGAGATGCTCATTGCCGACATCACCGTTGACCGGCACGACTTTGCTTTTGATAAAATCCTCAAACTTGTCGCCGTATTTTTCCCTCAGCGGATCGAACGTCGGACTAGTAACAATACTCGTCCAAAACCGCGTCCTCGACTCATTCTCATCCCGCGCCCGCACCGTCGCATAAACCTTCCCAATATCCGGAAAATTATGCAGCAACATCGACAAAGTAACCTTCCCCACAAAGCCCGTCCCGCCGATGAAGAAGATCTTCTTGCCCTTGAATATTTCTGTTGGTGAAAGTTTCATTAATCTTCCTTTGGTGCCTCGACCGGACAAAGAATTATTGATTCGCTTAAAGCATGGAGTTCTTCAGCGGTCTCAGGCTGTTTGAAGACGTAGCTTTTGCCTGCGTCGGAGTCGAATCTGATATTATTCGGCGCCTCGCCGATACAGACCTGACAGGCGACGCATAGGTCTTGGTCGATCCAAAATTTGCCTTCGACGTTTTGTGGATGTTTCATAGAATTTAAGAAAGCCACGAATGCACTAATAAGGAAAATTCGTGCATTCGTGGCTAAATCGTCTTATGCCTTAATGGCTCGAACCTCAAGATATTCCGACTCGACAGTTGTTGTGCCGTCGGTTGCCTGATTATGTTCGTTCCACAGATTCTCAAGGTCGGCCCTTAATGCAGCTTGGCCGTCAGCGTCTAGTGATTCGAAAGCTTTCTGCGTCGGGCCGAAGAATTTGCGGAAATGTTCGACAACTTCAGCCGGGTCGAATGGGTAAGTGAACAATATCTTTTGCCGCATCATTTGCAGATCGGAAATTCCATTGGCAAGTCGTTCGCGGACGGCGTCTTCGGTTCCCCAGAGGATTGGCGAAGGCATTCCGGGTGGTGGTGGGACGTGTTTGGCGTTGGTCTTGAACATCTGTCCGGTAAAAGCTTCGGGCGTCCAGTTTGCCATTGCGATCAGGCCGCCGGGTTTGCAAACGCGAATTAACTCGGCAGAGGTCACATCCGGCCGCGGCGCGAACATCGCGCCGAACATGGTCATAACAATGTCAAAGCTGTTGTCGTCATAAGGCAAAGCCTCGGCATCGCCAACCTCGAAGACGGCATTTACGCCTTCGGCTGCGGCGCGAGCTTGCGCCTGCTCGATCAGATTCGGTGCGATGTCGATGCCTGTAACTTCAACACCGGCTTTCGCTGCCGGAATTGCGAGATTCCCTGTGCCGCACGCAACGTCGACAACACGCATTCCCGGTTTAAGATCAAGCCGAGCAACAAATTCTTCGGCGCCGGTTTCGATCGATTTCGCGATCTCGCCGAAATCACCGGCGATCCACGTCGCACGCAGTTTACTCTTGAGAGCTTCCATTTCAGTTGTCATTCCTGTGCTTTCCATCATATTTTCCTCCTGTTTCTAGGTTAATCTGTTACGCTGCACAGCCCGATGATCGGCTGATGCAGCATTGTGATCTCGGCGTTGCGGCCCATATATGAACGGCCCATCGCAATGGCGTCCGTTAAATTATCGGCGCGTTCCCAGCCGAGCATGTCGGGAACGTGGGCGTTTTCGGCGCCGGCGACGATGACTTTGCCGATGTGCTGGCGGCCGTTTTCGCCCCAATACCACATAAAGAATGGGTGCGCTCCGTGATAGGCGTTGCCGCGTCGATACATCTCGACGTATGCCGGGTTTGAAGCGAATTCACGCTCGTATTTTTCGCGAAGATAAAATGCATCGCGCGATTCGGGCAGCAACCGATGAAAAAATTCGATATACGACGGGTGAAAATTATGATCGAATTCGTCAAAGCACGGATGCGTGATGATCATCACGCCGCCTTCGCGCAGCACCGGTTTGTTGCGATACATATTAAAGTGATAACCGAGCGCCATCACCTGAACGAGCAGCGGATTGAGCGCCGAATAGACGTTATACGGCGAGATATCGGGAATGCCCGAAATCAAAATGTCACACTGGCCTTTTACGGGTATCTCGTATTGCTGATAATTCTTCTCCAGAATTTTCTCGTGCACCGGCTCAGTCTTCCCGGCATAGCAGGCGATCAATTCGTACTGTGCGGGAATAGCGTGCAGCATCTTGCGCCGGGCAACACGCGGCATTTTTGAGAAAGTGCGTTTCATCGCTTCCCACTTCAAACGGTCGCCGAATGAAAACTCATCTTCATTGCGCGTCAGAATGTCGTAGCCCTCGGCAAACATCTTGTTATTGAGCGCCGTCTCAATGTGAAACACCTTGCAGTGCTCATCGACGAGTTTGCCGAGCCGAATGACCTTATGATTCAGCTCCGAAGCAGGCGGGTCCATATACGAATTCGAATCACGTATCGTTTGCGGCTCATGATGACAACGCAACGATTCGTAATCGCAGAGGCCGACCGCCACCGACTTATGCCCGCCGTCCATCGGCACGAGATTGATGTTGAGATAGATGAGCAGGTCGCTCTCGATCGCATGTTTGTTGACCCGCAGCGGCTCGTTGTGCCGCGTGTGGCCGATCGTGACGAGATTGTCGTCGTCCTCGGCGTCGTGGTTGTAGTAGCGGTCAGGGTGGTAATCGTCAAAGATCGCCGAGCCGACCATCCGCTTCATTTCCCACTCGGTCATCTTGCGATGCAGCGAATTTGCGATGATCAGATGAATGTCATCGACGCCGTTCGCACCGCACATATCCAGCACGACCTCAAGCATCGTCTGCCGCATATCCGGTATCGCCATCGGCGGCAGCGGCAGCGAAATATCGTCCATCGCGATAGTCACGCGCATTCCCGGCTCAAGCAAAGCGTAAAGAGGCTCCATCTCAAGCGGGTGATTTATCGCATAACGAATAGCCGACTCGCGATTAGGCAAACCCTTGATTGGCGGATTAGGATAAATAACCCGCGTCCCGATCGGAATATCCTCAATAATAAAATCCTCGCCAAACGGCATGATCCGCGGAGCGGAGTCTTTGTCGATATAGACAATGGATTCGTGTGTTTTTCGTCTTAGTTGAAGATCCATTTATTCACCAGTTTTCTCTAATAAGTTTTTCAAGGCCGTCCCGATCAACAAGTTCAATGTCATTAGCCATTGCCAGTTGCTTTGCGGAAGACGTGAAATAGCTATTTGTAACAACCATCCCGCGTTGAGCTCTGTAAAGACTAATGGCCGCCATTATTTCCTGAACCGCATAATTTCCAACATTTCCCTGAAAGCGTTTTGCTTGTATTACCGTTTTCTCACCAAACTTAACCACCACAACGTCGGCTCCTTGGTCGCCCGTTAGTTTTGTTTGTTCCACTTTGTAGCCCATCCGCGAAAAAAGATCCTTTAGAAAAGTCTCAAATTCATATCCATTTAGTTTGTCAACGATCTCGAGAGATACAATTTGATCGTCATCAGAATTTAGTCGGCGCTCAAAAACTTTCAGCTCAATATCTTTTTGTGACTGCATCAGATGCAACCTAAGAACTCCGAGGTCATTGTCGAAGAACTCAAAATGTCCTTTCTCTTTTAAAATTTCACCAAGTACTGGCAACATCTCACGATCGTCTGGAGAATAAAGCTCCAAATAGTTTTCTATTAATACGTCACGTTTGAACGATTGTGTATTCAAAAGACGAAGTTTCGCTTTCTCCCTGACGTGCCTTTTTGCTTCAGACCCCACTAGCTCTTTTATTTGCGGGTTTGTGAAAACCCAACCCCTTGCGGCCAGCAAGGCTTCGAGTTTTGTGATTTCCTTGTCATTTGAGCCGCTACCGAATTTCTTAGCGAACTGTTCGACAAGTTTATAGGCTTCATCTCCTTGGAATTGCTCCTTTTTCAGAAGAAATGCACGGTACTCTATCGTTTCTAAAACTGCCCGTTCATTTGAGCGCCGGGCTTCTTCTTCTTGAGTTCTTTCTCGTTCTTTAGCGATTTCTTCACGTTTCTGCTTTTCATCATTGTTCTCGCTAATAAAACTGAAAATCCCATAAAGTACGGAAACAACAATCAAGAGTATCGGCAGAATGCAACATTCGAAGGATGCATCGGCCGCAAAAGCAAAAAAATGAACGAAAAGGATCATACCCTATACATTCGGAAAATCAGAACTATTTAAGGTCAAGAATCGCCCAATCGTGCTGCAACGCCGCCTGCTTCAACCGAAAATCCGGGCAAACCGCCACAGGATGCCCGACTATAGAGAGCATCGGCAGATCGGAGATCGAGTCCGAGTAAGCGTATGAGTCCGACAGGTTAATATTCTCACGTTCGGCGTATTCGCGAATCCATTGGGCCTTTGTCGCCGAGGCCATCACGGGTGGAATGATACGCCCGGTCGAATAGCCGTTGACGAACTCCATGTGGTTCGCTTTGTAATCGTCGATGCCGAGATAGTCCATCAGACGATCGATTGTGAAATCCAGAGCACCGGTAATGACGATCTGACGCTGGCCGATCTTTTTGCCTTTGGCGATCAGGTCATAAGTGCCGGGAAAGATCGCAGGTTTTAGAACCTCTTCAAAAAGCTCGTCGGAAAAATACCGCAATCGATCATGCGAAAAGCCAGAATAGCTTTTGAAAAAGACCTCGTTAAAAACATTGCGAGAATATAGATCGGCAACGCCAAAGAACGGCAGCCTTGCTAATGTGCCGACACTTTTTTTGGCGGTTTGCCAAAGGCCTTGCTGGCGTTTTGCGTAAAAAGCGAGCGTGTGGACGAGATTGGTACTCATCAACGTCCCCTCAAGATCGTAAAATGCAGCTGCTTGTCCGTTTTTATTCATTCCGGCTTTGTGTTATGTTAACTTCGACTATTGAGACCAAATATTATCACGAATAATTGGTTTCCGATAGGCAGCAACGGGCAAATTTACAATTTAATTACAAATCGTAATTACTTTGTATCTACATTTTTCAAATCAATATGAGACGAGCAATTTTCCCGGGTTCATTTGACCCTTTGACCAACGGCCATCTCGATATCATTAAGCGAAGCACGCCGCTTTTTGACGAGATGATCGTCGCCGTGCTCAATAACGCCGACAAACATCCGATGTTCTCGGTCGAGGAACGATGTGCGATGATCCGTGAGGTTCTGCCGACTGTCGAAACGGGAAATTGCAAACTCATCGTCGATAGTTTTTCCGGCCTTACCGCCGATTTCGCCCGCGAGAGCGGTGCGACGGCGATAGTCCGCGGCATACGTGCCGTGAGCGATTACGAATACGAGCTGCGAATGGCCCTCATGAACCGGCGTCTCGAACCGCAGATAGAAACGGTGTTTCTAATGGCGGGAGAAGAATATTCTTATGTGTCATCGACGTTGATGAAGCAGGTCTTCGAACTCGGCGGCCGCGTTGCCGGATTGATACCGGAACTAGTCGAGGCCCGAATGCGAAGCAAAAAGAAATAGCCACGGAGAACACAGAGTTCACAGAGTAAATTCTTTTCTCTCTGTGAACTCTGTGTCAAAATGTTTTTCTATGTCTTTCCCCGTTTCTAAACATGTAGCCGCAATGCAGGGATCATCGACGCTTATCGCGGCTCAGGTCGCGGCCGATATGCGTGCTCGCGGGATCGACGTGATCGATCTTTCGGTCGGTGAGCCGGATTTTGACACTCCCGAATTTATCAAGCAATACGCATGGGAAGGCCTGCAAAAAGGCCTTACAAAATATACTTCTACGGCGGGTACGGCGGAATTTCGGTCGTCGATCTGCGAATTTTACTCGAAGCGATTTGGAGCGGAAATTAAGACTGATGAAATTGCGGCTGCGTGTGGCGGAAAACAGGCTCTGTTCAATGCGGCTTGTTCGCTGCTTAATTCGGGGGACGATGTCTTGATCCCAAAACCTTATTGGGTGACGTTTCCGGCTCTTGCTGCGTTTTGCAATGCCAAGAGTGTGTTTATCGATACTGAGCCGACTGATTTTGTTTTGACCGCCGATCAGGTTGCTCAGGCGATTACGGACAAAACAAAACTGCTCATAATTAACTCGCCAAACAACCCAACAGGCCGCGTCATTCCGCCTGCCGAAATGCGACGTATTGTCGAGGTTTGCGCAGCGCGCGGTGTATATGTGCTGACGGACGAATGCTATTTGTTTTTCGCTTATCCGCCGGCTGAGCCGTTTACTTCGGCATCGCTTCCGGCGGAACTGCGGCAATATGTATGTGTTGCTGGCAGTTTTTCCAAAACGTATGCAATGACCGGCTGGCGTATCGGCTACACGATTGCCAATCCCGAATGGACGAGAGCGATGGTCAAGCTGCAAAGTCACTCGGCAACGCATCCGACGTCGTTCGTTCAATACGCTTGTGCAAAAGCCCTTCAGGATTTTGACGCTACGATTGAGGCAGTCGATTCAATGACGGCCGAATACGAGCGCCGAAAAAATTGGTTCATCCCGGCGCTCTGCGAGATCAACGGATTCAAATGTGCGATGCCCGAAGGCGCGTTTTATGCGTTCGTAGATGTTCGGGAAATGCTTGGCGAAAGATTTGCAACTTCGGCTTTGGTTGCTGATCACCTGCTCAAGGAAGCACACATCGTCGTCACCGACGGTGCGGGATTTGGTGCCGACGGCTTTCTCCGCATTTCCTATGCGACATCGATAGACAACCTTCAAAAAGCCGCCACCTCAATGAACAAGATCTTCAGCGGCAAAACAGCCTGACACCTATTCCACCGCAACAAAAACCAATACTTGCCTTTTTCTTTTGTCTATATTATTCTTATCTATATGTTTCATAGATGCAACATGGGGCAAGAACTGCTTTAGATAAACGAATGGCACATTTGAGCTTGGTAAAAAGTCTCTCCCGCCTGCAGGAAGAGCAGAAACACTCGGAAGAGATACTGCTCGAACCCGTCGGCCTCGCCTTTACGCGAGGTTCCGTAACAGAGATCACAGGCGGAGCAAGCTCGGGAAAAACCAGCTTGGCTCTCACTCTGCTCTCAAAACTGACGGCCGCGGGCGAGATATGCGCAGTTGTCGATTCGTGCGGCGGTTTTGATCCGTGCTCTGCAAATATGGCCGGCGTGAAAATCGACAATTTGTTGTGGATAAAGTGCGGCAGCGATGTCGAAAAAGCTTTCATGTCGGCCGATTATCTCGTCCAGGCAAAAGGATTCGGAGCGATCTGGCTAAATTTGAACGGCTTACCGCAGCGCCAGCTTCGCATGGTGCCGAAAACCTATTGGTACCGTTACCGCACCCGAATAAAAGACACGCCAACGCTTCTTTTAGTCACGGCCGAAGAGCATCTGACCGGCTCGGCGTCGCAGCAGTCTTTTCTGTTTTCACGCGAAAGTGTCCGCTGGTCAGGTGCGGGCAGATTCAAATTGTTAAGAGAATTTCATCTAAAAATGCATTCGCAAAAAGGATTTTTCGGCCCCGCTCTGCCGGTAAAGATAGAGTTTGATTACACGGATGTCTAAACTTTACACATGCATAACCTCGCCCGACGCGAAAAAGGATAAGGAAAAATTATTATCCGTCGCGCGGCAGTTCTCATATCGTATTGAGATTTTAGATGACGGCATTCTGTTTGACGTCAGCGGGCTTGAAAGATTGATCGGCGATGCGGACAGAATCGCGCAAAATATACTCTCTCAACTAAAAACAAATAACATCTCCGGCAATGTCGCGGTCGCGGCGACGGTTGATACGGCAATTCTTTTGGCGCGTCAGAAAAGAGGGTTGAACCAAACAATCGCTTCGCCAAACGACTTTCAAAAACTTCCCTTGTGCGATCTGGGTATCGAGAACGATTCAATAGGCATCTTTAACGACCTTGGCATACACAATATCGAAGACCTGCGGCAAATACCGGTTGACGATCTTATCGATCGCTATGGACAGAATTTCCGCAAGATCATTGACGTCATCGAGCAAAACGGCAAGAGTTTTTTAACGCCGAATGTAAAAGAAAACAATGTAGTCTGGAATTTCGATCTCGACTTCCCTGTCGATGATTTTGAACAACTTATCTTTATTATCAATCATGGACTCGATGAGCTTTTCCGACAGGTCGCGTCGTTTGGCTTCAGCACCGAGCAGCTTGATATTACTTTTAAACTGAACGATCAAACGGCGAGAAGTTACGAGATAAAAACTTCGTTCCCAACGCTCGAAAAGTCATTCTGGCTAAAGCTGATAAACCTGCGTGTTTCGCTCGATCCGCCCGAGGCGGCAATTCTTTCGGTAAATGTCGTATCGCATTTCACGCGCCCGAGGCCCGATCAAAAAGGCCTCTATGCCGTCTCGCGCCCCGAACCGGAAAGCCTGCTGTTGACCGCGGGCAAACTCAAAAAACTCGTCGGCGAAGAAAACGTCGGAGTGCCCGTTTTGCTCAATCGGCGTTTGTCCGAACCATTTGCACTCAACGCCGACAAATTGCCCGATGTCAGAACCGGGAGCGATAGCGACTGGGTTCCTGTCTCTGCGCAGGAGACTTGCGGCATCATTGCGTTCAGCTATTTTCGCCCACCGCTGCCGACCGAAGTGTTAGCAAAACACGGCCGCCTGACCTTTATAAAAACCAAATATTTCAGCGGCCGCGTCACCGAATACAGCGGCGTCTGGAAGGCAAATTCAAAATGGTGGGGCGAATCCTGGAAGACGCAGGAATGGGATATCGAGGTTGAAAATAACGGCGTCTATCGCCTCTGCCGGCTCGGGAAAGAGTGGTTTTTGATGGGTGAATACGACTAACAGTGAATAACGAATAGTGAACAGTGAATAATTAAACCCACTGTTCACTATTCACTATTCATTGTTCACTGCTTTATGTTTTGTGAATTACATACTCGCTCGGCTTTCAGCTTCCTGTCGTCCGGCTCGCAGCCGCAGAGGCTGGCGGCATGCGCGGCGGAGTTGGGAATGCCGGGCGCGGCGCTGCTCGACCGCGATACTGTTGCCGGCGCGGTGCGTTTTCATTTCGAGGCAAAACAACACGGCATAAAGCCGATCATCGGCGCCGAGATAACAATGAACGACGGCAGCCTCTTGCCTCTTGTGCCGATGAATCTCGCGGGCTATCAAAATCTTTCAAAACTGATCACGACCGTCAAGCTTCGCAGCAAGAAAGGCGAGCATTCGACCACGCGAAAAGACATTGAGCAATATTCGGCGGGACTCCTTTGCTTCACCGGCGGAGCCGATGGTTTCATGCACAACAGTATAAAAAACGACCGCGGACAGATCGATCTTGCGTGGCTGAATTACGTATTTGAAAAGCGTCTGTATGTCGAGCTACAGCGGCATCATTTGCGACATGAGGAGCATATTAATCAGACGCTGCTCGGCCTTGCACATAAGTTGAGGCTTCCATATTTTGCGAGCAACGGCGCGTATTATGCCGACGAATACGACCGCGAGCTTTTCGACATTTTCACCTGCATAAAAAATCACACGACGATCTACGACGCCGGAAAATTGCTTTCCGAAAACGGCGAGTGTTATTTGAAATCCGAAAAACAAATGCTCGGCCTTTTCGAAGATATTCCTGAGGCAATCTATATAACCTCCGAGATAGCTTCACGCGTAAATTTTTCGATGGACGAGCTTTCTTACAATTTTCCCGATTACAAAGTTCCGAACGACGAGACGCCTGATTCCGTTCTTCGAGCCAAAGCAATAGCGCGTTCTCATGAACGTTACCGCCACGAACCGTGGCCGCTGAGAGCGCAAGTTCTTTCGCGTCTCAAAAAAGAATTCCGCGTGATCGAGATGAAAAAGCTCGCCGGATATTTTCTGACGGTGTCCGACATCTCGGATTTTTGTAAAAGTAATAGCATCCTTTCACAAGGCCGAGGCTCAGCGGCGAATTCGGTTGTCTGCTACGCACTCGGCATCACAGCAGTCGAACCTATAAAAAACAAACTTCTTTTCGAACGTTTTCTATCCGAAAAATACGAACAGTACCCCGACATCGACATCGACCTGCCGTCGGGCGACGACCGCGAACGCGTCATCCAGTATGTCTATAATAAATACGGCCGACGCAGCTCGGGAATGACGGCAAACGTGATCTCCTATCGTGGCAAATCAGCAGTGCGTGAGGTTGGCAAGACATTTGGCTTTGGCCCGGAAGTACTGGACAGATTATCTAAGCTCAACTCTCACTATGAGACATTCCGGGGCAAAGAGCTTGACCGACGGCTTAGGGAAGAAGGCTTTGATCTTACAGAAAGTATTCGTTTAAGAAAATTTGCCGACTTATATCAGCGAATTCTCGATTTCCCGCGTCATCTCGGTCAGCATTCGGGCGGAATGGTTGTTTCATGGAATCGGCTTGACGGCATCGTTCCGCTCGAGCCCGCGTCGATGAAGGATCGCACGATCGTGCAATGGGACAAGGACGATTGCGACGCCTTGAAGATAGTCAAGATCGACTTGCTCGGTCTCGGAATGATGGCCGTTCTTCGCGATTCGATTACGCTGATAAAACAGCATCACGGCGAAGACCTCGATCTCTACCGCATTCCGCACGACGATCCCGACGTATATAAAGCCCTGCAAACCGGCGACACGGTTGGCATGTTTCAGGTCGAGAGCCGAGCTCAGATAGCTTTTTTACCGAAATCCAAGCCGGCTAATTTTTATGACATCGTCGTCCAGGTCGCCATCATTCGCCCAGGTCCGATAGTCGGTAAAATGCTGCACTCATACCTCAGACGGCGGCAGGGGTTGGAAGAGGTCGATTACATTGACGAGCGGCTAAAACCCACTTTGGAGCGCACGATGGGCGTTCCTCTATTTCAGGAACAGCTTTTAAAGATAGCAATGGACATCGCCGGATTCACCGGCACCGAGATCGAAGAATTGCGCAAGGCGATGGGCTTTAAACGGCCTGATAAAAAACTCGATTTCATCGGCGAAAGGCTGCGAGCCGGGATGACTGAAAGAGACGTCCCAAAAGAGGTACAGGAAAATATAGTCGCCTGCGTAAAGGCTTTTTCCAATTACGGCTTTCCCGAATCGCACGCCTTCAGCTTCGCCCTGCTCGCATACGCGTCAGCCTATTACATGATCCATTACCGTGCATGTTTCATGGCAGCGATGTTCAACAATTATCCACTCGGATTTTACAACGCCGCGACGCTTGTAAAGGATGCTCAGCGACACGGGCTGCATTTTATTGCCATCGATATCAACAAGTCGCAATATGAATTCACGGTCGAAGATGTCGATGGCGAAAAGCGAGTCCGCATCGGACTCAATTTTGTAAGAGGATTGAGAAAAGAGATTGCGGAGATGATCGTTGCTGAGCGTGAACGCGGCGGTCTTTATACCAACATCGCCGATCTGATAGACCGTGTGCCTGAAATCAACAAGCGCGAGATCCGCGCTTTGAGCCTGGCCGGAGCATTAAATTTTGACGGCACGATCCATCGTCGCGAAGCACTGTGGGAATCAGAGTTAGCAATACAGCCGAAAGGTGAGCTGCTTGATTTGGGATTGCGGATTGCGGATTGCGGATTTGATACTGACAATTCCACATCTCAAATCTCAAATCTGAAATCTGAAATTAAGCCTTCTTTCCTCAAACGCATGGAAGGCCTTGAGCTTATCGAAGCGGACCTGAAAAAAACCGGCATCTCGATAGGCAAACATCCAATGGTGTTTGTCCGCGAAGAAATGAATCGTCGCGGCATTCTGTCGGCAAGCCAGTCATTGAATCTAAAAAAAGGACAGGTAGTTTCCGTGGCCGGCGCGGTGATAATCCGGCAGCGCCCGATGACCGCAAACAATGTAGTGTTTATAACGCTTGAAGATGAAACCGGCCATTCGAATTTTGTCGTCATGCCCGATATTTTTGAAAAATACCGTGCCGTGATAAATCAAAACGATTACCTGATAATCCGCGGCATCTTTGAAGAACGCGGAATGTTAAAGTCCATGCATTTCGAGCCAATACACAGCTTTACCGCTGAAGTCGTGTCTCACAATTTCAGATGAATCAGTTATTCCGAAATTTCTTCTTCAGATTGCTTTCGCTCTGGGCGCATGTGCGGGAAAAGGATCACGTCGCGGATAGAGTGTTTATTTGTGAGAAGCATCACAAGCCGATCGATGCCGATGCCGATGCCGGCGGCGGGCGGCATTCCGTAGCTCAGCGCGCGAATGTAATCTTCGTCGAGCACCATCGCTTCTTCATCGCCGCGCTCGCGCTCGGCAGCCTGGTCAACGAAACGTTCGTATTGCTCCTTCGGGTCGTTAAGCTCGCTGAAGCCGTTGGCGATCTCCATTCCATTAATAAAAAGCTCGAAACGCTCGGCGATATGCGGGTTTGCGGGATTTGCTTTCGACAATGGCGATATCGATTTCGGAAAGTCGATGATGAAGGTTGGCTGGACAAGTTTTGCCTCGACGTGCTCGTCGAAAGCTGTCACGATGTTGTTGTCATTAACCTCCACGCCAGGAGCAAACTTCGCGATCGATTCTCTCATCGATATTTGATCGAACTTGCTAAAGTCGATCTCATTACCTTCATAACTCACGGTCAGGCCCCCCGTCGCATTCTGCACCGATTGTCGCAGCAAGCCCTCGCAAAAATTCATCATCCCGTTTACGTCCATGTAGGCGCAGTAAAATTCGAGCATCGTGAATTCGGGATTGTGCTTGTAGCTGATCCCTTCGTTACGGAAATTGCGGTTAAGTTCATAAACCTTTTCGAAGCCGCCCACGACCAGCCGCTTGAGATAAAGCTCAGGCGCGATGCGTGCGTAGAGGTCGATGTCGAGCGCGTTGTGATGCGTCTTGAAGGGCTTGGCGACCGCGCCGGTAGCTTTTGGCGTAAGCATCGGCGTCTCGACTTCAATGTAGCCGTGATCTTCGAGAAAATACCGCATCGACGAGATGACTTTAGCACGCGTTTCAAAAACTTCGCGTGTCGTCAACCCCTCGTGTTCGACCGCGAGCGAAGAGCCGATCAGGTCGTAGTATCTTTGCCTTTGCCTTATTTCCGCATCGGCGATGCCGTGCATTTTGTCGGGCATCGGCAGCATCGCTTTGGCGAGGAACTGCAGCTTTTCGACATGCACGCTAAGCTCGCCGGTGTTGGTGATAAACAAATATCCTGCGACTCCAATAAAATCACCGTGATCAAGCAGCGTAAAAGCAGCCCAGCCATTTTCCGCGTCAAGCGTGTTTTCGGCATCGTTCTTTACGAGCGAGAACGTATCTTTCTTCGCGTAGATCTGTAGCTTATTAATGCCGTCTGTCAGATGAACAAAATTCCCTCGCAAAGGCGTTGTCAAACGGCCCGAAATGCGGACGCTGCCAAATTCTTTGAGCCGAGCGTTCAAGGCATCTTTGATTTCAGCAGGAGGACGCTCGCGTTCAGCGAGCTTTGCGACGACCGCTTTTATCTCATTAACGATCTCACCGACCGGCGGGAAATGCAAAATATTCGTGATCGTGTCTTCCCTGCCGCTGAGTTTCGATCGAACGAACTTGTTCGGATAGACATTCCCAACAAGCCCGCGAAGAGCCTCAAGGTGCTCGCGGCGCGCCTCGGTCTGATCGTTCGATTCGATGATCTCGCTAAATTCCGGAATGTGCATAATGTGTCAGTAGCCCGCACGTCAGTAAGGGCTCAACGTGATAAAAATTCAATTATAGTGACCAATGACGACATCGGCAACGAGCGTTCACTCGTCCGGCACGTGCGGACTCACGACACAATGTGTCAGAATAGAGTCAACCGCAGGAAAACGCGCTATACCCATCGAGCGTTTTCTGCGGCTAGGTGTGTTTATGGCTGAGCAGTTCGACAAATTAAAGCTTGAATTACAAAAGGGAGCGCGGACAATAAGCCTCAGCGGCCTGACATCGGTTTCCGCCAAAGCATATCTCTTAACGAAACTGCGAGAGGAAACTGGGAAAACCTTCGTCATCGTCACAGAGTCGAATGTAGAACTTGAAGCCTGGCAGACCGATCTGGATTATTTCAAATCTCAAATCTCAAATCTCAAATCTCAAATTGTTACGCTCCCGTCTTTCGAAACAGATCCGTATTCCGGCGTTTCTCCACATGCGGAAACGGAAGAAAGGCGTGCCTTGGCACTCTGGGAATTGCGTCGTCTTGACAGCGACTTTGTTATCCTCTCAGCACGTTCGCTGGTGCAGCGAACTGTGACGCCGGAAGAAATTGCTTTGCTGGGTTGTATATTAACTCGCGATGCAGATTTCGCTCCCGAAAAATTGATCGAAAAATTTGCTTCCGGCGGATATGTCCGCGAAGAGCCGCTCTTTGGGCCGGGGCAGTTCTCGGTGCGCGGAGGCATTGTCGATGTGTGGTCACCCGACACGGACGCTCCGGTTCGGATTGAGTTTTTTGGCGACACGGTTGAATCGATCCGTTCGTTCGACGCCGACACTCAGCTTTCGACTGGTCAATTGAAGGAGATCGCGATCGCTCCGATGCGTGAATTTGCCGCCACACCGCAAGATTTTAAAGATTGGGCCTTTTTTGCACGCGAATATTTTGCCGACGAAAAATTCAAACGCAATCTAAAAGACCGCACCGATTTTGCCGACGAAGGCGAGACATTTTCCGGCTGGGAATTTTTGATGCCGCTAACAAAACCGCTCGGCGCAAGCGTCTTCGATCACCTACAGGATTGTATTTTTGTGATTGACGAACCGACCGCTGTCGAACACATGCTGACTGAGGTTTATGATCACGTCAATAGTAATTTTGAGGCAATAACCGAAAGCGGTGAAGTCGGGCTGCAACCAGAAGATCTATTTCTATCTCCCCAAGAATTGCGGGCAAAACTTGAAACACAATCGTGTCTCGAACTTCGAGCGTTGGGACGAACCGCCACCGCGACAGATGACGAGTTTATGATAACGGGCGGAAACGCGAGTGTGAACGAGCGTGCCCATCGCCCAAAACGCGCTCATGACAAAACTCGCGCGCCGCTTTTTCTGTTCTCGACGGTTGAGAAAGCGGTCGAGATTGAGTTGCAGTCGCGTTCGACGCGAAAATTTCATGGCAATATTAAATCTTTTGTTACGGAATTAGGCTCCCGAGCACAAACTAGCGCCGATCAAAGCAGGACCGAGATCATCGTGCAAACGCCGGGAATGGCCGAGCGTATTGCCGAAATAATGCGCGAGTATGATGCGTCGTTAGCCACCGATTCAATTCGTTTGGGCAGCGTTTCGAGCGGATTTGAGATTCCGTTGTTCAACCTCGTTATCTACACGGAGGAAGATGTTTTCGGTGACGTGACTCAAGCCGAAGTTCGCCCTGCAAAGGACAAAGGACGAAGTACAAAGAGCAAACTCGGCGCGTTTATTTCCGATTTTCGCGATCTCAAAATCGGCGACTACGTAGTTCACGTAGATCACGGCATTGGCCGATTCGACGGTTTGCAGGCTATCACGTCGCAGGGTGCGGAACGTGAATTCATGTTGCTGATCTACTCTGACAATGCAAAGTTGTTCGTTCCGGTCGAGCGAATGGATTTGGTTTCGCGATATTCTTCGGGCGAAGCGACTGCGCCGGCGCTAGATCGTCTTGGCGGGCTTGGCTGGCAAAAAACAAAGGCTAAGGCAAAGCGGGCTATGCGCGATATGGCTGACGAGTTATTAAAACTCTATGCCGAGCGCAAGTTGGTTCGCGGCCATGCTTTTTCGCCTGACGCTCCGTGGCAGCATGAGTTTGAAGATGCTTTTCCCTACGATCTCACGGTTGATCAGGCCGCTGCTATTGAAGACACAAAAAGCGATATGGAAACCGCGACGCCGATGGATCGGCTAATTATCGGCGACGTCGGCTATGGCAAGACCGAGGTCGCGATGCGTGCCGCTTTCAAAGCGGTGATGGACGGCAAGCAGGCGGCGATTCTGACGCCGACGACCGTGCTTGCCTATCAGCATTTCGAGACTTTTAAGAAACGGTTCGCGGCGTTTCCGGTCAAGGTCGATCTTCTGTCAAGGTTTCGATCAAGTAAGGAGCAAAAGACGGTTGCGGAATCTGCCGGTAAAGGCGAGGTTGACGTGCTGATCGGGACACACCGAATACTCTCGAACGATGTTCAAATGCCTAAGCTCGGCCTCGTCGTTGTCGATGAAGAGCAGCGTTTCGGCGTAGGCCACAAAGAAAAACTCAAGCAGTTGAAAAAGAAAGTCGATGTGCTGACGCTTTCGGCTACTCCGATACCTCGCACGTTAAATATGTCGCTGCTTGGAATGCGCGATATGTCCGTAATTGAAACGCCGCCGCGTGACCGGCTCGCGATCAACACGCAGGTTGTGCAGTTTTCCGAGGGCGTGATACGCTCCGCTATCGAGCTCGAACTTGCACGCAACGGCCAAATATTTTTTATCCATAACCGCGTCGAATCCATTCAGCCCATTGCCGCGCTCATCCAAAAGATAGTGCCAAACGCACGCATCGCCATCGGCCACGGCCAGATGAACGAGAAGGAAATGGAGCAGACAATGCTCGATTTTATCGACTATAAATACGATATTCTTGTCGCAACAACGATCATCGAAAACGGCATCGACATTCCCCGCGCCAACACGATCATCATCAATCGTGCTGATAATTACGGCCTCTCGCAGCTCTATCAATTACGCGGGCGAGTTGGACGCTCGAACAGGCGGGCGTATGCATATTTGCTGATACCGAGCGAACTGGAATTGACACCGATTGCCCGACGAAGATTGAGCGCGATTCGAGAATTCTCCGATCTCGGCGCAGGATTTCGATTGGCGGCACTCGATCTTGAATTGAGAGGCGCCGGCAATATTCTCGGCGGTCAACAATCGGGACACTTGGATGCTCTCGGCTTTGATCTCTACACAAAAATGCTCGAACGAACGATTGCCGAATTGCGAGGCGATGAGATCGCCGACGAGACGAGCGTCTCGATTAATCTCGGCGTCGATGTTTCGATACCAAAAGACTACATCGTCGAGACAAGCCAGAGGCTGCGAACGTATAAGCGCATTTCATCGTCCGAGAGCGAAGAAGGTCTGACGCAGATACACGCTGAGCTCGAAGACCGTTATGGCCGTATTCCGCGTTCGGTGGAGAATCTATTTGAATATGCCCGTCTTCGCAAGGTTGCTGAGCGGATGGCGATTATTTCCATCGACAAAACCGCCGATGGGATCGCGATTAAACTTGGCGAAAATGCACGCGTTTCGCCGGATAAATTAATGCAGTTTTTGAGCGAAAACGCAGGTTCGAATTTTTCGCCGAGCGGCATTTTGCGGATAAAGGTTGTGACAGGCAATCCAATAGAAACAGCAATGGAAAGCCTTTCGACAATAAAGGCTTGATCCGATTATTCTGTACAGTCGCCGAACTCATTAGTGTCGCAGATAAAGAGTTCCGGAACATTGTCTCTTGTCTGTTTCCTTATGTTTCGCCAGACGACGGAATTTGTGTAATTTTCCTTTGTCCAGCCTAGCTGCTTGCGATGCTTCCAGACATAGGCGTAGGCGTCGTGCTCGTCTTCGTTGCGCAGATGGCGCGATTCGTGAAGGAGGATCGCGGCACGTTCGGTTTCGTCGATCGGGTAGGTAAAGAAATCGGAGTAGAGGGTAATTATTTCAAAGGGAAAGTTTGTCGCGGCGTAGGCGTCCTCTTTTGCGACCGAAGCATTGAGCCAATTATCTTCTCCTCTGAACACCGCAATATTGGAAAGCAGAAATATGTCGTCGGAAAACCCGCGTTCATGCAAAAGGGCGATTGCTTTTCGTACTTCGACCCTCTGATCGTGTGAGAGTGACTTCGCCGAGGCCATCAGCGACAGATAAAAACCAAAAACGACTGCGCAGCACACAAGAGCGCAGATCACGATCCGCGAGATCACATTCGAGCTTGACGATTTTTTGGCGGCTGCGGCCAACGGCGATTTACACCGGACGCATTCATGGGCGTCGGGAAAATTGACCACATCGCAGGCGGGGCATTTTTTGTTCATTGGCAAGACAGGCAGGCGCGCAACACCTGTTAATATTAGAAAGTGCCAATAAAACGGGACTTCCCGTTTTACTGCAGATAAACTCGCGGCCCATTTGCTGCATCCAATAGAAGTTTGCATTAATCTGCACTAAATAATAAGATTTGAACGATTTATCGTTTAGGAGATCGGAATGAGAAAGATATATATTGCGTTTTTTTTGTTGCTCGCGGCTTGTTCGACTATTTTTTCGCAGGAAACCCAGACACGCGTCGTTGACGAGGTTGTTGCTCAAGTAAACAGCGATGTCATCACGCTTTCGCGCGTCAAACGCGAATCGAAAAGCATGGTTGACGCTTTTGTCCAGGAAGGCAAAAAGCGCGAAGAGGCACAAAAACTGGTTGACGAAAAACAGGGCGAGCTTATTGCCGGCTTGATCAACGAAGAGCTTTTG
Organism: Pyrinomonadaceae bacterium; assembly: GCA_046160805.1. Lineage (GTDB taxonomy): Bacteria > Acidobacteriota > Blastocatellia > Pyrinomonadales > Pyrinomonadaceae > OLB17. Next base: position 57,622 of record JBJXHF010000018.1, read on the forward strand.
ATCCAGCGCGCAAAAGAAAACGGGCTCGACAACGACATAGAAGCGAGCGTCAACCAGCGGTTCACCGAAATAATGAAGCAGTATAAGATGAAGACCGTCGAAGAACTTAACGCCGCGATGGAAAAAAGCGGCGTTGACCCAAAAGAAATGCGCGAGACTTGGCGAAAACAGATAACGCGCGAACAGGTCATCCAGCGCGAGCTACAGTCGAAGGTATATTGGGGTTTCAGTGACAAAGAGTTAAGAGATTATTACGAAAAAAATAAAGCCAAATTTACGCAGCCCGAGACCATTTCTTTTAGCGAGCTTTTCCTCGGTTTTGCAGGCCGCGATGAGGCAGCGGTGCGCGAGAAGGCCAATCTACTTCACAAGCAGTTAAAAGCGGGCGGAGATTTTGCACAGATTGTAAAGGACAACGGCGACACCGGCGTGATCTCGCAGGGAGCAGGCAAGCTGGAAAAATTGAGACTCACCGAACTGTCCGACAAGATCGCAATACCGCTGAAGGATGTGAAAGCGGGCCAGTACACAGCGCCGTTCGAGCTTGAGCAATTGGGAATGGGCATACTGCGTGTCGATGCCCGCGAACAGGCTAGCAGCCAATCCGTCTTCGACGAAAAAGCCGTCCGCCTCGCCATGTTGAACGAACGTCTGCCCGAAGAGCAGAAAAAATACTATGCCAAGCTCCGCGAGGATGCCTACATCAAAGTCAGCGACGCCTACCGCCCGCTAGTCGCCCCGATCCTCTTCGCCGACGACCGGAAAGCGAATTGATAATTGATAATGGAGAATGGAAAATGCTTCCTTACTTGTCCCAACTGTCCCAACTGTCTGTAAACCTCCCCTTCTTAGCGCCAGTTTAAACTGGAGTAATCCGGGTTATGTTTTGTGAGATATTCGCTGGGAGGCATGCCTCCCAGCGAATCGTGCGGACGGTGATGGTTGTATGTTGCGAGCC
>JBJXHF010000019.1:0-25340 GCA_046160805.1 Pyrinomonadaceae bacterium
ATCGTAACCGTGTGGCCTGCCAGAATGGTCACATCGTCGGCACTCGTCGGGACCTGTCCGCATGACCACGTTCCCACAGCATTCCAGTTTCCCGTCGCGGTAGAAGTACAAGTCGCCAGAATCTCCATCGGCTCAACGACGGAAGCGCTGGCCGTTTCAGTTGATTGTTCAGTCTGGGCGCTCGTCTGCGTCTGCTCAACACCGAAAAACTCGACAATCGAATCAATAAAGGCATAACCGGAAGCCGCCGAAACATTTGCGGCAAATGTGAGGACGAGTCCGAAGATGACGGCAGCGCCGGCACCGCGAACAACTGATAGACGAGACGAGCTTTTACTACTAAACATAATTCTTAAACCAATTTTCTTAAACGACGCGCAAAATTGAACAGCGATACAGACGCCTAATAAGCAGCCATTTCCAGTATTTCCCGCTTAGTTTCTGCTACAGGAAAACGGCAGCTCAACGGATGAACCGTGATGCATCAACTTCTAGTTATCGACATTTTTACTACGAAACAATCCCTTCGACTTCTACCTTCTCGGCCCACGCAGTTACACAAATAGACTGCGACAGGCCGATCTATGAGTTTCATTCAGGGGATGAACTATAATTGTAGTGTAGTAAGAGGCCTTGCCACATCAGGGTTAGCGACAGTTTTTTCTGGTGAGTTGTTTGGTGAGATTGTAAGTGACGCGCGGACAGTTATGCCATTCAGATAGCACTAATCTCCTATTCCGATTTAAAGGTGATGATTCCCGTTTGCGCTATTTGTCCTGGCGTCCGATGTCGAGATGAATCGCCATTCGGTAAATGGCTGCGGCTTCGACTTCGATTTCTTTACTTGCGGTTTTGTCTTTGTATTTGGCGGTGAAGCGAAATTTGGCGGAGCCTTCGGGTTGGCGAAAAATGTATTCGCCGTAGATGTTTGTATAGACAGCGGGAAAGGAGCGCGTTGTGCCATCGGCGTTGAGCTTTTCGACTTCAACCTTCGCACCTGTAACACTTGTCGCGTCCTTAAAGAACACGCTGCCCTGAATGATGACGAGCGTGCCTTTATCGACAAGCAGTATCAATCTGTCGCCGAGATCGAATGTTTTGTTTCGCTTGATCTCGACATTTGACCGCATAGCCGACGCATACCCTTTTGCATCGAAGACGAAGTTGTAAACACCGGCTTCGAGGCCGCCAATTGTAAATTCGCCTTTGCTGTTCGACTGAACGGTTTTTATATCGTTTGAGTTTTGCCGCGCCGTAACGCTGGCGCCTGAGATGGCCGAGCCCTTTAAGTCGCGGATCTTACCTTTTGCGGAACCGTTTGATTGGGAGTGAGCAGTGAGCGGTAAGCAGTAAGCAGTAAACAGCAAAAACAAAGCAGGTAAGAAAATCCTTTGCGTTCTTTGCGTCTTTGCGTTAAATTTTTTCACGCAAAGACGCAAAGTTCGCAAAGTAGGGAAAAGTCTAGTTTTGTGCATGCAGTTTTGATTCTGGTCGCAGTTCATTTGCTACATCATTGATGATGTCATCGAGGGTGCGGGTTGGCTGGTAACCGATAAGCTGGCGGGCTTTTTCGAGGCTCGGCACGCGGCGCTGCATATCCTCAAAGCCTTCGCCGTAAGCTTCCGAATACGGTACATATTTGATTTTGCTGCTGCTTGAAGTAAGTGCGATGGCCTTTTTTGCTAGGTCATTTATGGTCACTTCGGCATCGCTGCCCAGGTTGACGACCTGGCCGAAACATCCTGGATTCTCCATCATTAAGGTCAGGCCTTCGACGACGTCGGCGATGTGCCCGAAGCAGCGCGACTGAGTGCCGTCGCCATGAACTTCTATAGACTCATTCTTTAGCGCCGCATCGACAAACCGCGGCACGACCATGCCGTATTGGCCCGTTTGACGCGGGCCGACTGTGTTGAAAAGCCTCGCGACGGTCACGGGCAGACGCGTTTCTTTGTAATGAGCAAGGGCGAGAAATTCGTCCAGTGTTTTAGCGCAGGCATACGCCCATCGGTGTTTATCGGTCGCTCCGGTCAGCAGATCGTCATCTTCCTTAAAGGGAATCGAAGTGCCTTTACCGTAAACCTCGGAAGTGCTCGGAATCAGCACTCGTTTGCGGTATCGCGAACAGAACTTCAATACAGCATCGGTCCCGTGAAAGATAGTCTCAATCGTCTTAACCGGCTGCTCCATTATGAGCCGAACGCCGACTGCGCTCGCCATGTGATAAACGCGGTCGGCGTCCCGGATAAGATGTTCCATCAGCCCCGTATGCAGCACCGTGTCGATGATCGTTTTGAAATTAGGATTGTTTTCAAGATGCTCGATGTTCGAATAACGCCCGGTCGAGAGGTCGTCAATGACCGTGATCTCGTGCCCTTCCGGCAACAATTTGTCGGCGAGATGGCTCCCAATAAACCCGGCACCGCCAGTGATAAGTATTTTCATAAAATAAGAGATTTAAATTTCTTACATCAAACCGGCAAAATAAGCAACGGTTTTCTTCAATCCCTCGGCTAAAGGAATTGTCGGCTGCCAACCGAGCAACTTATTCGCCCGCTCGATGTTCGGCTGGCGCTGTTTTGGGTCGTCCTGCGGCAGAGGCAAGTATTTTATCTTAATTGGCTTACCGATCACTTTGCCGACTTCGTCCGCCAACTCGTTCATTGTGAACTCGCCCGGGTTGCCGAGATTGACGGGCATGTAAATGTCGTCGCCGGCCGCGTTCATCAATTTGACGATGCCGTCCACAAGATCGCTGACATAACAGAACGAACGCGTCTGCTCACCTGTGCCGTAGATCGTCAGTTCCTCGCCGCGAAGAGCCTGCACGATAAAATTCGATACGACGCGGCCGTCATTTTCGAGCATTCGCTCGCCGTAAGTATTGAAAATGCGCACGATGCGCGTATCAACGTCGCTCTGACGATGATAATCCATCATCAAGGTCTCGGCGACGCGTTTGCCTTCGTCATAACATGCCCGAAGCCCGATAGGATTTACATTGCCCCAATATTTTTCCGTCTGCGGATGCTCGACCGGATCGCCGTAAACTTCGCTCGTTGAAGCCTGCAGCATCCTCGCGTTGACACGCTTTGCCATGCCGAGCATGTTGATCGTGCCCATCACATTCGTCTTGACCGTTTTGATCGGATTGTACTGATAATGCACCGGCGAAGCGGGACACGCGAGATTATATATCTGATCGACCTCAAGCAAAATCGGCTCCGTCACATCATGCCGCACAAGCTCAAACGCCTTGTCATCGAGCAGATGCGCAATATTGACCTTTCGCCCCGTAAAAAAATTATCGAGACAAATAACCTCATTGCCTTCACTCAGAAGGCGTTCGCAAAGATGCGATCCGATAAACCCGGCACCACCGGTGACTAAAATTCGCATACGTAAAGATGACTATTATGAAACTTGAGAAAGAAATCAGTAATCATTGTCCGATTTCCGATTTCAGTTGTCCATAACTTCAAGTGTTTTACGAAGAAACAGAGCAACGACAAAAGTGGCATCACTTTGGTTTACGGCTTAAATCCCAAGCTGGATAATGATCGAAATACATTCCTCGCGCATGAGCCTCATTAAGAAGCCGGTCATGCTTTTTTAGTCTTTCATCTGGAGTGAGTTTTAAATTGACGATTAACTCTTCCATGTCGATACCAAATTCTTTGGCATCGTAAGCTTTGCTGCCCGGCGGAGGATTCCGCAAATATTCTTCCCAATTATCTCGCAATTTCATATGGATATTTTACGGCAATTCGAGAGCGGCTGCACGTTTTTCTGCTTTTTCGGCGTCGTTTAGGCGGCCGTACTCGTAGATTGCGCTTTCCCAGGTTCCGTACATCGCGTTTGGCAGAACGATGTACTTTGTGCCGAAAAGCGCTTGTGCTTTATCAACTTCGGCGAAGCGGTCGGCGATCGATTTTCGCTCAAATATCATCGAATGGTCATCCAGATTGTCGCCTACAAAAAACACGATTCGATGTTTTCGCAGTATAACCTCACGCCGCGTTTCTTTGCTGCTTTCAGTCGTTCGTAACAGCACATTTTCGTCTCGTACATTCGTGATCCCAACGCGTTTGAGATTTTCGATTGTTGCAAGTCTCTCGACTTCGTTACGATTTGAAACAAAAAATACCTTAACGCCTTTCGAGTCCGCATAATTTACAAAATCGACGGCGCCGGGAACGGCTTTCGCTTTTCGCATTTCGACCCATGCGAGCCAATCCGTATTGTTGAAGGCGATGCGGTTTTTTATCTGAAATGCCTGATTGGGCGAATTGTCGAGAACCGTTTCGTCGATGTCGATCATCAACGCACGCGGTTTTTTTCGTTCGGCTTTTGGCAATTTCTTGACATTCTTTTTGTCAAAATCGGCATCAAGCTGCCATCGTGCTAGGTTATATGCTTGATATGCCAAAGCCCGATATTCAGCCGCCTTTTGCATAAACAAAGTCGCGCCGGATTGGTATTCCGTATCTGCCGTACCTTTTACAACGCCTTGCTGTGCGGTCGAAGCCGTAACAAAATATGTCGCCGCAACCGAGCAGGTTATGAGAACAAACGTGAAGATGTTTCTTTTTAATTTCATATTTCAAATTTCAAATTGCAGATTTGGAAAGCGCGTTTTGAAACGATTATAAATGATTTATGCCCGAAACGCCGAAGAACAAACCAGAAGTCGAGAAAAAGAAGAAGGACGAACGTCAAAAAGACTCGTGGGGTGAAGATCAGAAAGCGCGAGAGTATTATTACGACGATGCTCACGGCTATGAGACATATAAACCGGAAAAAGAGGACGAGCAGGATGACGATGAAGCGTAAGCGCAAAAAAGCCGGCATGAGTTATTACACCGGCTTTTACGTAAAAATAAAATTCGGCATCATGCTGCGGCTTTTTCCGCTTCGCCTTCCGCCTGATGTTTAGCGAAAAAGGAACGAAGCTCTGCGATCTTGCCATCTGTAAATTTGTAGATGTCGCAATAATCGTATGCATTTTCTTCGCCCTTTTCCTTCATGGTCATGTCGCCGTAGCAGGCCGCGCGGTCGCCATCGGAGATGATGGCGGTGACGTTGATCTTCGGCGGATCCCCCTCGCCCATTGACGCCATGAATTTGCGAATGGAATCTTTGCCTTTCTGATCTTCCATTCCCGCCATCTGCCAAATGACGTCGTCCGTGCAGAGATCGAGAAACGTCTCAAGTTGTTTCTGCTCAAATGACGTGTTTACTTTTTCGATAATTTCTTTGTTTTCTGACATATTTCTCTCCTTATTATTATTTCCGTACCGCTTCGATTACTGGTGCGTTTGGTAATGGATCATCCAATTGACGCCGAATTTGTCTTCAAAGTTGCCGTAATATGCTCCCCAAAATTGGTCGGCCATCGGCATGACAACATTTCCTCCGGCGGAAAGTCCGTCAAACAGCCTGTCGGCTTCTTCGCGGCTTTCGGGCGAGATCATGATTTGCGAATTGTTGCCCATGACCAGCTTTGGGCCAAAGCCGTCGATCGTGTCGGTGCCCATCAAATAGGTTCCATTGCCGATATCAAGCCCCATATGCATTACCTTGTTCTGGTCCTCCGGCGGCATCTTGTCGCCATCGGGCATGTCCTTGTAACGCATAATTTGGCCGCCCATGAAATCTCCGCCGAAAACGGATTTGTAAAAATTGAACGCTTCTTCCGTCGTGCCGTCAAAATTTAAATAAGGATTAAATTTTGCCGTCGCGCTTTTTCCAGTTGTTGCAGTTTGTGTTGACATTCTCGTACTCCTCTTTTTTTAATCTTCTATAATTGAAAGAATGTTTCCGGCCGGGTCTGTAAACCATGCGATATTCGGGCCTGTATCTACTTCTTTACCCCAATATATCCCATTTTCATCGGTTTTCATAGGCTCGTCGTAGCTTTCAAACTCGAGGCCGCGATCCGAAAGGTCTTGGACCGCTGTCTCTATGTCGTCAACTTGTAGGTTAAGTACCGTGAAGCTCGCGCTCTCGTGATCGTCTTTTGGATATATGAAAACATTTTGGCCGCCGGGCAATTTTAGAGCGAGGCCTTCCTCTTCGTCTCTGACGTCGAGGCCGAGATTCTCGCCGTAGAATTCCTTTGCCTCTGCGATGTCGTCAACCGAAAACGTACTGAACGCTCCGGTAAAGATAGAATTTTCAGATTTTGCTTTTGTTGCTTGTGCCATTTCGCACCTCCATATTTATTATTTGCTCGTGCGCAGGTAAAAATCGACCTTGCAAACGAGCGAAAAGTCTTCAAAATGAGACCAATAAAATTAAACAAAAAATGTGAAGGCGAGAAATGTCAGGCGTAATACATTATTACTTTTTTGGCCGTTCGTTCGCTTTTAGGACACGCTTGCGCAGGCGGATGGATTTTGGCGTGACTTCGATCAGTTCGTCGTCGGCGATGAATTCGAGGGCGCGTTCGAGCGACATTTCACGCTGTGGGACGAGGCGCATTGCTTCGTCGGCTGAGGTCGTTCGCATATTCGAGAGTTTCTTTTCTTTGATCGGATTTACGTCGAGATCTACGGCACGTGCATTTTCGCCGACTATCATTCCTTCATAAACCTTGATCTGCGGCTTGACGAACAGAACACCACGTTCTTGAAGGTTATAAAGAGCGTATGTGTTCGTCTCGCCCATGCGGTCGGAGACCAGCGATCCGGTCTGACGCGATTTCATATCGCCTTGCCATTTGTCGAAACGCAGGAAAAGCGTGTTGAGCAATCCGGTTCCCTTGGTTTCCGTCAAAAACTCGCCGCGGAAACCGATCAACCCGCGCGAGGGAACCTCGAACTCGAGCCTGACGCGGCCCGAACCGTTGTTGATCATCTTTGTCATTTGTCCCTTGCGGCGGCCCATGGCTTCGGTGACAACGCCGATAAATTCCTCGGGAACGTCGATGACCACCAATTCGATGGGTTCAAGCAACGCACCGGTTTTCTCGTCTTTTTTTGTAATAACTTCGGGCTTTGAAACTTGCACCTCGTAGCCTTCGCGACGCATCATTTCGATGAGTATGGCTAGCTGTAATTCGCCGCGTCCCGACACTTTGAATTGCTCGGCGGCTTCGGTCAGTTCGACACGCAAAGCAACGTTCCCAAGCAGTTCGCGATCGAGCCGCTCCTTGATTTGACGCGAGGTAACGAACTTGCCGTCGATACCCGAGAACGGCGAAGTGTTGACGCCAAAGATCATCGCGATCGTCGGCTCGTCCACATTGATTACCGGTAAAGCCCTCGGATTTTCGACCGATGTGATCGTTTCGCCGATCTCGATATCGTCAAACCCTGCAAGAGCGACGATCTCGCCCGTGCCTGCTTCGGTAACAGTTGTTCGTTCCAGGCCTTCGAAAACAAAAAGTTCTTTGACGCGTGTTTTTACTGTCGATCCGTCGCGTTTGGCAACGACGACTTCCTGATTTTTTGCTATCTCGCCCGAAAAAATACGGCCAATGGCGAGACGCCCGACGAACGGGTTGTAATCAATATTCGCAACCAGTAATTGCAGCGAATCGTCACGCAATGCATGAGGCGCAGGGATCGATTCGATGATCTGATCGAACAGCGGGATCAAATTCTTGCCTTCGTCCTCAAGGCTCTTTTTCGCCACGCCGTCACGTGAGATGGAATAGAGAATAGGGAATTCGATCTGCTGGTCGTTTGCTCCGAGATCGATAAACAGGTCATAGATCTCGTCAACGACCTCTTCAGGACGCGAGTCCTGACGGTCGATTTTGTTTACCAAAGCGATGCACGGAAGTTTGAGTTCGAGGGCTTTTCTTAAAACAAAACGCGTCTGCGGCAAGCAGCCTTCCGCTGCATCAACGAGCAGAACAATGCCATCGACCATCTTCAAAACACGTTCGACCTCGCCGCCAAAATCGGCGTGGCCAGGTGTGTCCAAAATATTAATTTTGTAGTCGCCATAGCGCACCGAAGTGTTTTTCGCCATGATCGTGATGCCGCGTTCACGTTCGAGATCCATCGAGTCCATCACGCGGTCAACGACCGCTTCGTTGTCGCGATGCGTACCAGATTGTGCCAGCATCGCATCGACAAGAGTCGTCTTGCCGTGGTCAACGTGAGCGATAATTGCGATGTTTCGTATCTTATCTGTGGTCAGCATAGTGTCAGTAGCCCGCACGTAAGTAAGGGATCTCTGTGAGCCAAAGCAACGTCAAGGCAAACGAGTATGATGACTGATTTTCAGACGAAAGGCAATTTCGGTAAGTTGTCTCCGCGTTCCCAGCCGACTCTGCGTCAAAAAAATGCGCAAGCCCGCACGTAAGTAAGGGCGGTAGACACAACGTTGCGTGTTCCGCCCTTACTTACGTGCGGGCTTGCGCATTTGATTGTCGCAAGGCTTCATAAAGCACAATGCCGACACTGGTTGCGAGATTGAGGCTCCGGACGTTTTTGTTTGGCATTGGGATCGTGAGGCAGTTGTCCCAATTTGATCGAAGCAACGGTTCCGGCAGGCCGCGAGTTTCGGGGCCGAAAACGAGGCAGTCGTTTTCGCGATATTTCCAATCGGTGTAAGGCCGTTCGGCTTTGGTTGTCAGGAAAACAAAACGCGATTCAGGCAAGCTGGCGGATAGCGAATCCAGGTCGATGTGGCGATGGAGTTGGACTTCGTTCCAATAATCGAGGCCGGCGCGTTTTAGTTCGCGGTCGTCCATTCGGAAACCGGTTACGCCGACGATGTGTAAGTCAGTGAATGTTGCCGCACATAGACGCGCAATGTTGCCGGTATTCGGCGGTATTTCAGGTTCGTATAAAGCGATATGCAGCATAATAAACGGGCGGAAACGCGACTGTTAAGGAGCGTGCAGTTGCGGACGGTACTCGTTTCGAAATAAAAAGTACGCTTACTAAGGGCACGCTCGTTCACACTCGCGTTTCCGCCCGTAGTGATAACATAGCCAACTAAAATTGGAACTCAAAACTCTAAACTGTTACAATCCGCTGTTAGCGGATATTCCCGATAATTATGGTGAAACAGTTTCGGCTTTGGGTTGTCAGGCTTTTGCCCGCTTTCTTAGTGGTGTTTTCGGCTGTCGGTGTTTTTGGGCAGGACAACACGCCAAAGCCCACGCCAACAAAACCTGATCCGACGCCCAAAACAAAGGGCATTTTAAAGCCGACCACGGCTGAACAAGTGGTGGAAACGTCTATTCTCATTTATACCGGCGGCAGAGGAGCGCTTGATCCGGTTCGCAAGACGACCCTTGAGCGTGGGCGTTTATCCGTAACTACCGCAAATGGCAGTGTCGAACAGGCCAATTATCAGCGGTTTGTCATACGCGGCGAGACTTTAGCCAAGGAAAGAGTGCGGCTCGACCAGGAGTTGCCGACCGCAAAATTTTCGCTCGTGCTTAGCGACGAGAGAATCTTCGGCATTTTTAGCAATACGTTTTTCACGCCCCGCGAAGACGCCTCAAGATCGTTTGCAAACCGAATTTTTCACGGATTAGATGCACTATTAAGGTATAAGCCGAATGAGTCTAAACTTGAACTCGCGCTGAATGAGAAACTTTACGGCGTTGACTATTTTGTTGTAGATGTTACGGACAAGCAAGACCGCAAGACTCGCTTCTACGTCAGCGCAAAAACCTACCGGATAATGATGCTCACCTATGACCAGGACGGCGTTCGCTATCGCCGCAAATTCTACGATTACAATTACGCCCAAGGCGTGCTCGTTCCTTTCCGAACGGTTTTATGGGCCAACGAAAAGCAGCTCGAAGAAACCGACATAGGCACGATCACATTTGGGCAAAAGGTAGATGAAGATATGTTTAAAGCTGGATAAACGACCTTGTGCGGAAACGCGAGTGTGAACGACCGTGTACGCGCTGTTGAATCCGCACGCTCGTTCACACTCGCGTTTCCGCCCGTAATTATTCGCTTGGAGTTGAAAGCTCGATGAACGCGTTGGCTGCTGTTACTCGTGGCTCGCCTTCGTTGAACATTATCTTCTCAAACGTCAGCGGCGAAACTGATCCCGCTTCTCCGACGGCTGTGAATCTCAGGTTCAGCAGCAGGCCGTTTTTATCTATCGGCATAGGGCCGTAAACGACCACTCTCAGAATGCCCGGCTGTTCTGCGTTAACAACTGCCATCAGGCCTCGGCTGACGGTTCCCGATAAATCCAGCGGATCGGCTTGCGGTTGTATCACCGACGGGTCATATCTGAGATCGAATTCGTATGAGATGACATCTTTGTTTTCCACGCCATCGACTTTCACCGGAATAACGACTTCCTTGCCCGACTCCGTCAATAAATTTGGGAGTTCGACCGCCGTGCTTTTCTCCGGCCCACTGCCGACTGGCCGCGCACCGCTCGGCGTCCAGTTGCCGGTGACTTCGCCGATAAGCAAGCCGATGTAATCCTCGCCTCCGATTGTGCTCATCACCGAAGGATAAGTCCGCGTTGTCGGCGACGAGCCGACCGGAAATGTCGGGCCGGGCGGCACGAAGAACCTCCACTGACCCGTAAGTCCAATCGGCGGTCCGAGCGAGGCGACGAAACGGGCGATCTGAGCTGCGTCATTCGATGAAATAACCCCGTTACTGGAAACGTCGGCCGTCACTCTTTGGTTATCGCTCGTCAAAAGAAGAGCGCCGGAAACATGTTGGGCGATACGAGCGGCGTCGTTTGAGGTAATGCCGTTCTGCCCGGTTGTCTTTGAGAGCGAGACTGTATAGGAACCCGTGCTAAAACCGCCGAGCGAGTATTGGCCAGCCGTTCCGCCGGGCGCGGCGGTCGTAGTTGAAACACTCGGCGAGCCGGTGCCGGTAACTGAGGCGTTTGAGATATATTTTGGCGGCGACGCGGCATTGCCGTATGTTACCGTGCCGTTGATCAACCCGTCGACAACGAGAACGCTGCCATCGGTTATCGTTCTACCGGGCACGCCCTCGTTGAATTGAAACGCGGGGTGAAATTCAGTGTTCGGGTCGGTGTAATCGGCCAACGCAAGCTCCGAGGATTGTCCCTGCTCGCCCAAAGCGACGAACCTGAGATTTATCAGCGTTCCCGAGCCCGTCATGTTGGGTGCCTGAAAGGCCGCGATTATCAAGTGGCCCGGAAAATCGGTGTTCGGGGTTATAGACATCGAGCTGCTCAATGTTCCGGTCACGTCGAAGGCGGGCGTTGCGGGCTGGATGATTTCGGGGTCGAATGTGACCTGAAAATCATACGAGATCACTTCATTGCCCGTGAGATCGCCCACAGTCACAGGGACTGTGATGATCGAGCCCGGCGAAGCGCTAATCGCCGGCAAGGTCACGGGAATGATAACGCCGGGAGGAGTCGGCGTACTTGTCGGTGTGCTGGTCGGGCTCGCTGTCGGCGTCGGCGAACCGGCCGTGACCGTGAAGTTTGTGTTGGAAATATCAAAGAAGATATTTCCTACCGCTTCGACCTTGATTCGGGCTGTTGTGGTCGGGGTGTTTGGAATAGTTACTGTCTGCGAGCCGTCATTGGCCGTGCTTGCAACGAGAACGGTCGGAAATGTGCTGCCGCCGTTAATCGAAAATAATATTCTTACATTCGCCGCATTTACCGGAGAGCCGGACGTGCCTGCGACATTCCAAGTGACGGTTTGGGTCGAGTTGCCGACGTATGAAACACCCGTGTTCGGCGATGTCACAGTAAACGGACCGCTCGCTCCGTTGACGGTCACGAGCGACGAAGTGTTTGTGTTGATGCCGCCGGCGTTTGCACGATTATCACGCACGATTACCTTGAACGTCATCGTCCTTGACACGCTAGGCAAAAGCTCGCCAAGCAAACACGGATTTCCAGGGCGTCCGCAATCGTAGCTCGAAGGCGGGACATTTGCGTTATTCAATATGTATTGCAGCGCCGGGAAGTTCCGTGTGCCGCTCGCGGTCGGCGGATAAGGCCGGAAGATCGGCTTGATGCCGTCGGCATCGGTATTCGGCACGGTCGTCGCGGCTGATCCGAGATCGTATTCCTGCCAGTCGTAGGTCAGCGTGTCGCCGTTCCCGTCCGTCGCCGAGGCCGTCAAGGCAAATGCCGAATTTCTGGGAATGATAAAGTTACCCGGGCCGGTTACCACCGGCAGAATATTTCCCGACGATGTTATGACAGGACAGGAATTGCCGCCGCCGCTTTGGCTGAACGAGACGATCTCCTCAAGGCTTTTTACGTGAAACGTGTCAATACTATGCAGTGCCAGATCCTGGGCGTCGCAAAGTCCGGCGTATCCCATGATGGTGATGCCGCTTCCGGGTTCAAAGGCCGCGGTAGGCTCACGATTGCCGCCGCAGTTGCCGACCGTGCTGTTGAAGGTATGATTAGCGCCAAACTGGTGACCGATTTCGTGGGCCACATAATCGATAGCAAACGGGTCACCAAGCGGAGATCCAAGACCAGTCACGCCGCGAGCCTTTATGCTTGAGCTGCAAGGCGAGCCCAACGTCGCAACACCGCCGCCGCCCGTGCTGAACACATGGCCTATGTCGTAATTTGCCGAACCGATAACGCTCGTGACATTGTTCTGGTTCTGATCCAGCATCGCAAAGCCGTCATTGTTTGTATAAGGATCGTTGGACGAATTGCATGCGCCGCCGCAGCTCATATTATTGCCGGCATAAACGATGAGATTGTTGTTGGCGATGATGTTCATGTGAATCGCGAGATCGCGATTGTAAACGCCGTTCACGCGGTTCATTACTACAACTTGCGCCGCAAGCGAGCCGGCAACCGTATTGCCGCCGACCGCCACGCAATACTCATTGGTTGCCGCAACCGCGAGGCGATACGTTCGCAATTGCGTTCCAGACAAAACCTCAGGCTCTGACACATCGGGAAGGAAATCGCGGAGATCAAGATTTTTTTTTGGCTTAGTAAAAGATTCGAAACCACCGGCATCGCTCGTGACTTCACATTCGAATTTTCCCGATTTAGGCTGGTCGCGTTTGAAAAAGCTGATGTAATTTTCCGTATCGCCAACCGAATACGGATCGACGATTACGGTTCCGTTTGCCGAAAGTATCATCGAATGAAAACCGCTCGGCATAAAATCGAACCGAGCCGTCGCGGTTCTGTCGTCAATGCCGCGTCCGCGATACGTCTCGCCAAGCTCAGGATATCTGACCAGCAAACCACGCTCGACCACAAGCGAATGCTCGATCTCAAAACGGCTGAACGAACCGTCGGGCATGGGCAGGCTTAAGACGACAGCCTTTCCGCCCGAATATTCTTCCGGCGCTTGTTTCAGCAATGCCTGCAAAGCCGATTTGTTGAGTCGAAACGTTTCGTAAGAACTAGGCAAATTGCCAGCTAGGCGCAGTTCCGTTTTGTCGATCCGTTCCCAAACATTGTCCACCGAGCGCGATTGAGACGTGATCGTCGCCGACAAAACAAGCAAAACACTCAGGAGAAGCAAAATGCGGCCGTTCCGGTTCTTGTTCATAGTTTTAGTTTTTCTAAATAAAACATATAACCTGACGGCCGCAATTGCAACGAAAAGTGAACTCACAAGCAGATTTATTTAAGAATTTCGTTCACGGCGGCTTCAAAGATATCGACCTTGCGTTTGGCTCGTTTTACTTCGACGTGTTCGTTGTTGAATGAGCGCAAAAGCCGGGCGAGGTCAGTTTGCAGCGTCGCCTGTTCGACGATCAACTTGCCGAGAGCAAGCGTCAATTTGCCGGTTTCGGCTGCCTTTACGCTGTATATCTTCTCAAGCGATTTATTTATCGCCGACAGTTCAAAGCGCAGATCGATGATCTTCGGATTAGCCTCAGTGTAATCGGCAAGATAGGCTTCAAGATCGGCCTGCAATTGCGTTTTACGCAGCAAAACTTCGGAATACGCTGGGGAGGATCGTATTGGGCCAGGCTCGCCCGATTGTGCAAAGACCGTGAAAACACCCATCAACAGAAAGAGAACGGTGAAAATTAATTGTTTTAAACGCATAGGTTTTCAGCTATCAGTTTTGAGTTATCAGTTATCAGTTATTCCGGAATAACTGATAACTGATAACTTAGAACTGATAATTAGGCAGTAGCCATTGAGGCCGTTTCGCATGAATCAAATTCGAGGTCGCTGTCGGCCTCTACCGTACCGTCGCCAAATGTTTCGCGTTTGCTGAGCGTTTCAAAATAGGTCGAGATATTATCCAGTATCTCGTCCGCCGAATGCGAATGATACAGCGTTTGCCGGAATTGTGCTCCGCCGACTAGGCCTTTGGTAAATTGGCCGGCGAGCTGTTTCATTTTGCCGAGCGCCGGCAATTCGGGCATTTCTTCGCGGCACATTGAGAAGAATTCCAGCAGCACATCTTTCTTCTCCTGCAGATCGGGCTGATAAGGCTCGCGGTCATTTAGAACGTCGTTGAACTGGCGAAAGATCCAAGGATTTTGCATCGCGCCGCGTCCGATGAGAATGCCGTTGGTGTTGGTTTCGCTCCAGCGTTTGATTCCGTATTCGAGCGTCGTCACATCACCGTTGCCCGAAACCGGAACGCTCACGGCCTCCTTGACCTGACGAATCAGATCCCAATTTGCGAGGCCTTTGTAGCCCTGCTCGCGTGTGCGTCCGTGAACCGCGATATGCTCCACGCCGCACTGCTCGGCCATCTTGGCAACGTCAACTACGTTTATCGTCGCGTCGGAATAACCGGTGCGGAGTTTCAAGGTCAACGGTATCGTGATCGCTTTTTTAATTGCTTTTAAGATTTCTTCGAGTCGCGGCAGATCGCGTAAAAGCCCCGAACCGCCGCCGTTTTTGACGACCTTCGGCGCAGGGCAGCCGCAATTGACGTCGAGTATGTCGGCTCCGACCTCTTCGGCCATCTCCGCGCCCATCGCCATTCGTTCGACCTGCCCGCCGAAGATCTGCACGGCAAACGGCCGCTCCTCTTCGTCAAAAAGCATTTGCCGTTTCGCTTTCGGATTGTGCCGCGTCAAACCTTCGACCGAGATAAATTCGGAAACGACCAGACCGACACCGCCGCGGCGCTTTATCAGCCGGCGAAAGGTATAATCCGTCACGCCCGCCATCGGCGACAAGATAAGCGGCGGATCGATAGCGATGTCTCTGATCTTAAACGGCTTCATTACTTTGAGAATTTTATCATATGCATTGCAAGAGATTTATAAATTCTAGCTGCTAGCTGTTAGCTGCCGGCTACCGGCCAGAAAAGAAATTGAAAAATTTAACGCCGTTTCGGTTGTAAAACCAGAGTACACGCATTATAATCGGCGCGTTTTCTATCCGCTTTTCAAAAATCTAACTGAGGAGAAAAATGATGTTTAGCAAACCAATAAAATGGTGGTTGTCAGGAGTAGGATTGTGTCTTGTGCTGATGTCGTCGATGGCTTTTGGCCAGGACACATCCGGCATTATCCAGGGAACTGTAACGGACGAGCAAGGCGCCGTCGTCTCCGGCGCGACCGTCGAAGCAAGAAATACGGCGACGAATTTTTCTAAAACTTTTACGACCGAGTCCGACGGCCGTTTTACATTTCTTACGATGCCGTCGGGACGTTACGTGGTCACGGTTACAAGACAGGGCTTTGCAAAGCTCATACAGGAAAACCTTGAGCTGACAGTCGGCCGTGTTATCGACCTCGATCTTGGCCTGAAGGTCTCCGGCGTCAGCGGCGAAGTGACCGTTTCGACACAGCCCAATATAGATACCGCAAAAACCGAGTCAAGCTCGACTATCAATGCGACGGCTATCGAAAACACGCCCGTTCTCGGCAGAAAATTTGAAGATCTGCTTACATTGACGCCGGGCGTGAGCATTACGCAGGGGCCGGACGGCGACGAGATCAATTTTGCCGGGCAGCGCGGCGTTTTTAATAACGTGAGCCTCGACGGCGGCGATTATAACAACGGCTTCTTTGGCGAGCAGGCCGGCGGCCAGCGGGCGGCGATCGACATCACGATGGACGCCGTAAAGGAATTCCAGGTGATCGCGACCGGCGGTGCGGCCGAATACGGACGCACCGCGGGCGGCATCATAAACGTCATCACAAAATCCGGCACGAACGACGTCCACGGCAGTGCCTTTTTCTATCAACGCCACCGCGCATTATCATCAAATACGTCTGACGGCAAAGAACTGGAAGATTTTCACCGCGAGCAGTTCGGCGGCACCATCGGCGGCCCGATCAAACGTGATAAGGCATTTTTCTTCTTCGCATTTGAAGGCATCAGGGACAATCTAACGCGGCCAAATCTTAGCGAGCAGGTCGGCGCAACACCGTGTCCCGTTACTTCGCCCACAATAGGAGCAAATGAACCGATTATCATCAGCAATAGCGATTGTCAGCGACTGGCTTTGATCAATTTTATACAGGCTTCGCGCGGCGAGAACGAAGGTTTGCCGATCACGCGAAAGGTCAACAACTCGGCGTTTCTCGGCAAGATGGATTGGGACGTCAACTCGAGTAACAAATTGAGCACCTCATTTAACTTCGATTATTCAAAAAATACGAATCAAACATTCGACGTTCCGACCTACGGCACGTCGGCAAACGGTCAAGAAGGGCCGTCGAAGATAAGTGTTTTTAACCTTAATTTTTTCACCACGATCTCGGCGACTACGGTTAACGACGCACACTTCACATACTCACGCGAAGAGCGCCCTCGTGCTGCGACGCCGTCGAATATTCCGGCTGACACAGCGATGGGTTTTGGAACGACGTTTCGTTTCGGCAACCCATTTTTCCTGCAACCCGGAGTTGACGAAGTTTTTTGGCGGACGCAGATTCGCGATCACGTCTCGCTGGTTCGAGGCAGTCACAATATCAAAATCGGCGGCGAATGGCTGCACAGCTTGAACGATCAGGTGTTTCGCGGCTTCTTTTCGGGCCGATATATCTTCGACAGCGTAAACGGGTTTATCCGCTATGCTTCAACCGCGGCGGCAAACGGCTTTGGGCCGGATGCGATGCTCTGTTCGGGCGGTTCGTGGATAACGACCGGAGCGCCGTTCAACCAGACGTGTCCCGGAGTCGAAACCTCGGCGACACCTCTGCTGCTTTTCCTTCAGGGAGCGGCACGCAACGGTCCCGCGACCGATGCAGCGGGTGCTTCGAATATCACTAATGAGGATTACGCGCTCTTTGCGCAGGATCGTTGGCAGGTCACGCGAAACTTCACTTTGAATTACGGCCTGCGTTGGGAAGCACAGATCTTTCCGGAAGTTACTGTCAATCCGAGCGATACTGCTTACGGAATATTCCTGAGCGATGCCAGATTCGGATCAGACGGCACGCTGCCGAGCGACAAGAAAATGTTCCAGCCGCGCATCGGTTTTGCATGGGACGTTGCCGGTAACGGGCGGTCGCTCATCCGTTCGAGTTTCGGCATTTATAACGGTCGCCAAAATATGTTGACGCAGGTCGGCTCGATAACGACAAACGGTGTTCAGCAGCAGACGATTGCCGGCGGTTTGTTTGCCAATCCGACCGTTCGACCGCCGTGGCCCGGCCTTGTGACGCCGACGGCAAGTTCCTGTACGGCCGGTCTTGGCACAAATCCGTTCCCGTGTTTCAGCGGCGTTCGCGTTTTTGACCGCGATTACCGTAACCCGCGGATTTACACTTTCAACGCAGCCTTTGAACAGGAGATCGCGCCGGATTGGGCCGTGTATTTCGATTACACATACTCGAAGGCCAAGTTCCTGACACGTTTCCTCAACTTCGGCCGGACAGGATTTTTTGCTCCTTACCTGGGTGATACGTTTGTTACGTCTTCAATTGGAAGGTCGCAATATCACGGCGTCACAGCCGGCGTTCGAAAACGATTAAGCAACCGATTTCAAATGGAAGCGAATTATGTATGGTCGAGAGACAAAGACGATGACTCGAACGAGCGAGACCCTTTTACCGATCGTTCATTCGACGTTCTTCGCCCCGAGCTTGATTACGCACTTTCAGACCGCGATATCCCGCACAAATTCAATTTCTATGGATTCTTTGAACTGCCCGGGAAATTTGAATTTGTTCCGCGTGTTCAGGCCCGCGCTGCTCAACCCGCGACGCCGACCACTCTGGCTTTAGTAGGCACAACGAGGACGAACCGCAACACGCTGCGCAAGGACAACGAGTTTTTCTCGTTCGACTGGCGCCTGTCGCGTGTGTTCAACCTCACCGAGAGGGTCGCGTTGATCCCGCAGCTTGAGATGTTTAATACATTTAACTCGGACAACTTCGTCAACTCGTCCTTTCTCCCCGGAAACCAAAGTGCCCTGACCGCTCCTAGTCTCTTCAATTTCGACGGCTACCTGCGGCAGGGAATCGGCGATCCCAGACAAGTGCAGCTTTCTGTCAGGTTGCGCTTCTAGTGCCGAGGCAGAATAGATAATTGCGAAAGACGCCAGATACAAATTGTGTCTGGCGTCTTTCGTTGGATTGAGTGGACATCTAGGCCGCGATCTTCTCACGAGCTTCGTGTGAAAGAACAATGAACTGATTCGGAGTCAACGGAAGTAATCCGTAAGTGTGGCCGTCAGTATCGACAAACTCCACTTCAAAAGCCTCTCCGTCATTGTGAACATGAACTATCGCCCCGACATTGCCGCGTTCAAGATTCTCCCCGGGAATATCGTCCAATAAGACAACAGAATCAAAAAGGTTAATGTTTCTCATATCACCTATTCAATATTAAACCACATAACAGGTGATAAGTTCGGGATTTTTCGATCCCGGCTTTATCATCCAGACGCTTCTTACGATGGCTGTTTTACCTGCGTTGGTCATATCAAATTCCACGATGAATACTTCACCGTAATTATTCGGTTTACCTAACTTGGCATCCTCTGACTTCACCGCTACGAGTAAAGCATTTTGCAGCGTTTCCCAGTCTTTCCTTAACAAATTCAACGCCGATGCGAATACTCTGGCTTTATGTTCCCCGACGTCGCTGTTTGGATTCAGACAATAATCTCGAAGTTTACCAATCTCGATTTCCGCATTTTCTGCGTTAGGGACTTTCATCCGTTATTCAGCAGTTTTTTTCAATTCAATGCCGCTCGCGACGAATGAAACTTCGCTCACTGTGCCGTCAGCGTTGCGGTTGTCGAATTTGGCTCCGTCTTCTTCGATCATGTGATCGACCATAGCTTTGGTAAGCGTTTTGATCGCGAAAACGCCTTCGGCACGGGCCATGGCTCCGGCGGATTGCAGCGGGATAAAGAACGCGTGGTCCTTCATCTTCACGCGGACACTCTTGCCGTCTTTATTCGCTGCCATCTCGGCCCAGCAGCCTTCCATCTTGCACGAACGCACGATCACGCCCTCGACGCGAACGGTCTTGCCCACATATTTGCTCGGGTCCACTAAAGCCTTTTCAAGCGAAACCTTTTTCGATTTCCCAATCGGCGCGCCGCGCTTCAAATACCCATCCGAAGGAATCGCCGCCGTCTTATCTGCCTCGGTCGGCTTCGCTTTCTCCTTCATTTCTTCTTGGGCAAAAGCAGAAAATGAGAATGCCAGAATAATAATTGCCAAACTAAAAATTGATTTCATTGTTTTCTCCTTAAAATAAAAGTATATGTAATTGGTTTAATCTCGGCGCATTTTATCGTTCTTCTTCTTCATAAAACACCATGATGTTAAATCCATTGCATTGATCAACGCCCAAAGATTACTCCTCGAGAGACTTGCACGCCAAACGACGACCAAGCGACTTTACAAGCATCAGTCGGAGTTCCATTGCTTTCGGCTGGAATAAATTTTGCCTTCCGCGCAGATTCGGCTAAGGTTTTTAGAATTCTGCGGTCGGCATCAGAGTATATAACTATATCTCCAACCTGTCCGTCAGCGAGCAGCATAATCTTCATTTTCACATCTCCAGCTTTCAAGTCTTCGGAAGGAAGGAGAGCAGAAAAATCGGGTTTAATTGCGGTGAGTAGTATCGCTGTACGCGCATCAAAATCTTCCTTGCAATCCTTGAAAGCAGACAGCGGCTCGTAAGTTACTGTGCCGGTATATTTACCTGTTTTTCGTTTTAGTGCATCAATGACCCGCTCACTCGACTTGAGAGATTTTGTCGAGATTATTTCGGTTGACGGGCCGTCAAACTTTTTATCGCTTTTTACAAGCTGCTTTCCGTTTATTTTTATGGAATGCATAAATAATGCAAGTTCTTTTTGGTCTTTCGACGCTGCAGAAACCTCGAATAAATAGTACATATCTGAAGAGGCAACAAAGAGTTTGTAGCGATATCCATTATCACTATAAGCGATCTGTTTGCCCGCAAGCTTATCTAAAGCAAAGTCCATAATTACCGGATTCCTAGCAGCTTCCACATGTACCCTTGTCAAACTTAACTTGGCATCCTGAACCCGAAAATAGGAAAACTCCATCATTACGCCGTTGGCAAATGAGTAAATTGTTTTTTTCTCTCCATCTTGTATTTTTTCGACATTGACAAGATAGTCCTTTGGCATTGAAAAGGATGTCACATTTCCCGGGGTTTCGAAGCTTACCCAATTTGTGTAAGGATTTGAATCCTGAGCATTCGCTAAAACCGCCAGCAAAGTAATCAGAAAAGCACTGGCAGTAACTTTCATACAAGCAAATATTCTTTTGCGGCTATTGTGCTTCATAAACTACTTTGCCATCCATAATCGTCGTCAAAACCTTCGCAGTCGCGATCTTGACGTGATCGATTGTAAAAATATCATCCGAAATAATTACGAGATCAGCAAGTTTGCCGAGTTCGAGGGTGCCTTTTATGTTTTCCTGGAATTCGGCGTAGGCGGAGCCGTAGGTGAAGGCGCTCACCGCCTCGTCGACGGTGATTTTTTGTTCTGGAATCCAGCCGTTCGGGTTTTTGTCGTCGAGGGTGCGGCGGGTGACGGCGGCGTAGATGCCGAGCAAAGGGTTCAACGGCGCGACCGGCGAATCGGAGCCGAACGCGAGAACCGCGCCGGTGTCAAGCAAAGTTCGGAATGCATAAGTTCCTTTGAGACGCTTTTCGTCAAGTCGTTTCCATGCCCATCGTCCATCGTCAATGATGTGAAACGGCTGCATTGAGGCAACGACCTTTTGCGACCCGAATCGTGCAATATCCTGCTGCCGCAAATGCTGCGCGTGCTCGATGCGAAACCGGCGATCGCGAGAGCCGTTTGCCGCCGCCGCCCGCTGGTAAAGATCCAGTATCGTCACATTTGCCCTATCGCCGATAGCGTGGATGTTCACCTGTAAACCGGCTTTGTCGGCCGCCATCGTGTCCTGCTCGGCTGACGCAACGTCCATCGCAAGCCCGGTCGATTTTGGGTCGTCAAGATACGGCTCGAAAAACCACGCTGTTGTCGAACCTAGACTTCCGTCCGAATAACCTTTCAGGCAGCCAACGCGAAGCATCGACGAGCCAAAGGCATGACGCACGCCTGCGTTAGCCCAACGCTTGTAATCGTCAAGCGTCGAGCAAGCGTAAATCCGCGTCTTCAATTTGGATTGCTGCAATAGTTCCTGATACACGCCGACATCGGTTCCGGCCGACATATCCTGCACGCTGGTGACGCCCAGACTCGCCGCATGTTCACTCGCCGCAAGCGCTGATTCAAGCTTTTGCTCAAAACTCGCCGCCGGAATCACTTTCTCGATATAAGTCTGCGCCGTGTCCTTAAAAACGCCCGCCGGATTGCCGTTTGCATCGCGCACGATCAGCCCGCCAGCGACTTCCTTTGTATTCTTATCGACACCGGCGAGCTTCATCGCCAGGCTGTTCGCGAGCGACATATGCCCGTCGAGGCGGTTTACAAAAACAGGATTGTTCGGTGTCACGGCATCGATCATCGCCGCGGTCGGCAGGTTGTTCGGCTTCCAATTCTCGTGATCCCACTGCCCGCCGAGAATCCAACGGCCTTTCGGCAGCTTTGCGGCGAAAGTTTTTATCCTTTCAACAAATTCCTCAGGCGTTTTTGCGTAGCGCAGGTCAACCGACGAAAGCTGTTCGCCCGTCGACATAAAATGAACATGCGCATCGTTAAACCCCGGCAGGACAAGTTTTCCCTTTGCATCAATAACGCGAGTTTTTGCACCGATCAGCGATTTTGTGTCCGTGTCCGAACCAATCGCGACAATCTTGCCGTTCAACACCGCAATAGATCGCGCCACGGTTCGTTTTGTATCCATTGTGCGGATGTTGGCGTTGGTAATAACCAGGTCTGCGGCGACTGTTTGCCCAAAGGTCTGCGTCGCAAAAACAAGTAGGTTGGCGAAAATAAGAAGTTTTTTGATCATCCTAATAAACATCAAATGAATACTCGATTGTCTTGGTAACTGATTTAGCTTTTCCATTTGTTTCTGCGGGCAGAAAGTCAATTCGCATCGCCGCAAGCATAGCTTGCTGAAGTAAACCTTCAGGAAGCTCTCTCAGAACGAAAATTCGAGAAATATAGCCTTCTGCCGAGAACGTAACCCTAAGAATAATCGTTCCCTCTACGTTCGCCTGCCTAGCCGAGGTGGTGTAGCGTGGGTAAGGTTTGCTGAGCAATATTAAACTTTTATCGTCCTCGTTTTTTAATGGTGGAGTTGGGATTTTTGCACCGCTCGATCCACGCGGCACCTTAGGGTTTGAATCGAACTGGGGCCACGTTACTCGAAGTGACGAAATCTTTTCACCGTTTAGGGCAACTGACTGAGCACTTTTCGGTGAAAAGACGAGGGAATTCAGAAAACGTTTAATGACAGGCGCATCGGGATTTCGCGAGGCAGCGGTCAGGATATAGATGTTCTTTTTTGAATAGAAATACTGACGGACAAGATAGTGGTCACTTTCTTTAATGATCGCCTGCCTGATCGAAAAGTCAGTATTTTTGATCTCGGTTTCGATGATGTTACTCTTGCGCGAGTTGTGAAGTTTGAAAAAAGCCTTTAAGGCTCCTTTTTTTGCTTTATAAGATTCAAAGCCCACCAATGTCCCATTTACAAAGGCTTTCAGAGATCTCATTTCCTTCGCTTCATAATCGCTGCCCGAGCCAGGCTCATGAACGGAAAATCCTTCTTTGAAGAGGAAATAATGATATTGCTCAGGCACCTCGATGGAAAACTCTCCATCGTCGCTCACGACGCGAATCCATTTGTCATTTGAAGCAGCAAGTTTTACCTGATCGGGTTGCGCAAAGACCGTTAAGGCAAAAAGAGCTATTAGTAATGCCGTTGCCAACCATTTCATAGTTTTATTAGTCTGAGTAAGGTGTATTCGTAAATGAAATTTTATATGAATTTATTCAAACATGCATTCATTTTAGTATGCTTTTCTGTTTTGTCTATAAGCGCTTCTGCGCAGTCGCCGTCAAAGATACTCAAGCAAGCGGAAAAAGCTCTTGGTGGAACGAAAGCGCTGCAATCTGTTCGTTCAATTTCGAAAACAGGCAATATCGTTCGCATTAGCGACGGAGCGATCGGCAAATATGTCTTGCAAACATCGCAGCCAAATCTGTTCAACGTGAGTTTTGACATCGGCGGGTTTGAGAGCGAAGCGGGTTTTAATGGACGTTCCGGCTGGTCGCGAAACTCTCGCGACGGGCTGCAGACATTGACCGGCAAGGCGAGTCTCGATCTCAAAGCAAAAGCTGTGTTTCGGAACAGTTTCTGGCTCAACTACAAAAACGAAAAATCAAAACTCACTTCGGGCGGCCAGGCAAACATCGACGGTAAGATCGCAAACGTCGTATTCTTCACAAACCCGAAAGGAGCTACGATCAAGCTCTTTTTCGACGCGGCGACTGGAGTGCTGTTACGCGATGAAATGCCAAACGGTGACGAAAACGAAATCACAGATTACAGCGATTACCGCGTGTTAAACGGCATCAAGCAGCCATACGCATTGCGTGTGACACTCGGGGATGACGCTTACGAAATTCGTCTTGACGAAATAAGGATCAATCCCGAAATCGCACGATCTGAATTCGACTTTCCGGTCGTGTCGAATGAACCGTTGCCGGACATCTCCAGTCTGTTGATTGAAGTCCAGGCGAACGAAGATAAAGTTGAGTCCATACTTGATTCATACTCGTTCAATCAAAAAACCATAATGCGCGAGATCGGCAAAGACGGGATGCTGCGCGAGAAGGAATCCGAAACCAATCAGCTTTCATTTTACAAGGGCTATCGCATGAAGCGCCTTATCGAGAAAAACGGCAGGCCGCTAAATGAAAAAGAGCAGGCTGATGCCGACAAAGATGCGGCGAAGCAGGCTGAAGACATCGAAAAAAAGATCGAGAAAGACGAATCGCGTCTCGGCAAGCTCGATTCAAAAGGTGCTCCGTCGCAAGACAGCCGCCGAATCTCGATCGCCGAGGTCTTGCGTGCTTCAAAGTTGATAAATCCGCGTCGCGAACGCTTTCGCGGGCGCGACGTAATAGTGTTCGATTTCGAGCCGAATCCGGCGTTCGATACAAAGAACGCCAAAAGCGCTCTAAAGTTTTTCGGCAAAACTGCGGGTGTGATGTGGATTGACGAAAACGATAAGCAGGTCGCGCGGCTCGAAGCTGTCCTTGCCGAGAGCGTAAGCATCGGCGGCGGAGTGCTGGCAAAATTTAAAAAGGGCGCGACGTTTACGCTCGACAAAGAACGCGTAAACAACGAGATCTGGCTGCCGTCGCAAGCCGACATAAATTTCTCGGCACGCGTTCTATTATTTAAAGGTATAGATCTGAACCAGGTAGAAAAGTTTTACGGCTACCACAAGTTCGGGACTGAAGTGAAGGACGCGAAGATCGATGAAACCAAAAAACCCTAAGGTTTGAGGTCGATCTGAACACTCTTGCCGTCGCGGAGGACGCGAAGGCTTTTGCTGTTGAATTTGTTTCCGAATGTGGTTTTCTCGGTCAGCGTTTGGTTGTTTACAGCCTCAATTACATCGCCTGCTTTCAACCCCGACCGCTCGGCCACGCTGTTTTGTTTTACCGAGCCGACCTTCCAGGTTGCATCGGCTTCGATGCCGATAGACGTCAGAACATCCTTTGCCGGAACGGTCGTGATCTTGCGGTTCGGATCCAGTCTCTTGATCACACGCGGCTCGCGGCTGGCAGCATCGATTGAGCCGCCGCCTAGTCGCCTGTTCGCGGGCTTGGAAAGCACTATTCTCCTTTCGTTCTGCCTGGGAGCAATTTTGTCGTCCAGAGGGACTGGATTGCTTTCAGCCCGCTCGACGGAATTTTGATTTGCCGGTTGGGAAACAGGCTCAGGTAACGGATCGTTGTCTAAGGTCGCCACACTTGCGCCCTGCATTTCAACAACGGGCACAACCGCGATGTCGTTAGGCGAATAGAGGGCGTTATACCCAAAATAGCCGCCAAACGATAACAA
>JBJXHF010000020.1:0-9511 GCA_046160805.1 Pyrinomonadaceae bacterium
GAGGTGCGCCGGAGTTGGAAGCAATATTTCCCCTGAGGTCGCCGCCGACATAGGCTGCCGTGCGGCCGTACAACTGAAATCCGTTGTTGAAGTTGTTTAAGAAGATATTCTCATGGAGCCTCGAGTAGCCTGAGACGTTCTCGAAATATCCGCCGTGGCCCTTGCCCGGCGGGTCGGCGGGCGGGTCGTACATGCCGTTGTTATAGCTGATACAGCCGTAGAACTCCGTGTTCGAGCTGGAGCTGCCCGAGAACAACCCGCTCAGGTTGTCGTGGGCGATGATGTTGATAAACTTGTTCCCGCTTCCGGTGTTGAAGATGCCGTTGCCGCGAAGGCCTTCCGCTCCGTCAGTCTGCCAGTTTCTCAAAGGCTCGCTGTTCAAAATTTCAATGTCGCGATAGGTTGTGTTGCTCCCGGTTACGTAAAGTTGATTGCCCGCCAGGCGAACAAGCGAACCGGCGGCGTGCGGAACAGGCGATGTAGATGAGCCTGAGCCCGCCCGCTCTCCCGTTATGTTATTCCCGTTAATGTTGTTTACGCCTTCTATAAAAATCGCTTCGCCGTCGATGATGACCGTGTTTGCCCCTCCAAACGCTACCGGCGTAAGAAAGGCCGATGCATTGGCAACGGTGAATGTCGTCTGCGTCGCATCCATCGCATTCACCAGCGTCGTTGTGACATATCCGTCGATCACCGCTCCGTCAAGCCCGCGAACAGTCCCGCCGCCGTTCAGTGTCGATTTGAACTTGCCCCGATAAACGCCGCCCTGCAGGCAGAGCGTCTTGCCGGTTACGATCTGGCCTGTCTTGTTCAACGCTGTCTGCAGGCTCCACGGACTCAAAAGCGTTCCACTCCCTGAGGCCAAACCAATCGGCGATGCATAATAATCGCATACGACGGCGGCATCGACACTTTGCGCGGGGCCTCGAAAGAGGGCAAAAGTCGTCAAACCGCCCGCGACAAGGCCAATAGCCAATGACTGAAAGAGAACGAGCCGACCGCGCGACGCAGCCACAAAGGCATTTAAGAAAGTCATCTAAAATACTCCTAGAATGATAAAAATTAATTTTGCGCTTCCGGGAAGTTGGGAAATTATTAACCAACCGTGATCGGTTGAAACGCTGTGAGTACTACATATGACGCTAAAAGGTCGATATAGTTTGCCTGGAAAATTCGTTCGGAAGGCAATGTCAGGAAAGGTCGGTGTGAAATGAAGTGAATGACTGTTTTTTCTGAATAAAAACGAAAAAAGAGACCGAAGGCAATCTCTTATATATACGAAAACAAATATTTTTGGGGAGCGAGTCGGGACGTTTTCCCTGACTGACCGGGGCTTAGCGAGCCGGTTGCTACCCAAGGCTCGTTCCCCAAGTTATAAGGTAACGCTTCAATGACCTTAAGGAGTGTCATGTTCAAGACAATAGCCGCATGAATCGACATAATCGAAAGCGCAAAAAAAGGAGACCGCCGCCGATCTCCAAAGTTAGCTTAATGGTAGTACCTTGGCTAAACGGCCCCTCTACGTCCGGTTATCAACTGGACGAGCAGTACAACGACCGCTATCACGAGTAGTATATGAATTAGGTTGCCGGCGGCCCCGAATCCAAATCCCAGCGCCCAAAGCACGAGTAATATAAGTAAAATAGTCCAAAGCATAATAATTCCTCCTTTTATTTTGTCTAGTCAACCTCCAAAAAAACTCACTCTCTTTAACTGCAAGATGTATGTCCGCATCCGCAGGCAATGTCGCTTAAATTTTGTGAAGCCGCATCGTCACATTGCTGGCTGCAATAAGAGCCGTCATCGGCGACGGGGCAGTTACATATTTCGTGTTTACATGTTCCGTTATCTTCCATTTCTTTTCTCCTTTAAGCGGCGTCGGCAATTTTATCGAGCGGGAATCGATACATCGATATCGACCTTACTCGGTGTCGGCGGACCTCCGGTTCTCACCGCGTAATAAACTACGCCCGCAATCATCGCGACAATTATAATCATAGCCACCGCCCATATTGCGCTACTCGATGTTCGTTCTTCACCATCCATGAATTTTAGTCCTCCTCAAACTGCTCTTATCAAAGCGCAGAACAAAAAGCGTAGCTGTATCCCAGCATACAAACGATTTTTGGCGAAGGATTAAACTCTAGGAACCAAAGCCCTTAGGAGCAGCTTTTAAATTTTGCGGATGAATTGGACACGAACCGAGTTCGTATTTGCTGACGTGAACATATTGACGGCTAATGAGATCGGTGTGTTGGGGACACAGATCGAGGTGTTCCGGTGCTGTCGGGGCGTCGGATGAGTGTATTTCGTTCGGCGAAGCAAACACGCGCG
Organism: Pyrinomonadaceae bacterium; assembly: GCA_046160805.1. Lineage (GTDB taxonomy): Bacteria > Acidobacteriota > Blastocatellia > Pyrinomonadales > Pyrinomonadaceae > OLB17. Next base: position 2,335 of record JBJXHF010000020.1, read on the forward strand.
ATCCGAATACCACGTGCTTTGCCGCAGTTTTTTCGCAGTGTTTCCACTGACAAATTATTACAGTTTCGCCTTCCATTGTGATGGTACTGGGCCGCGAACACAGAATCTAATTTTTTAATCAGCTAAAGAAAGAACTATTTAGAAACAACGTAGCATTTAGTCTCCCACTTAGCAAGCGTATAACTGTGTCAACCGGGACGATTATATTTTTGGTACTTCTGGTATAATTTAGAAAAATATTACTCAGTGAACTAAAATTCTAGTTCGAGAGACCTTTTCGCCAATGGCTCGTAACGGTAATGATAATTTGATTGAATTTCCTAACACCAACAGGGAAAGCGTGCCTGGTTCCGGGACATGGCAGTCGGCTCTGATCGATCTATCTTACGAGCCTATCTTCGTGTGGGACTGGAAGGACGGCATTATCGAATGGAATGCGGGAGCGGAAAGGCTTTATGGCTTTGAGCGATCGGAAGTGCTTGGTGAAAATGGCCACGAGCTACTTGCCACTAAACACCCTGTTTCTCTTAGAAGGTTTCTGAAAAAGCTTGCGACCGACGGTTACTGGATCGGCGAGGTTCGGCATACGACAAAGGATGGCCGCGAGCTGATCGTCGAAAGCCGGCAGCAGGTCATGCTACAGATGGCCGAAAGATCGTCGTCGAAAGCAACCGCGACATTACGGAGCGCCGCGCAGGGGAAGGGCAGATCGCCCTGCTGATAATTATCGGCGAACTTATCAACAAGTTGAACAATCCCGCCGAGCTGTTGTTTGAAGCGTCAAAAGCGGTCGGCGAGTATTTCAAGACAAAGCGGTGTTTGTTCAACGAGATCGACCTCGAACAAAATCTTGAGATTGTTCACCGCGACTATTTTGCTCGGGGAGTAAAATCCGTCGCGGGCAAACACAAGCTGTCGAATTACAGCCCTGCTGCGTCTGCGGAGATGCAGGCCGGCCGGACGGTGGTCAACGCAGACTCAAAGATCGATCCTCGAACTGCAAAACTTTATAAGAAAACTTACGAGCCGGCCGGAGAGCGTTCTTACGTTGCGGTTCCGCTCATGCACGACGGCCAGTGGAAGGCATCGCTCTGGATAAGCGACGACAAACCGCGTTCATGGAGCAACGCTGAGATCGCGCTGCTTGAGGTCGTCGCCGAGCGCGTCTGGCTTGCGGTTGAAAAACAGCGAAGCGACCAAGCCGTAAGCGAAAGCGAAGAACGTTATCGTACCCTGTTTGCGTCGGCACCTATGGCGGTGTTCGTCTGCGACCGGGACGCGGTAATTCAGAATTACAATGAGCACGCCGTCAGGCTTTGGGGCCGGACGCCAACCTGCGGAGTCGAGAAACACTGCGGCTCAATGAAATTGTGGCTCCCGAACGGCGATCTGCTGCCGCACACGCACAGTCCCATGTTGGAAGTTCTGCGCACCGGCATTCCGGTGTTTAACGTGGAGGTTTTCATTGAGCAGCCCAGCGGTGCCCGCCTGCCGGTACTCGTTAATTTTGCCGCGTTGAAGAACCAGAAAGGGGAAATCACCGGAGCTATTACTTCGTTCTCAGACATCACCGACCGAAAACGTGCGGAAGAACGTCTTCGCGAAAGCGAACAAAATTTCCGCGCCGTTTTCACTCAAACCTCGGCAGGCATTGCCCAGACCGATCTCACGGGCGGGTTTGTGCTTGTCAATGACCGCTATTGCGAGATCGTCGGACGCACACGTCCTGAATTGATGAAAATGCGGATGCAGGACGTAACCCATCCAGACGATCTGCCTGTAAACCTAAAACATTTTGGAGCCTTGCTCAAAGGTGAGAAGTCCAATTTCGACATAGAAAAACGTTACGTCCGGCCGGACGGAGCAGAGGTTTGGGTGCATAACCACGTATCCGCGATCCGAGACGCGAAGGGCAGCGCCATACAAATTGTCGCCGCCGTAACCGATATAACCGAGCGCAAAAAAGCTGTTGAGGCCCTGCGCGAATCAGAAGAATCTTACAGGGTTCTGACTGAATCGGCTTCGGATGCGATCATCAGCATTGACGAAAACAGTATGATCGCTTTTGTCAATTCAGCCGCGACAAGAACTTTTGGCTATCCAGAAGAAGAAATGACCGGACAATCGCTGACAATGCTGATGCCCGAGAATTTGCGCTCGGCGCATCGTGCAGGTTTTTCACGCTATCTTGACACCGGCGTTAGAAAACTTAATTGGGAAAGTGTCCAGATACCTGCGCAGCATAAGGACGGCCATGAGTTTCCACTCGAAATATCCTTCGGCGAATACAGTCGCTACGGAAACCGTTTTTTTATCGGCGTCGCTCGCGATATCACTGAACGCAAAAAAGCGATAGAAGATTTGCGTGAATCCGAAGCCCGGCGGCAATTGGCGCAGGACGCGGGGAACATCGGAATTTTCGACTGGGACATAACCGCTGACAAAACCTATTGGTCGGAAACGATGTGGTCGTTCTATGGCGAAGAGGCAAGCGATATCAACCCGGACGACGCTTATTGGAGTTCCCATATTCACGAGCATGACCGCGAAAGAGTAAGGCGCAACCTGCGGCGGATCGTGGAATCAGACGGTGTCGAGTTTCGCGATGAATATCGGATCATTCGCTCTGACGGTACGATTCGCTGGATCGAAGCCAAGGCAAGAGTTTCGCGTGACGAATCAGGCAAAGCAACCCGTATGTACGGCGTCAATAACGACATCACGTCGCGAAAGGAAGCCGAGGAAAAGATACGCGCCAGCGACACCCAGCTGCGGCTTGTGACAAGCTCCGTTCCTGCTCTTATTTCCTATGTAGATAAGGATGAGCGTTACCGGTTTGCCAATGAGAGATTTACGGACTGGTTCGGGATACCGACTCATGAAGTGATCGGCAAGCAGCCAAGAGATATTTTCGGCCCAGTTGCTTATGAAGTAATTAAACCTTGGATCGACCGGGCTTTATCTGGGGAAAAATGCACCTTTGAAACCGTTTTGAACAATAAGAATGACGGCGAAAAATTTGTGAGTGCATCTTTCATTCCTGACATCGGAGCGGATGGAACGGTTTATGGGTATTATGGATTGACCCACGATCTTACCGATCTGAAGCGCTCCGAAGAAGAAAATACCGCTCTTGTCGCGCAATTGCGTGAACGCGAGGTAGCGGAAAATCAGCGCATCGAGCTGCTTGGGCGGCTCGTTGCGAGCCAGGAAACAGAACGCCGCAGGTTTGCCCGCGACCTGCATGATCAGATGGGCCAACGGCTGACGGCTTTGCGGTTGAAGATCGCTTCGCTGCATGAACTGGCGCCGGGTGACGATCAATTTACTACGCATGTTGATCGCCTACAGGAGATTGCCGAGCGTATCGATTCCGAAGTAAGTTTTCTCGCGTGGGAGCTTCGTCCCGCGGCGCTCGACGATCTTGGATTGGTCGATGCCATTGCCGCTTTTGTGAATGAATGGTCACGGCATCATGAAGTTGCGGCTGACTTCCATTCCGCGGGACATGCAAAAAAGAGACTCGATCCTGAAGCTGAGACGCACCTCTACCGGATCACGCAGGAAGCTCTCAATAACATTGCGAAACACGCGGAAGCGAAACATGTCAGCGTGATGCTTGAACGAAGAGAGCAAAACGCTATTCTTATAGTCGAGGACGACGGAAAAGGATTTGATGTCGGAAAAAAACGAATTGCAAGCGAATCCGGCAGCGGACTTGGATTGCTCGGCATGGGCGAACGGGCTGTCCTTGCCGGCGGCGAAATTGAAATAGAATCCGACGTGGGAAAGGGAACCACTATTTTTATCCGGGTGCCGTTTTCCGAATAACATATGAGTGAAAAACTGCGAATTCTAATTGTCGAGGATCATCTAACCGTTCGCGAGGGTGTGAAACTGCTTGTCAATGCGCAAATCGACATGGAAGTAATAGGCGAAGCCGGCGACGGCGAGGTCGCGATTACTGAAGCGGAGAGACTCAAACCCGATGTCGTGTTGATGGACATTTCGATGCCGAATTTGAACGGCCTGAAAGCGACTAGGAGGCTTCGACGCATTGATCCGGATATAAAGATATTGACCCTTACCCGTCACACCGACGATGGATATTTGCAGCAGTTGCTAACCGCTGGCGCAAGCGGCTACGTCCTCAAGCAAAGTGCGCCGACAGAATTGATAAACGCAATTCGGACGGTGGCTTCGGGAGATGCATATCTCGACCCAAGCCTGACGCGGAAGGTTATGGGCGGCTATGTTAATCGCTCCTCGTCACTCCGCGGTGAGACCAAGGGCGAACTCACCGACCGCGAAAGTGAAGTCCTGCGTATGATCGCCTTTGGATACAGCAATAAGGAGATCGGAACGCGGCTTGAATTGAGCGTCAAAACGATCGAAGCGCATAAATCAAACGCGATGCAAAAACTCGGAATTACAAGCCGGATCGATATCGTGCGCTACGCAATTCTACAGGATTGGCTGCAGGAAAATTGATTCTCCGAAAAGCGTCTTTACCGTGTGGCTTTCTTAATATCAAAACAATTTTGGTCCTATCCACTAGGGACTTTCCCTAACTGTCCGGATGAATTCTTCCCTACAAAACCGATATTTTTTCCCAACCCTGCCAGCAATTTTCCCTAAAAAAATTGTCCGTTTTCCCGATTTCGCCCAAAAACTAATTCCCGCATAATTCTAATTGTTGAACGGGCAAAAGGCGGTTTTCGCTAGTGATGGAGCGAAATACAAACTTAGGGGTCGCCCGTTCAATATCCAAGGGGGGATGAGCAAGGGATTGAGCCACGATCCCTTGCTCGAAAAACCAAACGGACTAAGTAAGGGAGAAAAAAAATGGATTTCAGAGAAGTTTCACATACGAGCGTAAGTCAAGATTATCCGGCAATATTTTCCGGTACGCAGCAAACCTTGACGCCTACAACAGAAAATTTAATTTTGAGCTCGCTGCCGTCAGAAATGACCCGGCTGCTGAAGCCCTCCCTAAAGCCCGTGGTTCTCCGCAAGGAACAATTTCTTTATCAAGAAGAAGACCGATTGGAATTTGTTTACTTTCCGGAAACAGCCGTTGTCTCAGAGTTTAAGATTCTTGAAGACGGGAGGATGGTCGAGATCGCAGTTACCGGCAGGGAAGGCGCTATCGGATTTTCGTCGATGTTTTCAGATTCGCATTTTGCACCAAATTGCACACAGGTTTCGCAAGCCGGAACCGCTCAACGTGTTGATGCCGAGACCTTTGACAAGTTGTTGAGGTCTAACGAAAAGATTCGCACCAGCTTGAGCCATTTTGTTGACATTTATATTCGTCAGATTTCTCAGAAAGCGATCTGCAATATGTATCACTCCGTAAAAGAGCGGCTGTGTACATGGCTGCTTATGGTGCAGGATCGCTGCGGCAAAAAGATTTTGAGTTTGACCCATGAGCAGATCGCCCGAACGCTAGGCGTTTATCGCCCGAGCATTACATGCATCGCTCAGGAATTGCGCGACGGCAAATTAATAGATTACTCTCGCGGCGGCATCATGATACGCGACCGCAGACGCATCGAGCAGTCGGCCTGTTCCTGTTATATGGAAATAGGTTATACGGCTCCGGTATTTTAAGTTTTTTGAAAAGTTTCCACTAGTTTGTAAGCACTCATAACAAAAGCTTGCACTTAAAGGCAGGGTAACCTATATCCCTGACCCGTTTGGCGGGGGCCAACCAACCTGAACATCTCACCAATTTTTGTTCACTCGGTCCCCGCCATACATCATTTAAAGGAGAATATATGTCGAATCAAGTCATCCACACCGGCGGCGAAGACGTTGTCGTTCGAGAAGACACGGCAAAAGCCTTCCGAGGCGTCAATTGGGCGCTGTTATCGATTGCAGCTTTTCTTATAATTATGGCCATAATGTTTTTCGCCTTTTTCTGGGCAACGGCAAAAGACGGCACGATCGAATCTCCGTCGCAGATCGAAAGTCAGCGAGCACCTTAATCGGTTATAGGTCATTTCAGAACTAATTTAGCCGCGAATGTACGAATAAAAATTCATATTCGTGCATTCGTGGCTAAAATTATCTTGCGATTATTGGCAACTCAATCAAAATTATTCTATTCTAAATGGCGTCGGATGCAGTTAATCACGACGCCATCACTTTTCTGCAAAATTAACTCCGACACCCCTTTGAAGGAAATTCCGGCCGAGCTATACCTCCCCGAACGGTGCGTGTTTTGGTCAGAACAAGAGAAATATGATCACCGCATTTTCGACCGTTTTTGCATTACTACTTTTTTTACTACCGGCAGCTTTTTCGCAGACATCACCGAGCAAAGATTTTCCTAACATAAAGATCAAAAATTTCGGCCAGATGGACGAGCGCTTCTATCGCGGAGCGCGGCCAAAGGAAGAAGATTTTGCCGCATTAAAAGCCCTCGGCATAAACACGATCATCGATCTGACCGACGATAAAAAGTACGATGGATCGGTAGTTGAAGCGGCCGGCTTGAGATACGTAAGCCTCCCGATTCCCGATAAAAGCTATCCGACCGACGAAATACTCGCAACCTTTCTCAAAATCATAGAAGATAAGGACACCGGCGTCTTCTACGTCCACTGCGCCGGCGGCCGCCACCGAACCGGCAATATGGGAGCACTCTATCGTTTCGCGAAATACGGCTGGGATTACGAAAAGGTGTATAAGGAAATGAAAAACTACGATTTCTATTCCTCATGGGGCCACGGCAAGCAAAAAGATTTCGTCATCGACTACGCCGCAAAAATGGAAGCCCAAAAAGTCAACGCCGTAGCCGTACAATAAAAATGCGCAAGGCCGCACGTAAGTAAGGGCGGAACACTCAACGTGGGAATGGAAGGCCGAACCGCTCGCGTAAGCGAGTGGCACAAACGCGCGGTCAATGGTGATGAGCTCTACCACCTGCTTACGCAGGCGGTTCTGCCTCACTCCGCCAACTCCACCCGCCCATCCGTCACCAAAACGCCCGCTTCGCCTTCGTTGAACATTATCCTCTCAAACGCCAAAGCAGACTCCGAGCCTGGCGCTCCGACTGTTCTGAATCTGAGATTGAAAAGAACGCCGTTTTCGTCGATTGAATTCGGGCCGTACATTGCGACACGCAAGATTCCCGGCACTTGCGCATTTACCATGGTTGTCAGGTTGCGGC
>JBJXHF010000021.1:0-72558 GCA_046160805.1 Pyrinomonadaceae bacterium
CGATGTAGTCCTCGCCGGTAAGAGTGCCGATCGGACCAACGTAGCTCCTCGTCGTCGGTGATCCTGCAACCGGGAAGGTCGGAGGCCCTGCGAAGAATCTCCACGTATTGGTGATGCCGATTGGTGGTCCAAGACCCGACACGAATCTTGCGATCTGTGCCGCGTCGGTTGACGACAGCGCACCGTTGTTGGTTACGTCTGCCGCGACCCTCTGCGAACTGGTGACGATAAGACTGGTACCTGCCACATGCTGGGCGATGCGAGCTGCATCCGCCGACGCAATACCGTTCTGGCCGGTTGTCTTCGTCACTCCAACCGTGTAATTACCAGAGCCGAAACCGGTCAGCGTATACTGGCCGGCTGTTCCGCCCGGTGCCGCCGTCGTCGTCGAGACCGAAGGCGAACCGATCGTGCTGGCAACCAGCGCGTTCGAGATAAACTTCGTCGTCGGCGAAGCCGGGTTACCGTATCTCACAGTTCCGGAGATTGAGCCTGCACCTACAGGTCCGCAGGTCGAGAAGATCGATACATTGTCCACGCTAAAGTTCGAAACAAAGCCTCCCGGGGCCGTATAGGTGAACAGCAACGCGTGTGGAGCTCCGTCAGCGTATGTACTGACATCGAAACTCCTCTGCGTGTATCCCGTTTCCGCAACCGCAGGCTCGGTAAAGGTCGCGATGTTATTTCCATCCATCGTAACAACCAGGGTGTCGGTGAATGGTGTATTCACTGCCCCGATAAACAATTGGAAGGTAAGCGTCGCAGTGCCGCCTGTTGGGATCGTCACGCTTTGTCCAAGCGTAGCCGTCTCGGCCGCTGCTGTTCCGCCGAACCATGCCCAGTTAACTCCGGCCCATGGGATAGCCGTACCGCCTCCGTTTCCGCATCCTGCGTTGCAAAGAGCCGTGCCAAAAGCAGTCGAAGTTTGCACGGTCCATAATGCCCACGGCGTTCCGGCCTCAAATGTGCCGTCAGCGACCCGTTCGGGCGTACACGTCGGGCTGGCCGTCGGCGTAGCGGTTGCCGTTGCCGTACTGGACGGCGTAAAGGTCGACGTTGCCGTAGGAGTCGGCGTATTCGTGTTTGTGTTTGTCGGCGAATTTATCGGCGTGTTGGTCGGCGTCGGGCACGTACCCGAATCCGACGTGATGAACAGCTCCCATCCGCCTGCAAAAGCTCCAGCGTCTGTAGCAAAAGCATCTACGACATACAGTGACCACGTCCCGTTCAGACTCGCTCCTGTAAGGCCGACAAATGCCGACAGCGCCGAGCCACCGGCAGGTGCCGGAGCCGGGGCCGGGAATGTATCACCCGTTCCGACATTTGTCGGTTTGAATGTTCCCGTTGTAAGTACAGTCGAGTCAGGCAGACTGGTTGGTGCATCATCGTCAAGCGTTAAGGTCACGCTCGTGACGTCGGTGCCACCGCCAACATCCGACATGATGATGGCGTTCTGTCCACCCGGCCCAACGAGCAATACGTCGAAATCGTCGGGGAATGTATGGTTCAATGCATTGAGTTTGACCGCTACTTTGTAAATATTACCGGGCACACCTGCAACCGCAATAGTCGCCGGATACGGTGATGCCGGTGCGTTGTCGTTGATAGTGATCGCCGCACCATTTGCAAAACCATAGGCCGGACACGCTGCCGTCGGGGTAGGTGTCGCCGTATTAGTAGCCGTATTTGTAGATGTGGCAGTAAATGTGAAAGTCGGGCTTTCTATTGGTGTCGATGTCGCGGTCGGCGTGTTACAGTTGGTGAAAACGCCGTTGTTTCCTATTAGCTTGAAGGCCTGGTCAGGATTTGCTGCATCGATTGCGCAAGTTGCTCCTCTTCGTCCATAGCCGGGAGTGCAAGGATTTGCAAAGCCGCCGGCATGTCGCCATACTGCTGCCGAGTTGGTTGTAACCGACGTATCATGCCATGCCCACTGTCCCTGGCCACCCGCGAAGTCCATACGTGCCTGGACAGAAACCCAATAGGTTCCCGGCGTCAGCACAACGCTCGAAGGTAGTGTTATTGTAAACACGCCTGCCGCGAAAGTGTACGGGGCTGCGTTAAGAACTCCTCCAGGAACCGTTGCACCCGGGAAGGTCGCCGCGTCATTGAAGAATTTGACGTTGAATGACGCAGCCGGGCCGACTCCGCCAAAGTAGGCGCCATTGATCGCGAGCTGCGATATGGTCCATGTCTGGCCTGCCGGAACGACAAAATCATCGGCTGCATCGTTGTCGAAAGCATCATTAGCTGCTTCAAAATCTTGGGAATTAGGTCCTGTTGCTACGAAACCCGTAGTCTGGTCATAGATGACGAAAGGAGTACATACCGGGGTTCCGGTGAACGTCGCTGTCGCCGTCGCTGTATTCGTATTTGTAGCCGTATTTGTAGCAGTCGCAGTGCTGGTCGGAGTTTGACTCGGAGGTCCGCTTCCGACTTCAACTGAGCCTTTTTCACAAGCTGCTGCAAACGGGCGAACAAATCCTCGTTGATCTAAACCAACTGTTGTTCCGCATCCGGCGGTTCCGGACGGGATGGTGTTCAAGACCGGGCTTCCGCCGCCGGGTAAATGAGTCTCCGTCGAGCCGCCGTTGTTTGCCAGCGCCCCAAGAGCGGGGTCGGTGCCTGTAACGTCGTTCGCCGACGGGGTAAATGTTCCGCCGGTCGTATTCTCGACGTGATTATAATCCTGAGATGTGATCGTGCCGAAAATATCCGGTCCCGATGTTCCGGCCGTGTTATCGGCAACTATGCTGTCCTTTAAATTGATGTTGCCGCCGGTGGTAACTGTGACTTTATTAAGCCCGCCGCCATTGGTCAATGCAGCATTGAGCGCAACAGTGGAGTAGTCCAAGTTTACATTTGCCGGTGAAGTGGCAGCGGCTCCGGTATTGTGAATTCCACCACTAACATCAGCGCTGTTTCCACTTACAGTGGAGTTGGTGAGGTTGACATCGGCTGCCGGCGGCGTCGCGCCGGTTCCCGAGGCACTGTTAAAAATACCGCCGGCGTTACTGCCTGCACCCGGCGCGCCGCCGGATGCGAAAGCCTGATTACCGCTGACGGTTGATCTCGTGATGTTTGTAGTACAGGTATTAGCAGCAACGGTTCCAGTCGAAAACTGAGCTATGCCGCCGCCTGAACCAAAATTTGGTGTTCCAGCCGGATTACCCTGTGCTGCATTATTGCTAACCGTGCTGTTGATGATATTCGTAACCGTTGGCGTTAACGAGGAAAGCGTACGAATTCCTCCATGGAAAGAACTGGCAATATTTCCTGTGACCGACGAATTAACGATGTTAAGGGTACCGTTCTGATTGTAAACTCCGCCCGCAAAGCCGTTTACGATAGTAGCGGTATTGGTTGCGATAGAGCTGTTGTTACTGACGGTGCAGTTCGTTAACGTTGCGATTGCTCCGGCCGTCGCTGATCCCAAAATCAGAGCGCCTCCAAAAGCGTTGTTACCAGCTATCGGGATAACCCGGTTGGCGGTAAGGACTACATTGGTGAGATTAAGAGTGGAGGAAACGGCAAGACTGATTCCACCACCGGATGTAACACCAGTCGCGTTTCCATGACGGACTGTCACGTTGTTGATTTCCACGAGCGTGCCGCCGGTGGTAATGATATGAAGCACTCTTTCGGTGGCTGTATTCGGTGCCGCATTGGCCTGAATGAACGTTGTGCCCGAACCCGCACCATTGATGGTGATGGATGATGTGATATCATAATCACCACCGGCATTTAGATTCTCATTTGCGGCAACCAGCGTCGAGGTATAAGCTCCCGCCGGAAGCGTGATTATATCCGAGCCGGCGAGCGCATTGGCTTCCGAGATCGCAGCGCGGAGCGTGCAGACCGCGCCTGCTGTGGCACAAGTGCCGTCTCCGGGCGCCGCATCAACGGCGTCGCCACTGTCATTGACGACGAAAGTCGCCGCGCTAACATTGACTGAAAATGCCGATAGCGCGAGCGTCGCCATTACGGCAAACATCAACGCAAACATTTTCAGATTTATTTTGTTTGAAAATTGATTCTCTAACATACTTCAAATAAATCTCCTCTAGATTGGTTTTTAAGGGCTTTCCGGTCAAAGTCACCTGGCGGACATCGCTTTCGGCACTGGTTAATTCGGAAAATTGGTTGTTACAGATTGAACGAGACTATTATGAGCCGATTTGCGGCAAAGTCAAGCGGGCAGACACTTGAAAGTGAATTGTGCAGGTTAAGAACTTTGTTCGCGAGGCTGGTCTTCACCTTCTATCCACTCTTCGCCGTCGGCGTAAACTTCTTTTTTCCAGATGGGAACCGTGCGTTTCAACTCGTGGATAAGCCATTCACATGCGGCAAACGCCGCCGCGCGATGCGGCGCTGCGACGGAGATGACGACGCTTGTCTCACCGATCTCGAGCCGCGCGAGGCGGTGGACGATGCCCACGTTTGAAACCTCAAATTGTTTTTTGGCCTCGCCGATCAGCTTTTCCATTTCTTTTAAAGCCATCGGCTCGTAAGCTTCGTAAACCAGATACAGCGTCTCGCGCACTTCGCATGTAGTTGTGTCCTTGGTAAATTTGCGCGCGTAACCGTCTAGTGTCACCGTCGCTCCGCACTCGGGTGGCACAACGCGACGGGCGATAGACGTAATATCGAGGGCTTCGTTTGTTAGTTCGACAAAATCCATGACTAGCTACTTGAACAAACTCTACGTTTTTTTTTGAACGGTTGAATCAATTGTCCCAAATATCCTTTCGCCGACGTGTCCCCGCCGATCACTCCATACGATGTCGGCCACACGCCTTTCGGAAGATAATATGTCCCGAACAACCGATCTAACACTGGCAAATGAACGGCAAAATTCTTGTCAACCAAATTTGCGTCGGCACAATGATGCCAATGATGAAACTGCGGCGTCGCCATTAACCAACGCAGCGGGCCAAACTCAAAACGTAGATTTGAATGAATAAACGTCGCCTGAACGCTGACAAAAGCGATGTATGCGAGGACCGGAGCCTCGGCAAATCCCAGCAGATATATCGGAATGTATGAGATGCCCCTTGTCACGGCAATATCGACAAGATGAAGCCGCGCACCGGCAAGCCAATCCATTGATTCCGCGGAGTGGTGAACGGCATGAAATCGCCAAAGGACCGGCACGACATGAAATAGTCGATGAATCCAATACTGCGTGAGATCGGCCACAAGAAGAATTCCCAAAAACTGCAAAATGAAGTTAAGACTCCCAACCCAAGCCTGTATTTGGGCATTCACAGCCCACGAAAAAAAGATCATGGCGGGCTTTAATGTGAGTATCGTAGTCAGTTGAATCAAAACCGCACTAACAAAGAAGTAGGTCAGATCCGTCCTCCAACTTGGCCTGAGTATCGGTTGTTCGGATCTCTTCGGAAACAATTGTTCGAGCGGTATGAACAAGGCGGAGAATACGATAAGGTTTAACAAGAACCAGTCCAACCCAAGAAACGGCCCGACTGTCATCTCGCCATCGATGGGCACCCGCGAACCACCCATCAAAGCCGCGACGAGCGTGAGGCCGATTCCCGTCAGCCCAGCCGCTTTGCTGCGACGCAAGATTATACTGACCACACCGAGAACGAACGAGGTTACAAGAATCAAGTGCAGCAGGCCGCGAATATATGGTATCGGATACATCTCACGCAGTTCCGGCATGGTCAACATCAACGGAAAATGAAAGCAAAGCACCGCCCCAACACCGATCGCGCCCAACGTAACAGAAAGCGCTCCGCTGATCCAGCCGTGCCCAAAGTTTTTTGGCTGTTCGATCTCGATCATTTAGGATTATCCACCTGAGACCGCTGTAAAGATGGCAAGCTCGTCACCGTCTTTAAGTATTTCCTCGCCAGTTGCGTATTGTTGGTTAATTGAAAAAAGCAGACTATGAGCCACAAGACGTGGATATTCGGCGATCAATCCTTCGAAAACCCGTTCGGCTTTTGACGAACTTGTTAACTCGATCTCTATTTCGCGTTTGCCGATGATCTCGGCAGTTGAACCAAAAAACAAAATTTTGATAGGCATAGTCTTATGCCCTTACTTTGTGCGGGCTTCTGCACCAATAGCGTTTTCTAGTGGGCTCGATGCCGAGGCATAAAGACGCTTCGGCATTCGGCCTGAAAGATATGCAAGTCTGCCTGCTTCGACGGCGAGTTTCATGGCGGTGGCCATTTGCTCAGGGTCGCGGGCTTCGGCGATGGCTGTGTTCATAAGAATCGCATCGGCGCCGAGTTCCATGGCGATGGCGGCGTCGGACGGCACGCCTACGCCGGCATCGACGATGATGGTTGCGTCGGGTAGCTGTTCACGCATGATTCGAAGATTCGACGGATTTTGCACACCCATTCCCGAGCCGATTGGAGCGGCCAAAGGCATCACCGCCGGGCAGCCGGCGTCAAGCAGCTTTTTTGCCATTATCAGGTCGTCGGTAAAATACGGCAGGACGATAAAGCCTTCTTTAACAAGCACCTTCGCGGCTTCGAGCGTTTGTTCGTTATCGGGAAGCAATGTAATTTGATCGCCGATGACTTCAAGCTTTATCCATTCGGTTTCGAGAGCCTCGCGGGCCAGCCGCGCCGTGCGAACGGCGTGGTCAGCGTCATAACACCCAGCCGTATTCGGCAGGATACTCATTTTTGGGTCGAGATGATCGAGAAACGAATCGCTCTTACGGTCGAGCGGCACGCGGTTGACCGCCACCGTTACCATCTCCGCTCCCGAGGCAGAATGAGCGGCCTTCATTTCGTCATAAGAACGATATTTGCCCGTGCCGATGATCAAGCGCGAATTGAAAACAGTTCCTGCAAGTGGAAAAGCATCTGACATATTCAGCTAGATTTTCACGTATTGCATTGCAGAAAGCAAAAAGTAAGAATTCACCACAAAGGCACAAAGAACACAAAGTATATTAAAAGTGTTTATCTTTGTGCCCTTTGTGCCTTTGTGGTGAAAATCTTATCCGCCGCCGACAAAATGCACAACCTCGATCTTATCCCCTTCACCTATAACAATGTCAGGCCAATCGGAGCGGCTGACGACGCTGTTATTTATTTCGATCGCAACTCGTTTTCTTGGCAGGGAAAAAAATTCAAGAAGTTCGTCGAGCTTGATCTCTTTGGCGACTTCGAGGGTTTCGCCGTTTAACAATATGTTGATGCCTGCCATAAAAACTATTTTCAGCTTGCCAAACCCCAATTTCAAATTTGAAATCTGATATTTGAGATTCAATTAACCCGGAGTAACTATTCGGCGAAATTCTATTTCTTCGCCGTCGTTCATCGCTCTCAAGAGCAGCGCGGCTCGGCCGGCGTGGAAGTGCGGCAATTGCAGATGCACTTTGGCGAGGCCGTTGGCGTCGGTTTTTGCGTGGAAGATCATCGGGCGAAAGCTCGAGCCGAGAATCTTGATCATAACCTGCGCGTCACGAACGACCTTTCGGTCAGTCCCGCGGCAGACCATGATGTGAACGTCACGGCGGTCACCGCCCTTGAATTTTGTGTCGCCGAGCAGCTCGACGCTCAGCTTTGCGTGCTTGGGACGCTCGGTGCCCGAAAGCTCGCTGACGACGTTGACGGCTTCGGCCGAAAGTATCGCATCTTCTTCGACAATGCTTGCGTCTTCAAAGATGACGTCGTTATTAATTATTTTATCTACATGCAGTACCGTCGCTACAGTTTCTGCTTCGGCAACAGCGGAAGGGAATTGAGCATACGGCATCTCGATCGCAGGCATGTAAGCCGGGACATCGGGAAGCGCAGGCGTCTCGTTGTTTTTCGGCTTCTTCTTGCCGTCGCCCATTCCGACTAAGTCGGCAATTCTACCGGCTTTAATCGCGGCGCAGATTAACTTATGCTGACGCTGAACTTTCTCCGCCAAAACATTTTCGTCACAACTTCCATTCGCGAGATCTCCGTATGTAGTGCGCTTGCTTGCGAGGATGGTGCCGCGATCATAGACCAGCGAAACGATAAGGCGCGACTTGCGGCCTTTATCCTCGGTCTGGATATGATAGACGACGCCACCCGATTCGACGTCCGTGTTGAAACCTGAGATCACGTTTGTTTTTACCTTACAAGAAGTGGGAATTACGGCGGCCTGGCGACACAATCTGCCAACATTAAAGTTAACATACGACTGCATTTGCGGTCAATGAATTTTCTTGATTTTCTCTGCGGTCTCTGCGGCTTTGCGGGATAAAAAACTATTCCCGCAAAGCCGCAGAGACCGCAGAGCGACTGCCTTGACAGCCCAGCGCCGTTAACTTACGATTGAGTTTGTGCCGAAAGTCTCTGTGTTTTAACGCATTATGTCTGAATACAATGTGTTCGATTATGTCCCGATTGCGATCATGTTTTTGGTCGCCGTGGGTTTTGGCGCGAGCCAGTTGCTGGTCACGCATCTGATCGGCCCGCGCAAGCGAACAGCCGTAAAACTCATGCCTTACGAATGCGGCAAAGACCCGATCGGCTCGGCTCGTGACAGGTATTCGATAAAGTTTTATACCGTTGCGGTCATTTTTTTATTGTTCGATATCGAAGTGCTGTTTATCATCCCTTTCGCGGTCGCTTTCAAGAGCCTTCTCGAAGCGGAAAAATTAAGCGCCGTGGCATTCGGCACGATTGCGTTTATTGAAATTTTGATATTTTTGGCGACGCTGGTCGTCGGCTATATTTACGTCTGGAAAAAAGGCGTTTTCGATTGGGGCCTGCAAGCCCGCGCCGAGGCCCGCGAAGAAGCAAAAGCCCTGGCAAAGCAACGCCGAGAACAAGCGTCAAATACGGTGAAAGTCTTGAGTCCTCAGTCTTAAGTCTGGAGTTGGAGATGCTTTCCTACTCAAGACTTTGGACTCAGGACTCCAGACTAATTTTATGGGTTTAGAAAATACATTATTCGAATCACTGCCCGATGTCGTCACCGTCAAACTCGACGCCGTCGTCAACTGGGCGCGCAAGAGCAGTCTCTGGCCGGCAACATTCGGCTTGGCGTGCTGCGCTATCGAGATGATGAATACTGTCTCGGCGCGCAATGACCTTTCGCGGTTTGGAGCAGAGACTTTCCGCGCTTCTCCAAGGCAGGCGGACGTGATGATCGTTTCAGGCCGCGTTTCGCGAAAAATGGCGCCTGTTCTGAGACGAATCTACGACCAAATGCCTGAGCCGAAATGGGTTATTTCAATGGGCGCGTGTGCTACCTCCGGCGGCGTGTTTGATAACTACGCTATTGTTCAAGGCGTTGACAAGATCGTGCCGGTTGACATTTATGTGCCCGGCTGTCCGCCGCGGCCCGAAATGCTCGTCCACGCGATCATGATGCTCCAGGACAAGATAATGCTGGAATCAGTCAAGGACCGCCGCGATACATTCGAACCTGAATCTCGCATTTCGCGCGTGCCGGGAACGCTGCCTGTAACCGAAGGCACGGCACTCGAACGAGAAATGGAAGCCCGCGTCGAACGCGAAAACGTTTCGCGTCCGTATTCGATCCCGTCGCGACACGAAAAACGGCGTTCTTCTTAGTGGAAACTAGTTTTTAACTGGATATACAGGATAGACAAGATAAAAAAATCAGGGTTCGTGACGGTCTGCACTTATCTTGTATATCCTGTTCATCCTGTTAGATTTTTTATATGACTGAAAAGCTCCACGCTTTTGTGGAAAAGCTGAAAGAGAAGAACGACGCTTGGGTTTCGACTGTTAGCGAAGGCCACGGAGAAGTGACGGTCACGGTGCCCCGCGAATCGATCGTTGACGTATGTTCATTCTTAAAAGAAAGCCACGGCTTTGATTTGCTCGCCGATCTTTGCGGAGCAGATCGCGGTCCGGAAGAAGAGCCGCGTTTTGAGGTCAATTATCATCTGTTTTCAACGACGCATTTCAACCGCTTGCGTTTGAAAGTGCTTTTGAGTGAAGACGAGCCGCATGTTCCGTCAGTTTCATCACTCTGGAAAACTGCAAACTGGCACGAGCGCGAGACATACGATCTCGTCGGCGTCATCTTCGACGGCCATCCTGACCTGCGTCGTATTTTGTTACCGTCTGATTTCGACGGCCATGCGCTCAGAAAAGATTACCCGCTGCGAGGCTACGAGCCTTACAGCCTTAACTAGTAAATAGTGAATCGTAAATCGTGAATAGAAATCCTGCTATTTACGATTTACGATTTACGGTTCACGAACAATGGCAACTGCTGTAGAAAATATACCGAGCCAAACTGCCGTTCTCGACAACGCGCTTGAGTCCGAGATGACGCTGTCGATGGGGCCGCAGCATCCTTCGACGCATGGCGTTTTGCGGCTTGATCTCAGGCTTGACGGCGAATTGGTTATCGGCTGCATTCCTGACATCGGCTATCTCCACACGGGAATGGAGAAGCTTTTTGAATATAAGAAATACCAGCAGGGAATCGTCATTACCGACCGGATGGATTATCTCAATCCGTTGGGGAACAACCTCGCCTATGTGATGGCTGCGGAGAAGCTGCTCGACCTCGAGATCCCGACACGCGCGCAGGTCATTCGCGTGTTGATGTGCGAGCTGCAGCGGATCGCTTCGCACATGGTTTGGTTGGGCACGCACGCGCTCGACATCGGAGCGATGTCGGTCTTTTTCTATTGCTTTAGGCAGAGAGAGAAAATCCTCAATCTGATCGAGGCCGCGTCCGGCGGGCGGATGACGCCGAGCTATTTTCGCATCGGCGGGCTGATGATGGATTTGCCGGCCGGGTTTGAGCGGCGATGCAACCAGTTCATGGCCGATTTTCCCGAGGCGATGGATACGTTCGAGACGCTCGTTACGGGCAACACGATCTGGATGAGCCGCACAAAAGGCATCGGCATCATTGATCGCGACGAAGCGATAAATTGGGGCTTGACCGGCCCGTGCCTGCGGGGCAGCGGCGTCGAGCTTGACCTCAGGCGACATAATCCTTATACGGGTTACGAGACTTACGACTTTGAAATTCCCGTAGAGCACGACGGCGACGTCTGGGCACGATTCCGCGTTCGCATGCGCGAGTGTTACGAATCCTACAAGATCGTCCGTCAGGCGCTTGAGAGATTAAAGCCCGGCCCTATCAAGGCAGACAGCCCAAAGGTCGTTCTGCCCGACCGCGACGATATGCGCAAGCATATGGATTCGCTGATACATCATTTCCTGATCGTCGCCGAGGGCTTCAACGTTCCCGAAGGCGAAGTCTATATGCCTATCGAGGCCTCAAAAGGCGAACTCGGCGTCTATATGAAATCCAACGGCGGCCCAAAACCCGAACGCGTCCATTTCCGCGGCCCCTCGTTCGTAAACCTAGCCGCCCTCCCCGCCATGTGCGAAGGCGAAATGGTCGCCGATGTTGTCGCGATTATCGGAAGTTTGGATATTGTGCTGGGGGAAATAGATAGGTAACTGAGAATTGAAAATGGAGAATTGAAAATTCTCCATTCTCAATTTTCAATTCTCAATTGTTGAATATGGCAGCAGCTACACCGACAAGTTATACGGACAAGGTCATCGTCTCGGACGAGGTGGCGGAGTTTTCGCCTGCGATCATTGACGAGATGAAGTCGCACGTCGCGAAGTATCCGGCTGACAGGACGCGTTCGGCGTTGATACCGCTGCTGATGCTTGTTCAGCGCGAGCGTGGGTGGATCGACAATCCGGGCGTGAATTTTCTTGCCAAATTTTTGGATCTTGAGGTCACTGACGTTTGGGAAACGGCGACGTTTTACTCGATGTTCAATCTGCGTCAGGTGGGGCGTCATCACATCCAGATCTGCAAAACGCTGTCGTGCAAGATAATGGGTGAGCCGGAAATTACCGGACATATTTGCGGCAAACTCGGCATTCATCCAGGCGAAACCACCGAAGATAGCAAATTCACCGTGACGATGGTCGAGTGCCTCGGAAGCTGCGGCACTGCACCGATGATGCAGATCGGGTTTGATTATTATGAGGATTTGACCGCTGAGAAGGTGGACAAGATTTTGGATTCGTGTCAGTAGCTTTGTGTCAGTAGCTCGCACGTAAGTTAGGGCACTACATTACAAACAAGAGCTTGCGATAGCCTATGAGTCTAGTTGTAAAGTTCGAGATTTTTAGAAGCCCTCTAAGTTCTTGGGAGAAACTATTCGAAGCCGCATCGTTATTTGCGACTAGGATTGGCAAGGAAAGTGTTATCAACATTTCGCACTCGTGGGGAATGACTGAAGGGATTGTTACGGTTTGGTATTGGGCGGAGCGCGAATCCAATTTGCTGGGCCTTGACGATGAGAGTTAGATGGAAATTAAAGCAATAGGCTGTGAGCCACTCTCACTAAAACGAATTGGCATGAAAGACGGCCATACGTTTGAGGTGTATAAAAAAACGGGCGGTTATAAGTCGCTTGAGAAGGCTCTGTCGATGACGCCTGAGCAGATCATTCAGGAGGTCAAGGATTCTGCCTTGAGAGGCCGTGGCGGTGCGGGATTTCCGACGGGAATGAAATGGTCGTTTGTGCCGAAAGATTCTCCGAAGCCTAAATACATCGTTTGTAATGCCGATGAATCGGAGCCGGGTTCGTTCAAAGATCGTTATTTGATGGAGTTTGACCCGCATGCGTTGATTGAGGGAATGATCATCGCGGGCTGGGCTTTGGGGTCGAATACGGGCTACATCTACACGCGCGGTGAATACAAATATCTCATCAACATAATGGACACGGCGCTGGTCGAGGCTCGCGAGGCCGGACTACTCGGCAAGAGCGTGATGGGATCGAAGTTTGCTCATGACATTCATACGCATACGGGCGCGGGAGCTTATATTTGCGGCGAGGAAACTGCGTTGTTATCGAGTTTAGAAGGCTTTCGCGGCCATCCGCGAATGAAGCCGCCGTTTCCGGCTGTCGAAGGGCTTTATTCCTGCCCGACGATCGTTAACAACGTCGAAACTTTGACGTCCATACCGCAGATCATCGAGATGGGCGGCATAAAGTGGCGTGATCTCGGCACGGAAAAGTCCGGCGGCACAAAGCTTTGGTCAATCAGCGGCCATGTCAAAAAGCCGGGCGTTTACGAGCTGCCCATGGGCTATGCCGATATGGAAAAGTTCATCTTCGAGGATTGCGGTGGGATGCTTCGCGACGATAAAAAGCTGAAGGCGGTCATCCCGGGCGGATCGTCGGTTTACATAATGAACGCCGGCCAGATCATCGGCAAAAACGTGACGCTTGATTACGAAGGCCTCGTCGCCGCAGGCTCGATGCTTGGCACGGGCGGGATGATGGTGATGGACGAGACGGTTGACATTATGGAGTCAACCAAAAACCTTACTGAGTTTTACAAGCACGAATCGTGCGGCTGGTGCACGCCTTGCCGCGAGGGAACGGATTGGCTCGTCAAGATATTCGACCGCATCGCTTCCGGAGGCGGACGGACGGAAGACGCTAAACTGATGCTAGACATTTGCGACAACATTGAGGGCAAATCGTTCTGCCCTCTCGGCGACGCGGCGGCGTGGCCGATACAGAGCGCAATTAGGCAGTTTCCCGACGATTTCAAAAAATGGCTGACGGATAACACGAGTTCGAACGGCATGGCTCCGAACGTCTGAGTATAAATGAAACGAAAACTCAAAAAATTTCTCTCTCATAGTGCGAAGTTCGGCTTTTTGCTCTTTGCTCTGAGTTTTTCGCTGTTCGCTCAGGGCAAAAATCCGGTGATCTTTATTCCGGGTTTGGCCGGTTCCGAGCTTCGTCACAAAACGAGCAACGACAAGATTTGGGTTAAGGCTTTGAAGTCTAAATCGGAAGATTTGCGGCTGCCGATCTTTGCCGATCCGTCGCAGGCTCTCGACGACCTGAAGCCAACCGACGCAATACGCTACGTGAAATTTGCAGGCTTGTCGGTCTTTGACGTGTATGGCGGTTTTATCGAAGCGATGGAAAAGCGCGGCGGTTATCGCGAAGAAAACTGGGAAAAGCCGTCAGATAAAGGATTTGAGGATTCGCTGTATATTTTTGCCTACGATTGGCGTTTGGATAATGTCGAGAATGCGCGGCTTCTAATGCGCAAGGTCGGCGAATTAAAGCTGAAACTCAAGAGGCCGGAATTGAAATTCGACATCGTCGCGCATTCGATGGGCGGCTTGATTTCGCGCTATGCCGTGATGTACGGCGACGCCGATCTGCCTACGGACGAGCAAAAGCCGCAGCCGACCTGGGCCGGAGCAAATCATTTTAACAAGCTGATCCTGTTGGGCACGCCAAATGAAGGCTCGGCAAACTCGCTTAATGCTCTTGTAAACGGATATTCGATCGGAAACGTTCGCCTCGACCTGCCGTTTGTTCAGGATTCGTCGAAGTTTATGGTGTTTACGATTCCGGCGGTATATCAGCTTCTACCGGCGCCGGGAACGCTTCGGGCATTTGACGAAAAGCTCGACCCAGTTTATGTCGACGTGTTTGATCCAAAAACCTGGTCGAAATACGGCTGGAATGTGATCAACGACAGAGAATTTGCATCCAGATTCAATGTGTCGGAAAGAAAACTTGCACCGGCCTATTTTCAGGCAGTCCTCGACCGGGCAAAGCGCTTTCATGAGGCTTTGGCCGCTGGTGACGGCAAAACCGGCGGCGTCGCATTTTACGTTCTGGGATCGGACTGCAAAACGGCACTTGATGCGATCCTTATTTATCGCGATGAAAAAGCGGATAAATGGAAAACGGTGTTCAGGCCGAATGGATTTACCCGCTCAGACGGTGTAAAGATAAGAGACGATGAGTTGAAAAAGTTGATGCTCGTGCCTGGCGACGGGATCGTTACAAAAAGATCGCTCGAGGCCGTAAAAGTACCGACTGCGGAACAATTGATATGCGGTGAGCATACACGGCTTGCGGCAAATATACGGATTCAGAATCAAATATTAGAAATTTTGGGTGGCAAACCGCTGCCCGCGAAAGAAATGGAGAATAATAATTATGGGAAAGGGAGATAAACGATCACGACGCGGCAAGATATTTGCCGGAAGCTACGGCAATACCCGGCAGAAGCCGCACAAAACGGCATTCGTTGCCGTCGAAAGGGCGGCGCCGGAACCGATAGAAAAGGAAAAACCAAAACCAAAGGTGCGTAAGAAAGCTGCGGCAATAGAGACCACTGAAACGGAAGCTCCTGTTGAAGCTCCGGTTGAAACAACGACCGATGAGCCGACAGAATCTGTAGCCGAGGCGCAAGACGAAAAGCCGGATGAAGTTTGAAGAGTCAAAAGCGAGCGGCTTCCATTCGCAACTGGCAGAACTGGTCGGCGAATGGAAGGGAACGACAAAAACGTGGTTCGAGCCTGACAAACTAGCCGACGAATCGCCGACGACGGGCACGATCAAACTAGTGCTCGGCGACAGGTTTTTGCTTCACGAGTATTCCGGCACCATGAGCGGCAAACCGCTTGAGGGAATTGCTCTCTACGGATTTGACCTCGCAACAAACAAATTCCAAATGGCATGGGCGAACAGCTTTCACATGTCAACCGGAATTATGTTCTCCGAAGGCGAGCCGGGCGAAAAATTTGCCGTGTCAGGCACCTACGACGCCGGCGGTCCCGAAGTGCCGCGTTGGAGCTGGCGAACCGAGATAGATGTAGTTGACAATGATAATATTGTCATCACCGCTTACAATATTTCGCCCGAAGGCGACGAGGCAAAGGCGACTGAGACGCGGTATTCTAGGATCAAGTAATTTTTTATGGGTGAAGTCAGAATTAAAGTAAAAATTATTAATGCTGCTGATCAGGTA
Source organism: Pyrinomonadaceae bacterium (assembly GCA_046160805.1). Classification (GTDB taxonomy): domain Bacteria; phylum Acidobacteriota; class Blastocatellia; order Pyrinomonadales; family Pyrinomonadaceae; genus OLB17. The sequence goes on from JBJXHF010000021.1 coordinate 15,789, forward strand.
AATGCCCGACGCGGCCAAATGGAAGCGAGCGAAATACGATTTTACGAGGCCGACGCGATGGTCGATACAGGCGCGGTATCGACAGTTTTGCCTGCTGAGGTAGTAAACGCGCTTGGTTTAGAAACGCCGCGCCAACGAGGTGTTGAGTACGCCGATGGTCGAAATGAAGTGGTTCCTGTAACCGAAGCCATTGTAATTGAAATCGGCAATCGTGCGACGAGCGACGAAGCGGTAGTGCTCGGGGGTGAAGTTTTGATAGGGCAAACAGTTCTTGAAAAACTCGATCTGCACGTTGATGGTGCTAATCAAAAAGTGATGCCAAATCCGGCGCATCCAGACCAAGCCATTACAAAAGTTAAGTGAATCCAACAGAACAGATAAAAGTAACCATAAACGAACAGGACTACGACGTCGATAAAGGCGCGCGGCTGATAGACGTGTGCCGTGAAAAGGGGTTTGGCATTCCGTCGTTTTGTTATTACCAGGACTTGGAACTACAGGCTTCGTGCCGTATGTGTCTTGTGCGCATCGAAAAAATGCCGAAGCTGCAAACTTCGTGCACGATCATCTGCACGGACGGAATGGTCGTCACGACGCAGAGCGAGGAGGTCGAAAAGGCGCAGCGGGCGATGGGCGAATTTTTACTTGCTAATCATCCGCTCGACTGCCCGGTGTGCGACCGTGGCGGTGAATGTGAGCTGCAGGAAGTGATCTTTGATTGGGGTGATGTCGAGGAACGATTTACCGAAAAGAAAAATGCTCAGCCGGAAAAATATCTCTCGCCAATTGTAGCCAACGACCCGCAGCGGTGCATCTTGTGCAAACGCTGCACGCGTGTCTGCGATGAGTGGATGGGCGAAGACGCTATCGAGGCCGGAAATCGCGGTTCGAGTACCGTCATCGGCACTTACGGAGGCTGGCTCAATTGTTCGCAGTGCGGCAACTGCATCGAGGTTTGCCCGACCGGAACGCTTCTTGACGGCGTTTATCGCCACGAAACGCGGCCTTGGGAACTCGACCAAACAATAACGACCGATGTTTACAGCTCTGACGGCATGCAGCTAAGCATCGGCTCACGCGGCGGCGAAGTTCATCGAATCGTCGCCCGCGACCGCTACGTCAACGGCCTTAACGGCGAGTTTCTCGATATAAAAGCGCGTTTCGCACACGGTTTTATCAATCACCCCGACCGCATCAAAACGCCGATGATCCGCTATTCAAAAGGCGGCAAACTCATTCCCGCGACTTGGGACGCGGCCATAAAATTTGCGGGCGATAAATTCAAGGAAGCCGGAAATTCAGTCGGCGTGATCGCAAGTCCGAGACTTACGAACGAATCTGTTTTTATTTTAAGACGCTTTGCCACAGACACGATTAGTACTGATAATTTTGCTGTTTCCGATGTGCAGGACCTCGTCTCCATTTTCGACAATCTCAGTGTGCCGCTCTGTACTCACAATCAAATTCGTTACGCAAAAACCATCTTACTTATCGGCGGCGAACCGGAGGAAGAACAATCATATACGGCTAAGCAGATACGTCAAGCTGTGCGTAACGGCGGTGCAAAATTCATCTGTGTGAACGAAAGGCCAATAAATCTATCGCGACGGGCGACGCAGTTTGTGCATGTAAATCCCGGCTCGATTGATGCATTCGCATTGGCGTTTTGCAATGCGGGCAGCGGTCAATTGGCGGCAGGCAAATGCGGAATTGACGCGATTGAAATCGACGCGGTGAGAAAAACGGTCCGAGAGACCGAAGGCGATGTGGTTATCATGATAGGCGGCGAGCTATCGCCCGAAGCTCAAGCGGTGTTGGCCGGCTATGCTTCGGAGCTTGCTGACGATAATCGCCGCGTCACGCTTCATCCGCTGCCGAAATACAATAATTCGGTCGGTGCTCATGATATGATGCCGGGACGAAAGTCTGTCGATGAAGTTGCTAAGAATTCTAAGGCATTGTTGATCGGCGGAAGTCTCCAGGATGCAAGCGGGCTCGACGGCAAGGAATTCGTCGTCGTGCAGGAACTTTTCCAGACGGAGACATGCGCCTTTGCAGACGTCGTTTTCCCGGCGGCAAGTTTTGCCGAGGTTGACGGGACATTTACAAACAATGCCGGCAACGTTCAGCGTGTTCGCAAAGCAATCGAACCTGTGCATCAATCAAAACCCGATTGGATGATTACGACGCTTTTAAGCCGCGAAATCGGTGTCGAGATTGCACCGGAATTTTCGGCGTCGGCTATTTTCCGAAGCATCGCTCACGCGGTTCCGGCCTATAATGGCCTTGGTTATCCGATGCTAAAGGACGAATCGAATCCGGTTCAGGCAAAATACTCAATTGGCCGCAAAAAAGACGGCTCGAAAGATATCAATGCCCTGAAAGCAAAAGTCGAAGCAATGAGCGATTCGGCAGAAAAGAATTTGGAAGTGCCAAAGGTCGGACACAAACTGCATCGCTTGACGACGATGACGAGCAAAACGCCGCAGTTTCATCTCCTCGCTCACGGCAACCCGAAACCTGAGAATCTCCTCGTGTCGCCGCTCGTCCAATTCAAAGCCGACGGCACGCCGCACAAAGAAGGCCTTGCCGAAGCCGCGGCGATTGGCTTAGGTGATAGGAGTAATCCGGGAGGTAGATAAAAAATAGCTGTTAGCTAATAGCTGACAGCTAATAGCTAACAGGCTAAGTAAAGATGGAATCTGTCCTAAAAACTGCATTTCCGTTCATCGTGATCAGTGTCGGGATACTGCTCGCTTTTCAGGGCGTGCTGATGATCGTCGCCTACACGGTGCTGGCCGAGCGAAAGATTCTTGGCTGGATTCAGGGACGTATCGGACCAAACCGCGTCGGGCCGTGGGGCGTTTTGCAGCCGTTTGCCGACCTGCTCAAATTTATTTTTAAGGAAGACCTCGTTCCCGATAAATCGACCAAGTTTGTCTATTTCCTCGCGCCGATGGTTGCATTGACTTGTGCATTGCTGCCGATCGTTGTTTACCCGTTTGGCCCGCGAATCGCCGATCCGCTTGGGTGGCTCGTTCCATATGTGGCAGGCGTTGCTTATGTTGGTGACGCAACTATATGGATCGCCGAACAGGCCAAGAACATGCCGCTCACTATTGCCCGGATAGATGTAGGCGTCCTCTTTGTGTTAGGAATTACTTCGGTCGGCGTTTACGGCATCGCTCTCGCTGGCTGGTCGTCGAACAGCAAATACTCATTGATGGGCGGCCTGCGCTCAAGTGCGCAGATGATCTCGTACGAACTTGCGATGGGAGCGTCAGTCATCGGCGCCGTGATGCTCGCCGGAACTCTTGACCTTAACGGTATCATTCTCGCCCAGGTAAATTCGCCTTTCAAGTGGTTCATCATTCCGCAGTTTATCGGGTTTTTTGTGTTTTTGATCGCCGCGTTTGCCGAAACGAACCGTGTGCCGTTCGATCTTCCCGAAGCCGAGACCGAGCTTGTCGCCGGTTTTCACACAGAATACAGTGCTCTAAAATTTGCGCTCTTCTTCATGGCCGAGTATGTGAATATGTTCACCGTCTCAGTAATGTGCACGGTTTTATTCCTCGGCGGCTGGTATGTTCCGGGCTTAGGCCACATTTTAGAGCCGGGATCGATTCCGTACGCGCTCGTCAGCCACGTCGCCTTTATCGGCAAAATTTGTGCGTTTTTATTTTTCTATATCTGGGTGCGCGGAACGCTGCCGCGATTTCGTTTTGACCAGTTGATGAACTTTGGCTGGAAGTTTCTACTGCCGGTCGCATTGGCAAATGTGATCGTGACGATTGTGGTGGTGTATTTTTTGAATAGATGAAACAGTTGTCGGTTGTCAGTCGTCAGTTGTCAGAAATGACTTAGCTGAGTACTGACTACTGACTACTGACTACTGGAGTATGGTTTCGACCGTTTTATTTTTTCTGTTTGCGGGTCTGGCGATAGCGGCGGCGGTGTCGATGGTATATCACAAAAACCCGCTCTACAGCGCTATCTCGCTGGTCGGCGTGTTCATCTCGCTGTCGTGCATTTACGTCACGCTGGCTGCGCCGTTTATCGCAGCGGTGCAGATATTGATCTACGCGGGCGCGATCATGGTTCTGGTCGTCTTTGTGATAATGCTGCTCAATCTCGACGAAGACAAACCGCTAAACCGCCTGCGATATTTATACGCGCTCGGCGGCGGCCTTGGCGTAATTCTGCTTGCGCAAACATTTTTCATTTTCTACGCCGTGATGCGTGCACCAAATCTGCCGTCCGATCAAACCATGAGCGCCGGTAAGACATTGAGCATCGGCCAGGCGATGTACACCGAATACCTGCTGCCGGTCGAAATCGTCGGCGTGTTGTTGCTTATGGCAATTATTGGAGGCGTTATCTTAGCGCGACGCTTGAGCCAGCCGCAGCTTGAACTGGTCGTCGAGCGTGAATTAGAAGAACGTGGGTTGGAAGACGAATAGCTATCAGCAATCAGCATTCAGCGATCAGCCTTTTGCTGACTACTGACTACTGACTACTGACTACTGACTACTGACTACTGATTAAGATGGAACCGAGCTTAGCCAGTTATCTGGCGTTATCAGGAATACTTTTCACGATCGGCTGCGTCGGCGTTATTTTTAAGCGCAACGCGATCGGGATGTTTATGTGCATCGAGCTGATGCTCAACGCGGTTAATCTGACGTTCGTTGCATTTTCACGTTATTACGGCGACACGACCGGACAGCTTTTTGTTTTTATGGTAATGAGTGTCGCCGCCGCCGAAGCCGCCGTCGGCCTCGGCATAATCATCGCGTTCTTCCGCAACAGCCAGTCGATCGATGTGGACGATGCGAGTCTTTTAAAGAATTGATGGCCCTCGAAATGCGCGAAAAATGTGAGAAGTGTGAACGCGGCCTCGAAGCCGTCGGCGAAGCCTACATCTGCACATTTGAATGCACGTTTTGCGCCGATTGCACAAAAGAAATGAATTCCGTTTGCCCGAATTGCGGCGGTGAACTGGTCCGCCGCCCGAAAAAACAAGCCTGATGCTGAACGCTGACGTTATAACATTTCAGGAGTTTGTCATGCACGAACCACTGCCTTTATCAAAAATTCAGGAAGCCGTCCTTGAGTTTTTGCAAGGGCGTGACGATGCCGTTCTGTTCGGAGCGCAAGCCGTCAATGCCTACGTCAGCGAGCCGCGCGCAACGCAGGACGTCGATATCATATCCACGCGTGCCAAAGAATTTGCTGAAGAATTGCGTGAACATCTGAGCGAGCGGTTTCACATCGCCGTTCGGGTGCGAGAAATTAAGGACAAGGGTTTCCGTATCTATCAAACTCGCAAAGAAGGCAACAGGCACTTGGTTGACGTTCGGATAGAAAAAAGCTTGCCGAAATCGAAGTTGATCGAAGACATCAGTGTTCTGACGCCTGTTGAATTGATCTTCAGTAAGGTGCTGTCATATGAATCTCGACGTGGTAAACCAAAGGCCGGAACCGATTGGCGGGACTTAGGAACATTATTGGTTCGGTTTCCTGAGTTAAAGATGCCTGACGGAGAAGTTTTCAAACTACTTCGAGATCGACACGCGAGCGAGTTTGCTATAGGTTTTTGGCAGGAACTTGTCGAACAGGATTTTACGGTTGAGGACGAAGACGACCTGACTTTTTAGAATGACTGAAAACAACCTTTTAAGTCTGATAATTTTCGCTCCGCTTGCGGGTGCCGTGATCAATTGGCTGATCGGCGGCAAGCTGCGCAATGAAATGTTCAGCGGCCTCGTTGGCTGCGGGACTATTGCCATTTCGACGGTTGTTGCGTTTATGCTCGCGTTCGGTATTGGCACAGGCCAACCGGGAGCTCTTTATGCCGATAAACCGGTGCTCGATCACATCTGGACATGGATACAGGTTGGCGGATTTCGGGCGGATTTTGCGTTGGGGATGGATCGGTTGAGCGGAATCTATGCCTGTTTTGTGACGTTTGTCGGGTTGCTGATACATATTTTTGCGGTCGGGTACATGCATGGCGATAAGGGGTTTTATCGCTTTTTCGCTTACCTGAACCTGTTCATGTTCTCGATGCTCACGCTCGTGCTGGCGGACAATTATTTGCTGATGTTTGTCGGCTGGGAAGGCGTCGGGCTTTGCTCGTATCTGCTGATCGGTTATTACGTAAAGCTTGACGAGGCGCGGCGGGCGGCTAAGAAAGCGTTCGTGATGAACCGCATCGGCGACTGGGGAGTGCTGATCGGAATATTTTTGATCTTTACGCTCACGGGTTCGATCTCGTTCTTCGACAAATCGGTTGACGGGACACAGGTGCAGAGCGTGTTCACATTCGTCCTCGAAAACATGTCGGCCGACCCTTTTACTTGGGGCGCGATAATGGCGGGCGGATTGACCTCGGTCGGCGTGCTTCTCTTTATCGGCGCGACGGGCAAATCGGCGCAGATTCCGCTGCTCACGTGGCTGCCCGACGCGATGGCCGGTCCGACGCCCGTGTCGGCGCTCATCCACGCGGCCACAATGGTCACGGCCGGCGTTTATCTCGTAGTCCGCTCGAATGCGATCTATCAATTATCGCCGACGGCGATGTGGATCATCGCCGTGATCGGTGCGGCGACGGCGATCTTTGCGGCCTCGATTGCCATCGCGCAAAACGACATCAAGAAGGTTCTTGCATATTCGACCGTCTCGCAGCTCGGCTTTATGTTTCTCGCGGCCGGCGTCGGAGCGTTTGTTGTCGCGATCTTTCATGTGATGACTCACGCGTTTTTCAAAGCGCTACTTTTTTTAGGCTCGGGCAGCGTAATTCACGGGATGCATCACGAGCAGGACATGCGAAAGATGGGCGGGCTCAAAAAGCATATGCCGATCACGTTCATCACGATGGCGATGGGCTGGCTCGCGATCTGCGGAATACCGATCTGGGCAGGTTTTTTCTCCAAAGACGAGATACTTTACAAGACTTTTGCGACCGACAAATATTTTCCTGCCGGACTGTTTCCCGGCGAAGAGATCTTGTGGGGCGTCGCGGTTTTCACAGCGGTGCTGACCGCCATCTATATGACGAGAATGATGGTCATGACTTTCTGGGGCGAGCCGCGCTGGGCTTCGGCCGAGTCAGAACCGCCTGCGTCAGCGGGCGGCCAGTTCGCTGAGCAGGAGACCGTCCACGACGACCATGCGGCCGACCACGATGAGCACGACGACGAGCATCACGCATTACCCGCAAATTTCAAACCGCACGAATCACCCTTGCTAATGACCGTGCCGTTGATAATTCTCGCGTTCCTCTCGACAGTCGGCGGGCTGGTCGGCGTGCCGTATGCGATGAGCTCGCTGGTCGGGGTAAAAGATGCTAATTCGTTTGAGCACGTTCTCGAACCTGTCGTTGCAGAGACCAAGATGCCGACCGCCGTCGCCGCCCGCGAAGCTGCCAAATCGCACGCGCCCGAAGTTGTTCAAAAGGAACGTTTGCTAGCGGGATTGTCGGTCGTTCTTGCCCTTGTCGGCATCGCTATCGGCTGGTTTGCGTTTCGCTCGCAGCCGCTGCGTAAGATGCCGAAAATTCTCGAACAAAAATGGCGCCTCGACGAGCTTTACAATGGCTATATCGTCGATCCGATCACAAACCTTTCGCGAAACGGTTTGTGGAAAGGCTTCGATCTCGGCTTCATCGACGGCATCGTCAACGGCATCGGCCACTCCGTCATCGAAGCAGGCTCGCTGGTACGCCAAATACAAGTCGGCTTCGTCCGCAGCTACGCGGCGATCATTTTGTTTGGCGCCCTTGCCGTGATCGGATATTTTATTTATTACGGAATGAAGTTGGTTGGCTAAATGGATTTTATTGCTGAAAATCTTTTGACGATTCTGATTCTGCTGCCATTGGTTGGTGCGATTCTGACGCTTGCGCATCAGACGGTTTGGAAGCAGGAAGGCCAGTTGAAGTGGCTGACGCTTGGCTGGACGCTGGTGAATTTTGTGGTCTCGCTTATGTTGCTCGCTGATAAAGGAGCAGCCTCGGCAAGCGGCTTTTATTTTGAGCAAAACGTGCCGTGGATCAGGGCGATCAATACGAATTATCACGTCGGCGTTGACGGGTTGAGTGTTTGGCTGGTGATACTGACCACGTTTATTATGCCGATCGCGGTTATCTCGACCTGGCACGCGGTTGAGAAAAGGGCGACGGCATTTTATGTGTTTTTGCTGTTGCTCGAGAGTGCGATGATCGGCGTTTTTGTCTCGCTCGACCTGCTTGTTTTCTACCTGTTTTTTGAAGCGTCGCTCGTGCCGATGTTTTTCTTGATCGGCATCTGGGGCGGCGAGAACCGCATTTATGCGGCGGTCAAATTCTTTATTTTCACGGCGCTTGGCAGCCTATTGATGCTGGTTGCGATCATCGCGCTTTATTACATTTACGCCGATCAAACGGGCTTGGGCGGATCGTGGGATTTTGTCGCGATACTTGATGCGATGAAGTCGGGCAAGCTGACATTTGCCGGCCCGCTTGCAGGGACGGGAACACTGCTTTTCCTAGCGTTCGCTCTGGCGTTTTCGATCAAGGTGCCGCTTTTCCCGTTTCATACATGGCTGCCTGACGCTCATACCGAAGCGCCGACCGCCGGTTCTGTCATCCTCGCCGCCGTGCTTCTCAAAATGGGAACTTACGGCTTGATGCGGTTCAATTTTGCCCTGTTCCCTGATCAATCCCGAGAGTTTGCGCCGCTGTTTATTGCGCTTGCGATCATCGGCATTATTTACGGAGCGCTTGTCGCGATGGTGCAGCCCGATGTTAAGCGCCTCGTCGCTTATTCGTCCGTTGCTCACATGGGTTTTGTGATTCTCGGAATGTTCTCGTTTACCGAGCAAGGAATGCAGGGAGCGCTGTTTACAATGCTCGCCCACGGCGTTACAACCGGCGCGTTGTTTCTGCTAGTCGGCTTTATCTACGAGCGGCGTCACACGCGCGAGATCGCCCAGTTCGGCGGCCTCGCCAACGTGATGCCGATTTACGCGACATTGTTTGTGATCACCACAATGGCGTCGGTCGGGTTGCCGTTTCTCAATGGTTTTGTCGGCGAATTTTTGATCATGGTAGGGATGTTCAAGTCGCAAATACTGAGCATTTCAGACGGGATGAATTGGAACTACGTCGCCACGATGCTCGCCGGAACCGGCGTTATTTTTGCGGCCGTTTATCTGCTCTGGATGGTGCAGCGAGTTTTCTTCGGCAAGGTCACGAACGACAAAAACAAAACGCTCGCCGACCTCAGTTGGCGCGAGATCGGGCTGATGATTCCGCTCTTGTTTCTGATGGTTTACATGGGCGTCTATCCGAAGCCGTTCCTCGCACGCAGCGAAAGCGCGATCAAGGCGATCCAAACACGCGTGATGGGCCAGGCCGGAGGCACGATCGAGACTGTCGAGATTCCGCGCCGTGATAGATAATGGAGTAACAGGAGAATTTACATGAACAGCGAGTTTACCGCCATTATTGAAAAGGACGAAGATTGGTATATTGCATACTGCCCTGAAATACCGGGAGCGAACGGACAAGGCCGCACTATTGAGGAATGCCGTGCAAATCTTGCGGCAGCTATCGAACTGATTCTCGAAGATCGTCTCGATGACGCTCTCCGCGGGCTTCCGGCTGAGGCAATTCGTGAAACTGTCACCGTCGGATTATGAAGACCGGTGCTCTTTTACGTCATTTAAGGAGATACGGTTGCTATCTAAAACGCGAAGGCCGGGAGCACTCAATTTGGTGCAATCCGCAGACAGGCAAGGTCGAAGCAGTGCCGAGGCATAAGGAAATTCCGAACCTCTTGGCAAAAAAGATTTGTAAAAATTTATCAGTTCCAATGCCTTAGTTTTATGAGAATAGTTTTCTTACTCTTTTTACTTTCTGTATGCGCCTCAGGCATTCAGGCGCAGGCGTTTTACGGCTCGACAGAACTGAAAGTGTTCCGAGATGGCCGTGATGAAGAATTTCGCGACAAAAAACTGTCGCCGTTAAAAGACGATGATTTCGCTGCATTCAAGGGTTTGAACTACTATCCCGTCGATAAAGGGTTTCGCGTTACCGCAACCTTTACTCGAACGCCGAGTGAAAAATGGTTTCAGATGCCGACATCATCAGGGACAACGAAAAAATACGTTAAATTCGGCATATTGGAGTTTGAGCTAAACCAGAAACCGTTTGTCTTGAGCGTATATCGGATGGATCCCGCTATTGCTGCTAAATTTCCCGAATATGCCGACCTCTTGTTTGTGCCATTTAGGGATATGACAAATCGAACGGAGACTTACGGCGGCGGCCGGTATATCGATATCAAGACGCCCAAAGACAAAACCGTCACTTTGGATTTTAACCTCGCCTACAATCCAAGCTGTGCCTACGGCGGAGAAAAGTGGAATTGCCCGATACCTCCGAGCGAAAATACACTGAAGTTGGCAGTTACAGCGGGCGAAAAACGGTTTGCATACTCGGGTTCGGCAAAGACGCACTAGACGAGTTATTTTCGGCATGATGAACACAATGTTTTTAGCAGACCTCATAAATCCGAACGTCGATATCACGATCATTCTTCCCGAAATGGTCGTCGCCGTCGCTGGCGTCGTTGTGATGGTCTATGACAGTTTTTTTCCGAAGCAGCGTTTTGTGAGCGGCGCTGTTTCGATTATCTGTTTAGGGATCGCTGGAATTTTGCTGGCAATGATGTGGACGGGCGCTTATCCCGTGATGACGGCGTTTAACGGGATGGTCGTTCACGACAGCCTGCGCCTGAGTTTTTCATTCGTATTTTTATTCGTCACCGCGATGACGATTCTCATCTCGACGGTCTGGGTCGAGCGCGAAGATGTGCCTGCCGGCGAGTATCACGCGCTGCTGATGTTTGCGACCTTCGGGATGATGCTGATGGCCGCAGGCAACGATCTTGTCGTCATTTTTCTCGGCCTTGAAACGCTCTCGATCGCAACGTATGTCATGGCCGGGCTTCGCAAAGGCGATCTTCGGTCGAACGAATCCGCGATGAAGTATTTCATCCTCGGCTCGTTCGCCTCGGCGTTTTTGCTCTACGGAATGGCACTCATCTATGGAGCGACAGGCTCGACCAGCCTTAGACAGATCGCCCGAATCCTTGAAAGTCCCGACCTCGCAGTGAACTTTCCTGCTCTGCTTCTGATCGGCGGAGCGATGATGATCATCGGCTTCGGATTCAAGATCGCGATGGCGCCGTTTCATGTTTGGACGCCCGACGTTTACGAAGGCGCTCCGACGCCCATTACGGGCTTTATGGCCGCCGGGCCGAAGGCCGCCGCGTTTGCCTCGTTTATTCGCGTTTTTGTTCTCGGCTTTCCTCTTGTCGCCGGTGTTCAGGCGTCCGTCTATCTTCATGAAACGTGGGTGACCGCGCTCGCATTAATGGCGATGCTCACGATGTTTGTCGGCAACGTAGCCGCCATCATGCAGAACAACGTGAAGCGAATGCTCGCCTATTCGTCGATCGCTCACGCGGGCTATGCGCTTGTCGGCTTTGTCGGCGCTGGAATGGCAATAACCGCCCAAGCTCGCGACGAAGCCGTCGCCTCGGTCGCGTTTTATATGCTGACTTATGCCGTCACAAACCTCGGCGCCTTTGCGATAGTCACGCTGCTCGCGCAAAAGAACGACCGCCGCAACGATTTCGAAGATTACAACGGCATCGGCTTCAAATCGCCCGTGCTTTCGTTCACGCTTTCCCTCTTCATGCTCTCGCTTTTGGGACTGCCGCTCACCGCAGGTTTTATGGGCAAGGTGCTCGTCTTTCGACCTGCACTTGAGGCCGGAAATTCCCTGCTGACTATTCTGGTCGTCGTTGCCGTGATCAACACCGCAATCTCGGCATACTATTATCTGCGGCTGATCGTCGTCATGTTCTTCCGCGAGCGCGCAAGCGACTGGCTCGCACCAAAAATTCCCGCCGGGCTTGCTGCTGCTTTGATAATTACGGCCGTTGGCGTATTTTATCTCGGCATTTTCAGCGACGGCGTGATCGAGAAGTTTTCCCAGTCGCCGAGTCCGATCACCAGGGCGGAGCGTTGAGCCGACGATGTTTACCGAAGTCGATATCGATGCCTGGCCACGACGAGCTACCTACGAGTTTTTCCAGAATTACGACGACCCGTTTTTTAATTTCACGGCGAACGTTGACGTAACTCATCTTTATCAATTCTGTAAACAAAACAGCCTGGCGTTTTCTTTGTCTGCCTTGTTTTGCTCGCAGCGCGCGGCGAATGAGATACGCGAATTTCGCATCCGGCTACTTAATGGAAAGCTAGTAGAATTCAATAAAATTCACGCTACGCAGACTATCCTCAATGATGACGAAACTTTTTCGTTCTGCTATTTCGAGATGCAGGATGACGTGTTCGAATTTAACCGCACAGGTAAAACCGCGCTCGCAAAATACAAGGCGTTAAAAACCTTTGACGTGGAAGCCGACCGCGTTGACCTGATCTATTATTCCGTCATTCCGTGGGTCTCGTTCACGAGCTTTAAACACGCAAGCCGCCTCGACAAAACACAAACCGTGCCGCGCATCGTGTTCGGGAAAATCTTCGACGAAGGCAACGCGAAAAAAATGCCGTTGTCCGTCGAGGCAAATCACACGATCATGGATGGTGTTCACGTAGGCAAATTATTTAAACGCTTCCAGGAGATAGCGGACTCATTAAGTGCACAAGCCCGCACGTAAGTAAGGGCGGAACACTAAACGCCGAAGAAGCGCGCAAGTTGTGAAAGTTGAAGCAAAAATCCGAGAGGTAATGAGCAAAGATTGGCTGCCAGCTATTTATGCCGAGAAAATTCGGCCTCAGCGGACGCGCGCTATCAACCTCGACATACTAGAACGCGAAAATCAAGCTGAGATTCAATACACGCTTTTAGGAATAGAATTGAAGATCGGCAAGCGGCGTTTCGCTTGTCCAGATCTTTCGACTGCGCGTTACATGCGCGCCTTTGCACGAGTTGGCTGTCGAGATTTTGCCATTCCTTACGACATCACAAAAATATCGACGGCTGCCGACGACTTAGAAACGTCATGGCAAAAAACTTTGCTGCTCATTGAAGAGGAAACGAGCAGCAAACCGGCAAGAAGCCGCTCGCTTGCGCGTTCAAATTTAGTAAAGGCGATTCGCTCAGAAATCAATGCGTTAGGTGCCGGCCAGGCGATGCCGGAATTCAACCGCGAGACAAAACAGAGGAAGAAAGCGGAAAAGTGAAAAAGGTAGAAAGGGAAAAGGGGAAAAAATTAAAGATTAAAAGGAGTCAGCCTGGAACTTTGTCACCTTTCCCCTTTTAAACCTTTTCACCATCTTAATTTAATGGTATGATCAAAAATTGCGCCCTGCTCCGGCGTTTTAACATCAAATTAATATAGTTATGTATGATGCAGTGGCAAAGGTAACCGAGTCAGAAAAACTTCCGTTTCCTTATAACAAACGTAGCTTTTGTCGGTACGAGCCTATAGAGAAGCGCATTACTCACGCAAAGGTTTTGATCGTCAATGACCTTTTGCGTTACGAGTCTGATCTTTCCGATCTTGCCCGCCGCGAGTGGGACGGCACGACCGAGCATAAGCTTGAGTTCGAGCGAAAGGTCTCGTCGATGGCCTGCAACAACATCGCCAAAAATGTCCTGCGGCTTGTCAAAAACCCCAAGACTATGACCGTGCATCTTTCCGAGATCGCCGATGCTGCCAAAAAGTTCAATCCGGACGCGATCGTAATGAGCGGCTCGTTTTCCGACTTTGACTATTACAATCCAGAGCACATTGCGAGCTTTAGAAAATTCATCCACAAAACGAAAATTCCTGTGCTTGCGATTTGCGGCGCCCATCAATTGGTCGCGTTGGTTTTCGATACAAAACTCAAAACGATCGACGGTCTCGCACTTGAAAAAAAACGCACCGACCGCGTCATCGAATACCAATACCGTTTTGTAAAGATCGTCGATAAATCGGATCCGATCTTCGCGGGAAACGACGACGAAAAATCAGGCGTCTGGCAGGACTATACAAAGGAAGACGACATCCTGCGCGTCTGGCAAAACCACGGCATTCAGGTCGAAGGGCTGCCTGAAGGTTTCAAGCTTCTCGCCACTTCATATCTCTGCAAAAACCAGATGATGGTCAAGCATTCCGACGGGCAGATGATCTACTGCGTCCAGTTCCACCTCGAAAAATCATTTGAAGACTGGTCAAAAAACCCCACCCGATGGGAACACCCCAACGAAAGCCGCGACGGGCGTATTTTGTTTGAACATTTCCTCCGATTGGCGCTGAAACATCCGCGCAAATAAACCATCTGCAAAAAACTATCGTTTCTTTAGGATTTTTTCAAACTCATTGAACCTGGTGATCAACCGCTCATGGATGTGGTCAACTTTTTCGTGCAGATGGGCAATCTCAAGCTCGGCCTGGACGTTTATCTCGTACTCGATGTCAGAGCGAATGCGATCTTTTTCCGCTTGTCGGTTTTGCGAGATCAGGACAAAGCACGAAAGGAAAATCGCCTCTAGTGAAACGATCATCGTCAATAATCCAAATGGAAATGGATCAAACTGTGTAATGCCGAGCGGCAGCGTATTTATTCCGATCCAGGTGATGAACCAGACAGCGTTTAGCCCCAAGAAATACATGCTGCCGCTAAACCATGCTATCCAGTCCGAGATGCGCTGGAGCGTAGAGAGTTTTTCGTCAATTTCTTCGTTAACATTGCGGGCGACGCGCGTTCGCAGCAGGTGATCGGCGTCTCGCAACATTCCGCATATCGCGGCGAGGAGATTCAACCCCGAATCCGGCTTTTTCTCAAATAACAAAAGCAGATCGTCGCGATCAAGCACGAAAAGTTCACTGTCCACGAGCGCCACGGCCGTCGCCGTTCTGGGCCGGTTATCAAGCATCGAGATTTCGCCAAAGAGGTCGTCCCGAGTTGCAATCTTAAGGAGGATTCGCTGGCCGGCGGTGTCTTTAATAAACAACTCGATTTCGCCGGTTTTGACGATGAACATCGATTCGCCAAACTCGCCCACCTGAAATAGATGTTCGCCCGCATTTACTTTTTCGAGGTCGATGACCGCCGCAAATTCCTTTAACTCATCGTCGTCAAGCAGCCTGAAGAGCTCGACCTGAGCAAGGTCATGTGGTTCACACGGCATAGCTTGTCTAGGTTCTAATCAAAACACTTCTCAGGAACATTTTCGAGGGTGTTTTTTATGAGCATGTCGACGACTGCGTTAAAGTCGTGGCCTGATTCTTCCCAAACCCGCAACTGTTCGTCGGCCGACGTTCCGCGCTGTAGAATTGTGTAGATATGTTCGATCTCTTTGCGTGAGCCGAGAGGATCGACGACCTCATCGACAAATTCGAGCAGCTCGTGAATCAAATCTTTCACGGGCACCTCTTTTTCCTTGCCGAGATCGAGCAGATTACCGTCCAAACCGTAACGAATTGCGCGCCATTTGTTTTCAAGTATCAAGCGGCGTTTGTAGATGCGAAATCCAAGGTTCTTATCCGTAAGCAAATGCAGCTTTGCGACAATTGCCTGAAAAAGAGCGGCAACAGCGATCGTGTCGTCAACACGCGTCGGAATGTCGCAAACGCGAAATTCCAATGTTGGGAATTTGTAATGCGGACGCACGTCCCACCAGATCTTCGACCCGTCCTGAATACAGTGCATCTTAACGAGCAGATCGAGATAAGCCTGATACTGCGGATAGGATTCAAAAGTATCGGGGATCTCAGTCCGCGGGAACTTCTTGAAAACCTCTGAGCGGTAAGACTTTAGCCCCGTGTTGTGGCCGAGCCAAAAAGGCGAGGATGTCGTCATCGCGAGGACGTGCGGAAGGAAATATCTAGACGCATTCATTATTTGAATGCGACGCTCAAGGTCAGGCACGCCGACATGAACGTGCACGCCAAAGATAAGGAGCGAACGCGCCACCATCTGCAGCTCGTCAACCAACAACTTATAACGGTCGCCATCGTAAATTTCCTGCTCCGACCATTTCGAGAACGGATGCGTCGAAGCAGCGGCGATCGCCATTCCTTTTTTCTTCGCAAGGTTTGAGATGACGCAGCGTAGAGTCGTAATGTCGGTGCGTGCTTCCTGAATGTTGGCGCAGACGCCTGTGCCGACCTCGATCATCGACTGGATCATTTCCGGCTTGATCTTTTCGCCGAGCAACATCACGCCTTCTTCGAGAATCTCCGAAACATGCGATTTCAACTCGCGCGTCGCGGGATCGACTATCTGAAATTCTTCCTCAATGCCGAGTGTAAATTGATCGAACATAATTTTTTAGTCGCGAGTCCTGAGTCTTAAGTCTTGAGTCGAAGCTAATTTACAACAGTTCTAACTCTCGCCGAAGAATACCTTCATCAGTCTCATTGAGATCCTTGAATCGGACTCCTACGCCGTGGCCTGGGTCGGAATAAACGACTACGCCTTTTAGATTGAGCGTATCTGCACCTATATTAACTGTCATCATTATCGGCACACCGGTGTCAAGACTCGCGGTCGTCGTCATATACAGGCCTCCGGCGCCTATATCGCGTGTGTTGGCGATGCCCGTCCCGTCTCCGCCGTCAAATTTGACGTCGATAATCAGTTTCTTGCGGTCCGAATTACGCCGCTCCGACGCCGAAACAGCTTCACCCATTTCTATATCAGCCATAGTTCTCCGTTTGTTGCACAAGAAACAAATACTGCGAGCCCTGATTGTGCCAATGAAACTTGTCTCACATTCTAGCGAAATCGAAGTAGCTTGTCACCCCCGCCGCGTTAATGCTACATTCTCGGTGGATAAAACCTATGAACACTCTCTACTACGGCGACAATCTGAAGATCCTGCGGGACTACATCAAGGACGAGTCGGTCGATCTTGTTTATCTCGACCCGCCGTTTAACTCGAACCGCAATTACAACTTGCTCTTTCGGAACGAATCGGGCACCGACAGCGAATCGCAGATCACGGCGTTTGAAGACACGTGGCACTGGAACCTCGCCGCCGAGCAGACATACGGCGAACTGATAAACGAACCCGATCAGGTCGGCCGCATGATCGAGAGCTTTCGCCAGTTCATCGGCAACAACCAGATGATGGCCTATCTCGTAATGATGGCCGTCCGCCTAACGTCCGCAGTGGTAAACTACAAGTAACGTAACTCGGAGGATAATTGAAATGTGGCAACGAGCTACCTGGCATGAATGTGCAAGCGAATTAGACCAAGTCAGCCAAAGATTTCGGCGGGCGTATTGGGGTGGTCGCACGAACGGGTCTGGTTGGCCTCGACATCCAGACGACGAAGCCGAAATGAAGGAAGCTTCCATCAATGGTGTCCAGCTACTGCGAGCACTCGCTCTCGCGGTTCGGTCGGAACAGGATTTTGGTTTTTTGCCCAAGGGTATTAGCAATGTTGGAGCCTTCAAAAAGGAAAACGCGGTACCAGCTGATGCGACGGAGTTAAAACAAAGTCGTGGATACGAATACATGCTTGGACGAGATGGCTACGGCCCGTTATCGTTGCGTCAGGCCTTGAACAAAATCGCACATGCTGACCCACAAACTGCGGACTTCTACGTTGGGCCATCGGACAAAAGCCATGACTTATTACTTTTTGGTGATGACCGTGGAAAAAGATGGTTTGCGGCAATTTCAATCCTTCAGCTTGTGAAGGCAATTCATTCCCTTCCGGATTTAAAGATCGATTAGAACTCCACAGCGTCCCAAAACCGACCGGCTCGCTCTATCTGCAGTGCGGCCCGGCTGCTTCGCATTATTTGAAAATTGTGTTGTGAAAATTGGAAAAATGGTTTATTTTTGTTCCGGGTTTTTTTCTGGAACGAGTGGGAATAATACACGGAATATGGATATTGAGCAGACTCATTCCGTGTTATCATAGTTAGGCCTTTGGAGGCGGAATTGGACACCATGATTGACCAGAAAACTTTAGTTACGCAATGGCTCAACGGCCTCTCTGTTCTTCACAGGGGACACTTCACAGCCGCCAAAGCGTGTGAGCAGAAAAACATCTATCTCGGAATCCCTGTTATCGTCTTATCGACGATTGTCGGAAGCGCCGTATTTGCATCGATTCAGACTGACAGCGCGACTAACACAAAGATCATGGTGGGTGCTCTGAGCATCATGGCGGCGATTTTCTCGGGTTTGCAGACGTTCCTTAAATTTTCCGAGCGTGCCGAGCGACACAAAATCACCGCAACTAAATATGGAATACTTCGACGGGAACTCGAACAGTCCATCGTATTAACCAGCGATGGAATACCCGAGAAGGCGTTCCTAGATTCACTTCGCACACGATGGGATTCCCTTGACGAAGAATCGCCCACACTCCCGGCGCGGATCTGGACATCGAAAATGGCTGAGATTAGCAAACCCAAGGTAACATCATGAATTACATGGTTACGTTTTGCTGCCCCAACTTTGATTGCCATCAATCTCATGAGTGGCCTCGTTGCGTGCAGTCGAATAATCATCACTATGGTCACGGTTTCCCGGTCCATGTTTGTCCCGAGTGCAAGTCGTTCATTGAGATCCATGGCGGAGCCGGCGTCAGCAGCTATGAGGGGTGCTGTAACGAGTCGTTCACACTCAACACACGGATCCTTCGCGATTATGTGGCTTTCGCTCCGCCCGCTGTCCGAGATGCTCTGGAGGAAGCTATTCTATGTCACAGAGCTTCCGCATGGACCGGCTGTATTGCGTTAGCGCGAAAAACGGTTGAAATTATAGCCACTGAAGTGGGTGGTAAGGGAAAGTCACTGTTCCAACGGCTTAAAGATATCAAGGATCGCGGATTGGTCGCTGAAACTTTCGTCCATATGGACCATTACGTTCGCAATCTAGGAAATCTGGCGGTTCATTATGACCCAAGTGAAAGTAAGGAATATGGATCAGCAGAGGCAGACTGCGCTCTAGCGTATGCATACGAGGTGAGTAAGCGCATTTTCCTAGGGAGAAAGGTCGAAACTTTGAAAACAGAATTGGAGCAGAAAGCCTACCTTGAGTATCTCGATGATCCCAATTGGTATCGTCGGTATGGAATTGAGGCTCCTCAAACGAAGGTGACGTTGTTCTCGATCCTTTCTGCGGCTGCGGAACGACCATCGCGGCGGCGCAAAAGCTAACCCGCGAATGGATCGGCATCGACCTTACGCATCTGAGCGTCGGTTTGCAGAAACTTCGGCTGAAAGATTCTTTCGACATGATCGCCGGAAAGGATTACAAGGTTGTCGGCCAGCCCGAAGAGCTTGAGGGTGCAAAGGAACTTGCGGAGAAAGACAAATACAGTAAAAGGCGGCCATAACGTCAATGTCTCGCACATCCGCGACCTCGGCCACGTTATCGACCGTGAAAATGCAGCGATCGGCGTTTATCTGACTCTCGAACCGCCAACAAAATCGATGAAAGAAGAAGCCGCAGGCAAAGGCTTCTACCACTCGCCCGGCTGGAACAAAGATTATCCACGCTTACAGATACTAACCGTCGAAGACCTCCTAGCCGGAAAAACCGTCAATCTCCCGCCGAACATCGACACATACAAGAAAGCGCAAAAGATGATCACGGAATCGAACGATCAGAGAATGTTGGGGTTTTCATGATCTTTGCAGCCTCGTTGACGAGGCTTTTCTTGTATAGCCACGTCCCTTTAGGGCGTGGTTGGATGGTTTGGGATATTTAGAGGGCGTTTTTAACGTCCTTTTTCTTTTGGCTTAAGCCGCGAACGGAGCAAGCCCGTTGAAACGGGCTGGCGGATTCTGGACAAACACTAACCACGCCCTAAAGGGACGTGGCTATGTGCCGCGAATCGCGGAAAAACGGCGTTCGCCGCTGGCAAGCAGGATGCTCGCCGCTCCAGTCGGTCGGAAAGTTACGTCATATTCGGAAAGTTGCGTCATATTCGGAAAGTTGGTATTTCAATTTGCTTGTGAGTATGCCAGCATGATGCGTGAGATTGTGTCCGTAGCCCGCACGTAAGTAAGGGCTCATCTTGGCCAACACGAGCCCTAACTTACGTGCGGGCTACTGACAGAAGTAAAGTTGACAACAACGCACTCAAGTTTGGAACGATTTGAAACGGCTGGAACGGCTGAAACGTTTGGAACGTTTGGAACGATCAGAGTTGAGAATTGAAAATGGATAATGGAAAATTGAACATCTTTCCGAAATTCTCTATTCTCGTTTTCAACAATCAATTCAGAAGTTGATAACAACGCACTCAGGTTTGGGACACTTTTGGACAGTCGGGACAAATGGGACAGTGGGACAATGGGACAGTTTGAAAATAAGAAACAATTTTTTCGTTAGCGTGTTCTGGGCAAAAGATATAAAATTTTAACAGTTGCGCATCTTTTTTATGGGTTTTTCTACAACTGCGATACACGCGGGCAACGAGCCTGATTCGGCGACGGGAGCGGTCAGCGTTCCGATTTACCAGACATCGACCTATGCTCAGGACGGCTTAGGCAGGCACAAGGGTTACGAGTATGCTCGCACCCAGAATCCGACGCGCGCGGCTCTTGAAAGGAATATTGCAGCGCTTGAAGGCGCGAAGTTTGGGTTTGCGTTTGCGTCGGGAATGTCGGCGATAGATGCGGCTCTAAAACTCGTGAAGGCCGGCGATCACGTTATTCTCGGCGATAACACCTACGGCGGCACTTACCGGTTATTTAGCAAGGTGCTCGCGCATTATGGCGTCGAATTCGACCTCGCCGATACGTCAAACGTAGCCGATCTCGAAAAGTCGTTTAAACCGAACACAAAAATGGTCTTTGTCGAGACGCCGACAAATCCGATAATGACTATTACCGACCTCAAAGCCGTGTCAGATCTTGCCCATGCAAACGGAGCGAAGGTCGTCTGCGACAACACGTTTATGTCGCCTTATTTTCAAAAACCGATCGATTTCGGCGTCGATATTGTCGTGCATTCCACTACGAAATATCTGAACGGGCATTCGGACAGTGTCGGCGGTTTTGTGGCGCTGAATGATGAGAAGGACGCTGAGTGGATCGGATTTGTCCAGAACAGCATCGGCGCGATCCTTTCACCGTTCGATTCGTTTTTGGTGCTGCGAGGCACAAAAACGCTGGCCGTCCGCATGGAGGCTCACGACAAAAACGGCCGCGTGATCGCGAATTTTCTCGCCGAACATCCAAGTGTGCAAAAGGTCTATTATCCCGGCCTCGTTTCACACCCGCAGCACGAACTGGCAAAACGCCAGCAGACCGGTTTTGGCGGCATGGTTTCTTTCGAGACAGGCTCGCTCGAAAATGCAAAGAAAGTACTCGAAAGCGTAAAATTATGCACGCTCGGCGAAAGCCTCGGCGGCGTCGAGAGCCTGATCTCGCATCCGGCGACTATGACGCACGCATCCGTTCCAAAGGAAACTCGTGATAAACTGGGAATCACGGACGGCTTGGTGCGCATCTCGGTCGGCATCGAGGACGTCGAGGATATTATTGAGGATATAGACCAAGCGCTTTCGTGACTTGATTCTTTCTTTGCGATCTTAGCGTCTTTGCGTGAGAAAAAGTTGTTTCACGCAAAGCCGCAAAGCACGCAAAGAGTTGTTTGAATACAGTGTATTGATTTTTGACTCAAGACTCGCGACTCTATAAACTTTTGACTGACATTTATGTTCACTGTTGAGGTTCACGCAACATCTCATATAGGACGCGTCCGAAAAGGCAACGAGGATAATTACCTCCTGCTCAATCTTACGGGCGCAAAGGCGTGGACGAGCGCGCAGGATGACGGCGAGTTTGTTATCGAGAGCCAAGAGTTCGAGATCGACGAAAACGGCATTGTCATGGCCGTCTCAGACGGCATGGGCGGCGCTTTGGCCGGCGAGGTTGCGAGTACGATGGCCGTCGAAACAGTCAGCGAAAAACTGCTCCACGAAGACCCCGAAGAAACCATCGTTGACAGTTATGTTGACCATCACCTCATCCACAAGCTTCACAATGCGACCGTTTTTGCCAATTACCTGATCCACCAGCAGGGAAGAAGCGACCCGCAGTTTCAGGGAATGGGCGCGACCTTCACCGGCATAGGCGTGACGCCGATGGGCGCCGACATCATTCAGGTCGGCGACAGCCGTGCTTATCTCGTGCGCGGCGGCAAGATATATCAGGTGACCAAAGACCAGTCGCTGGTTCAGCAGCTGATCGACGCCAAACAGATTTCAGCCGAAGAGGCTGAAACTCATACATTAAAAAATGTAATTCTCCAGGCGCTCGGCGCGCAGAACGAGATCTATCCTGTTTCGGCACGAGTGGCTCCTCACAGAAATGACGTTTTCCTGCTTTGCAGCGACGGTTTGTCGAATAAGGTTCCGGCTGCGGAAATGCAGCGGATCGTGAACGAGAATCTTGAAGAACTCCAAAACGCCTGCGTCGAGCTTGTGACCGAAGCCAACCAAAATGGCGGCGAAGACAACATCACCATCGTCCTCGCAAAATTCCACGGCGACGCTTTGTCAGAGCCTGTTGACGATCAGGTCAAGTTGGAAGTGCTCGAGTTCGGCGGCGGCATTCACGACACGGCAAACCCGGACGAGGACGATATCGACACCGCTCAAGACCTCGATATATCAGAAGATGACGAGACCAAGCAAAGCGCCTGAATCATCCCTTTCGCCATTCCGGCAACTCGTTCCTCAACGGCCGGACGTAGATAGACGAGCCTCTGACCTCGACGACCTCGACCTTCTCGCCTTCGATGAGAAGTGCATCGTCTATCGGAAATGCCGTCCACGTCGAGCCATAAACTTTCACCGCGCCTTCGTTCAAAGCTCCTTTGCTGGCGAGGGAAACCGTCCCGATCATGCCCGGCAGCGAATCCATGCCCGATCGCATTCCCTTGTTATGCGGCCAATATTGAGCAAGCAGCGTCCGCGACATCATGGTGAGCACAATTGAAACAACCGAAAAAGCCGCAAACTGCCACCCAAGTCCAAGCCCTAAAAACGCAACAACCGCCGCCGCCAACGCCCCGATCCCAAACCAAAAAAGCACAAACCCAAGCGTAAATATCTCGGCAATTATCAACCCGACAGCAACCACAAGCCAAAGTATCCAGGCAATTTGATCCATCGGTATAAGTTTAGAATGCACAATGCAAAATGCACAATGCACAATTCTTATTCCGCGTTCGTCATTCTGCGTTTTGCATTTTGCATTCTATAATTGTATTCGTGCTGGGGTGGCGGAATTGGTAGACGCCCAGGACTTAAAATCCTGTGCCTTTAGGGGCGTGCGGGTTCGATTCCCGCCCTCAGCACCAATCTTTTTAGGAATCGGAAGCGGGGTTAAATTCGTTAAAAAACAGGTAAGAAAGGCGCTGTCGTGGTGGTTGGCCGCCTTCGACATTGTCCGGCAAACCTTCAAAATGCGGCAAAATCTCGCCGCCGCCGCGTTTCAAAGCTTCTTCCACGTCTTGCGGAAGCGTATAGACATATCTATGTCCTGTGAGAAATGCTCCGTGTTCCGTTGGCGCATTGTGGTCGTAGATCGGCACGCGATCCGGCCATTGGAGTATTTCAGCCTCGTGCGGAGCCCACAAGCGGAGATCTTCGATGCGAAACTGAAACTCGGTCATTGTTCAATTGATTGCAGCGATTTGAGAATCGTTGCTCACGATTTCGTGCATTACCTAACCGAATTGTAAACAAAAATTCCCGCTAATTTCAATACTTGATAAAAAATACCTCGAAATGCAGGCATTTTTCGTTTTTGTGCATCCAAGCACGTAATGGCACGGCCATTGCAAAACGAAGTGCAGGGCATTTGCTGCCCAATGTTTGAAAACCCGACCATAAAGTTTGGTCTTTGCCGTTTGGCAACGGCCATCATGGAAAAAGCCCGATGCGAAGGGGAGAGCGCATCGGGCTTTTTCTATTTTGATATCGCTTTTTGCTGTTTTTTCGCAAGTGTGCCAAAATTGTTTCTTATTTTTAACACACTAACAGGAAGGTCTAATCCATGACAGGAAGAAATAAGGTTACGGTTGTCGGCGCGGGGAATGTTGGCGCGACGGCGGCTCATTGGATCGCGGCGAAGGAATTGGCGGATGTCGTCCTTGTGGACATAGTCGAGGGAACGCCGCAGGGCAAGACGCTCGATCTCGCACAGGCGGCTCCGATCGACGGTTTTGACGTCAAGCTAGTCGGCTCGAACGGTTACGAAGAGACTGCCAACAGCGATGTCGTCATCATCACCGCCGGCCTGCCGCGAAAGCCCGGCATGAGCCGCGATGATCTTTTGAAAACAAACTCCGACATCGTCAGTTCCGTCACCGATGAAGTTGCCAAGCACTCGCCAAACTCATTTATCATCGTCGTTTCTAATCCGCTCGACGCAATGACGCAGGTCGCGTTTCGGCGTTCCGGTTTCCCAAAGAACCGCGTTATGGGAATGGCCGGCGTGCTTGACAGCGCGCGGATGCGCTGCTTCCTTGCCGAAGCCTTAGAATGTTCGGTCGAAAACGTCACGGCATTCGTGCTCGGCGGCCACGGCGACACTATGGTTCCGCTGCCCCGATACTCGACCTGTGCCGGTATTCCGATCACCGAGCTTTTGTCCAAAGATGTGATCGACGCCATCATCAAGCGCACCGCAAACGGCGGAGCCGAGATCGTCGGCCTGCTCAAAACCGGCTCGGCCTATTACGCACCCAGCCTCGGCGCGGTCGAGATGTGCGAGGCAATCCTCAAAGATAAAAAGAAAATCCTTCCCTGTGCCGTCTTTCTCGAAGGCGAATACGGTATCAGCAATCTCTTCGTCGGCGTGCCCGTCAAGCTTGGGCGTAACGGCATCGAACAGATCATCGAAATCAGCCTCACCAATGACGAACGCACCGCCCTCCAAAAAAGCGCCGCCGCCGTGCAGGAGCTTGTCGATATTCTCAACATTTAAAGATTGAATATGGAGAACTGAGAATGGAAAATTATCCCTTAATTTTCCATTCTCCATTTTCAATTTACAGTTCAATTTTCTTCCCCCAAGATTTGTTTCACAAAATGTGGAACGTTCCACACTTTAGACGACGTGAGCGCGGTTTTTGCGATTTTATAGGCTTATTTGACGGATAAGTGCCGCCTACTTAGCGTCAAACTCATCTCTACGTACTGCTTTTACCCCATTTACGTTTCACTTTTTTTCGAGTGCCGCTCGCCGAGATCCCCGTCGTTAATCCACATTATCGTCATTAACATTTTCCAGCCATCTTCTTCATTGTCGCCATTGTTTGCAAACGCAACCGCCAAGAGTTTCAACATCGCAAAAGTGACTACCCCTTTATTTGAAATAAGCAATCCATAAATGCCTATTTTAGGAACATTAGATTGAATTGAGTATATTTATGAGCCCTTATAGTAAAACACTTGATTTGGTGTTGCGAAAGACGAAGTAATTTTCCGGTTCTATCCTTGGCGTTCATTAAGCAATACTTACCAGCAGGTAATTCGTTAAACAAATAATCTCCGTTAGCATCAGTTTGCAAAAAACTGATTTCCTTGCCCTTTCTAATAGTTACAATAATTTCTTGCGCTTCTCCCAGAAATTTCTTACCGTTTCGATCAGTAAACGCGGCAGTACCGGACAACCAGCCAGTCTGGCCAAAAGACGTGTTTGCAAAGAGAAGAATCAAAAGTAAATTACCCCAAATTTTGTTTTTCATGGTTGATTGCAAACAATTACGCTGGATAAATATCAAAAATAATATCAACCGGTATTCGACCGATTTTCCTTATTGATTCTCTGTCGATCCAAAAACTACTCTGAGAATCTTCCGGAAAAAAACCACAAAATAAATCAATCTCACATTCATTGACAAATGAAAGCAGAGCCGTTTCGCGGTCGAAAAAGAAATTTCCAACTTCGGTAAATAACTCATTTAAAGTCTCTCTCTCTTCAAACTCAAAGAGCCACAGATCTGTAGGATACAAAACACTCAAGGGGTTGTTTTGGCTCATGCGCTCACCTTTTAAGTGAACAATTGAAGGAGTCACTCCAAGCCGCCGAGTGATTTCTTCGGGCGTAACTGAAGTGCATTCGATTCTTAAAGTAATGCTTGGGCGAGTTGTTTCTTCACGCATGATTATACATAACTACTTTTTCGGCAGCAAGAAAAATTGGGGTCAGGCCTGCAATTTTGACGATTCTTGGCTTTGCTCATTGTATACCTCGATCATACGATCTGCCATAGGTTTTAACTTGTATCATTACGAATTTTTTAACATTGCGGCATCATGGCGGTGGCTAAATGGTGGCGATGTTTAGAGAGGTGAGATGAACTTCGTCGCCGTCCAGTTCGGCACAAACGGCGACAGGCCGACGCAGGCGGCGTTTCGACATTAGCGGAGCAAGGACACTCTTTCCTCATGGACGCGACAGCGTCCAGACAAACGCTGATACCACTCAAGTTGAAGATACCTATGCGCACCCACGCCGGAGGAACCGGCGTTGAGGACAAGAGTATCCTCGCTCCGTCCCTCAACCTGACCGATTTGATCGGTCAGGTTGACCGGATTTAGCTCATTCACAACATCTCTCAATTTTCATAACCACAATTATATCTTCATTTAGCTCATTGGCACGGGGGTTGATAAAGAAAGCACGGCGGCATATGCCGTAAATTTCTTTGCCCCGAAAAAGGAGCCGATATTATGATGAAGATGCCTGTATTTGGTTTTGCGACGACGAGGAAATTCGCTGCGATTGCGATCCTTGCGTCGTTTGTGTTTTCGAGCGTGTTCGCTGGTAACGCTGTTCGCGGCGACCAGTCGAGTATGTCGAAGTCGATGGGAACGGTTAAATATACTACCGATCTGACGCAGCTTGGCCGTGAAGGCCGGCTGCGTGAAGACCTGAGCTTTGAGAACGAGACGATGCGTCTTATCAAGGTGTTGGCGAAAGGTGGAAATATTCAGCCGGTCATTATCGACGAAGACAGAGCGACGCAGGAAGCTATCGTCGAACAGCTTGCGATAAGGATCGCGAAAGGCAATGTGCCGAAGGAGCTTGCCGGCAAGTCGATCGTTAAGGTCGAGACGGACGTTCTGTTTTCGAATGCACGTGTCGCATCGGATGTTGCGAGGATCGTCGATACGATAGTTAACCAAGCGGTTGCATCGAACGGCCAGACGATTTTGTTTGTCAATGAAATGACAAACCTCGTCGGCTCGCGTGCGGCGACGACAAATCTTTTTGAAGCGATTGCTGCGGGGAAAATCGTCATGATCGGCGGCAGCTCGGCCGCCGTTTATGACGAGCAGATCGAATCTCAAATAGAGATCGCCAAGTTCTTTACCGGCATTTTGGTTACCGGAAGAACGTACTCGGATACGACAGCCGTAAACACATCGCAAACGGACGAAGAAGGATATCGCGGCGACAACGTTTCGCCCGACCTGCGTGATATGATGGCTCAGGATCCGACAGGCAATACACGCGTTGACGCGATCATCCAGGCGAAGGACGCCGACAATGCGGCGCTGCGTGCGATGATGGCGAGCGGCGAGGCGAGGATCTCGGACCGCATCGGCAAAACCGATACGCTTGTCGTCAATCTGCCTTTGTCCGCAGTTGCCACTCTTTCCATGAGCGGCTTGATCAATTATATTTCGCCGGACCGCGAAATGACCTCGATGGGACACGTCGAGGACACGACCGGCGCTGCCCAAATGCGCACGAACACGAACGGCGGCTGCGTCTCGTCTCTTTCGAGCTGCGACGGCAGCGGCGTCGGCATCGCAATCGTCGATTCCGGCATCTACGCCTCGCATAACGGATTCAAAGATACCAGCAATTCTTCCCGAATCGTTGCTAACGTTAATTTTTCCACTTCAAGCACGACTAATGACGTTTATGGCCACGGCACACACGTCGCCGGCCTGGCCGTGGGTAATTCGAGTGCCAGCAGTAATGCTTACAGGGGAATTGCATATGACTCGAAAATAATCAGTGTCAAAGTGCTTAATGATAATGGAACGGGATCAACGTCAACGCTGCTCAACGGGCTGAACTGGATACTGAACAACAGGACAACCTACAATATCAAAGTTGTTAATCTCAGCCTCGGCACCACAGCTGTTGACACATACACCAATGATCCTATTTGCCTCAAGGTAAAAGAATTGGTAAACGTTGGCATCGTCGTATTCGCGGCGGCCGGCAACGAGGGAAAGGATCCGGATACCGGAGGCAAGGTTTATGGCGGTATTCATTCGCCGGGAAACAGCCCGTATGCGATCACTGTCGGCGCAAGTAATTCGATGGGAACAACAACGCGTGCGGACGATGTCATGACGACTTATAGTTCGAATGGCCCGACCCGGAGTTATTTCACGACCTCCACGGGAAACAGGGTCTATGACAACCTGATCAAACCCGACCTGGTCGCACCCGGAAACAAGCTCATTTCGTATAAGGCCCCGAATAATTACATCGTTGCTACAGCGCCTTCATTGGCACTCGATTCGACAAACGGTACTAGCTCGAACATGTACATGAGCGGATCGTCTATGGCGACACCGCTAGCTGCGGGAGCAGCAGCAATGCTACTCGAGATCAACCCCAATCTAACGCCGGGCATGATCCGCATGCTCCTTCAATACACGGCTCAGCCAATGAATGGCAGAAACACCTTCGAACAGGGCGCAGGGCAACTCAATATCGACGGTGCCATGAGGCTTGCAAGAACGCTGAAAACTGACGTCGATTTCCAGACGCTGTCGCGCGATAATTCGATGACCCCGAGCGGATGGGTAATGCCGACGACGACTTCAACAATCGGCGGAGCGTCATTTTCGTGGTCCCAGCTTGTTACAGGTAAATATACTTTCCTTACCGGACAGAATCTGGTGAAAAAGTTCCAAACGGTTTACAAGCGTGAAAATATTGTCGGCATGGGCGTTAATTTCGCAAGCGGCAACTATTCGCTCAACACGTCAACCTACTTTTCGACCGGCCTTTCGGTTAACCGAGACATGAATACGAGCAACGGTGCGGCACTTGGCGCAGGCTCGCCTCATCTTTCTTACGGAGTGCTTGTCGGTGACGGAGTTCTTGTCGGCGACGGTGTGCTGGTCGGAGACGGTGCTCTTCTGAGAGGCGGTGTCCTTGTAGGTGACGGCGTACTTGTCGGCGACGGTGTTCTCAAACGCGGTGGCGTGCTTGTCGGTGACGCAGTGCTCGCCGGCGACGCAATTATTCAGGGGGATAATACGGCTTATATGCAGTAGTTGGATAAACAAAAAGAGGAGGATAAAAAAATGTTTACAAGAACTACTACAAGAATAGCTGAAACGCCCCAGAACAACTTTGTACCGGCAATAGCTTTGATGCCGGACATGACAAGAGTAAGAGAATTGACCGTAGAAAATACAACGGAAGTCGAAACTTTCCTTTCGCTTCGCCCGGTTCACACTGTAGTGATGTCGAGCTTTATTAAAGACAACGGCATTGAAAGTGACTTGAACAGAGGCAAATTCTACGGCTACCGAAATTCGGCGGGAAATCTTGAGGGTGTTGCCCTTATCGGCCACTCAACGCTCGTAGAAACGAGAACCGTCGAAGCTTTGAAGGCCCTGGCATATAAGGCGAGACTGGCGGAAACGCCGATCCACCTTATTATGTCCAGCGGCAACGACGCGGAAACCTTCTGGAGATATCTCGACGGCGGCATTAGCCAGCCGAGGCTGAAATGCACCGAGGCACTCTTTGAAGTATCGTTTCCGTTCGCCGTGCAGCACTCTGAATGGCAGATTCAAAATGCCGACATGAGCCAGCTTCAGGAAGTTGCGGAGGCGCAGGCTGAGGTCGCGTTTATCGAGAGCGGAGTCGATCCGATGTTGAAAGACCGCGAGGGCTTTCTCAAGCGTGTCGCCCGCAGAATCGAACAAAAACGCGTGTTCGTTGCGATGGATGGCGACAAAATGGTCTTCAAGGCCGACATCATTGCCGAAACGGACAATGTCGTCTATCTCGAAGGCGTTTACGTCACGCCCGAATATCGCGGCCGCGGCATCGGCTCGAAATGCTTGTCCAAATTGTCGCTTGAGCTGCTGAATCGTGCCGAGCATATATGTTTGCTCAGCAATGTTGAGTTCAGGGCGGCTCATAAGAGCTTTGAACAGGCCGGCTTTAGGAACACCGATCAGTGCACGACACTATTCGTTTAACTAAAGAAAACACTGGACAACAATGTCAGAATGCACCATAATAAAGAAGGCTCGAAGCAGCCTTCTTTTCGCCTTTATCAAGGCAGCAGTACCTCCACACCTCACACGCACCAACGGTTCGACACTATGTAATCCCATAGCTTCTCAAGGAGACGACCATGCCCCCGCTTAAGACGGGATCTCGGGTAGATGGACAATAACAGGATGTCCGATCGGTATATGGTGACGGTGATCGTCGCCGGGGCGATCTGCGTTTTGATTTCGCTCTTTACTATTGATGCCGGACGGATCGATGTCTATTTAGGATTGCTGGCGGTCTTTACGATCGCGGTCGGTTCCCGTTTAACGATCGTGATGCCGAGATTCAATTCGCATATCTCGGTTTCCGACATTTTTATTTTTCTGACGCTGCTGCTTTATGGGGGCGAGTTCGCCGTTCTTTTAGCGGCTGCCGAAGCGACGGCGTCAGCATGGAGATTTTGCAACAGGAAGTTGACCGTCGTTTTTAATGCGGCGACAATGGCGGTCTCAACCAGTGTCGTAGTATTGGTCCTAAAATCTTCCGGGCTCTACGCTGAAGCCCAGCTTCACGGAGTTGCCGATAGTCGCCATAGCTTCATCATCGCGCTTTCGGTGATTGCCTTAACGCAGTTTATTGTCAACACCACACTCGCTTCTGTTCACAGATCACTCCACGACAAATTGCCTTTTTGGGATACCTGGAAGAGCAAATACATTTGGACATTTTTTTCGTATTTTATCGGAGCTGCAAGCGCCGGTTTGCTGATCCAAATGGCGGATGCGATGGGGTTAGGGGTGATCCTTGCAACCTTTCCCGTGATCTTCTTCGTTTTCTTGTCCTATAGGATGTACCTGAAAAACGTGGAAATTTCTGTCAGACAGGCGGAGCAGGCAGAACAGTATGCAAAAGACCTCGAGCTGAAATCCGACGCGCTCAGAGAATCAGAAGAGCGCTTCCGCAGCGCGTTTAACTATGCCCCGATAGGAATCGGCCTGGTGGCGCCGGCTGGAAAGTGGCTAAAGGTGAACCGTGCGATGATCGAGATACTTGGCTACGCGGAAGGCGAGTTTCTCGACTCCGACTTTCACTCGATGACCGTTGAGGACGATCTCGGCGAAGCCCTGATTAGGATTCACGAACTGGTTAACGGCAAAATCGCAAACTATCAGAGAGAACAACGCTTCATTCACAAAAGCGGCCGCACAGTCTGGGCGTCGTGGAGCGTTTCCGCCGCCAGCGATGCAAGAGGCGAGCGCCCAAATCTCATCTTTCAGATACAGGACATCACGGCCAGAAAATTTGCCGAGGAAAAGCTACAGCACGAGGCGACGCACGATGCGTTGACGGGCTTGCCGAACCGAGCTTTTTTCATGAGCCGTCTGAGCGAGGCCCTTGAAAATTGCCACGAGATCAAGGACTACAAGGTTAGCGTTTTGTTTATCGATCTCGACCGATTTAAATATGTAAACGACAGCTTGGGGCACTTGATCGGTGACGACTTATTAAAGGGAATTGCCGCCCGTCTAAGCGAGTGCATGCGACCGGATGATATCGTGGCGCGGCTCGGCGGGGATGAATTTACGATCCTGGTCGAGGGAAAATACGATATAAATGAAGTTACGAGAATAGCAGAACGCATACAGAAGAAATTTTCTGTAGCATTCAATCTTCGAGGGCACGAGGTTTACAGCTCGGCCAGTATCGGCATTCTCAACGCGTCGGAGAAACATAAAGTTTCCGAGGACATCATGCGCGACGCCGATACGGCGATGTATCAGGCCAAGCGTGCCGGAAAAGCCTGTCACGAAGTGTTTGATGAAAAAATGCATAAGGCTGCGAAGGAAATCCTGCAGCTCGAAACGGACCTGCGCCGTGCGGTCGAGCGAGAAGAGATACAGGTATATTACCAGCCGATATATAATCTCGCGTCCGGCGAGATCGAAGGCGTGGAATCGCTTGCGCGTTGGCATCACGCAACGCTGGGCGACATATCGCCGGGCAAATTTATTCCGCTGGCCGAGGAAATCGGCCTGATAGACAAGCTTGGCGAACACGTTCTGCGCGTGGCCTGCCGCGAGATCGGATCGCTGAAAAAGGAACTTGATGATCTTTCGCTTTCTTTAAGCGTCAACCTTTCGTGCCGGCAATTTGCGCAGGCAGGTTTGGTAAAGTGCATTCAGGACATCGTTGCCGAGACATCGTTCCCGATACGCAATCTGAAGCTCGAAATAACCGAGTCCGTATTTCTCGAGCATCCCGATCGGGCCGTCGAAATGCTCCATCAGCTTCGCGCACTCGGGATCGAGATCGACATTGACGATTTTGGCACGGGTTATTCAAATTTGGGTTATCTAACCAAACTGCCGGTATCGAAGCTCAAAGTTGACGGATCGTTTGTTTCTATGATCGACGACGACGGAGCGAACGACGAAATCGTTCGCGCGATCGTGACACTGGCGCGAAATCTGGACTTAGGCGTCACCGCCGAAGGCGTCGAGACCGAAGCCCAGCTTGCAAAGCTAAAGCAGCTCGAATGCGAAAGCGGCCAGGGATTTTTGTTTGCAAGGCCAATGATCTTTGAGCGTTTCAAGGAATTTTTCATCGAGCAAAACGATATTCAAATCCCAAATCCCCAATTTAATGATGTTCCCGTACTTTCGATTGTGCAATAATCATTTCGTCGCTGCACGCCTGGCCGAAGTTGACGAGGCATTGCGGGAAGGTTGACAATTGGTGTTGTTGTCGAAGTATGTATCGCAGGCCAAAATTTCTGGAAGCATTGCTTGAGATCCGTCGCGAGATGGCTCTCGAAGTGGATTATGACGTCGATCTTTTTGTAGAGACCGCGCGCGGGAAAAACGGATCGGAGAACGGCACGCAGCTTACTAAGTTTTCAATTGTCGACGAGCCGATACAACTTGCGAACACTAAAAAACGTCGGCGCGAAATTCAGAAGCGGTAATTCATTCCAAGAATTTCTTAATGAGCAGATACGTTATCTCGTGTCTTTTGATCTTAGTTGTCGTAGCTCTTTCGGCAGGCTATTTCTTTCCCGCGTATTGGGCCCACCGATATGACGAGCTGATCGAGCGGCAAGCCCGAATTTATCATTTAGAAGAAAAACTCGTTTGGAGCTTGATCTACGAAGAAACCTGGTTCCGCGCGTGGAAGATCGGTGCGGCCGAGGAAATCGGTTTGATGCAGGTAACGCCTGCCGTTGCTCGCGAATGGGCGAAGGAGACAGGCTTTCGCGAATTTGAAAAGCAAGCGTCGGAGAACGTCGTCGAATTTTTGAGCGACCCCGAGCGCAACATACAAGCCGGCTGCTGGTATCTCGAAAAGGTACGAGAGAATTATCACGGCCGAACGGCGGAAACGGCGATGATGCTCGCCGCGTACAACGCCGGCCCAAGCCGCGTCGAAGAATGGACCAAGGACGTTGATGCGGCAACGATGTCCGAAAGTGATTTCATAAATCGCATCGCGATTGCCTCAACCCGAAGTTACGTAACCTCGATTCTTGCGCGCTACCGTGCACGCCTGTCAGAACCGCCTGCGTAAGCGGGCGGCCGGTAATGCTCGCCAGATCAACTCACAATGAAAATCCTCGCCGCTGATTATGTTCTGCCCATTGCGACGCCGCCAATCGAACAAGGCGGCGTCGTTATAAACGGCAGCGAGATCGTTGCGGTTGGAGAGCGTCAGGAAATCATCGAGCATTATCCCGATGCCAAGATCGAGGATTTTGGCGAAGCCGCAATTCTGCCGGGCTTTGTAAATTGCCACTCACACCTCGAAATCACTTCGATGCGCGGCGCGCTTGATGATGTTGAGCACGACTTTTCGGCGTGGCTGTTAAAGCTTAATGAGCTTCGTGCGCGCCTTTCGGCTGAAGATATTCGCGCCGCCGCAATTGCCGGAGCGGTCGAAGGAATGCAAGCCGGCGTCACGTGTTTTGGTGATATTGGCAGGTTCGGCGTCGCCGGCTTCGAAGCGCTGAAATCGGCCGGACTTCGAGGCGTTTTGTTTCAGGAAACTGAATTCTCGCCTGACAATAAAACCGCCGAAGTTGATTTCAGGAAGTTGATCGAGAAATTTGAATCGCTGCGGGAAACCGAGACTGATCTAGTAAAAGTTGGAATATCGCCGCATTCTCCATACACGGTCAGCCCGCGCCTGTTCGAGCTTATTACAGATTTTGCCGTCGAAAATAATGTTCGTCTCACGATCCACGCTGCCGAGTCGTCGGATGAGGACGTGCTTCTTCAAAACGGCACAGGATTTTTTACCGAGGTGTATAAAAAATTCAATGTCGAATGGCAAAGTCCGCACTGCTCGACAATCGAATATCTCGACCGACTCGGCGTCCTAAATGCCAAACCTCTGCTCGCTCATTGCGTCACTGTAAGTGACAGTGACATCGGATTGATCACAAAAAGCGGTTCATCAATAGCCCATTGCCCAAAGTCAAATGCAAAATTCGGCCACGGATACGCACCGTTTGAGGCTTTTCTTGACCCCGGGAACGCAGTCGGCCTGGGCAGCGATTCCGTCGCAAGCAACAACGTCTGCGACATTCTGGAGGAAGCACGTTTTGCCGTGCTCGCCGCAAGAAACCGTGACGCCTGCAAACGATTTATCACTGCCAAAGAAATACTCGAAACAGCCACGCTCGGCGGTGCAAAAGCATTGCAGTTAGACGACGAGGTAGGAACGCTCGAACCCGGCAAACAAGCCGATATAACTGTCGTGTCACTTTCTCATGCAGCTCAACAGCCGATCAATGACATTCACACTGCACTCGTCTTTGCTTCGAACGCCCGTGATGTGATGATGACGATGGTTGCAGGAAATGAAATATATCATAAGAGAGATGCGTAAATTATTTTACAAACGCAGCTTGTAGTTCTCTCTGTAGATCCCTTGGCGTCCATTCGTTGCCGGAAAATACTTTTGTGATTTTACCGTTTGGATCGATTACGATGGTTCGCAGATTGTGATTGATCTGGGTTTTGTCGTTTTGATCGACTTCGTATCGCAGGCCGAAGAAATCGGCGATCTTACGCACTTCTTCCTCCTTGCCGACTGCCAGTTGCCACACGTCGAATTTCGTATTCGGATCGTTGCCGAGATAACCGATGCCGTATGAACGGAGCTTTTCGGGCGTGTCGTTTGCGGGGTCGAAGGAAATACTCAAAAGACGTATTTTGTTTTTCAAATCGGCGTCCGCAGTTACAAGGTTTGCAAGATCGCTGAAATGCGTTGACATTCTGATACAAGCTTCCGGCAGCGGGCATCTGGCGTAGATAAATGTGATCGCCAGAGCCTTACTTCGAAAATCTTTGAGTGAAATACGCTTGCCGTCCTGATTGACCAGCGAGAAATCTGGTATCTCTTTCCCGATCTGAGCAAAACTTTCATCGACCGGAACCGGCGACTGGTTTGGATTTGGAGCGGCAATGATGCCGATATTTTCAAGGTAGTATGGGTCTTTGGCGGTGTTGTCAACGACAAGCTCAGCCCTGATCTCGGATCCGGGCTGTAGGTCGTTCCAAACCCAGTCGGCGTGGATCGGAAAATCCATTGTCATCGCTTCCATATAGCCTTCGATCGCTTCGTGGTCAATCTTGGCTTTTTTGCCGGCCTTATCGACGCTGACGACCTTGCCCTTTAGCTGGTAACGCTTGGCGGCGGCTGATGCCTGATTGGATTCCGTGCCGCTTTTGCATGCGGCGAATAGAATCGATAGAGATAAAAACAAAATAAGAGTGCGCATATTACTGACCGATTTTAGCAAACTTGCGCCGTTTCCTGTAAAATCACCTGCGATGACTACATTGCACAAGCCCGCACGTAAGGGCGATACATTCACCGTTGAGTGTTCCGCCCCTATTTACGTGCGAGGTTGATGCATTAAATTTATGGCGGCACGGATATTAAGCGGAAAAGTCATTTCTGACGGCGTAAAAGCAGAAATTGCCGACGAAGTGAAAGATTTACAAAGCAAACATGGCTTTCGGCCATGCTTGGCCGCCGTGCGTGTTGGTTCGGACCCGGCTTCGGAAGTTTACGTCGGCAACAAGGTCACAACTGCGGCGGAAACAGGCATCGTTTCCGAGCATCACCATTTACCGGCGGAGACGAGTCATGATGATTTGATGGCACTTGTCAATGATTTGAATTCCCGCAACGATGTTGACGGAATACTCGTCCAATTGCCGTTGCCGCCGCAGATCGATGAAAAGTCGATCCTCGAATCGGTCGATCCGGCGAAAGACGTTGACGGCTTTCATCCTGAAAATGTCGGCAGACTTTCGATTGGCTATCCGTCGCTAATTCCATGCACTCCGGCGGGCGTGATAGAGATACTAAGTCGTTCCGATATTGAGATCGCAGGGAAACACGCAGTCGTTGTAGGCCGCAGCAATATCGTCGGCAAACCTGTGGCAATGCTGCTTCTGCGCGAGAATGCTACTGTTACAATCTGCCATTCGCAAACTACTAATTTGCCTGCAATTACACAGCAGGCTGATATTCTAGTTGCCGCGATTGGCCGTGCCGGATTTATTCGCGGCGAGCATATCAAGGAAGGCTCGACGGTAATTGATGTCGGGATAAATAAAGCCGAGAATGAAACCTTCGCCCGCGAACTCTTTCAAGACGTTGACATGGAAAAACGCCTGAAAGCAATCGAGACGCGCGGGTTTACTCTCGTCGGCGATGTGAACCCAAAAGAAGCGATGGAAAAGGCCGCAAATTTTACGCCGGTTCCCGGCGGAGTCGGGCTTTTGACAGTAGCAATGTTGATGAAAAATACAGTCGAAGCAGCAAAATTAAGGCGAGGAATATAGCCACCGAGTTCACAGAGATACTGAGAATTGTTTCTCATTATCTCTGTGTTCTCTGTGGCAAAATTAAATATGAACTTTGAAGAATATCAATCCGAAGCGAGCCAAACAGCTCTTTACCCTAGGCGGTTTAGCAACCTCGAATATCCGACGCTCGGCCTTGCTGGCGAGGCTGGCGAGGTTGCGAATATTGTAAAAAAGATCCAGCGCGATCACGACGGTGTTATAAATGACGAAATTCGCGGCAAGCTGAAGGACGAACTCGGAGACGTGCTGTGGTATATCTCTGCCTGCGCTGATGAATTGGGATTGACGCTTGCCGAAATCGCGCAGTTCAATGTCGGCAAATTGGCTAAGCGTCATGGGCGTTAAAAATGGAAAACGGAAAGTGGAAAATGGAAAATTCACTGAATCTTTCGCTGAGTAGTAAGCCCTACACTGCGGACAGTAAAGCTGACAGCAAAGAAGTAATATTCCCCGTTTTAGATTTTCCATTTTCCATTTTCAGTTTTCAATTGTGTTAAGAGTTGGTCTTACAGGTTCTATTGCCGTTGGCAAGTCGTATGTTTGCGATTGTTTTCGCGAGCTTGGCTGCCATGTCCTCGATGCCGACAAAATCGCCCGTGAGGTAGTCGAACCCGGCACAGAGGGCTTGGCTCAGATCGTGCATGAGTTCGGCAGCGAAATGTTACATCCTAACGGCGAACTGGATCGAAAAAAGCTCGGCGCCGTCGTTTTTGGTAACGAAGAAAAACGCAAACTTCTGAACACTATCGTTCATCCGTTGGTTATCAGGGCTCAAGATCGCTGGATAAAAGCGCGAGAAACCGATGATCCTGAGGGAACCGTCATTGTTGACGCAGCGCTTATGATCGAATCGGGCAGTTATCAACGCTTCGACAAAATTATTGTTGTCTGGTGCGAACCTGCGATACAATTGGCTCGTCTGATGGGACGCGATAATTTGAGCGAATCCGAAGCTAAAATTCGCATCGACGCTCAGATGCCGCAGGAGGAAAAGAAGCGGTTTGCGGATTATCTGATCAATACATCTGACGGTTATGAAGACACTCGCCGTCAGATCGTTAATGTATTCGAGCAACTGCGGTCTAATGAGTCTTGAACAACTGCCAACTCAACTGAGGAAAAAGGGTAAGGGTAATCGTGCGGTCAGTTTTTTCCTCCTGATTTCGGTTATCTTCGCTGCTGTTTTTTCTGCCTGCTCTGAAATAGAAAAGCCGCAGCCTGAGACTTTTTATGCCGAATCCGTCCCGCCGGTTAAACAGGAATTCCGATGGAGCAACGGCAAGATGCCGAAAAGTTTCGATCCGGCGCGTGCCGCGGCGGCACCCGAAACCGACATCGTCCGCGCGCTTTTTGAAGGATTGACCGATATCGATGCACG
This sequence comes from Pyrinomonadaceae bacterium, assembly GCA_046160805.1. Lineage (GTDB taxonomy): Bacteria > Acidobacteriota > Blastocatellia > Pyrinomonadales > Pyrinomonadaceae > OLB17. The sequence continues at coordinate 54,306 of JBJXHF010000021.1, forward strand.
CACATTAAAAGAAATACCCGCCGCAGCCGAGAAATGGACGGGCTCTGACGATTTTCGCGTGTGGACATTTGAAATTCGCAAAGATGCAAGATGGTCGAATGGCAAACGCCTTACCGCAAATGATTTTGTGCTTTCATGGAAGCGCCTTGCAGTTTTAGGCGACAAGACGGCACATCCTGAGTTGTTTCAGAACATCGTCGGGTTGCGAACGTCAAAAACCACGCCGGTCGGAGAGCCTACAGATTTTGTTCAAACGCCTACTTCAAGCGGAGAGACGGAGACATATAACGAGCAACCGAATTCAACACCAGGTGCAAAATCACAAGAGTCTATTCCCTCGTCTATGCCGGCAAATGTCGCGTCGAAGGCGAAAACGGAAAATAAAACAAAGACTGACACAAAAGCTGTGAAATTCGGCGTCGAAGCAATCGACGAAAACACTCTGAGAATTACGCTGGAAATGCCCGATAAGGATTTTCCAAAGCTGGTTGCCAATCCGATCTTCCGGCCAGTTTATGACGGCGGCGAATTTGAAAAAGACTCGCTTGATCGAGACATCATTACCAACGGGCCATTTAAGGTGGCGAATATTGGCAAAGACGGCATTACGCTTAATCGCTCCGAAACCTATTGGAACAAATCAGCCGTGCGTCTCGAACATATTCAATTTTTGCCGAAGAGCAATCCTGAAGCGGCGCTCGATGCGTATCGAAAAGGCGAGATCGATGCGCTTACCAACGCTGAATTTGCGCCGCTCGCATTAAAGCTTCTTGCTCCGTATGAGGATTTTCGGCAGACCACGCACAGCGCGTTGAATTTTTATGAATTCAATGTGAAGAATCCGATTTTCACTGACCGCCGTATTCGCGAAGCCTTGGCAATATCCATCGACCGCGAGCGTTTGACGACCGGTGAGCTTGAAGGCTCGGCGCGGCCGGCTTTCTCGTTCCTGCCTCTTGGCGACAAAAAAAATGCGAAAGTGAAGTTTGATATCGAGCGGGCAAAACAACTTTTCGAAGAAGCAGGTTTTGCAAATGGTTCAGGCTTTCCAAAGATCAGGCTTTTGATAAATCGAAATGAAACTCAGCAGCGCGTCGCCCGCGTTGTCGCCAGAATGTGGAAGCAGAATCTAAACCTTGACACTGAGATAATCGTAAGAGACTTATCAGAAATGGAAAACCTGCGAGCTTCGGGCGAATACGATCTTGTAAGACGCGGCGTGGTGCTTCCGACGATCGACGAGGCGGCCGGCATGTCCGCAATATTTGGCTTGCCTGAAATGACGGATTCGCCGCCAACGCCGCCAATGGATGTTGGAAAAAATGTTGCTCAAGCTATAAAACCCACGCCATTGACAGGTGACGATGAGGGGCAAATTCCGGAAAAAAATGTTATCGTTACCGAAGATCAAGCGGTTTTTGAAGTTAAGGCGATACCATTGTATTTTCCGATCTCGTATTCGCTCGTAAAACCGTACGTCAAAGGGTTTGAGATCAACGGCCTTGATGCTCCGCCGTTAACGGACATTAGCATCGACAGCAAGTGGCAGCCAAAAACATCCGGGAACAATCCGTAAAGCCGTTTGTGTTGTAAATAATTTTGGAGTTCGAAGTATGACATCACGACAATTCGGACAGCTTCAAAAATTCCTCGTTCTTTTTGTATTGTGTTTGTTTCTCACCGGCTGTCTCACATCGGCCAAAGGGCGTTATTTTGGCCATACTGTTCCGCCGAAGGACAATGTCCTCCGATACGTGACTGGCTCCGAGCCTGAGACGCTCGATACCCAATTGCCGGACGGGCAGCCCGAAGGGCGCATTTTTATGGCGCTCTACGAGGGGCTGGTCGAATACGGCCCGAAGGATCAGCAACCGATTCCTGCCATTGCAAAAAGCTGGGAAACCAATCGTACCCTTGACGAATTTATCTTTCACCTTCGCGATGATGCAAAATGGAGCGACGGCAAGCCGATCACCGCTCACGATTTTGTTTACAGCATGCGTCGCGGATTGGCACACGAGACAATCTCGCGCACGGCCGTTTCATTCGGCGGCGTAATCAAATATGCGACGGAATATAACGCCGAAGCAGTGTTTGTAAAAAAAGGTGACAAATTTCTACTCGAAAGCGATCTCAGCGGTGAGAGCGAAACAAAATCGGTTGCTGTTTTCGGCCCCGAAACGGAATCTAACAAAACTATTCATCAAACGCGCGTAACGCTCGATTCGGACGATAAGAAACGAGCAAAACAGCTTGACGCAAATCCCAGATTAAAAGCGGCTGTCGAAGGAGCGGAGCTGGTGCCGGTCAAGGCCGAAGACATCGGTGTCGAAGCCATTGACGATTACACTCTTCGCATAACGTTGAGACAGAGCACTCCGTATTTTGTCGGAACGCTCGCGCATCAGTATTTTCGCTTTGTGCCTCGGCAGGCGATCGAAAAATACGGCAAAGATTGGACGCGTGCGGCGAACATTGTCACAAGCGGAGCGTTTCGCGTTAAGGAGCATCGTCCATACGATAAGCTCGTCGTCGAAAAAAATCCATACTATTGGGACAAAGCAAACGTGCATCTGGAGCGCATCGAGTTTTATCCGCTCGATGAAATATCGACGATGTTGAATCTTTACAAAGCAGGCTCGGTCGATGCCCTTCTTAATCATTCGGTTCTTGCGTCATGGATAGGCGAAGTTCGCGGTTACAAGGATGAATATTTAGACTTTCCCGAGGCGGCCACGGCGTACTACTCGATGAATATAACGAAGCCTCCGTTTGATAATGTAAAAGTCCGACGGGCATTTTCGCGCGGCTTTGACCGCGATGCATTGGCAAGTTTTCTCAAAGTAAAGCAGCCGCTATACGGTAAAGTTCCCACCGGCCTTTATCCCGCTTACGACAAAGCGGTCGCGAAGGTGAGTGAGGAAATGCGGACCGAACAAGGTGCTGCGCCCGATGTCTGGTCGAATCGATATAAATTTAATGCGGACGAAGCTCGAAAACTGTTGACAGAAGCCGGCTTTGCTGTGCAAAAGGACGGCGGCGGTTATTCGTGCCCAAGCTTTCCGACAGACCGCGTGTCGATCACTTACAACACGAACGAGAATAACAAATCGATAGCTGAATTCATGCAGGCCCAGTGGAAACACAATTTAGGCGTGACCATTCCGCTCAAGACGATGGAATTCAAAACTTACTTGCCCTACTTCAAATCGCTGCAGTACGAAGGGTTTGCAATATTCCTTTGGGGTGGCGATTATATGGATCCCTACACGTTCCTCGGGCTGCAATATGGTGAGGGAAATGAGGGCGGCTCGGGCTTTCACGATCCGAAATACGATAAAATGCTCGACGACGCAAATGCGGAGCTGGATCCCGACAAAAGATTTGAAATGATGGCCCGCGCCGAGAGTTTGTTGATGGAAGAAATGCCGATGATCCCGCTCACGGTAAGCGCGACAAACTGGATAAAAAAGCCTTACGTAAAAGGCATGTATCCAAATCCGGGAACGGCGATACCCTGGAAGTTTGTTTACATCGAGCGCGATCCGGCGAAGTGGGACAAGGACGTTGCAAACATTATGACAGCACCGGACGCGCAATTTGACAAGCAGCTTTCGGATTTAACAAGTACACAAAAAGCCGTTGCAAAATAGAAGCTAATGTTAAGTTTCACCATTCGCAGATTGCTGATCATTATACCGATGGCGTTGATCGTCGTGACGGTGACTTGGGGATTGATTAGGCTTGCGCCCGGGAATTTTTATTCGGGTGAGAAGAAACTTCCGGCGGCTGTTGAAGCAAATATCCGCAAAAAATACGGGCTCGATCTGCCGTGGTATCAGCAGTACGGGATAATGATGTCGAATATCGTTCGCGGTGATTTTGGCGACTCTCTTAAGCTGCAAGGGCAATCCGTCAATGAAATCATACTGCGGCATCTGCCATACTCGGCAACGATCGGCATTCTCGGTTATCTTCTCGCCCTTGCAATTGGATTGAGCGCCGGCACAATCGCTGCATTAAAACAAAATTCAACTTTTGATTACGGTTCGATGTCGCTGGCGATGCTTGGACTTTCGGTGCCGAATTTTGTTCTCGGGCCGATTCTTGTTTTGGTCTTCGGATTCTGGCTTTATTGGTTGCCGCCGGCGCGTTGGGGCGGTATATCGTCACTAGTCTTGCCGGTCTGTACACTCGCGGCGATCTACGCGGCTTACATAGCTCGCCTGACTCGCGCCGGAATGCTCGAGGTCATGCGTTCAGATTACATTCGTACTGCGCGGGCTAAAGGATTGGACGAGAAAACGGTTTTACTGCGTCACGCGATTCGAGGAGGACTGATTCCTGTGATCTCGTTCACCGGCCCGGCTCTTGCCGCATTGCTGGCCGGCACAGTCATAGTCGAAAGGGTTTTTGCGATTCCCGGTCTCGGCAATATCTTTATCAACTCGGTGCTTAATCGCGACGAGACCCTGACACTCGGCATCGTGGCATTTCTTTCGATCCTGATAATGATATTTAATCTGATCGTCGATATCAGTTACGGATTTTTGGACCCGCGCATTAGATACGAGTAAGCTTCTATGGACGAGAATGTAGAGATCATCAAGGGTGCCTCACTGTGGCGCGATGCTTGGAAGCGGCTTTTGCGAAACAAGCTGGCCGTTTTTGGCATGATAATCCTCGCCATAATGGTCATCGCCGTTATCATCGGCCCCGCGATAATTAGTTGGACGACCGGCTACACATACGACCTCATTCCTGCCGATAGAGAACTCGTCAGAGCAATGCATCCATCTTTTCAACATTTGATGGGCACCGACGACGCAGGCCGCGACATTTTTGCACGAGTATTACAAGGAGGGCGGATTTCGCTCAGTGTTGGGTTGATCTCGACGATCGTGAGCCTTATCGTTGGCGTTTCATATGGTGCGATCGCGGGCTACCTCGGAGGCCGCATTGATAATGTAATGATGCGGATCGTTGATATTCTCTATGCGATTCCATACATTTTGATCGTTATAGTCTTGCTAAATGCCTTTAGCGGGGCGAACACCGCAATTCTTGTAAGCTGGTCGCCTCAGATTATCGCATCAGTTGCCATCATTCTGACTTGCATTTTCTCATCAGCTCTCTTGTATAGAAAGCTATTTGAGAGGGCCGACGCCTTTCAGGGAGGATTGATCCGTTGGCTTATAACAATTGTATTCGTGATAGTAACGTTGGTTGTTATTGGCGGGCTTGTATATCTCGCGGCAAGTGCCCTTGTGCAAACCGGATTAGGGGCGTCGCTTTCTGAAGCATATACAAAACACGTAAATCCAGGATTGAGCCAGATACTTTTGCTCTTTTTCGCGCTCGGACTAGTTTCGTGGCTGACGATGGCGCGTGTAGTTCGCGGCCAGATCTTGAGCCTGAAAAATCAGGAATTCGTAATGGCGGCCAAAGCCACCGGAGTTTCAACGCCCGCAATAATCTTCAGGCATCTTATTCCAAACGCTCTCGGTCCGGTGATAGTCTATGCAACGCTTACTGTTCCGAGTGTCATGCTGACCGAGGCTTTTCTATCCTATCTCGGCCTGGGCGTTCAGGCGCCATTCGCGTCGTGGGGCAGCCTTGCTGCCGACGGCGTGAAAAATATCGCTATATTTCCATGGCAGCTTTTATTTCCGGGATTGACGATGGCTCTTACTTTGTTTTCGTTAAATTTTTTAGGTGACGGCTTAAGAGATGCTTTGGATCCGCAGACGCGAAAATTCTAGTTGATGAGCGAACAGAACGGCACAATCTTATCGGTTAACGATCTGAAGACCTACTTCATGACCGAAGACGGCATTGTTAAGGCGGTTGATGGCATTTCGTTTGAGCTGAAAAAGGGCGAGACGCTTGGCATCGTCGGTGAATCGGGCAGCGGTAAATCGGTGACAAATCTTTCAGTGATGCGCCTCATTCCTGAGCCGCCGGGAAAGATTGCTGGCGGCAAGATCACGTTTGACGGTGTTGACGTGCTTGGCCTTTCTACCGATGAAGTGCGTAAAATTCGCGGGCGTCGTATCGCAATGATCTTTCAGGATCCGATGACATCGCTCAATCCTTTTTTAAAGATCTCGACGCAGTTGATGGAGGTCACGCGACTTCATCTCGGCCACGACAAGCGGCAGGCTCGCGAACATGCCGTAAAAATGCTGAAAATGGTCGGTATTTCGGACGCTGAGGAGAGGCTCAACAGCTATCCACACGAGTTTTCGGGTGGCATGCGACAGCGCGTAATGATTGCGATGGCTTTAAGCTGCGATCCCGAATTGCTGATCGCCGACGAACCGACGACCGCTCTCGATGTAACAATACAGGCGCAGATTCTCGAGCTTATTAAAGACCTGAAAGCACGTCTTGGCACGAGCGTCATTTTAATTACGCACGATCTCGGCGTCGTTGCGGGAATGACAGACAAAATTATCGTTATGTATGCCGGCAAAGTGTTCGAGCAGGCACCGACGCGCGAGCTTTTTGCAACGCCGGCAAATCCTTATACAAAAGGCTTATTAAGAAGCGTGCCCGACCCTGCACATGAACAGGGAAATCCGCTGTATCAAATTCCGGGGCTTCCACCCGATGTCGCGCATCTGCCGCCGGGCTGCCCGTTTGCCGAGCGCTGCGAACGCGCCGAGGACATTTGCCGCCGCGAATTTCCGCCGTTTGTTGAGATAAGTGAGGGTCATCACTCGCTCTGTCATTTTGCGAGCGAGGTGTATCAGGAATCAATAGCAGAAAAATTAGCCACAGATGAACACAGATAAACACAGATTCTTCGCTCTGTGCTCTCTGTGCCTCTGTGGTGAAAATAAATGGAAGGAAACGAAAATAATTTGATCTCTCTTCAGAAACTGAAAGTTCATTACCGCACCGGCGGCGGACTTTTTAGCGCTGCGAAAACCGTAAAAGCTGTAGACGGGGTTTCGTTCGACATCAAGAAGGGCGAAACGCTCGGACTCGTCGGCGAGTCAGGCTGCGGCAAATCGACGCTTGGTAAAGCGATCTTAAGACTCACAGAACCAACCGGCGGCAAAGTTTTTTACAACGGGAAAGACTTAGCTCATCTGCCGCAGTCGGCGATGCGCGAGCAGCGAAAGGATTTGCAGATGATCTTTCAGGATCCTTACGCCTCGCTCAATCCGCGAATGACGGTTGGCAGCATTATCGGTGAGCCGATCAGAACTTTTAATCTCGCAAAAGGTAAATCTGTCGAATCGCAGGTGCAGGAATTGATGGAAACTGTTGGCTTAAGTCGCCGCTTTGTGAAACGTTATCCACATGAGTTTTCCGGCGGCCAGCGGCAGCGTATCGGCATCGCCCGAGCCCTTGCTGTCGATCCGGAATTTATCGTGGCCGACGAACCGATCTCGGCGCTCGACGTTTCGATCCAAGCGCAGATAATGAATCTGATGGAACGGCTTCAAGCCGAAAAAAATCTCACTTATCTTTTTATTTCGCACGATCTGCGTGCCGTTCGCCATTTGTCCGACCGCGTTGCGGTGATGTATCTAGGTCGCATTGTCGAACTCTCCGATGGCAAGGAAATTTACCGCGATCCTTTGATGCCTTATACTCAGGCGCTGATTTCCGCCGTGCCTGTTCCCGATCCTGAAATTGAAGCGAAGCGCGAACGAATCATTCTTAAGGGCGACGTGCCGTCATCGATCAATCCGCCGACCGGCTGCCATTTTCATACACGATGCTCCTTTGCCATCGCCGAATGCTCAAATATTTCGCCGAGCCTCGCCGAGATCAAACCCAAGCATTTTGCCGCCTGCATTCGCATCAACGCCGAGCATCCCAATATCGAAGAAAACGCCGCGGTGGGCCGCGGCGTAATAGGAAGTTGAGGAATCCATAGACGCTCGTTTAGACGTTTGCTGCCTGATGTTTTCCTGAATCGCGCAGTTCCTTGATTCGATTGTGCGCAGCCTGGACGGCTTGCGACTGTTCGCGAACTACGTCCGACACATTTGCCGGAATGGACATTTTAAGCGCGTCACGATAGGCGGCTAATGCAGAGTCTTCGCCGCGTTCGCATTCATTAAGAATTGCATGTTCGTCGCGGCCGGTGACGGCGGATTTGATGTCGATCCATCCGCGGTGCAGAGCGCCTGAGAAGCTGGCCTCGGTTTCCGGATCGCCGCCGAGCGAGCGAACAAGGCCTTGCAAAACGCCCGCAAATTCTGACCGCTGCTGCGAATATTCGTAAAAGAGCGATTTGAGGTCGGAGCGTTCTACTCCTTCGGCTGCTTCCTTGAATCCGTCCTGCCCGTCACGGCATGTTTGAATTAGGCCGTTCAGCGTCGAGATCACATCGTCGTTAGTTGCCGGCACGGGCTCGCGTCCTTCATTTTCATTATTCATATTTTCACCTCTCAAAAAGTATTAAATTAAATAGATTGCGAATCTACGCGAGTCCTAATTTGAATGTTCCGCATCAGGCCGCTAAATTCAAATCTAGGATAGCGGACGGCGACGCGCGACGACTGTCTGCTATATGACACAACTTTTATGCGGCGATTCGTTTTCATTTTTAATGAAATATCGAGGGTATTAGCCGTTTTTGCGAGGTGAATGATTTTCATTCCGATTCGCGGGTCTGTTGACCGGCACCTGCAAATTGCATTTGTATGAAGGAGATTTCGAGCATTATCACCGGCGACACGCTTGGCCGCGTTGCGGAAGAAAGTGGGTTAGCGATAGCGATTGTTGACGAGTACGCACGCCAGGCCGTCGTGTCTAACAACAATTCTATCTGTCGGAAACTGAATCCGGGCAACAAATTTTCGCCCGCTTGTTTTCAATTTTGCGGGATAGCGCTTGCAAAGGCACTGGAAGCCGGCAAGATGGTCGGGTTTGAATGTCATGCCGGACTCGACTCGCGGGCGATAGCGGGCGGAACGCCCGACAAGCCCTTTGTCGCTATAGTCGGGCGGACTTTTCTGAAGGCAGAAAACTATCGAAGAGCGACCGAGCGGGCGATCAGAGGCGACTGGAGTTCGTATGCGCCGACGGAGTTTTTTGAAAATATTTTACTAACCGGTTCTCCTGATGCATTAACAAAAACCGCCGGACAAGTCGAGCAGCTTCTCAATGAATTGCAGAACCGAGAACTACAAAACAAAACGACTGCGAAATTGGAACTGGAAAATACAACTTATGACGATGACACGATAGAAATTGTAGATAAAGCCGTCGGCGAAATTCCGCAGCCGGAAATTAACGAACCTGAGATCCAACAATCCGAAAAGAAATCACCAGACGCGTTGGCCTGGCGAGCGTTTTTTGGGTCGATACTTAAAACTGATTACTCACAGGCTATTGCCTCGATTCTCGAGTTCGTTGCGCACCAGTATAAGTTTTCCTCGCTTATTTGGCTCGAAAAAAGCGACGGCCGATTTGAAAACAAGGCGACTTTCGGCGACATGACGGGGCGCAAGGTTCGTCTTGGCATTTCGTCGGAAGATCATCGTCTTGCCGATGCTCTGCATAATGAAACATCGCTTGAACTTGGCGAGCGTGCAAAAGAAACCGCTGCCGACGAAGCGCGCGTAATGAATTTATTTCCGATTGGCATCGGCGATGAGATTTCTGCGGCAGTGGCGATCCTCGACAGAATCGACGATGAAAATAAAAAGAAACAGATCGCACGTTTTTGCCATTCAATCGCACCGCAGCTTGAGATACTTCGGCTCAGAAATGAGGTTTCCGACCGCGACGAAGTAACAAATGCGGTCAGGACGTTCAGCGATAGCCTGAAGAATATAGACGCGGATGATTATTGGCAACAACTGACTCAGAATGCCGCCGAGATGATGCGCTCCGAACGTGCGTCCCTGCTCATCATGAACGAAAAATCCGGCGAATTTGAGATCAAAGCGATGATCGGCGCGAGGCAAGATACGACCAGTGGCGAAGAAATCGGCTCTCGTGTTGCAAAGATCGTATTTTCCAAAAACAAAGCCGTCATTGTTTCCGATGTTTCAGCAACAGGACTTCCGCTGTCCCGACGAAGTTACAAAACCAAATCGTTTCTTAGCTGTCCGATAAACGTCGGGCAGAAAACCATCGGCGTAATGAGTTTTACCGATAGAGCAGACAGAGCGGTATTCGATAAATCTTCGCTCGACCTGTTCCTGGCCGTCGCACCGCAGCTTGCGGTTGCGATAGATCGGGCGACGCTTAAGGAAAAGGCCGGCGAGTTTGAGCAGCTTTCCGTAACCGATCCGCTGACCGGCTTGTTGAATCGCCGCTACATTGAAGAACGTATGCTCGAAGAGATCAAGCGGTCGAACCGTCACGGCTTTCCAATGAGTTTTATGATGCTCGACGTCGATCATTTCAAATCGTATAACGACTCTCACGGGCATCCGGCGGGCGACGCGGCGTTAAAGATGGTCGCTCAGGTCATTCGCGAAACTCTTCGCGACGCCGATGTCGCGGCACGATTCGGCGGCGAGGAATTCTCGATCCTGCTGCCGCAAACCACAGCGGAAGAAGCCGCCACAATCGCGGAACGGCTCCGCAGCAACATCGAGCACACCGATTTTCCGCATCGCCATGTCACGACATCCATCGGCGTCGCAAGCTGTTCGGCCGAGCTCTGCGCGTCTGCCGATCTTGTCTCGGCTGCCGACAAAGCTCTTTACGAAGCAAAACGCCAAGGCCGAAATCGCGTACGGACGTTCGAAGAGATGAATACCATCCGAAACGCGTAACAGATTTAATGCAACAAACTTCAGACAAGATTTTTGCACGAACCGACAGTGCGGATTTCGTCGGCCGGGCAGCAGAACTCGACCGTTTGTTGAACCATGCGAAAACGACTGACACGAGCGGCCTTGCTTTGCTCGCAGTCCCGTCGGCCGGAACGTCTGAATTGCTTCGTCAAACATATGACCGTCTTTTTTCTGAACAGGAAGTAATCATTCCATTTTATTTTGAAATAAAACCCAGTGACCATAACGCTCAAAATACGGCCCGCCGATTCTTATATGAATTCCTCCTTCAGACCGTCGCATTCCGGCGACGCGATGCAAAGATAATCTACATATCACCCGAGATCGACGAGCTCGCCGAACTGGCTGCGCCGTCATACGGCCACTGGATCGACCGGCTGGTCGAAATATTTCATCGTGATGTCACAGCCAACGGTGAACGGTCATTCGTGCGAAATTGCCTCAGCGCTCCATTGAGGGCAGCAACGCACGATGCACGCACTTTCGTTATGATTGATGCACTTCATACGTCAGCTCAACTCGATGGCGGCGATATCTTTCTTGATGATTTTGTCGACATCTTTTCACGAGCGTCGATCCCGTTTGTATTTGCCGGGCACAGGCGGTTTCTTTTTGCCAAAACAAAGTTCGAAACGATGCCGGTCGAACCGCTTGTCTTTTCCGACGCCGGTGAATTGGCCACTCGCCTTTCGGCTCAAACAGGCGTTGCGATAAACGACCAAACCCGCGATCTCATTACAGTCCAGCTTGGTGGTTTGCCAGGATTTTTCAATTGTCTCTTCGGCTCGGCTTCAGCGAAAGATGTTGAACTCAATAGCTTTGACCGCGTCGAACATGTTTACACCGAAAATATATTCGGCGGGCAAATCGCAAGATATTTTGATCCGATCTTTGATCGCATTTTGCCGGATACAGCCGTTCGGACAAAAGTTTTGCGGCTAATGTCGGAACTGTTAATCAACCCAAACAGCAAAATGCCTCATAGTCATTGGAAAAACCAAACCGGACAAACAAACACTGAATTTAACGCGATGCTGGAAGCATTGAATTTCAGCGAGTTTATCAATATTAGTTCAGGTTCGGTCGCGATTGATGGGTCGAACGTCGTTCTCAATGATTACATCAAAGGCCGTCTCAGTCTTGAGGTCGATGGCAAGACACGTGCGCTGGCGGTTGGCGAAGCCGTTTCTGATAATTTTCGACGTGCGCCTGAATTGATGGCACGATTCTATCGAAAAAAAGCGGCGATAGGAGTGCGTGAACTGCTGCGCAACTTCGACGGCCGAAAAATCTCGCCTGCGTTAATCGACTACGGAAAATTCAAAGACGAATTCAAAGGCGCAGACGACAGCACGATATTAAAGGCACTCAATGAGGACAACGCCAAGATCAATCTGCCGCAGATCGTTTACACCGCCCACACTGGCGACTTTTACTCAAAGCTGAACGAGTTGTGTGATATCGAACGCTCGACGGTCGCTCTTGGTTTCGCTGATGCCGGGGAAAGAGAGGAAATTGTTTGGATAACTGCCGAGATCGATTCAAAACTCGAAGCAAATCGCGAGCTTGTCGAATTCTGGTGCGACCGCCTGGAAATGGCTGCGATGAATTGCAATTTCACAAAGTTCCATTTATGGCTCATCGCACCGGAAGGCTTTGATCCTAAAGCGATGGAAGCTCTTTACTCTCGAAACGCATACGGCTCAAGCGGCAAACAGGTTGTGCTGCTGGCTGACATATTGGGCACAGACATCGGTTCCTCAACAAAAGATGCAGCGAACGAATACGAATTCGTTTTCCCAATGGGCGAGAACACCGAAATGATCGCCGCTCATACCGTCGAGGAGATCGCAAAACGTCATGCGTTTCCTGCAAAAGCGATAAACCAGATCAAGACCGCCCTCGTCGAAGCCTGCATCAACGCAACTGAGCATTCTCTGAGCCCCGATCGCAAGATCCATCAGAAGTTCATCATCGATAACGACAAAATCACAATCACCGTCTCAAACCGCGGCCTGCGGCTCATAGATAAAGTTGCCAAAGAGATCGTTCCCGACGAAGGCCGCCGCGGCTGGGGTCTCAAGCTCATTAAAGGCTTGATGGATGAAGTCAAAATCGAACAAGTTGACGACGGTACGCGCGTCACTATGGTCAAATACTACAAACAGGTATAAATATCTTTCGGGGAGATCAAGTCAACTTTTCCGGCGTTCAAAGCATCTATTTCTGGTATTGTTGGAATAGGTGGAATGATGAATAGATCGCTGATGCTGGTGCCGGTTGTCTTATACTTGATGGTCACGGGAGCGTTTGGTCAAGCGGCTGGAATAGTTAAAAAAGACCTGAGCCCGGCAGAGATTGACCGAATAATCAAAAAGTTTACGGCGAACGAAGCTTTGTTTCGACAAGCATTGAACGTGTATGCATTTAACCGCAATGCAACGGTTCAAACGATTGGTCTGGGCGGGCAGATCTCAGGAACATACAGGCGTGATTCTTTTTTAACATTCAATGAGGCGGGCGAACGATTTGAAAAGATCCTTTTTGCTCCAATTTCGACCTTGACCGAGATCTCTGTATCAGTAAGTGACATCGACAACCTAGGCGGTATCAATCCTTTTGCGATCGAACCAAAAGTCGCCGACCAATATAGATTCACCTATGTCGGCAAGGAACGCATCGACGAGCTTGATCTATTCGTTTTCGATGTCGAGCCAAAGGTCATGCCCGAAGCAAAGAAGGGCATCGCAAAGTTTTTCTCGGGACGCATTTGGGTGGATGATCAGGACTTGATGATAATTAAAACAAAAGGAAAGGCCGTTCCCGAGGGCAAAGAACGGTTCCCGATAATAGAGACTTACCGTGAAAGCGTTGACAACAAATATTATTTCCCAACCTATTCGAGCGCGGACGATACGTTGGTTTTTGATAATGGACAAGTAGTGAAGATCAAGGTGCGCGTCCGCTACAGTAATTACAGGCTCGGGCGCAGCGAAGTGCGGATACTTGATGACGAAGAAATTGTTACCCCGACGCCGACGCCTAAGAAGTAGGGAGTGGAGGAGTAGAGGAGTGGAGGAGAGGAAGTGGCTTCTGCACTCCCCTACTCCATCTCTCCTCCACTCACGACTCTCAACTCTTCCGCGACTGCTTTTCGCGTTTCCGTCAATAGCTCCATTACACTTAATCCGTCAGTCTCGATAGCCGGCAGCAAAACCATCTCGATCTCTCCCGGATATGCGACGCCCGTTTTTTTGCCCATCATCCAATCAGTATTTTTGATTGCAACTGGAATTATTGGGGAATTGGTTTGCAGCGCAAGGTGAAACGCACCTTTTTTAAAAGGTAGTAGTTCGCCTGGCATGGCACGGGTGCCTTCGGCGAAAACTCCGAACGAGTAACCTCGTTTCATCACATCTCGCGCGTTTTCCATAGATTGTCGAGCACGCTCGGGATTTGAACGATCAATCGCAATGATATTTACAAAACTCATTCCCTGACCGAATACCGGCACTTTTAGGAGTTCTTTTTTTGCGACCAAACCTAATTTTTTACCCGCATAGAAAAAAAGTGTCGCAGTATCGAGATACGAGCGGTGATTGGAGACGAAAACGTACGAGCGGTCATCTTCAAGATTTTCAAGACCAGTGACCTTCACTTTTGCACCACAGGCTTTCAACCAATTCCTCGCACCCCAACTTGCGAGTGGATAAAGCCAGATACGGCGATTGATGATCCACAAAAAAATAAGAGCAGGCGTGGCGATAAATAAGAGAAGCAAGCCGGCAACAAACCAACACCACCAATAACGGAATTTCGCGACGAAACGCGATCTGTGAGGCTCGTAAACAGGAAAAGTCAGCTTTTGATTTGTAAATGTTTCCATTACAGGGCAGCCATATTTTAGCAAACGACCAGCGGCGCGTGTTTCTGATATTATTATTCTATGAATTTGCGAATAATCATTATCGCTACTTTCCTTATTTTTGTTCATAACATTATTGCAAATACCGGTTATGAGACTTTCAGATTAACGAGCGAACCTATGATCCGCATCGGGCTATCGACCAATGCAAGCTCGGTTTCGATCACGACGAACGATTCGTCGCTTGTCGCCGTCAGCCCGGATGAAGCGGGCAAATTGCTTGCGACAAATAAAATCACGGTTTCGGCTCGCGCATATCGGCCGCCGGAGATCGAGAATTTTCGTATAGAATTTCAAAACCTGCCCTCGCAGGTAGCAGCTAATGACCTGGCGAAAGACATTCGCGAAGCGACCGGCGAAACCGCGTTAGTCAGCATCGACACCGCGACAAGCACATGGAAAGTGTGGGCCGGAAAAGTTAAGGAATCGACCATTGAGGCTGATGAATTGAAAGCAAGACTGGCGGAAAAAGGTTTTGAGGATGCGGTTACGGTCACAGAAAAAAAGGTTGTGGTGTCTGCGGATGCGATCGCTCTTTCGCAGCAGTTGAAAAATGCCGGAAAGAGCGAGGTTAGGAGTCTGACGAAATCCACAGGCTCGACACAACCTATCGTCACCAATGCATTTGATCCGAATCTGCGCGAGGTCATCGTCAACGGGGCGAGCGAAGAAGCAAAATATTCCTCGCTCAAATCAGTCGCTTTCGGCTCGCTCAACGAACGTGCAAATCCTGTCCGGCTCAATGGCAAGGCATATCGCGGCAAGCTTGAAGTTTTTGTAAACTCTCGCGGGCGGCTTACCGTCGTCAACGTCGTTCCTCTTGAAGATTATCTTCTGGGCGTAGTGCCGAGCGAGTTGAGTTTGCCTCAGCTGGAGGCTCAACGTGCACAAGCGGTTGCTGCCCGCACCTATGCGGTTGCGAATATCGGCGGCTATGGACAGAAAGGTTTCGACATGGTGCCAACTGTTTGGTCACAGGTTTACAAGGGCGTTTCGATCGAGACCAAAATGGGAACGCATGCCGTGCAGTCAACTCGCGGCATCATTGCTACGTACAACGGAAATCCGATCACTGCATTCTACACATCGACCTGCGGCGGTCGGACGGAGAATAGCGAAAACATTTTTGATAAAGCCGAACCGTATCTTCGCGGCGTCGAATGCTCGCTCGAAGGGCACCGTCATTTCGCACCGTTTTTGATAAAGACAACTCGTCTGCCGGCAAAAATCCGCGATGAAGCCAATCTAGAACTCGTCCGTCTTATGTCTCAACTTGCGTCGAGCAATTTTTATCTCTCGACTTCGCAAATGACCGACGACTGGTTTGGGGAAGCTCCTAACGAAAGCGAAATATCGAACTGGCTAAACCACCTAGCAGGCAAATTTGGCAAACCGTTTCCAAATGTTAATCGCGATACCTCGAAGCCGGTCGAACTCGCTCGCATTCTAACGTCCATTATCTATCCGCCTGGTTACGCCAACACACTTTTGAGCGATGCGGATGTTAATTACCAACTTCCATTCGAAGATGCGGCCGAGATACCAAAAGAGCGTCGTGCCGAGATTGCGGTCCTGTTTCGCGACGGATATTTTTCGCTTCATCCGGACATGACGCTGAAGCCGAACAAACATCTGACTCGTGCCCGAATGCTGCGTCTGATCGAGCAGATATACGAAAAGAAAAAATGGATGCCTGAAATGCTGGCCGCCACCGCAAAACCTACAGCCGATGGCAAGTTAATATTGAAAAGCGGCAAAACAGAAAAGCAACTGATTGTCAGGCCGGACGTGTTCTTGTTTCGCGAATTCGGCGGCTCGATGTATTCCGTGCGCGAAGCAGCGTTAATCGGCGGCGAACAAGTCGCTTACCAATTCGACGCTCTCGGAGCCGTCAAATACCTCGAGATCAAGCCCACCGAATCGCCCGCCACCGCCGAGAATATGTCGCCGTGGGTCTATTGGAACAAGTCGCTTTCTGCGGGGCAGGTCCAGTCGCGGCTCGCGCGATACCTTCGCGGCATCGGCACGCTTTACGACGTCAACATCAAAAAAGTCGGCTATTCGCGCCGCCCGGTCGAGCTTGAGATCATCGGCTCAAACGGCATCAAAACCCTAAAAGGCGGCAAGATTCGTTCTGCACTTCGCCTCCCCGAACAGCTTTTCGTGATGAACAAGCGTTACAACGGTTCAGCGGTTGCGAACTACACTTTCACCGGCCGCGGCTGGGGTCACGGTGTCGGCATGTGCCAATACGGCGCGTTCGGCCTCGCCAAAATGGGCGTCGAATACGACGAGATCATCAAACACTATTACACCGGGGTCGAACTAACGAAGGCGTATTAAAACCTTTTACGAAAAAATGAGATTTTCTCGTAGTCAAATAATTGGTTCCTTAATAGTGCTTGTTCTGCTTTTGGTATATGGACTTTTACGGATGAGTCTGTCTCTCAGTGACTGAACAGCCTAGAAAATCCATTTACGTTATTTCTGGACCGACAGCGTCGGGTAAGACGGCGCTTGGCGTTGAGCTTGCTTTGCATGTTGTCGGCGAGGTCATTAATTGCGATTCGGTTCAGATATACAAGGGTATTCAGATCGCGACTGCTAAGCCGACAGAAGAAGAAAAACGCGGTGTGATGCATCATTTGATCGATTATGTCGAGCCGAGTGTTAACTACACAGCCGGTGATTGGGCGCGTGATGCGGCGATGAAGATTGTTGAGATCGAATCACGCGGGCGGACACCGATACTTGTCGGTGGAACGGGATTTTACTTGCGCACTTTGCGGCAGCCGTTGTTTGATAGTCCGAAGACCGATGAGAATTTACGCGAACGTTTGCGAGCGATACAGGAGAGGCGTGGTGCCGAGCATTTGCACAAAATGCTGGATCGCGTCGATCCCGACGCGGCGTCGAAGTTGCAGCCGCGCGATTTTGTGCGCGTGATACGGGCGCTTGAGGTTTATTTTCAGACAGGTGAGCGGCTTTCAAAACAACAGCTGAATCGCGCTGCGCCGCCGGAGTTTGCTGATCGAATTGAGTTATTTGTCCTCAATCCGCCGCGTGACGTGCTTTATGAAAAGATAAATGCTCGCGCCGAGCAGCACTTTGCAGACGGCCTCGTCGAAGAGGTAAGGGATTTGCGGACCGCAGGTGTTAAGGACAACACCAACGCTCTCGGAGCGCACAGCTATCGACGCGTTTGCGAATATCTTCGCGGCGAGCGCGACCTTGCTTCGGCTATCGAAAAATCTAAGCAGGACGTTCGCAACTATGCCAAACGCCAGTTAACGTGGTTTCGCGGCGAGCCTGACGCGATTTGGCTCGACGGTTTTGGCAGCCAGAGGGAAGTTCGTGACGAACTCCTAGCAGCGTTGACTAGATAGCCTTCAAGAACTCTTCGGAATAACTGAGAACTGAAAACTAATCACTAGCGTTGCGTTAAAAGTCGAATAAAGTCAACTGGTTACAGTTGTGATCTTTGAAAACATGTAGATAAGAGTCTTGAAACAGCGTATTTATTTGCGTTTTGTCAAAGATGTTGATGCTTAGG
>JBJXHF010000022.1:0-62327 GCA_046160805.1 Pyrinomonadaceae bacterium
GGCGTATCGGTCGCGGTTTCCGTCGGTGTAGCTCCGAGCGGAAACATCGCGGTCGCGGTCGCAGCGGTCGCAGCGCCATTAAGATAAGGGAGCGCGCCGATCACAACAAAAACCGCCGCCCCAAAGATCAGAATCGCTATAGACAGCCTTGTCATAAACTTATTCTTCGCGCGATCCAGTCGTACAGATTCAGAGTTGACACCTTAACACCAAGTCGCTTTTGCCGTAATGATACCCTCGAAACGCGGATTGTTCAAGGCGCAAACTAACTGCCCAATTTCTTTGCGATCTTTGCGTCTTGGCGTGAAATTTTCTCACGCAAAGACGCAAAGATCGCAAAGGTCTTTAAACTAGCCTACTCAACGCCAATACCAAAAGGTTGCATACGTAAAACAATTTTGCATTTTTTGCATTCTTGTGATATGGTTATTTACTAACGGCGGAGGCTATAAAAATTGTTCTATACAAGGAGAAGGTTTTAAAAATTGCAACTGTGCGGGACAATTCGAATAAATAACGCATTTGCAATAAGTTACGCGTTCCTCGAGCGTTTCTTGGTAGTAAGAAGTAGGAATATTTCCGACTAGGGTAGGAGAGAGTATGATTTGTCCCAGCGTCAATGCGGTAAAAGGCAGCGGAGTTTGATTGCTTTTAACCAACTTAAGACGGAGAATCTGTATCTAACTCACAGATGTTAATTAAGGATAAAATATGTCGAATTTGAGCGCTAACAATTTGGTCTCTGCGGTCCTTGCGGTCTTTTTTTCTCTGTTGATTACAACAGCGGCAGTAACCGCGCAGTCTAAGCCGCAGAAGACCGAGCGGCCGACCGGCGATGGCAAGAAGAATACGCGGCCTTCACCGGAAGATGTTAAGAAAGCCGAGGAAGAGAGAAAACGGCTCGAAGAAGAAAAAAACGCCGTGATCGATCCGACGGTTGAGAAGATCGAGACAAATATCGTCAACGTCGATGCCGTTGTCTTTAACAAAAAGACCGGGCAGATTATCACCGGCCTGAAAAAAGAGAATTTTACGATCTTTGAGAACGGCGTCAAAAAAGACATCTCGAATTTCACAACTCCCGAATCGCCGATTACGGTTACGCTGGTCGTCGAGTACAGCCGGTTCAGCGAAACGCTCGGACGGGCTGCGGGCGGCTATTTCGAGCCGGGAACGCATGAAGTTTTGAGGCCCGTTGCGCATTTCCTGACGCGTTTTATAAAACCGCCAAATGATTATGCTTCGGTAATTGCGTTTGACCTCAGGCCGACGACCATTACCGATTTTACAAACGACCCGAAAAGAATAAACGACACGATGAACCTTCTGCTTCGCAACAAGCCCGCCTTTTCCGACAGCAACCTTCACGAAGCATTAAGGTTTGCACTGCTTGGCGGGAAAGGCGATGCGGTTGTTTTGGAAGATACAAAAGATCGAACCGCCGAGTTCGGCGGCATGATCAACGTGAAGGCGAAACGAAGAGCGATCATCCTCGTCGCGTCCGGTATCAATACTTTTGGCGGAGTCAGTTACGACGAAATTCGCCGGATAATTCAGGAAACCGGCATTCCGATCTATATCATCAGCACCGGAAATCTTTTCTGCAAGTTATACTGTGACCGCCTCGATCCGTCGCGTGTGATGCCCGGCACGCCCGATCGCCTGACCTTTCTTCAGGCTCAAAATGCGATGAATACCATAGCTAAAGAGTCAGGCGGAGCACACTTTTCAATGACCTTCGCGAGCGAAGCCCCTGATTATCTAAACTCGATCAATGCTTTGCTGCGAAATCAATATTCACTCGCATACGACCTCAACGAGCCGCATGAGCCGGGAAAGAAATACAAATTGCAGGTCAAAGTCGATGTTGACGGCGACGGCGTCTTAGACGAAAAGGTTTACGTAGTTCAGCACAAGCCGTATTACACAACACCGAAGGCAAATGTGCCTAAGCCCGCACGGAAGTAAGGGCGATACCCTCCCGCTATATAAAATTGCTTTAGTACATTGTCTTTTTCTTTCTGTTAATCTAGTTGTTTCGTAATTGATGAGCAAACGCATCATAGAGAGCTATAAACGCAAACTCGCTGCGGAAGAGGGTTATGTAATTTCGCGCGCAGGCGCTTTGCGAATCGCGCTTTGCTATCCGAACACGCACGCGATCGGAATGGCGAATCTCGGCTTTCATACGATGTATGAGCTTTTCAATTCGATTCCCGAAGTCGTTTGCGAGCGTGTCTTCCTGCCCGACCGTGATGAGTTAATCGAATACGAAAAATCCGGAACGCCTCTGATGTCGCTCGAAACGCAGTCGAATGTAAAAGGCTTCGATGTCGTCGCCTTTTCCATTTCGTTTGAGACGGATTATCTGAACATGGCGCGGATGCTGCAACTTTCGGGCATTCCCGTCTGGGCTGAAGAGCGAAATGAAAATCATCCGCTCGTCATCATGGGCGGAGCGGCGTCGTTCCTCAATCCCGAACCGATTGCCGATTTCACTGACCTTATTGCAGTCGGTGAAGGCGAGATACTTGCGTATCAATTAGTCGATGCGATTGTTGAAAATGACTCAAAGGCTGAAACACTCTTGTCTCTCGCCCGCATCGGACGCGGCTTTTACGTGCCGTCGTTTTACGACGTGATTTATAACGAAGACGGAACCGTTTTCGATTACGTTCCAAATGTAAAAGGCATACCGAAACGTGTCGGCCGTGCCGTCGCGTCGGTAAATCCAAAGGAAGGCACGCTCCGACGAGCGCTAAAACGCGGCGAGACAGAACTTGCAGACTTTCTGCTCAATCAGGAAACATTTTGCCCTTCAACCGCCGTCTGGTCGCCTGAAGCCGAGATGGGCGACCGCCTTTTGGTTGAAATATCTCGCGGTTGTTCGCAGGGCTGTCGTTTTTGTTGGGCTGGTTACAACTACTATCCGCCGCGTGTCGTGCCCGCGAAAGATATTCTCGAAAAAGCTCGCGTGTGGCGCTCGAAAACAAACAAGATCGGCCTAGTCTCTACAGCAGTCTGCGATCACCCTGAGATCTCAACGATCCTAAGAGAATTGCGTGCGATGGATTATCGCATTTCGGTTTCGTCTCTCCGGCTCGATCAGATCTCGGACGAGTTGCTCGATGCATTGGTCGAATCGCGCGACCAGCAGATTGCCGTCGCGCCGGAAACAGGTTCCGACCGCCTTCGCCGCGTGATAAACAAGAATCTTACTAACGACGAGATCGTCGATATCTGCGGAGCGGTTTTCGACCGCGGAATGTTGACCGTCAAACTCTACATGATGGTCGGCCTGCCGACCGAGACGGACGAAGACCTCGACGAAATGTTTGTGCTGGTCGAGCGAATAAAAAATCGAATGCTCGAGGCCGGAAAACGATTTGGCCGCGCGGGCAAGATCATTCCGTCGCTCAACGGCTTGGTGCCAAAACCAAACACCCCGCTGCAATGGGATGCGATCTGTAACGAAAAGGAACTGAAGCGCCGAATAAAATATGTCTGCAAAGGCTTGAGCAAAATCCCGAATGTCGAGGTTCGCTTCATGTCCGCCCGCATCGCTCACGAACAGGCGTTGTACTCGTCCGGCGACCGCACCGTTGCAAAAGCGATCGACGCTGCCGCTCGACTTAACGGCGATCTCAACCGAGCCTTGCGCGAAACTGGCATCGACGCCGCATTTCACACTTCGCGAAACAGAAGCTACGACGAGTTTCTTCCGTGGTCGATAGTTGATTCGGGATTATCGTTTGAATTCTTAAAAACCGAGCACGAAAAAGCGCTTCTCTCTCAATCGAGCCTTCCCTGTCCGGCCGTCGAAAAATGCACAATCTGCGGCGTCTGCCCTTCGACCTGGCTAGCCGACGCTCCCGAAGGCCTCATCCAAATCCAGCCGCTTAAAATTCAGCAAGTGTTTGCGCAAGCCCGCACGTGAGTAAGGGCGGAACAAGTTGAGCGTTCCGCCCTTACGTGCGGGCTTACGCATAATACGCGCTACTGCTTCAGCAAAAATCCGGTCGGTGTTGCCGTGTGGTCAAAATGGTAGGCATATCTGTAGATACCGAACGGCAGAATGTTGACCTCTTTCGTATAGACGACGTGCGCCGTGATGGCATTTGCCTGATGTTTTACATCCACCAACGCATCGGCCGGTATATTATTTAGCTGCATCGATTGTCTGACGCGAGCCTTTACGTTATCGACGGGATTCAGCTTTCCCGGAAGCGCGAGACCTTGCAGGACTGCGGTTTCCATGTCCGATTTCAGGCTTTCCGCGTCATAAGCGACGGGCACGTAATTGTATCCGGCATGCGCCATTAGCACTATGATGACTAGCGCGATCGTAAATTTGACGCCGGCGCTGCCGCGTTCCGAAGAGCGATTTTTTGCGGAATTATTCATTTCTTTGATCTCCTAAGAGAATGGCGGACTCGTGAGTTCAAGCCCATTTGTGAAGAAAATTTTTGAGGGTTTTTAGCGTAGTCTGTCGCGGGATGTCTTTTTCGTCCAGGATCACAGGTTTGCCAATGCCTCGAAGCAGCACCATCTGCAGCGAACCCGACAGGTTTTTTTTGTCGTATCTGAAAGCCTCAAAAACCTCTTGTGCATCGATATTTGCAAGGCGCGGCAGAGGGCCGACACGATGCACAACATCGTTCAACAATTTTACATCTTTTTCACCACAAATTGCAAGAGTTTTCGACAGCTCCGCCGCAAACAAAATCCCGTAACCAACAGCCTCGCCGTGCTTAAAGTATTTATAATCAGTCACTTTCTCAAGCGCATGAGCCAGCGTATGACCAAAATTGAGTATCTTTCTCGATTTTTGGCCGGTTAGAGCTAAAGATTCCTTCTCGTCACTCGCAACAATATCGGCCTTAAATGCGATTTGAGAAAATATCAGATCTGAAATCTGAGATTTGAAATTCTTGTCATGCGCAAATTTAACAATATCGCCGGGCGGAAAGCGTGCGAGAAAATCGCCAGTTTGCTCAAAAAGCTTCGTGCCGCCAATCGCTCCCTGCTTCACAGCCTCGCAAAAGCCTGGGGTGAGTTCGCTCTCTGGCAGCGTTCTTAGAGTGTCTGTATCTATCAAAACGCCGCTCGGCGGTTGAAACGCGCCGATCAGATTTTTGCCAAATGGCGAATTCACTCCGGTCTTGCCGCCAACCGAAGAATCGATCATCGCAAGCAGCGTCGTCGGAATCTGCAAAAACGAAATTCCGCGAAGATAAACGGCCGCCGCAAAACCAGCCAGATCGCCGACCACGCCGCCGCCAAGAGCGACGACTGCGTCGGTTCGGGAAAGTCTTTTTTCCGAAAAGAAATTGAGAGCGGATTCGGCGGATTTGAGAGTTTTATACCGCTCGCCGTCCTTCATCAGAAAATGTGAAACTTCAAAACCTGCAGCACTAAGGCCCTGCTCCGTTAGTTTTCCGTAGAGTTTGAAAACCGTTGGATTTGAAACGATGACAATCTTTACCGTGTCTTTTCCGAGACATTTACGTGCCCACTTGCCGCTGTCATCCAAAAGGTCGTTGCCAATAAAAATCGAATATGCAGAAGATTCCCGGCCGAAATTTATTGTGAGGTTTTTCATCTTTCGCGGTGGTCAATCAAAAGATCGGCTGCGACTTCGAGCAAAACTTCGGGAAATGATTCTTCAATTGCTTCGACCATTGCCGGGCGAGCGGGATGTTCCTCACCGGTTATAAACGCTTTCGCGCGTTGTTCCGCCGAAGGCCATTTTGCATAGCCATAGAACAAGCCGTCGCTTCCGCGATGAAGCCGCGAGCCAAAAGAGCCGTGATTTTCGCGGTAATACAGAGTTATCTCGGACCACGCTTCGATGAACTGCTGTTCGTGACCAGATTTGATCTTCCAACGATACAGTGCGATCAGCATTTTCTAACCTAGATTCGTTCGGATCACTTCGGCCAACCGTTCTGCCTGCTGTTCGATAACGGCCTGGTCCTTCCCTTCAATCATCACGCGAGCGAGATTTTCCGTGCCGGAATACCGTAGAAGCAGGCGGCCTTCGCCGTCGAGTTCTTTGTCGATTTGCCTTGCAGCTTCCGCGATCTCTGGCACGTCGTCAAATGGCCTTTTTTCGCGCACAGTTACATTCACAAGTGTTTGCGGATAACGAACAAATCCACTTACAGCTTCCGAAAGCGAAACGCCTCTTTCGGTGATTGCCTTCAACAAAAGCAATGCCGTCATCATGCCGTCGCCGACAAGGCTTACCTCCGGAAAGATGATATGTCCCGACTGCTCGCCGCCAATTTCCGAGCCCGTCTCGATCAACCTTTCGAGTACGTATTTATCACCGACATCCGTTCGCAATAATTCTATGCCTTTAGATTTGAGCGCTAGCTCAAGACCGATGTTGCTCATCACTGTTGCCACGATCGTGTTATTTGCCAGCTTGCCGTGATCTTTCAGATACTGCGCCATTATCCAAAGTGTCGCGTCGCCATCAATCACGTTTCCTTTTTTATCGACAAAAAGTGAACGGTCTGCATCACCGTCGAACGCGACACCCAGATTGGCTTTTTCTTCTACGACTTTTTTCCGTAAATCACCAAGGTGCGTTGAGCCGCAATTTTCGTTTATGTTTCGTCCATCGGGCTGGTTGTGAATCGTGACGACCTTGGCTCCGAGTTCGGCAAATAGAATCGCCGAAAGACCGCACGCCGCACCGTTTGCACAATCGATAACGACCTTTATTCCGGCAGCAGAAAAATCACCTGACGCGCTCTTAATGTGCTCAAGATAGTCGCGGCTAAACTCCTCGATTCTTTTCGAACGGACTACTCCGCTGCCTGAAGCGGTTACAACTCCGGCATAAATATCGCGCTCGATCTCGCGTTCGGTTAGTTCGTCGATCTTCCTGCCGGTCGGCAAAAATATCTTCAGGCCATTGTCCTGATATGGATTATGCGAAGCGCTGATCACGATTCCGGCGTCGAAATCAAACTCACTTGTTAGATACGCAACGCCGGGCGTTGTGATTACGCCGGCCGATTCGCAAACGGCATTTTCCGAAGATGCACCCGCATGAAAAGCAGCTTCGATCCGGCCACTCGACTCGCGCGTGTCGCGCCCCGACACAAAACGCGGATCGCGGCCGAGTCTCTCGCGAAACTGCCGCGCCAGCGATGCTCCGATAATCAGCACCGTTTTATAATCCAGCGGAAATTCTCCGGCCAGGCCTCGTATTCCGTCTGTTCCAAAAAGTTGTTTCATACTAAAAGAACATCGTTCCGCAAAATGCGAAAGGTTAGTTATACCCTAATAACCCGCGATGCGAAAGCCCGCACGTTAGTAAGGGCGGAACACGCACCAGTTGACCTATACCGCCCTTACTTACGTGCGGGCTTATGCAAATATTATGAAAATGGTTGACAACAATGTGTCGATTAAGAGAATCTTATACGTGCTGCCCCTCGGTCTCTCCGTAATCCATTATGAAAAACTGCATTTGCATAGGTATTTTTGTTTTTGCGTCTTTTGTGGCCTCCGGTTTTGCCCAGACAAATAAACCTCAGCAGACGCCCTCGCGTGTGATTGTCACAAGTTCGATGCCGCCCGTTCAGCCGATCAGAATTTCGACGCCCGCGCCGCTGCCCGCAAAGACACCGAATGTCGTCGGGCAAAATCCGCCTGCTCCGCCTTCAACAGCCAGTAATCTTTCTTACAAGGGCTTAAACTTTTCCCAGATAAAAGGCAAGATCGCCGAGGCAAAACGCGAAATGCAGACGCGACCGATCACGACCGCAAGCTCTGACCCGACATTGCCTATGCCATTT
The DNA here is from genome assembly GCA_046160805.1 of Pyrinomonadaceae bacterium. Lineage (GTDB taxonomy): Bacteria > Acidobacteriota > Blastocatellia > Pyrinomonadales > Pyrinomonadaceae > OLB17. The sequence continues at coordinate 7,815 of JBJXHF010000022.1, forward strand.
GTCAGTACCGTACGCATCGCATTTTATAACTGGCGAGATAAAAAGATCGACTACATAGTCATCAGCAAGGAAGATTTTCTAAATCCGAATATCATAACTCCGGCGTTGTCATCAAACGGACGGCAAATGATGTCGCGGACCATTCGCGCAAACGGCGTTAATACGCCGATCGCGATCACCGACCAAACCGGCCAGGCGCAATTGCCTCTGCTGGTTCAGTATCCGGTCGAGCGCGGCGGACGATTCATCGAAACGGCTTATTACATGTCAACACATCGCGGCCTAGTGACGCCGGAAGTCGTCAGCGCCGGACGCTTTTACGTTCAAAACGTCATCGAGATCGCCCGCGACCAGTTGCGAAACAAAGGCTACGCGATCCAGCCAAAGGTCGCCGACATTGCCGAAAGACTTGCGACGGTTGAGCACGTTGACCATCAGCGTTTTCGCACAGAGTTTCACCCGAATATCTATAACGATATTTTCACCCTTTTTGCGTTGAATGAGGGACAAACTTATCGGTATTCGGTAAGTTCGGCAGGCGCAGGCGGAATGGTTCAGATGATTCCTGCGACATACAGAATGGTCCGCAGCCGTTTTCCAAACGCGGTGCTGATGCCCGATTTTGTCGAAGGAATGCGGAACCACGTCAACGCCACGCAGGCCATGCTGCTCTACATGCAAATGACCTGGAACGATCTGCTCGCCAGCCCGACCGTTTTTACCGCTCTCCAAACAGGCATCGCCACGCAGCAACAATTGATGGCCGCCGGTTACAATTCAAATCCGGCCCGGCTGCCGGGTTACATCGACCGCGGCGGCATGAATTGGACTTCACTGATCCCGCGCGAGACACAAATCTATCTGCAAATATACGCTTCCCTCGAACGCGCGGTAACCTTAACGCCACGAAAACGTTAGGCAGAACCGCCCGCGTAAGCGGGTGGCGAAGCGCAAAGGCAAAAATTAACGCGCGAAACTACGAACGCTCCGCCACCTGCTTACACAGGCGGTTCAGCCTTCGTGCGTGAGCCAATCCGTGCTACTTCCACCTGTACATCACCGAATTTTTTGTCGACAAGATTCACGCCTGTAAAAAACGCATTGTTCGTAACTTCAAAGACCGCAAACGGCGGCGGCGCGAAATCTTCCATTTGCTCGCGCGTTTCAAAATCGACTCTAGCCGTGTTTAAGCCCCAAAGATTGCCAAGATATACGTCGAACGCGAACGACACACGGTCGAATTCGTGAAAATATCTATTCTTGCGTATTTCCCTGCCTTCAAAACGTTCAAATACTGCGTATTCCGCATCGTTTAGATGGATCTCGGCGAGTTTGGTGACGGCGTAATCTCCATCGACCGACGGAAAGCGTTGCTGCAAAATACGCGTCCACAAATTTGAATACGGATCGCGGATATTCCGCAGCCTCAATCGCGTGTTTTCGATATAATTGTCAAAAAGCTGCAGATGGCTGCTGGAGCGCGTCAACGGTTCGGGAAGACGCTCGATCAAAAACAGCCGGTGCAGCTCGGTTTGCGCGGGTTTGTTCATTCGGATAAATTTATTATACTCTTGAATTCTAAATTTTTTGGAGTATAGTCACCTATTATGCGATCAAAATCAGTCCTGACCTTGGCAGTTGGTTTATTGTGCGCGGCTTTGTCAGGCTGCGGTGGTCCTCCGGCAAATCCGGTCGGCGGTAACGCAAACGCAGCAAAGGCAAACACGAACAATCCGCTCGAAACGACAAAATCAACTCCCGAAGAACTCAAAAACAATGCGCCGACTTTAACGCCGGTTTTTAAAGCATACTGCGAAGCCTGGAAGAAAAACGACGAGGCCGCTCTGCGCAAAGTTTATTCCCAGGACACGATCAAATTTTTCGAGAGCCAGATGAAGCTTGAAAAAATTAAAACCCTCATCAAATATCTGGAAGGAGACAAAGTTGCGGGAGAACCATGCGAAGTCATCAATGAGAAGATCGACGGCGATAAAGCGGTGGCTCGCATTCGAACCGACAAGTATCCAAACGGCATCCAGGTCGTTTTCGTAAAAGAAGAAGGCGAATGGAGAATGACGAACAAAAGCCCGGCTCTGGATCTCAAGCAATCGGCAAATTCAGCGCAATAAACTTCAAGCCGCAGCATCCTTGCTGCCGGCAGGTTTGTAAGGCGGCAACGTAACGCGGGCCGCCTTTTCCTTTTTCAGTCCCAACGCCCAGTCGGCCTGCATAAGAGTGTGTATGTCGCGTGTGCCTTCATAGATCACGGCTGCTTTGCAGTTACGCAGATAACGTTCGACCGGATAGTCGTTTGTATAACCGTTCGCTCCGTGAATTTCGATGGCCATCGACGCGGCTGTTTCGCTGCGAATCGTCGCTTGCCACTTTGCAAGACTCGCTGCGCGAGCCGATGGTAAACCCAAATTTTTCAAATAACCCGCTTTCAGCCAAAGCAGATGAGCCATCTCGTAATCGGCTTCCATATTGGCGATCTTTTGCTTTACAAGCTGGAAGTTTGCAATCGGCTGATTCTGAACTTCACGCGTGTTCGCATACGCAACCGAAGCGTCGCGGGCTGCTCGGATGACGCCGGTCGCACCCGAAGCAACCGTATAACGGCCATTTTCGAGCGAGAACATCGCGATCTTAAATCCTTCGCCTGGGTTGCCGAGCATATTCTCTTTCGGCACCCGAACATCCTGCAAAGAAAAATAACCCGTATTGCCTGCACGAATTCCAAGCTTGCCATGCAGTGTTCCGCTCGAAAATCCTGCCATCGAACGTTCAACGATGAAGCAGCTCATTCCCGTATGATCACGCACCTTTTGCTTTTCCTGATCGGTCCAGCAGAAAAACAAAAAATGATCGGCAACATCGCCAAGCGATATCCACATCTTCTCACCGTTCAAAATCCAATCGTCGCCGTCGCGCTTCGCAACAGAACGCATTCCGACGACATCTGAACCTGCATTCGGCTCGGTCAAACCAAACGTTGCCATCTTCTCACCCTTCGCCTGCGGAACGAGATATTTCTGCTTCTGCTCCTCATTTCCCCAGCTAAAGACGCTAAGACTGTTCAGTCCGACATGCACCGACATCGCAACCCGCAAAAACGTATCGCACGCTTCAAGTTCCTCGCAGACAATGCCGAGCGAAATGTAATCAAATCCCGCTCCGCCATACTGCTCCGGAATACAGACGCCCAAAAACCCAAGCCCGGCCATCTTGTCAAAAACAGAGCGCTCGAAATGCGATTTTTCATCCCATTCTTTTATATATGGAGCAACTTCGCCCGCGACAAACTCGCGCACCGTTTGCTGCAAAGCCAAATGTTCTTCGGTCAATTCAAAATCGATCACAGTTTTCCTCTCTAAAAATTAGTTATGATAAGATTCGGACGTAAATGCAAATTTGAATTCTAGCATTTCACGGCGTCATCACGAAACCGTACAGTTTTTAGTTTTCACTTTTTAGTTTGTTGGAAGGTTAATGATAAATATCTCAAAAGCCTTAAAAATCATTGGACGCGAAACGAAGACGCTTGGCCCAGAAAAAGTCGAATTATCTCAACCGGTCGGCCGTGTTTTACGTGAGAACGTCATCGCCGACACCGATTTGCCGCCTTTCGACCGCTCGCAGATGGACGGTTTTGCACTTGTCGCCGCCGATACAAAAAATGCTCCCGTAACACTGAGAATTGTCGGCGAATCCACCGCCGGACGAGGCTGGCATAAGACAATGCAACGCGGCGAAGCCGTGAGAATTATGACTGGCGCCCCATTGCCTAAACGTGCCGATGCGGTTCAAAAAATTGAGATCACGCGTGAACTCGATGACAACCGGATCATAATAAACGAACCAACCGAAAAAGGCCGCTACATCGTCTATAGAGGCAGCGAAATAAAAAATCGAACCACAATTTTCAAATCAGGCGAAATAATAAGTGAAAATATGATCGCCACCCTCGCCGCGTTCGGTTATGCAACAGTGAAAATCGGTAAACAGCCGCGCGTCTCGATCCTTGGAACCGGCAGCGAGATCGTAGAAATCACAAAAAAGCCCGGGCGCGATCAGATACGCAATTCGAATTCCGTGATGCTTGATGTTCTTGCTCGAAAATTCGGAGCGGCGACAAAGATTTTTCCGATCTCGAAGGACGATATTTCAAATCTCAAATCTCAAATTTCAAATGCGGCGAAGGACGCCGATATTCTCGTAATAACTGGCGGAGTGTCAGTCGGGAAATACGACCTGACGAAAAAGGTATTGATTGAGCTCGGCGCCGAGATATTTTTTGACAAAGTGGGGCTTAAACCGGGCAAACCTGCGGTTTTTGCCAGGCTTGGAAAAACACTTGTTTTCGGCCTGCCGGGCAACCCGGTTTCGGCGGCTGTGACGTTTCATTTATTTGTCCGCAAAGCCATCCTCACGATGCAAGGCGCCGCTGCGACCGATCTCAAACAAGGTTTCGCCGTTCTTGCTGCCGACGCAAAAGCTGCACGCGAGCGTGACACATATCTGCCATCGCGTTTGGAGACAAATAAATCGGGTCAATTGCTTGCACATCCGTTAAAATGGCAAGGGTCTTCGGATTTCATCGGGTATGCGCGTGCCGATTCGCTTGTTTTCGTCCCAAAAGGCAAACATCTCGCAAAAGGCGATGTCGCCAAGATTGCATTTTTGTAAAAATATGAATGACCTTTCACATTTTGACGAAGCCGGAAAAATCAAAATGGTCGATATTTCTGGAAAGGAAATAACAGCCCGCCGTGCCGTCGCATCCGGCAAAATTTTGCTTTCTCTCGAAACGCTAAAAACTCTCCAAACTCAACAAACTCCGAAAGGCGATCCTCTTGAGATCGCCAGAATTGCAGGTATCATGGCCGCAAAGAAAACGTCGGAAATGATTCCGCTCTGCCATCAGATCAACCTGTCGAAAGTAAATGTAACTGCCGAGTTTCGTGACTATGGCGTTTATCTTGAAGCCGAGGCAATTACAAACGCACAAACCGGCGTCGAGATGGAAGCATTGACGGCAGTCTCGGTCGCCGCCTTGACAATCTACGACATGTGCAAAGCCGTCCAAAAAGACATCATTATCTCGGAAATAAAACTCGAATCAAAAACCGGCGGAAAGTCGAACTTTAGGTTAGAATAGACGTATTCGCTTGTAGATTTGAAAGGAGTTCAGAATATGAAATACACGCTAGCCGAAGACGCTAAACCTCAAGTGACTCTGTTGTTAACTGCAACCGCGATCAGCGTAGTTCTGTGGATGATCGCGTGGTATCTGCCGCTGGTCGGATACATCGTTTATCCGCTACAGCTTTTTGCGACGTTTGTTCACGAAAGCAGCCATGCGTTGATGACGCTTATCACCGGGAACAGTGTAAAGAGCCTTACAGTGGCGCCGGACGGGAGCGGAATGGTCTGGTCGGAGGCTCCCTGGTTTTCATCGATGCTTATCTCAAGCGCCGGCTATCTCGGAGCTACGGCATTCGGCACGCTGCTGCTCGTCTGGATGCGATATGGCTACTCGTCGCAGTTAGCGCTATATATTTTGTCGGGACTCGTCGGTGTGATGACGATTGTTTTCGGTTTTCTGGCTCCGTTTTGGAATCTGCTGCAGAATGTTACGTTCTTAAGCGTTGTTTTCACGGTGTTCTCCGGCGCTGTGCTTTCGGCAGGGCTTTTTGCGATAGCAAAATTTGCTAAGCCGAAATGGGTCAATTTCGCGCTTGCGTTTCTTGCGGTGCAATGTTTGCTAAACGCCTTTTTCAGCCTGAAAGACCTTTTCTTTATCTCGGCCACGACTGGAAAAGCGAACGACGCAGCAAATATGGCCGCCGCAACTGGTATTCCGGCTTTGTTGTGGGTAGTTCTTTGGATCGGGATTTCGCTGGTGATGATAACGGTCGGAATGAGACTCTATGCGGTCAGCAAAGGAGCCTTGGCGGGCGATTCTGTTTTCAAAGATCAATGATTAGGTCATTTACGTCATTTTTGTCGTTGATCGTTCTTACGGTAGCGATCGGAGCGCAGGTCAAAAAAACGGAACCACCTGCTATCAAACCTCTCTTTGAAAATTCTCTGCAAGCTGTCGTCGTAACGACAAAGGACTGGGACACTGTCACAGCCACCGCCACTCTTTTCGAGCGCAAAAATATTAAAAGTGACTGGAAACAGGTCGGCGAAAGCTTCCCTGTCGTCGTAGGCCGCAGTGGACTTGCTTGGGCCGATTTGCTTAACGGCGACATCGATATGACAAAGATCAAGCAGGAAGCTGATGGCAATTCGCCTGCAGGCATGTTTCCGCTCACCGAGTCGTTCGGTACCGGCAGCAAGCCCGAAGCCGTCGAGCTGCCATACACAAAAATGGAAAAATTCACTGAATGCGTAAACGATGTGAAGTCACAGTTCTACAACCGCATCGTCAACCGCATGCAGGTCGGCAATTTCGACTGGAAAAGTTCTGAGAAGATGCTTGCCGAAAAAGATCAATACGCTCTCGGCGTTTTTGTTGCGTATAACTCTTATCCGGTCGAAAAAGGCCGCGGCTCGTGCGTTTTCCTTCATGTCTGGAGGGATGCTGGTCTAGGTACTTCGGGCAGCACCACAATGGAGCGCCGCAACCTTGAACGCATCGTCGGCTGGGCGTCGCCAAAGAAGAATCCGTATTTGATACAAATGCCGAAGGACATTTACGAAAAGCGAATAAAGACGTGGAAACTGCCAAAACTCAAATAACGCTCGCGTCGCTTGCTGTAGGCTCGCGGCTTCTGGTGCGTTCGCGGCTCGACTGGCGATTCGCGGCGGTTTCCAAAGTGAGCGACGACCGCATAGTCCTGACAGTCTGCTCGCCCACAGGCCGCACTTACCGCCTACGCCGAGAACGCGAGGCCCAAATTCTAATCGAAGGCACGATCCCGATCCTACCCCACGACAAAGCCGACGACTGGCGTGAAAATTTCAGCCGCTACGATCATCGTTGGTAACGCGCTAAAATGACAATTCGTACTCGCCTACTCATCGCCATCCTTCTCCCCGGATTGCTTGAGGTTGTTGCTCATCTAATCGTCCATTACATCAAGGAGATGTTGGGCATTATTTCCCGCGGAGAGACAGCAATTGTTTTGATCTTTGTTGCATGCGCAGTCGCAAGTGTTTTCTTTATGCGAGGTGCATGGTTCAATCGATTTTGGAAGATTTATCTTTTTTCAGTGTTGTCGGCAACGTGGCCATGGTTTATCCACCTTGTAGCCGCCGCTATCGTCAGCGGAACCGGCAGCTATTACTGGAATGGCGTTGTGTTTGTGTCACTCTTGCTGATCACGGCGGCTATTGTTGCACTTCCCATCAATTACGCACTCTACAAGTCCTGGGGTGAAAAAGGTAATATCGCTAAAAAGAAGGTATAGTTTCCCGCAAACCAAGCGGAAGAGGTCGTTGATGATGTTGAAATTTGGTGTATCATCAAGGATGTTATGTTACAAGTAGTTAGTCACCTAGAACCGCTTTTCACGGAGTATCTCAATGGCTGAAACCAAGACAAAACCAACCGGCGCCAGCGTCGAGGACTACATCGCCTCAAGGGCCAATGAGCAGCAGAGCAAAGACTGCAAGGAACTGATTGCTCTGCTTAAGAAGATCACCCGGCAAAAGCCGCACATGTGGGGGCCGAGCATCGTCGGCTTTGGCCGCTATCGGTACACCTACGAGAGCGGGCACACCGGCGAGGCTCCGCTGGCCGGATTCGCCATCCGCGGCCGCGAACTGGTGATATACCTGTGTTGCGAAGACGACAAACAGAACGCCTTGTTAGCCAAGCTCGGCAAGCACAAGTTCACCAAATGCTGCCTCTACTTCAAGCAACTCGCCGATCTCGACAAGTCCGTCCTGGAACAACTGGTCGCCGGCTCGATCGCTGAGGTGAAGCGGGTCTATGGGTAACGGAGAGAGCCTAAACCCACGATCGAGCTCATCGCGGAGTTCTGATAAACAGTTCGTTATCACATCAAGAATCGCTCACACGTAAATTAGGAGGAGATTGTTATGCATCGGTTAAGATCACTCGTCATAATAGCGTTGCTGGCAGGCTCGCTGTTGGCCTTAGGAGGAACGCGGGTCGCAAACGTGTCAGAAGCATCCGAAACAAATAATATCGGGTTCGTCCTCTACACCAAGAGTTATGCGCCGGGAACTTTGAACGCTAGATGGATGTACGCGGGCAAATACGGCGGGCCGGGAATAGCGACTGGTGGCCCAAAAGAGGGCTTCGCTGGACGCTACCATGTTCGCTACTTTTACGACGACGGAAAGTTTTCGGACGAATACGATTTGGTCATTGAAAAGACTCAGGATACCTATAAGGTATCGTGGATCACCGCTGGCAAGGTAAGTGCTGTTGGTGTTGGAATGGAAGTCGAGGATGGCTTGGCAGTCGGCTGGCGAAAAGTAGCAGATTAGCCCATAAGGGGCTAACTACGAAATTCACCAAGGCACGAAATCGACCATTCCCCTTTCGTGCTTTTCGTGTATTTCGTGGGCGGATTTTTAACGCTTTGATCGATTTGGTAAAATACTCTATTGCGCTGCGCACGCAAAACTTGTCTATGCAGGCTGCGAAGTCAAAAGAGGAACAGATCGTCGTTCGCGGGGCCCGCGTTCACAATCTCAAGAACATCACGGTCGGGCTGCCCGTCAATAAGCTGACGGTGATCACGGGCGTTTCGGGTTCGGGCAAATCTTCGCTTGCTTTTGACACGCTCTATGCCGAAGGCCAGCGGCGTTATGTCGAATCGCTCTCGGCCTACGCACGCCAGTTCCTCGAACGCATGGACAAGCCCGATGTCGATGAGATCACCGGCATCTCGCCCGCCATCGCTATCCGGCAAAAGAACACGACAAAAAATCCGCGCTCGACCGTTGCCACGCAAACCGAGATCTACGATTATCTGCGACTGCTCTTCGCCCGCGCCGGAACAACCATCTGCCACGCCTGCGGCCGCGAGGTAAAAAAAGATTCACCCGAATCGGCAGCGGATGAGATTTTGAATGAGTTGGCGGAAGGGACACGTTTTTACGTTTTGTTTCCAATCCAAGATGAAGTTTCCCGCCAAGTCGCAAAGACCGCAAGGCAGAAGTCCGCAAGTGTCAGTAGCCCGCACGTAAGTAAGGGCTCAACGTCGAAATCGAAGCGCTCAGCGAGCACCAAAAACCTCAGCACACAGGCATTTCTGATCTCGATCTTGCAGCAAGGCTTTTCGCGTCTCTATCGCAACGGCGAAATGATCGAACTTCAAAAGCCGGAAGACTATTCGCACGACGATTTCGATAATACTTACGTCCTGATCGACCGCCTTGCTGCCGCAAATGACATTCGCCAACGTCTGGTCGATTCGCTTGAAACCTGCTTTCGCGAAGGCCACGCCGCCGTAATATCAGTTCCAAGTTCCGAGTTCAAAGTTCCGAGTTCAAAACCAGATTCCAATCTTAACTCGAAACTCGGAACTCGGAACTCGGAACTAAGATTCTCCGACAGCTACGTCTGCAAATATGACGGCACGCGTTACGAGGAGCCTGAGCCGCATCTGTTCAGCTTCAATTCCCCGTTCGGCGCGTGTCCGACGTGCCAGGGTTTTGGCAACACGATCGGAACCGATTACGGCCTTGTCATTCCGAATCATTTAGTGTCACTAAAGGATGGAGCAATCGAGCCGTTCACGCGCCCGAGCAATGCGTGGGCGCAGAAGGAATTAATAAAATATGCCCAATCGGCGTCGATAGATTTGAAAACGCCATACGCCGACCTGCCTGACTTTCAGCAAAACTGCATCATCTACGGCGACGAAGGCTGGCGCGGCATCAAAGGTTTTTTTGAGTGGCTCGAAACAAAAAAATACAAACTGCACGTCCGAGTATTTCTCGCGAAATATCGCGGCTACACACGCTGCCCCGACTGCGACGGTCAGCGTTTGCGTCAAGAGGCTCGCGACGTGAAGATAGGAATGCTTTCGCTGCCCGAGATCGTCGAAATGTCGATCAGCGATGCCCACAAGTTTTTTGAAGATCTTGAGCTCGACGCCGAGCGTTCTCAGATCGCCGACAAATTGTTATTGGAAATCCGCCGCCGCTTAAAATTCTTGGTCGAGGTCGGTTTGGATTATTTGACGCTTGGACGTCTCGCAGCAACGCTTTCCGGCGGCGAGGCGCAGCGTATCCAACTTGCAACGAATCTTGGTTCGCTTCTCGTCGGCACGCTTTATGTTCTCGATGAGCCTAGCATCGGCCTGCATCCGCGTGACAATGCGCGGCTGATCAAAATACTCGAAAACCTGCGCGACATCGGCAACACCGTCCTGGTCGTCGAGCACGACGAAGAAACAATGCGTGCCGCCGATCATATTATCGACATCGGCGTCCACGCCGGCGAGTTCGGCGGTGAATTGGTTTATGAAGGCAACTTTGCAAATCTGCTAAAGTCTCAAACGTCGCTAACAGCCAAATATCTTCGCGGCGATGCTGAGATCAAGGTTCCGCAAAAACGCCGGCCTGTCACAAAGCGAAAGATCGAGATCACAGGTGCCCGCGAGCACAATCTCAAAGACGTGTCGGTCAAAATACCGCTCGACGTGCTTGTTTGTATAACGGGAGTTTCAGGCTCGGGCAAATCGACGCTGGTTCACGACGTTCTTTACGCGGGGCTGAAAAAGAAACGCGGTGAATGGAATTCGCACGTCGGATTCTGCAAAGAAATAAAAGGTGGAGATTTTGTTGACGACGTTATCCTCGTCGATCAATCACCGATTGGTCGCACTCCGCGATCAAATCCCGTGACTTATATCAAGGCCTACGACGCCATCCGCGAAGTCTTTGCCGCGACTAATCTCGCAAAAGCAAAAGGCTATAATGCATCGCATTTCTCGTTCAACGTGCCCGGCGGTCGCTGCGAAATTTGCCAAGGCAGTGGAACCGTCACGATCGAGATGCAGTTTCTCGCCGATGTCGAATTGACCTGCGAAGACTGTCGCGGAATGCGTTTTAAACAAGATATTCTCGACGTCAAATATAAAGGCAAAAACATCCACGAAGCCCTGCAATTGACCGTTCGCGAAGCGATTTTGTTTTTCAAAGACGTGCAAAAGATCGTCTCGCGTTTAAAAGTTCTCGACGCCGTCGGCCTCGGCTATTTACGGCTGGGCCAATCCGCCACTACCTTGAGCGGCGGCGAAGCCCAGCGTGTAAAACTCGCCTCGCACCTCGCGCAAAAAACGGCAAACCAAACGCTCTTTATATTCGACGAGCCAACAACCGGCCTCCATTTCGACGATATCAACAAGCTACTCGCCGCATTTCGAGCGCTAATCGACAACGGCGGCAGCATCCTCGTCATCGAGCACAATATGGACGTAATAAAAACCGCCGACTACGTTATCGACCTCGGCCCCGAAGGCGGCATAGGCGGCGGCGAGATCGTTGCAACCGGCAAGCCGGAAAATATAGCGAAAGTTTCTGATTCTCACACGGGAAAATATTTAAGAGAGATACTACGGGCGGAAAGGCGAGTGTGAACGAGCGTGCCCGTGGAGGACAATCTGCACGCTCGTTCACACTCGCGTTTCCGCCCGCTATTCATCGCCAAACTTCGTTCGCCAGATCGGTGCGATCTCGTCCATCACCTTGCAGTCGCAGTAGCCGCCGTTTTCGCTCAGCCAGCCTGTTAATTTTGGAAAATCGAGCCGGTTGTCCATCATAAAACGCATTGCATATTGCAGGCTGTGATTGCACGTCGTTTCATACAGCTCGTCTTCGATAAAATCGAGCATCTCGCTTACCGTTTCCTGGCCGGCTGGGAGCGAATCAAGAAAAGCCTGCAGCTCTTCGCCGCTCAGTTGTTCGAGATTTTCGATCTGTCGTTTGCGCAAAATTGGCATAAGAACATTTTGCCACAGAGAACACAGAGAACATTGAGTTTTTTAAGTCCAGATCTCAGCGATCTCTGTGGCCTCTGTGGCTAGGATCCAGCTTCTCGTTCGGCTTCTTCGATCTCTCTCTGTTTGATGCCCTCACGGCCATCGTATATCGCAAATTTTGGCAGGAATACCGCCGCTCCCAGAACCGAAGCGACACATAAAATTCCACCGGACACGATTGCTGTCTTGACGCTAAACATCTCTGCGACAATTCCCATTTTAGCACTGCCGAGCATCGGGCCGGTCAGGTAGCTCATCATTTCGATACTCGCGAGACGGCCTCGAAGGTAATTTGGTATCGTCTGATTCCAGATCGAACCTCTAAAAATTCCGGAGATCATGTCGAAGAAACCGGCTGCACCAAGAAACAACAACGCAGGAAAAATGCTGTTCGCCATGCCAAAGAAGATTATCGCGACGCCCCAAAGAACTGCCGCTATCGTCACCATCAAACCGTGTCGATGAACATTCTTCGCCCAACCCGATGTCAGGCCTGCGACCAAAGCGCCCGCAGCGAGCGCCGCCGGAAAGAAGCCTACATACTGCGGGCCGTAAACCGCGGCCAACGCCGGATACAGAGCCTGCGGCATCGCAAAAAACATCGCGGCAACGTCGATGAAATATGTGCCAACGAGTTCCTGACGACTGAAGGCGTATTTCCACGCGCGCTTGACCGATTGGAAACTCGGCCTTTCGGCATTTTCAGGCGACGGAACTGCACGAATGAGAAAAACGGCGATCAGGGAAGCAATGAATGTGATCAGATCAATCGTATAAGCGATAGAGGCGCTGAATTGTGTAGCGATGATGCCGGCAACCGCCGGGCTGACGATCGCACCGACGCTGTAGCGGATCGAATTGAGCGACATCACAGCAGACATCATTTCGGGCGGAATTACTTTTTGAATAAACGATTCAAACGCCGGCCGCTGCACCGCAGCAAAGCCCGCGTGCATCGCAACTGCCAAAAACAAAACCCAGACCTGCGGATCAGGCAGCAGCGAATTTACGAGCAGTATCGCTGTGGTCATTGTTTGCCCTATCTCAGTGATGCGGAGTAGTTTGCGCTTGTCAAAGAAATCAGCCATCGCTCCGCCGACAAACGCCAGGATGACCATCGGCACGAATTCCGCCAGATAAATATACCCGACCATCGCCGACGAATTCGTCAGTTGATACATCTGCCACGGCACGACGATAAACGTCATCATCGAACCGAAGAACGACACAAGCTGCCCTGTAAACAGCAGGCGATATTCGCGCGAGGCTTTAAGAGGTGATAAGTCGATTAGCATTAACGCTGCAAAAAAAATAGCTTACCATAGCCGTTTTGCAGTCAATTTTGATAGGCTATACTTGTTTCAATTTCGAATTAAAAATTTACGGATGTCCAATGTAAGAAAAATTTACGTAATTCTTAATTCGTAACTCGCAACTAATTATGCCTGCACTCTTTTATTTATTCGTGATGTTTGCGCTCGGCGATGCGGTCGGGCGGCGTTTTTATCCGTTTGTGTCGATTCCGCATCGGCTGGCTTCGGCTTTTCTTTGCGGGCTGCTGCTGAGCAGTTGGTGGACATATGCGGCGGCATACTTCTTCTCGAGCCAAGACTCGCCGATGCTGTGGGGTAATTTGGCTTTCCTTATTACTGCTGGCGGTTTGATATTGTGGCTGCGAAGTAATCCGCCGAAAAAAGAGCCGCACACCGCCATCGACATCAGCGAAGGCGAATTCCAACGCCCGGACTGGATCATCGCGGTTGTTTTTTTGCTTTTCGTGACGTGGATGATGTTTCGCACTTTCACAATGGGTGACGGCAAGATCATGATCGGGCATCATCAATTTCCCGATTACGGCTCGACGCTGTCGATAATGCAGTCCTTCGCCGACGGCCACAATTTTCCGACTCAGTACACGCACTTCACAGGCGAGCGCATCCGCTATCATTTCCTCTTTTATTTCCAGGCCGGCAATCTTGAATTCCTCGGCCTCAGCCCGGCTGTCGCCAACAATCTACTGAGCATTTTCTCGCTCACTTCATTGCTTCTTTTGGTGATGACGCTTGGCTCGGTGCTGTTCAACTCACGCATTGCGGGCCGCATTGGCGCCGCTCTTTTCTTTTTCCACGGCTCGCTCTCGTTTATTCCGTTTGTGCAATCACATCCGTCGTTCGCATCGCTGCTTGAGGCATTGGGCACGATGAAGGACTTCCTAAATTCCGGCTTTCCATATCGCGGCGAAGCCTGGGGCGTGTGGTCGCAAAACGTCTATCTCAATCAACGCCATCTCGCCAGCGCCATCGCGATTTTTCTGCTGATATTGATCTATCTCGTTATCAGGCTTCGCGAAAAGGCCGAGACGGAAACTGACCCTGTAGCAGATTCGCCGGCACTCACCGAAGCCGAATTGAATAAAGACACAGATGTTGATGACGAAGAAGAATATGAGGATGAGGATGAGGTTGAAGACGAAGATGATGACGAACTAGAAGATGACGAAGAGGAAGAAGAATTAGAAGATGACGAAATAGAAGATGAGGATGAACTGGATGATGCAGAGGCTGCCGTAACCAGTAATGGAACCGCTCGAGCCAACGCTGTAGCTGTCGAGGCTCCCGATATTAGCCTTCATATCAAGAAGCATTCGATACTCGTGTTTTCGGGCGTGCTTCTTGGCCTTTTACCGATGTGGAACGGCGCAGTATTTTTATGTGCTGCAGTGGTTCTCGCTGCCATGTTCGCGTTGTTCCCGCGTCTGCGCCGTGAATTGATCGCGCTCGCTGTCACAGCCGCGATAATTTCCATACCGCAGATAATCTACCTTAAGACCGGTGAGATGAAACCGGCCGAATACTCAATGTTCCATTGGGGATTTGTCATCGAGGACGCAGGCATTTTCAACGTACTTTATTGGACGTTCTACACGTTTGGCTTTAAGTGGGTGCTGCTTGCCATCGCGCTTTATTTTGCTTCGGGATTACAGCGCCGATTTCTTGCGGCGATTTCGATCCTGCTGCCGCTAACCTACTGTTTCCGCTTTGCCGAAGAGGTTTTGGCGAACCACAAATTCATTAATCTCTGGCTTGTTGTGATCAACGTTTTCTGCGGCTTCGCACTGGCCAAACTGTGGCATCTCAAAGCCGGCCAGAGCATCGTTCCTGCTCGTGTCGCAGCGGTAATATTAGTTCTGCTTGTCACCATCGGCGGGGCGATCGACTTCGCACCGATCAAAAATTCCACGTTCATCGAGATGAAATACGATGACAATAAATTGATCAAGTGGGTAAAAGAAAATACCGATCCAAGATCGATCTTCCTGTCGCACCGTTACATTAATCACGAGATTCTGCTTGCCGGCCGGCGGCTGTTTTACGGCGATCCTTATTACGCTTGGGGAACCGATTACGACACGAAAAAGCGCGAGGCACTCGTGAGGACTATGCTCGAATCGCAAGATCCGAACGAAGTTCTCAGGCTTTTGAAAGAAAATGACATCGACTATGTAGCGATCGACGATCAAATTCGACAAGTCAAGCAGTTTATTAAAGAACCGAACGAGGAGCTTCTCGCACAGTATTTCCCGGTCGCCTTTTCTGACGACTCAGCCGAATTCGGCGGCCACATGAGGATCTACAAGGTGCCAAATGACCTTTCTTCGCCGGTCTCCTCAACACCGCCATCCGGTAAGCCGTTAGACAAATCGTTGCCCGCATCACCGGATACGAATATCTTTCGCACCGGCACCGAGGGCGTCTTGCCAGGGCAATTCAGCGATCCGCGCGGGCTTGCCGTTGACGCCAAGGGCTTCATTTATGTCGCCGACTACCATAACGCACGTGTGCAAAAGTTTGCTCCCGACGGCAGCTTTGTCGTAACTTTTGGCACAGCAGGCGACGGCGACGGCGAAATGAAAGAACCGAACAGCATCGTCATAGACGAGGCCGGAAGTCTTTTAATCACGGACGGCCTCAGTCATAAATTGATGAAGTTCGACGCCGACGGCAAGTTCATCAAGGAATGGAAAAAGCCTGCCGTCGATTTCTACGGCGCGCGTGACCTGGCGTTCGGCCCGAACAAACGGCTCTACATCATCGATCAGGGCCACACGGAGATCAGCGTATTCGATCCGGCAGCGGACACATTCACTAAATGGGGTTCAGGCGGCGCAGGCGACGGCCAGTTCAACGAGGCCACCGGCATCGGCATAGGTGCGGGTTATATATTTGTGGCAGACCGCGATAACCGCCGCATCCAGGTATTCGATTTTGAAGGCAAATTCATCCGCCAATGGCCGATACTTGGCGGCTGGGAACGAAATCATTTTCCGGACGTCGTTTACGACGAAGTTACGAAACATGTTTACGTCTCCAACGGCAAAACAAACGAGATACTCGTCTTCGACGTTGACGGCAATCCGCTTCCGTCACTCTCGCCTCCGACCGGCGAACAGTTCGCCAATCCGTCAGCGATGGTGATTTCCGAAACCGGAAAACAAAGACGCCTGTTCGTCCTAAACACCGACGGCCGCAGCGTTTCAACGATTGAACTAGAGGCGAAAAAAGCAGAGGCAAAGAAAGGTAAATAATTCTTCTAGGCTTTGCCTCTCGATGTGCGGAAAAGCGCAGCTTTTCAGTAAATCGAGCGGCGAAGCCGCCATTTATGATAGTTTTTTCACAAGCTCTTGCGCGGTGATTAACCCGTCATCCTGCAAATAACTTCAATTTAAACTCATCGTTCGCCGTGTATATTTCAGGCTTGCGGCCGGAGAAAATATTCGATTGTCGGAGAATCATCGGAAGGCCGCCGTGGGGCACAGTGACGCCGTATTCGCGGCGAGTGAAAATCGATGAGATATGCGGATTGAGCCGCTGTGTAATGCCGTAGCGGATCGCACGCGACGCAGGCGGCGAAAAACCTAACGTGCGTCGCGGATTGATAAATTCGATGGCGTTGTCGTAAATGTTTATACGCGTGCGAATATCGCGAAGCGCGAGATCGCGGTGCATCAGTGCGTTGATGATCGCCTCTGACACAGAGTAGAAGTGATAGTGGCCGCGAGCCTGCGCAACGCCGTCGGTAACGAGCGAAAGCTTACGCTTCGGCTGCTGTTTGCCGAGATCGACGTAGAGTTTGATAAATTCGAGGATCGACTCGTATTGCGTGAGCAGATTACCCTTTATTTCAGTTGCTTCGATCAATTGCGACCGGCCGTTATCGCCCGAAAATCTGGCCACCGTCACGTTCGATCTCGGCAGCAGCTCGGAAACACGCTCATTCTTGCCGAATAGCAGCACAGCGGCGACGGTCGGAAAAAACTCGTCCGTCGTTCCGACCGCAAGCATTAAATCTTTTCGCAAAAAATCGCTCGTCTGATAAAGGTTGATGTTCGGCGCGTTATCGTCAAAGCCGCTCGCAAACGACCACAACAGAGCGTCGTCAAAATCCTCTTCCGTCACGCCCTGGAGCGGAATATTCTCAAACCCAAGCGGCCGCACTTCATCAAGCCATGCCGAAAGTTCATCACGTGAGACTTCCCTCTTTTCCGCGCCAAAACGCAAATAGAATCTGCCGTCACGCGTTCGATAAGGCCGCCGCTTGCCGTCTATATCGAGCGCAACAATTCGCTTGCCGCTGTCGAACGCGATGGTATCGATCATCGGCACGACGGGCGGCACAATCTCGTCGCGGCAGATGCGAATCAATTCCTGCTGCACCCATTCGGGATTGCTCACGCCCTCGATCCGCAGTTGGTCGTTGACGCCGAAGATGATCGTCCCGCCGTCGGTATTCGCAAGAGCGACGATGCCCTGTGCAATACGCTCGCTGTTCGACAGCTTGACCTTCAGCTCAAGATAAGTATCCTCGCCGCCGCGGATCAGGCGCAAAAGCTCAGTCCGCGTCGTCGTCTGCGTCGGTTGGTTAACAAAATATTCCTGTAATGATTGTTCGCTAGGCGAGTCAAAACGCTGTGTGTGACGAAATCTCCTTCGCGGCATCAGTGTTCGGCGTGCGGTTTATGTAAAGACGGCCACGCTAACCGCCCGAATGTTTGTGGAATAACATTTCTGGTCTTAAATTTTCAAACAAGTCTATTGAACCATTCAACGAGTGAAAAGTAAATCATTTGAGCATACGAAGGAAACCTTCCTGCTCAAAATGTTTATCCGTTGTCAGTGCGTCCGCAATACTGCGTTCACGCATTATGACAAAACTCACGGCGTCACAGAGTGAATACGATTTGTCAGCCCGTTCAGCCATCAGATCGATTCCTGACCGATGAAGATCATTATCGACCCAAATGATTTCAATGGCCTCGTCGCTCAATATTCGGGAACTGAAGTTTATAATCTCTTCGCGTGGGATACCTCGAATGTGCGCTAAGGCGGTATATTCGGCGAGAACATAACTTGACGTTACGCAAGCGGTAGCGGAATCATACATTTCTACCGCAAGGTTATGAAGTATTTCCGTTTTCACATATCGGCAAAGAAACCCCGAAGTATCGATAAACATCAATCTTCGTCCTCGTGTTTATTGTAGTATTCTTTAGCCAAATCAAAATCTATGCGCTCATTGTGGTCTAATGCGAGATATTCTTCTTTTGTAATTTCTTTCCCATCCCACATTCCGTATATTTCACGATTACCGCCGCCATTCGATCTCGAAGTGTCTTCGCTCGTGTGGTAGCGCTCCTCTATCTGCTCAACCTGCCTCAAAACCTCTTCCTGAGCCTTCGGCGGCAAATGAAAAACCTTTTCCCTAATTGTATCGGCCACGTTCATAACGCTCTGATAATACTACTATGCGACATCCAAAAACAATGATTTTCAAACTAGATCTATGTCATTAATATTTAAAGAACTTGCTTGCGATAATTCCAGCAGGATAATTTAACAAGGCGCCCAATACAAATGCGCTAAACAATGCTCCCAACCCGAATTTCCATCCGGAAACAAAGAACGCAACAATCACAAGAGAAATGATAATCAACGCTAAGACTCCGCTCAAAATCTGAGACAGCTTTCCTCTCATGAATTCATTCAATGACCAGAGGAAAACAACGATAACCAGTGGAATTGCCCAAGTAAGCCAAGTCATAGCAGGTTTCAGAATCAGACAAATGCTTCAATTCTCATGGCGAATTTTTCCGCCAAAGCTTTGGCTTGTTGTTTCGTTATTTCACGTTTGCCGGTGAGGACTTCCGAAACAACACTTTGGGTGCCGAAAACCTCGACCATATCTGTTTGCTTGAGATTATTTTCCCTCATCAAAACTGTCACAATCTCACGCGGACTTAAATCCGGTAACGGCGCTAGCGTCCGGCTCTCGTATTCTTCCAAAACGTTCGCTAAAAGGCCAAAGAGACGTTTTTCTTCAGGCGAAAGATTTTCCTCGCGCTTACTGATCAATTTGTTAAAAATACCCTCGATGCGATCATACTCTGCCTCGGATTCAATTATTCCGGGCATGACGTCCGCCAAAAGAGTACCGTAAGTTTTAGGATTGTATGTCATTGCTTCTTCCTCGATTACTTGCAGTCGGACTGCCATTTTTTCTCATCATCTTGCCGATGTGTCAACACAAATCGGATGTAAATTATTTTGAATTGGTAAGCAATTTTGCCAATGATCCGATATTTGTTGCCACCCACACCAAAGATCGAACAACCGCCGAATATATCGACATGATTAAATGTTTTTCGGACATCTGAAAAATTTCCCCAATTAGCGAATCTAACTATTTTGATCCATTCCCGCATTGCGTTTTCGGCCTCCGGCTGTTGCTGCCAAAACTCTCTTAATTTCTTTTCGCTAATGATTCTCATAAGTTAAGGTAGCCTTGACGAAATGATTATCGCATATCGCGATATACAATGTAAGTAAAATTATCACATTCTGCGATACTGTTGCACGCATAAAAATCTTGACTAAAGATGCAAGCTGCGCTACCCTGATAAATAGCAGCTAATAGCTCTTTGACAACTAAAAATGGCGAATAGTGAACAGTGAGAGCTTGTCCCAGCAGAAATCGTGTTTTTCCAAGAGTTGGCATTGCTCTAAAGTTTGTAATCACAGGGTTTATGGATTTTGTCTTACATTGTATTACATTTTTTCAAAAATCGTGGAACAGAAGGCAAAAAACGCTGTAACATCAATAAACATGGTGAGTTGTGCGTTCCAACGGACGCCTGGAACGGCTTGGAACGATCTAGCAGAACCGCCTGCGTAAGCGGGTGGCGCGGACGCTGTCGCAACTCAGCATTGATGAAAACGGTCCGCTTTGAGTCAAACGTATTCTTTGCTCAAACAGAGAACCATCCCGTCTGTCGAAGCGACATCCGCCCCTCATTCGTAAGGAGGGGAGCTTTTGGTTGACAACGGCGACGGCATCATCTATTTATAGTGCAACAAAGTAGTGGACACGGAATACACAACTGCATACATTGGCATAGGGTCAAATCTGGGCGACCGGGCGGGGAATTTGCTGATGGCTGTTCGGGCGTTGATGGAGGCGAGCTTTGTTGTTAACAAACTGTCCGCGATTTATGAGACAGCGCCGGTTGAGATCGAAAGCGAGACCAATTTCCTGAATATGGTGGCGGAAATTCGTGTGAACAATGTCAGCGCGTCGCAGATGATGGCACGTCTGTTAAGGATCGAGTATCTTCTGGGACGTCGGAATAAATCCTTGAAAAAGCCGCGTACAGTCGATCTCGATATTCTTTTTTTCGGCGATGTTCAAATAGAAAGTGAGCTTTTGATTCTTCCACACCCGAGGCTGCATTTACGCAAATTTGTCCTCTGCCCGCTTGCCGAGATCGCTCCGAATTTTGTCCATTCTCTTTTGAAGAAAGACATTACGGACATTCTAGCCGGATGCGAGGATTCAAGCGATGTAAAACGTTGGAATCCGAACGTTGATGTGTCTCGATGACGAATGGCGAGGACGCTGTTGAAAAAGCCCGCACGGAGTAAGGACATATGTGTGAGTAGAAAAAGGAAAAGTGCAAGCGACTAGCCGCTAGCTGCCAGATACTAGTATGCGCTAGACTTGAGGAAAATTTATGGCGTATCTTCAACCCGACAAAGAGGGCAAAGTTTATCTCCCGGCTATCCGCGCGGCCAAGGAAAAGGGCGAGAAGCTTGTCTGTCTGACGGCCTACGATTATCCGACCGCCCGCATCGTGGACGAAGCCGGCGTCGATATTATCCTGGTCGGCGACAGCATGGGCAATGTCATTCACGGCTATGGCAATACGATCCCGGTTTCGCTCGATGAGATAACCTCGGCCTGCATCGCCGTAAAACGCGGCACCGAGCGGGCAATGGTCGTCGCCGATATGCCTTATGGCACGTATCACGTAAACGAAGACGAAAGCGTAAGAAATGCTCTTCGCCTGATGAAATACGGCGGAGCCGAGGCCGTCAAGCTCGAAGGCGGACGCAACCGCGTCGATCTTGTAAAACGGCTTGTGAGCGAGGAAATTCCGGTCGTCGCTCATATCGGCCTGACACCACAGTCGGTTTACAAGATGGGCGGCTATCGCGTCCAGGGCCGCACAGCCGAACAGGCAAAAATGCTCATCGAGGACGCCAAAACGCTCGAAGATGCCGGCGCTTTTGCTATCGTACTTGAACTGGTTCCGCGCGAGGTCGCCGGCATGATCACAAAAGAACTCAAAATGTCCACCATCGGCATCGGCGCCGGCCTGGAATGTGATATTCAGGTACTCGTTTTGCACGACCTGCTCGGAATGACCTTCGGCCGCCAACCGCGTTTCGTCCGCCAATACGCAAACTTGCGCCAGACGATGACCGAAGCGATCCAAAATTGGTCAAGAGATGTAAAATCCGGCGCATATCCGAACGACAAAGAATCCTACGGACTGACGGACGAGACAATGGTTGCGCTGAAGGGTTCCTAGATGGAGATCATCAACCGACGACAACGAATGTTCTCGATCTCGCGCAAACTCCGGCGTGAGGAAAAAACTGTCGGTTTCGTTGCGACAATGGGAGCTCTCCATGCGGGACATCTGGCTCTTGTCAGCGAAGCGCGGCAAAGATGCGACATTGTTATTGTCTCGATCTTTGTAAATCCTACACAGTTTAATGATGGCTCTGATCTTGAAAAATATCCGCGCGACTTAACAGCCGATGCAGCGATGCTTGCTGAATATGATGTCGATTACATTTTTGCTCCTGATAATGATGAAATCTATTCAAAAGGATTTTTGACTTATGTAAATGTCGAAGGTTTAACCGAAACACTCGAAGGCTCGTCGCGTCCCGGCCATTTTCGCGGTGTAGCAACAATTGTAACGATCCTCTTCAATACCATTCGGCCCGACTTGGCTTTTTTTGGTCAAAAGGATGCCCAGCAAGTCGCAGTTGTCAAACGACTGACTGCCGACCTTGGCTTTGAAACCGAGATCATCGTAGTGCCGACCATTCGCGAAGAATCGGGCCTGGCGATGTCGTCGCGGAACTCGTTGCTGACCGCTGAAGAACGCGAGAAAGCCGTCGTAATAATCGATTCTCTCCGAGAGGCAAAACGTTCGTTTAAAGTTGGTGAACGAAATGCGTCGGAGTTGACTCAAATTGTAAAAAACCGTATGGCAAAAGAGCCGCTCGCGCGAATCGATCATGTGGCCGTAGTTGATCGAAATTCCTTGCAACCTGTTGAAAAGATTGGAGATGAAGAAACATTAATCGTCGTTGCTGCCTATTTTGGCGATGTCCGTTTGATCGACAACGTTATCCTTAACCGAAAGCAGTAGATTGGTATTAAACTTGCATCTAATTACCTTGAAATCGCCGATTTGGCGGTTCATAAAATTATGAAAACACTTAGAGGTTTCATTGCAATTTTGAGTTTAACGTTCGCTGCCGCTTTTGCAGTGTCAGCGCAAAGTATCACATCACTTGACGGAGCAAGCGTGAATGTCGCAGGCCAAAACGGCAAGGTGGTTGTTTTGGCTATCGGCGCAAGTTGGCTGCCGCTTTCGAATAAGCAGGCGGAATTTACAAACGCGCTTGCGAAAAAATACGCAGGCAGAAATGTCGTGTTTTATTTCATCGCGACGGATTCGACCAACGCAGGATCAAAGAATTTTGCAAGCATCGACAGTATTCGCAGATTCGCAAACGGGAATAAACTTACTGTTTCTGTCCTGCGCGACACGGACGGCGCCGCGACCTTGAGGAAATTTAGTGTCGAACAAGTCCCGTCGTTTGTCATTCTCGACAAAACGGGTAAGCAGGCCGGCGAACCGATCGGCGGCATCGACCCAACCGGTAAATATGACATAACAATTCCAATATCGAAGGCGATTGACAGGTTGTTATAAAATCTGATTATTTTGGAGAAGAACGAGGTCAGAAATGGCCTCGTTTTTTTATCGGAATAAGTTAAAGGTCATAAGTTCTTACCTACCACTTATCATTTATAAATTATTTCGAACATCCTGTATCAACCTATACACAAGCCTCACCGGCAGCCCCACGACATTCCAATAATCGCCTTCGATCCCCTCGATAAATAATGCCGCCTGAGCCTGCACGGCATAAGCACCGGCCTTATCGAGCGGATCTCCAAGGTTTGTAAGAAACGTGATCTCGTCGTCAGACATCGGCGCAAACTTTACTCGCGTTCTCTGAATATCCGACTTTGTGTTGCCATCTTTTACTATTGCGACACCGGTGAGCACTTCGTGCCAGTTACCTGCGAGCATTTTCAACATCCGGCTTGCGTCCGGCAGATCGACCGGCTTGCCGAGAATCTCGCCGTTTATCACGACAGTTGTATCGGCTCCCAAAACGATCTCGTTTGGATAATTCGCGGCAACAACTTCTGCCTTTTCGCGCGCCAGGCGGACGACATAATCTTCAGGCGATTCATTTGGCCGCATGCTCTCGTCAATATCGGGAACATGTTTTGTAAAACTCAAGCCAACCGAAGTAAGTATCTCAACCCGACGCGGGCTGCCCGACGCAAGGATCAATTTTGGAAGCTCGATCATAATTTGTGCACGTTTCGCATTCCGTTCTTTCTCGTCTAAAATGATAGTTGATTAGCGATAGAAGACAAATGGAACAGCTTTTTAGCGCAATTCCGGCGGTTTTGAAGGAACTCGCGCCGAATGTTAAAACGGACGAAGCCGTTGCTTTTGCGGCCTGGCGGCATTGTGCCGGTGAACTTCTCAGCAGTCGCACAACACCTTTGAAATTTTTCGAAAACCGGCTTGTTGTAGCGGTCGAAGATAGAACCTGGCAGCGGCACATGGAACAGCTCAGTCCACAAATGCTTGTAAAACTTAATGATGCTCTTGGCCAGGGAACTGTCACATTTATCGAATTTCGCATCGCTCCGTCGGCCGTTTAATTGAAATTTCAAATTTGGAATTTTACTTTTGGATTAGTTATGGACGTTAGACAGATAGCAAAACTGGCACACCTGGAGATCTCGGACGCCGAGGTCGAGCTTTACACACCGCAGATGGATGAGATCGTCAAATATGTTGAGCAATTAAACGAGCTTGACATTGGTGACATCGAGCCGATGCTCGGCGGCCTGACAGCCGAAGGCCAAGCTACGACAACTATTCGCGAAGATATTTCAGGCGGCTCGCTTGGACAAGAAAGTGCTTTGTCGCAGGCGCCGTCAGCCGTCGCAGACCATTTTCAAGTGCCGAAAGTCTTGTAGTCAATGCACAACGCAAAATGCACAATTTTCTGATTTTATTCTGCATTGTGCATTGTGCATTGTGCATTGTGTCGTGTAGCGTGCCCAATCTGGAATCGCCGCAATGCATTGAGGCTCGCGATACGGTAAAGCGATTCTACTCGTTTCATTTTGGGAACGACATGAGTTCGTCAGCGGAAAACCTTAAGGCACGCGAAGAGTTTTTGACGAGTGAATTAAAAAGCACTCGTACGTCGTCAAGCGAAACAGCAAAAGATTATTTCACGGCAACCGAGAATTATCCGAAAGCATTTCGCTTAGGTTCGTGCAATTCCGAATCGAACGAAAAAGTGACGCTCCAAGTCTTGCTTTTTTGGCGCGACGATACAAAAAGCGAACAGAAAGAGGTTCAAATAGAATCCATAAAAGTCCGTGATAAATGGCTTATAAACAGGGTGAGATCCGCCAGCGAAGAGTAGATAGCTAACAGCTATTAGCTGATAGCTGATAGCTGTCAGCTAAACATTAAAATTAGGATTTATTTTTAGATCAAAACCAAGAGCACCGTTATATGTCGATAATCGCAAACACTGAAAAAGCGCTTGCGAGCGCTGAAAAACTAAACCCGCAGCTCAATTCGTTCCTTTCGATAGAGCGTGAATACGCGACAGCGCGCGCTGCCGAGCTTGACGCAGCGGGCGAGTCGCAGCTTAGCGGTCTCGCCATAGCCGTCAAGGACAACATCTGCACAAAGGGGCTTCGGACATCCTGCGGCTCGCATATTTTGCATAACTATAAAGCTCAGTATGACGCGACAGCTATTTCGCGGTTGAACGCTGCCGGCGCGGTTGTTATCGGCAAAACGAACATGGACGAATTTGCGATGGGATCGTCAAACGAATCGTCGGCATTCGGCTCAGCGAAAAATCCTTGGGACGTGACTCGCGTTCCGGGCGGCAGCTCGGGCGGGTCGGCTGTTGCCGTTGCTTCAGGTGTTGTGCGAGCCGCCTTGGGAAGCGAAACCGGCGGCTCGGTACGCCAGCCCGCTTCGCTTTGCGGCATTGTAGGACTTAAGCCAACCTACGGCCGCATTTCGCGTTACGGCCTTGTTGCCTTTGCATCGTCGCTCGACAACATCGGTATTTTTGGACAAACTTCGCGCGATGTAGCGGACGTTCTCACCGTCATCGCAGGCCGTGATCCGCTTGACTCAACAACGGCGGATGTTCCCGTGCCTGATTACGCGGTTGGTTTAACAGATGAGATTGCGGGAAAAACGATTGGCATTCCGCGAGCTTTGTTTGCCGAAGGCCTGGATGTCGAAGTCAAGGAAAGGGTCGAAGCCGCGATAGAAACTTTTCGTGTGCTTGGTGCCGAGCTCGTCGATGTCGAGCTTCCCTACGCAAAATACGGCATCGCTGTTTACTATATCATCGCGACTGCCGAAGCTTCGTCTAATCTCGCGCGCTATGACGGCGTTCGCTATGGATTTCGCGCCGAAGAATCGGACGAATTGCGCAAGATGTATTTCAGAACGCGTGAAGAGGGCTTCGGAGCTGAGGTCAAACGCCGCATCATGCTGGGGACTTATGTGCTCTCCAGCGGCTACTATGACGCGTATTATGCAAAGGCGCAAAAGGTTCGTGCTCTCGTGAAACGCGATTACGAAATTGCGTTTGAGAAATGCGACGCGATTCTGACACCGACGTCGCCTACGACCGCATTCAAAATCGGAGAACGCACTGACGATCCGCTGGCAATGTATCTGAGTGATATTTACACCGTATCGGCCAACCTATCGGGCCCTCCGGCGATCAGCGTGCCGTGCGGTTTGTCGAACGAAGGCTTACCTATTGGTTTTCAGCTTGTCGGCAATTTCTGGTCGGAAAACGTTCTGCTAAATCTCGCCCACGCATATGAAACCGCACACCCGCTCGGTGCGCGCCCGTCAATCTACGCCGAATGAGGTTATTGAGCCAGCTCAATATGCGTAATATCGTGATCCGGCGGAACGGGCATCGAAGCGTTCATGGAGGGCAGTATATTTTGCCAGCGGGTTTTATCAGCCAGCAGTCGTTCTATGTCGGCGACCGGCAGAGGTTTTGAGAACAGATAACCTTGTCCGTATTCGCAGCCAAGAATGCGAAGTTGATGAAATTGGTGTATGCTCTCGATGCCTTCGGCGACGACTCTTAGGTTGAGAGCTTTAGCCAAGGCAATGACAGTCCTGACGATCTCGCCATTTTCGCTATTTTCTTCCATCGCGCTCACGAATGAACGGTCAACCTTGAGCAAGTCGATCGGAAAACGATGCAGATAGCTCAAGCTGGAATAACCCGTCCCAAAGTCGTCGATGCTTATCCGAACGCCCGTGTCTTTGATCTGTTTCAACATCAGGATCGCAGTTTCTGCGTTTTCCATGACGGCGCTTTCGGTAAGTTCGAGCTTGAGATTTGCAGGGTCGATGCCCGTTTCGGCAATTACGGTTTTGATCTGTTCGACAAGCGCCGGATGGCCGAAATGTTTGCCCGAAAGATTTACAGCGATAGTTAAAGCCTTGCCGTTCGGCGCCGATTTCTGCCATTTGACAGTCTGTGAGCAGGCCGAGTGTAGTATCTTAACTGTCATCGGAATAATCAAGCCGGTGCTTTCGCTGATCGGTATAAATTCGTTCGGCGGAACAAGGCCGCGTTGCGGATGGTTCCAGCGAACAAGCGCCTCAAAACCGTTCAAAGCTGCGTCGCCGAGACTGATTATCGGCTGATAATAAAGCTCAAACTCATCACGCTCGATTGCAAACCGAAGATCGGTCTCAAGCTGGAGACGCGTCACCGCTCTGACGTGCATTTTTTGGTCGAAGATAACGTAATTTTCTTCGTTATCTTTGGCGTAATACATCGCGATGTCCGCATCGCGCAAAATGTCCTCAGCTTCAGGGTATTTTGAATTGCCGTAGGCAATGCCGATCTTGGCGCTCGTGAAAACCTGTCGCCCATCCAGCGTATAAGGCTCGGCAAGCCTTTTTGCAAGGCGGTCTGCAAAAGCCGTAGCTTCTTCTTTGCTCAGAAGGTCGGTAAGAATGATCCCGAACTTGTCGCCGCCAAAACGGCCAACCGAATCTTCCTCGCGAACCATACCGGAAAGACGCTTGCCAACCTTTTTGATAAGACGGTCACCAAGAGAATGGCCTAAGCTGTCATTGATCGTCTTGAAGTTTTTGAGGTCGAGAAAGAGTACTGCGAAATTACTTTCGGAATCCTCGCGGCTGTGCAGCAAAAGATCCTTTAGCGTGTCGATAAAAAAGTTGCGGTTGGGCAGGCCGGTCAATGCGTCGTGATAGGCTGCGTGGCGAAAATTCTCGTGGCTTTCCTGCAGAGCTTCGCCGCTCCGCTCAAGCTCGGCAACGTAGTGTTGTAATTCCCCTATATGCTGCTCGGCTTCTTCGGCACGTATTCGTTCCGCTTCTTTTGCTTTTTCAACAGTTTTCTTAACGTCTTCGACAAAACGCCGGAAGGTTAGATAGATAATTCCAAAGAAGCCCACAACAGCAGCAAACAAAAACAGGTTGATCTGATCGAGAGCCTTGACGACAATTCCGGCGACGACTCCGCCGGTGAGATACATGATCAGGGCGTCAACGCAGTTTTCCGACCACACTTCCCAAAACGAGCGGTCGTTCTTTATTGAAGAGAAAACCGCGACCAGAACCGAATTTACCGCGAAGAGCGTTAATGCCATTACCGCGAGCAACCAGACAAAACTGGTGCCGTCTCCGCGTTGAAGAATGATATCCGTTGGGCCGAAGATCAAGGAAACTACTTGCGAAGCAGCAAATACGCAAATGGGTGCATTAATTATGTTCGCAAGAATCGTTCGCGGTTTTATGACCACTCCCTTTCGATAAAGGTTCAGGGCTGCCAGCGTAGTTTCGACCAGGGCGATCAAAACCGAGATTTCGCCGCCGTATAGCAGCATCGAGAGAATGATCAAACCATCGGAAATCGTCAGATGAATATTTACACGCGGAAGCTGGATTCGTAAGTAAAGGCTGCAAAAAATGGTGAGAACGGCCAGCGTTATCACGCCAGCATCTATCCGCTCCAGCGACAGGCCGGCAATCGCCCAGACCACTGCGCCGATCGCAAATGGCGACAACAGAAGCAAAAAGAGGTTTATCTTTTTTTCTTTGAAATCCACAAAAACAGGCGGTAAAGTGTTAGGCAAGCGGGAAGGAGAGTCGAATTTATACCTGAGGTTAAAGCCGTGAGACCGACGGCTATTAATAGTATGAGTTAAAACTTGTTTTTTTTCAACAAAAATCTTCATGTCGGGCCTCGTGACACAAAACGAAAAAGCGCGAGAGCATTTCTGCACTCGCGCTTTTCCGCCACCATCCCTTTCAGGACACCACCCCAAAAGGGAAAACTGAGATCAATTGCCTCCGGGAAGGCCGTCACCGACGAGAATTCCATCGCCGACCAAGATGCCGTCGCCGACAAGAATTCCGTCGCTTACCAAGATGCCGCTCGCGAAAGACATGTAGTTAGGCATCTGCGACGAACTGCCGAACAACAGGCTGGACGAACCAACCGAAGTTCCGCGGGCAATCACCTGAAAACCTCTCGGAGATTCGCCATCGGCAAGGATCGCTCCGTCGCCAACCAGAATGCCGTCACCCACGAGAATTCCGTCGCCGACAAGTATGCCGTCACCGACGAGAATTCCGTCGCCGACAAGTATGCCGTCGCCGACCAAAATGCCAAGGCCGTAGATTCCCTGCCACTTCATTATCAGGTCAGTGCCGGTCATCGTGCCGTAGCTCGGCAGAATGCCACCCGCCCATTGAAACCGCGTTCCGGCGATCGTCGTTACGTGCGTGGGAATTGCCGGTGTTGTCAGAAGAGGGGTGATTCCCGTCAAAGGCAATACCGGCATATCCCGGCGAACAAGCCTTGCGACTCTAACCGCGCCTTCGGCGTTCATTTGACCGGCTCCCTGTTCAAGAACGTTGAATCCGCCAACCTGCTGAGCCGTGTATTGGAGCAGCATTTTTACCATGTTGGGCGTCAGCTTATCATTTGCCTGTAGCATCAGAGCGGCTGTTCCCGCGACGATCGGCGTGGACATCGACGTTCCCGACATCTGCATCAGTGTCGCATCGTCGCCGCCCAAGGTCGTGACTTTCAGTTCGGGATGATCACGCAGGATCCGGCTGTTCTTGCCGACTGCCGACACGATCTTATTGCCCGGAGCAACGACGTCCGGCTTCATCAGGTGATCGTAAACTATTTCGCCGCCGGCATCTTCGTCTGTGTAATATGATCGCGTCGGCCCGCGTGAGCTGAACGTCGTTACACCGTCATCATGACGAGCGTCGGTTTGAAACGTGTTGGTCGCACCGACAGTAATAACCGACGGCTCATTGCCCGGCGAGTGGATCGCTCCGTACAATTTCTCGCCCCTATCATTTTTACCGTGATTGCCGGCAGCGGCAACGACGACGACTCCTGCATGGACGAGTGCGCGGACAGCATTGCAAAGCGGATCATTTCTATACGATTCGATCGCCGGCGTTCCGAGACTCATATTGACAACCTTGATTTGATAGGTGATGCGGTTATTGTAGATCCATTCGAGAGCCTGAATCAGTTTTGCGGAGGATCCAGTTCCGCTTTCGTCGAGTACGCGAACGTTAATTAGCTTGGCATTCGGAGCGATATTGCGGTAATTGGCAAATTCGTTGTTCCTTCCGGTGCCACCGGCAAGAATGCCGGCAACGTGCGATCCATGGCCATAAGGGTCGTCATTCACATTAATTGGGTCGCCGACAAAATTTACGCTCTTGATGACACGGTCGCCAGTGCCGTTTGCATTTAGAAACATGCGATGCTGCTCATAAATGCCGGAATCCAAAACCGCGACAGTGATATTCGATCCGTCAAGCTGGGCGCCGCTGGGCGAGCCCGTAGGCGAAGGGCTCGGCGAACCGCTCGGTATAACCGTGCCAACGGGAATGGTGCCGCCTGGCAGACCGGTCGGCAAAGCAGTGGGCAGAGCAGTTGCAGAAGTTGTGTTAGTTCGGATGAGCGACACACCGGTCGTCGTCTCGACGTGTCCGAAAGACTTGATCTCTTTATCAAGTGAAAGATGCTTGGCGCTCTGCACAGCCGCGACTTCTTCCGCGACGCGAACCGGCAGATCGATGATCAGCATTTTCAACGCCGTCGCGCGGCTGTCGATCGTGACGCCGTTGCGGCTGAGAACATTGAGAAGCTGCGGATTGCTGATGTCGTCCGATTGGAGAATAACTTTCACTATCTTGTCTTGGTCCGGCCCGTCAACCAACGCTCTCAGGTCGGGCGAAAGTTTGTCTCCGACAAAACCGTCGTTGTTGGCCCTCGCAATATCGACTCGCTCGAACCGCGAACGCATCCGCGCGTCGCCCGCTATCTGCTGTTCAAAACTGTTCGCGTTCGAAGCGCTCAGGATCTGCATCTTGCCGTTAGACAGGGCGTTGTAAAGAATGGATGCAACCTGTGCTCCGAGCATCGGCGCATCGGCCGAAAAACTTGCGATGTCGTCGAGAAAGATAACCGTATTATTCTTCGAGGCTTCGACGTATTCAATAATTCCATTAAGCGTCGCAACGATCTCGGCCTGGTCTTTGCCGGTCGAGAACAAAGCATTCCAGTTTATGCGGTAAAGCTTCTTGCTTTTCGAAACCGTTGCGAGGCGGTTCGCAACAGTTTGCAAAACCATGTCGCGGGCATAACCCTGATTATCGATCAAAATCGGGTTTTTTGTTGCGCCTGAGGTCAGGATGCGCACGATCTTCTGCGATTCTCTTGAATACTCCTGCCCGGTTGCGTAAGCCGAGGAAACTTCGATCAGATAGTCCGCGAACGTCATGTTATCTACGGCTGACGTCTTAGCCGGATCGGCCGCTCTTGTTTGCTGGCCGAAGACAAACGTTGGAAAAAGTAACGTCCATAAAATCAAAAGGGTCATTACTTTGTAGCGTTGTTTGTTAATCATAAATTCTCCCATTCAGTGAAGTTTCCTGACATCCAGGCGGTTCACCGCACACGGCCTATTTGGCAACGGCCGTGCCATATAGGACATTCTCATTTTATGCCGATGTTTCTTGGGTTTGAGAAAATGCGGCAGAAAATGTTGAAGATTGTTTGGCCGGATTTCAGTCAAACTGACCGATGCGATCCGGTCAAATTGCACGACCCGATGCACAGGCCCGCACGTAAGTAAGGGCGGAACACTCAACGTTGAATGTGCCGCCCTCCTAACTGCTTGCATCTAACTACTTACTTATCCCAACCTGCGTCAAAGCATAAGCATATTCAAACGCCACTTCCTTCAACCGGTCGTAGCGGCCCGACGAGCCGCCGTGGCCGGCACCCATATTTGTCTTTAGCAGTATGTTGGTGTCACCGGTATTCATGTCTCGCACCTTGGCGGCAAATTTGGCGCCTTCCCAATACATGACCTGGCTGTCGTTGAGCGAAGTCTCGACAAGCATATTCGGATACTTTTGCGCCTTCACGTTTTCGTATGGCGAATATTGCACCATATAATCCCAAGCCTTCTTGTCGTCGCGAGGATTGCCCCATTCAATCCACTCCTCAGTCGTTAGCGGCAATGTGTCGTCGATCATCGTGTTCATCACGTCAACGAAAGGCACTTGTGCAATCGCGGCGTGAAACGTCTCGGGCGACATATTGACGACGGCACCCATCAACAAACCGCCTGCAGAAGCGCCCTGAATTACGGTTCTGTCCGGCGAAGAATATTTGTTCGCATGAAGCCATTTTGCGCTGTCGATAAAATCGTGAAACGTATTCAGCTTCTTAAACATTCGCCCGTCGAGACGCCATTTTTCGCCAAGCTCGCCGCCGCCGCGTATCTGTGCGATTGCGTAGATCATGCCGCGATCGACGACGCTCAATGTTTGCGACGAAAAGTAAGGCGTCATGGAATAACCATAAGAGCCATAAGCATAGAGCAGCATCGGGGCCGAGCCGTCGAGCTTTGTCCCGCGCTTCATCACAATGAGGATCGGCACCTTAACGCCGTCTCGCGCCGTCGCCCAAACGCGTTTGGTTTCGTAAAGCGTTTTGTCATAACCGCTCGGAATTTCCTGCTGCTTAAGCAGAGTGCTTTTTTGCGTTGCAAAATCAAATTCGTATGTCGAGTTCGGCGTTATCATCGACGCGTAAGAGTATCGAACAACAGGCGTATCATATTCGGCATTGATCGCCATGTTAATCGTATAAACGTCCTCGGGCGTTTCGATGCGATGCGAGGCTCGCTTCTTTTTCGTGTCGATCACGCGCAGATATTCGAGGCCGTTCTCCACTTCAGAGACGACGGCGTGATCCTTAAAAAAACTGACTCCGTCGATCTTTATCGCAGGATTGTAAGCGATAAAGTCCGTCCAATTTTTTTCGCCCGGATCGTTCAACGGCGCGCGGACAACTTTAAAATTCTCAGCGTCCTTGTTCGTTGTGATGTAAAACTCGCCGTTGTCGAAAGTCGCCGCGTATTCGTGCCCTTCGCGACGGGGCGAAACGACTTTCCATTTGCCAAGCGGATCGTCTGTGGATAAGTAGCGATACTCGCGCATTGTCTTGGCTTCGGAGGCAATAAACAACATCTTCCGATCGCGAGACCGGACGACGCCGACCCCGAACAACGTGTCCTTTTCATCAAACACGAGATCGTTCTTGTCAGTGCCGACAGTGTGCCGCCAGATCTTGTCCGAGCGTTTCGAGACCGGATCTTCCTGTCCGACAAAAATATACTTGCCGTCATTCGACCATTCGGATGAAGTCACGCGTTCGATCTTGTCCGGGAGCATTTTGCCCGTCCTGAGGTCTTTGATCTGAAGCGTGTATTGCCGGTAACCGGTCGTGTCGGTTGAGAACGCAAGAAAATTCCCGTCGTCGCTCGGCGAAAAATCACCGACGGAAAAATACTTATAACCCTTCGCCATCTCGTTCTGATCGAGCAAAACTTCGGGGTCCTTGCCGTTCTTCGTTTTGCTTCGCAAGTAAGTCGGATACTGTTTGCCTTCTTCAGTCTTGTTAAAATACCAATATTCGCCAAACCTATATGGCACGCTCAGATCAGTCTGCTTTATGCGGCCGAGCATCTCGTTGTAAAGGTTGTCAACAAACCCTTTATGCCGCCCCATAAACGATTCGGTATAGGTATTTTCAGCATTGAGATAATCTATGATCGCCGGATCTTTCTTATCATTCCGATCACGCATCCATGCGTAATTATCCGTGATCTCATAACCATGTATCTTCAATACCTTCGGCTCTTTCTTCGCAACGGGTGGTTTCATATCTGTTTGTGCAACAATAACGATCTTGCCTATAACGATAACAATAAATATAGCAGCAACGGATAACAATCCTCTGATCATCTTAAACTCCTTATTTTGCAATGCATTCCGATCTTTTAAATACGTTAAATCCAATAGCGTTGTTTCGCAACCCAATCTGAGTGTCCCGCACTGTCCCAAACGCCATGTGGAACGCGCAACTAACCCTTTTTATTGAAGTTACCGCGGTTTTCGCCCTCCGTTCCACGATTTTTAAAAAAAAGTGAGGCATTGTCTTACAAAATCCGTAAGTGTGGCGAATAGTCGAGTTGCAGCGTTCCGCATCAGTGATCCAAGACGTTTTTGGCTGGAACGCTGTGCTGTCAACTGTCCCGTTGTCCCAACGGTTTTTTGTCCTCTTGTCCGGAGTTTGTCCGGCCATGCCTCCGGACAAGGTAACTTACTGAAATAATTAGGGTTATATCAACAAAATGGCCTTGTCCGGAGAGTTTTGAAAAAAACTTTTGGAGAGCACTTTCCGTCAACTGTGGCACTGTCCCACCGTTTTTTTCGGCTCGAAAATTTTCAATTTTCAAAAAACAAATCGTCGCAATGCAACGACGCGCACACCAAACTAGCACAGTGCCAGACCAATTGAAATAACAACTTTCCGAATATAACGCAACTTTCCGAATATGACGTAACTTTCCGACGATACAACACTGTTTAATCTTTCAAAAACTCCTTGACCGCCAACGAAACACGGCGGTAGAATAAATATATCGTCCGACTTCTTTCCGCACTTCCACTCGAACGCCGGATCTGAGATTTCATAAATAGTAAGAGGTGAGATAATGACCGTGTTTAGGTTTCGTGCCCTGTTGTTGACGCTGCTTGCAGCTGTATTGCCTTTAACGACTTCCGCCGTGCCCGATCTTGGAATCGGAGCCAGCCTGAACGGCGCGCGGCCGTTTCCTTCTAACAACGCGTGGAATATGGACATCTCGCGCTTCCCGGTTCATCCAAACTCGGCCAATCTGATCGCCAGCATCGGCACTAATACCGGCCTTCATCCTGACTTTGGCACCTTCTGGCAAGGCTCTCCGATCGGCATTCCGTATGTCGTCGTGGCGGGCAGTCAGCCGCAAGTGCCGATAAATTTTATTTGGTATCCCGGAGAAAGCGACGCGGGCCCATATCCGATTCCGCCCAACGCTCCAGTCGAAGGCGGCCCGGCTTCGACCGGCGACCGACATGTGCTGACCATAGATCGCGATAATTGGAAGCTCTACGAAACGTATTACTCATTTCCAATAAACGGCGGAGCGAGTTGGGACGCCGGAAGCGGCGCCGTTTGGAACTTCAACTCGAATAAACTTCGGCCGCTCGGTTGGACTTCAGCCGATGCTGCGGGCTTGCCGATATTTCCTGGACTCGTCCGCCGCGACGAGGTTATCTTGGGCGAGATAAAACACGCCATTAGATTTACAGCGCAAACTACACGCACGTCGTTTGTTTATCCCGCCACGCACCACGCCGGCAGCACGAGCAGCCAGAATGCGCCGCCGATGGGAATGAGAGTAAGATTAAAATCGACATTCAATATTAACAGCCCAAATTTTTCACCAAACGTCCGGGTCATTCTCCGTGCGATGCAAAAATACGGAATGATCCTCGCGGACAACGGCTCGAACTGGTACGTCACCGGCACGCACGACCCGCTTTGGAACGACGACGAGCTAAGCTCGATGAGCCGGGTAAAAGGATCGGATTTCGAAGTCGTCCAAACGCCCGGCCGACTTTTGATGCCGCACAGCGATTTCGACGGCGACGGCAAAACCGACATATCCGTTTTCCGCCCATCCACCGGAGCGTGGTATCTGCAGCAATCGCAGGCGGGATTTTTTGGAACGCAATTCGGACTTTCGACCGACAAGATCGCACCTGCCGATTACGATGGCGACGGGCGAACGGACATCGCCGTTTACCGCCCATCGAACGGCGTGTGGTATAAGCTCGACAGCAGTACGAACACGGTTTCATACAGCGTGTTCGGCATTTCCGAAGACCTGCCGACGCCCGCCGATTACGACGCCGATGGCAGAGCCGACATCTCCGTTTTCCGTCCCTCAACCGGCACCTGGTATCGGCAAAACAGCAGCAATAACTCGTTCTTCGGCCTTAAGTTCGGATTGAGCGAGGACAAGCCTACGGTTGGAGATTTCGACGGCGACGGAAAATCGGACATAGCAGTTTTCCGTCCTTCAACCGGCGTTTGGTATCGCATCAACAGCTCGACCAACTCGTTCTTCGGCGAGCAGTTCGGATTGAGCATCGATCAGACCGTTCCCGCCGACTACGACGGCGATGGCAAAACCGACCTCGCCGTCTTCCGTCCGTCGAACGGCTTTTGGTATATCAAAAACAGCGCAAACTCAACCTATTCATTCGTGCCATTCGGACTCTCCGAGGACATCCCCACACCCGGCGATTTCGACGCCGACGGCAAAGCCGACCTGTCCGTCTTCCGCCCATCCACCGGCACCTGGTATCGCCAAAACACCTGGGACAACTCCTTCGCCGGCCTCCAATTCGGCACAACCGAAGACAGACCAACCCAAGTAGCTTTCCGATATTAGTCAGGACCCACTGCGTAGCGGCGGCAGCGGAGCGAGGACACTCTTGTCCTCAACGCCGGTTCCTCCGGCGTGGGTGTGTGACGATATATTAACTTGCGAGGTTATTAGCGTTTGTCTGGACGCTTTCGCGTCCATGAGGACAAGAGTGTCCTCGCTCCGCTAATACCTAAACGCCGCCTGCGTCGGCCTGTCGCCGTTTGTTCCGAATTGGAAGGCTACAAACTGCCCGTTTGAGCTGTTTAGGCGATACCATGTGCCGTCCGTCGGGCGCCAAACGCAGATGTCCGCCTTGCCGTCGCCGTCGAAGTCGCCAGGCGTTGGAATATCAATCGACACGCCAAAGGCCAAAGCAACAAACGCTCCGTCCGAGCTGTTTGTTCGATACCAGATGCCGCTCGAAGGTCGGTAAACGGCATAGTCAGTCTTCCCGTCACCGTCATAATCGGCAGGCACGATCAAATCCGTCGCCACACCAAACTGGAATGCGACAAAGGCTCCGTCCAAGCTGTTAAGGCGATACCAAACTCCGCTCGAAGGTCTCCAAACGGCAATGTCCGCTTTCCCGTCACCTTCAAAATCCCCAACCGTCGGCTTGTCTTCGCTCACGCCGAACTGCAGCCCAAAGAACGAGCCATTACTGCTGTTCGTCCGATACCAGGTCCCACTCGAAGGCCTGAACACAGAAAAGTCAGCCTTCCCATCCCCATCATAATCCGCCGGCGTCGGCAAATCTTCCGCAACACCAAACTGATAAGCCGAAAACGCGCTGTTCGAGCTATTCAAGACATACCAAATTCCCGTCGCGGGCCGATAAACCGCAATGTCCGTCTTGCCGTCGCCGTCAAAATCTGCAGGAGTGATCTTATCTATATCAAGCCCAAACAAAGTCCCAAAAAACCCGTCCAGCGACTGCTGCATATACCACGCGCCATTTGACGGACGGAACACCGACATATCCGACTTACGATCACCGTCATAATCAAATGCAGTCCGGCCCGATGGTGTTCCGGTCGGAGTAGCCGTTGGAGTATTCGTCGGCGTCGCAGTCGGCGTCGGACTTCCGCACGAGCTTTGTCCGTTTATCTTGAAAGGAACATCCTGAGGGGGATTTGGAAAGGCTCCTGGATCGATCAACGCATACCACATATCCGAGAAGGCCAAGGCGTTCGATCCGGGCTTATTGACCTGGCCGAGAATGCTGACCGGAGCGACAAACGGCCCCGACAGGCCGGTGCCGCCCAACTGGAAATCAATCCAATAAGTTCCCGCCGGCAATGTTACTCCGACATTTGCTACAACCGACATAATCGGACGCAGATCGCTTGTCGGTGCAGCTTCGGTCACGCGGTAAATACCAGTAAAGGCGGAAGAGACAAATCTGTTTGTTACCGTATCGCCAAAGATAACCTGGCTGCCCGCTTGCCCCGGCGCGCCGTTCCAGATTTGAAGGCGGGCGTCGTTGAACGTGCCTACGGGCGTTGAATAAGTTTGATACCCAAAAAGAGTTATACTGTCAATTGTCCAACCGCCACTGGGAACCGTAAAGTCATCCGCTAATCGACTAACTGTAGATGTTGAAGCGGGAAAACCGAGCGCCGAAAGGCCAAGTGAAGTTTGCACGTAACTCGCCGGAGAACCATTGAAGCCGCCGGTGGGATGAGTAATTAACGGGCCGTTATCATACAACTCGCCGCACACCGGGCTCGGCGATGCCCTCGGAGTAGAGGTCGATGTCGGAGTGGCTGCAACCCCGGGCACAAGCCGCAATAGATTATTTTTTGAAACGCCGTTGTAACTTAAGAAACCTCCACCGACGAGCACCGAACCATCGGCTGATGCGATGACTTGATTGACGCCGCTGAAGGGCGACGTAAATATACTATCGAGACCCGAGAAAAATCCTGTGTCCAAAGTGCCGTCCGCGTTCAACCGAGCCAACCGAATTCTTGGAGTTTCATTTACTTTCGCAAACGTGCCCCCGAACACTACTTTCCCGTCATCTTGCTGAGCGAGAGATATCACCGACGAACTTGCCGATATTCCGAATCCAGTGTCGGTAGTGCCGTTAGCGTTTGCGCGTCCAATACCCGAACCGAAAACACCGTAACCAAGACGACCTATGGAAAAAAAGATCTTGCCGTCGGGCTGGAGCGCCGCGTCACTGTAGTAGGAAGGAAATGTTCCAGGCGGAGCAGTCGGAGGCTGGAAGGACGTATCGCGTGAGCCGTCGGCATTCAGCCGGATAAGACTGCCGTTCACGCTTGAGCTGGGGACTCTGACGTAATAACCCGCTCCGACAATTTTACCGTCGGGCTGAATGAGAATTCGATTTATCGCCGTGCCGCTCCTAAACCCACCACCGGTCGAAAGAGGATTGAGATTGAATGTAGGATCGAGGCTGCCGTCGGCATTTAGTCTGATGATTAGTCTTTGCGCAGTCGCGGGAGTATAGAGTGCTTCGCCCGAAATCAGAATTTTTTCGTCCGACTGAATGGCAATGTCGGCAATGGCATTCTCAAAACCGAATGACCTTACGTTTGTATCCAACGTAAACGACGGATCGAGACTTCCGTCGCCGTTCAGCCTCACCACATTCTTTTTTCCTGAGTTATTGAAATCTCCGAATAACCCGCCGACGAGAATTTTTCCGTCCTGCTGAACCGCTATTGAATCGACCGGAGAGTAAGGCTGACGGCCATAAATAGGGCCAGTGCCGGTAGAAAACGTGGCGTCCAGAGTTCCGTCGCTATTGAACCGCGCCAAAGAATTTCTTCCCACACCGTTCGCACGCGTGAAGGTTCCTCCGACAAGAAGCTTGCCGTCATTCTGGCGCGCCATTGTAGTTATGACCGCGTGTGTCGACAGCGACGCATTGAAGGCCGAGTCCACAGATCCAGATGGCAAGTATCTGGCAATGCCGACCCGCGTTTCGCCTGTCTGCAAGCGGCTGAAAAATCCCGTAACCAGAATTTTGCCATCGGGCTGGGTTGTCACATGATAAGCGTATTCGTCTGCAAAACAATTTAGCGACGTGTCCTGCGTTGCGTCAGCATTCAAACGAATCAATGTCGCTTTGAAGCCTGTATTTTGGTTAAAGGTCCCGGCTGCCAGTATTTTGCCGTCCGGACGAATCGAGACAAATTCGGCATACGCTTCCGAGAATGTAGGTGGCGTGAAACTCATATCGAGTGTCCCGTTGACATTCACGCGGGCCAACGGAATTCGCGAGATGTTGTTGTCAACGCTAAAAAATCCGCCGATTACAATTCGCCCGTCGGATTGGATAGCTAACCCGTAAATCGAGCCCTGAAAATCGCTTCCCACATCGAAACTCGAATCGAGCGTGGCGTCGGAATTAATACGGAGCAATGAACTAACCTCCACACCACCATAGGTAGAGTTGAAGTCCATCGCTATCACGATCTTGCCGTCAGACTGTAGCGCAACTTGTTCGATGCTGATATTCGACGTGGTCGGAAATCCGGAAACAAATGTGTTATCTATCGAGCCATCTGGATTGATCCTGAAAATACCGGCATTGGCGACATCGTTATAACCGAGCGTGCCTTGCCCGGCAACAATGATCTTTCCATCGGGTTGAATAACGATCGAAGTGACACGTCCGCCGTAAACGCCTGTTCCGACGGGATTGAACGTCGTATCGAGGCTGCCGTCGGCATTAAGCCGCATCAGCCCGCGCGCCGCAACGCCGTTATAATTAGTAAACGACCCGCCGACCAGAATTCGCCCGTCAGGCTGCAACACGATTTCCAAAACTGAGCCACTTAGCAGCCCGGAGCCACTTGCATTAAAGCTTGTATCCAAAGATCCGTCGGGGTTAAGCCGCGCTAAGCCTTTGCGGGAAATTCCATTTGCGAAAATAAACGCTCCGCCAACGAGAATTTTTCCGTCAGGCTGGACCGCCGACACATAGCTTTCAGTCGGAGCATCCGTGACGCCGGCAAGATAATTTGGGTCAAGTGCCAGCGACTGTGTGTATGCGGCGTCGGGCAAAAAGGCTGTGAAAAGAACTAGTAACAATAAAACTTCTACGCAACAAATTTTTGTCACTATTCTTGACAGACAGCTCATTTTTTTCTCCCGGAAACGATCGATACTTTCGTTGTTTTGTTGCTGTAAAAATACAATAAATATGCAGGCGGGTCAAATAATAGGGCTGCCTTTGCAGCAGCCTCTTTCCCTCACCAAACAAAATTATTTTCTACCGCTCGCTGACGGGTGCGTATTTTAGATCGCGTTTGCCGATGTATTCGGCGCGGGGGCGGATAAGTTTGTTGTTGGCGTATTGTTCGAGGATGTGGCCGGTCCAGCCGGCGATGCGGCTGATAGCGAAGATCGGCGTGTAGAGGTCGAGCGGGATGTCCATCAGATAATAGGTCGAGGCCGAATAGAAATCGACGTTTGGGAACATTCCCTTTTTCTCGTGCATCAATTGCTCGATGCGCTGCGACATTTTGAACCATTTTGTCTCGCCTTTTTTCTCGGCCATGTGTTTGGAATACTTTCGCAGCCAGGTCGCACGCGGGTCTTCGGTTTTGTAAACAGCGTGGCCGATGCCCATGATCTTGCGTTTTTCTTCGAGAGCTTTTTCGACCCAGGCGTCGATCTTTTCGGGTTCGCCGATCTCTATAAGCATTTTCATCACGTTGGTGTTCGCACCGCCGTGCAGCGGGCCGGCAAGAGCCGCAATTCCGGCCGTCACTGCGCCATACATATCGGCTAGCGTTCCCGAGACGACGCGCGTCGTAAATGTCGAAGCATTCAACTCATGATCGGCGTGCAGGATCAGGCATACGTCGAACATACGAGCTTCGTCCGCATCAGCCCGCTCGCCGCGAAGCATGTAGAGGAAATTCTCGGCAATATTCAGCGAGTTGTCGGGAGCAACTACGTCCTTGCCGTTGCGAATACGGTCCCAGGCAGCAGATAAAGTCCCGATCTGGCCGGTCAACTTGATCGCCGATCTCATCGCGTGTTCGCGGTCGGTTCCGTGGCCGTCTTTATCGTAAAAATCGAGCGATGAAACCGCCGTGCGAAGTACATCCATCGGATCGGCGTCCTTCGGATAGGTCTTCATCATTTCGATGACCTCAGCCGGAACGCCGTAGTTCGCCCGAATATCCGCGTTGTGTGCTTCCAACTCTTCAGCCTTCGGCAAGCGGCCGTTCCAAAGCAAAAACACAACTTCCTCAAACGTCGAACGCTCGGCGAGGTCGTGGATGTTATAGCCCTGATAAATTAAAACCCCTTCGTCGCCATTCACGTCGCCGATGGCACTCTGTGCCGCGACGACTCCGCGAAGCCCTGCTGCCGCTGCTGCCGATGTTGATTCACTTGTACTCATTTCTACTGTTCTCTCTTAAAAATTATTTACTGATGCTAAACTTTCATTTTAATGCACAATCCCGCTGGTAAGCAAGGGCGATGCAGTAGCCCAAGATTGTGGCGCTTAAAACTTTGCGTTCTTTGCGGCTTTGCGTGAGATAATTTCACGCAAAGCCGCAAAGAACGCAAAGAGAATTGGGACAAAATCAAGCGTTCCAAGAACTACGGACAGACCGCTCCGGTCAAAACGAGATTCGCCGCCGTTACACTTCCGGTATCGACCGCCGCGGCGTCGCGGATCGTGAGCGTCCACGTTCCGTTTATCTGAGCATTG
Source organism: Pyrinomonadaceae bacterium (assembly GCA_046160805.1). Classification (GTDB taxonomy): domain Bacteria; phylum Acidobacteriota; class Blastocatellia; order Pyrinomonadales; family Pyrinomonadaceae; genus OLB17. Next base: position 50,133 of record JBJXHF010000022.1, read on the forward strand.
CTTAATCCGGCAAATGCGGCCGTCAGGTTTGTAACCGGTGCCGGATTTGATTGTCCTGTTCCGCCCGCGCCTGTCGTTCGGTAATTACCTGCGGCGATATTACCGGTGTTTCCCAAACCGGCTGCGACCGTCCAGATATTCGTGCCCGTTGCAGCATTAGTAAAGTTATACGTGCCGCTGTAATTCGAGCTGTCGCCGTAGCTTCCTGCTGTCGTGACGCCAATGCGGCTCGCGGTGACAAAACTAACCACGCCGCTCGGCGAGCGAAGCACCATATCGACATCGCCCACATACGAATGCGTCAGCGTGATGCTGCTGGAGAGCGCCGAGATCGGCCCGTTTATTCCCGAAACAGCAAAGCTGATAACACGACCGGCTCCATAGCTCGGAGGCGTGCCCGAGCCGCCGTCGGGAATCGATCCGGTGCCGGTTCCGGCAAATGTTATCGCCGTCGCCGGCGTGCACGAAGCAGTCGGCGTAAATGTCGCGGTCGCAGTAGCGGTCGCCGTATTCGTCGGCGTGTTTGTCGGAGTAAATGTCGGCGTAAACATCGGCGTAGCCGTGTTCGTCGGCGTATTTGTCGGAGTGTCTGTCGGAGTAAACGTGCCCGTTGCTGTCGCCGTGTTGGTTGGGGTAAACGTTGAGGTCGCCGTCGCTGTCGGCGTGTCCGTCGCGGTATTGGTCGGAGTCGGCGTATTCGTGGCCGTGTTCGTTGGCGTAAATGTTGAGGTCGCCGTCGACGTTGCCGTATTGGTCGCCGTGTTAGCCGGCGTAAAGGTTGAGGTAGCAGTCGCGGTCGCAGTATTGGTTGCCGTGTTAGTCGCGGTCGCTGTGAACGTCGGTGTAAATGTCGGTGTTGCGGTGTTTGTAGCAGTAAATGTAGGTGTAAATGTAGGTGTCGCTGCAACGCCGGTGATCGTAAAGTTGGTGTTGGAAATATCAAAGAAAATGTTGCCGACTGCTTCGACCTTTATCCTTGCCGTTGTCGTCGCTCCGACCGGAATCGTCACCGCCTGCGAGCCGTCGTTTGCCGTGCTGGCTGCCAAAACAGTTGGAAATGTTTGGCCACCGTCGGTGGATAATGATATCTTAACGTTCGCGCAGCTGACGGGCGAAGCGGTCGTGTTATTAACATTCCAGGTGATCGTCTGCGTCGAGTTCCCTGCCCACGAAACGTTAGTATTCGGCGATGTCACCTGGAACGGCCCCGCAGTGTTGCTGACCGTAACCACGTTGTCGGTAAACTGAGTCTGCCCGATCGTCGAGCCGGGAACATATGGACGATTGTCCCTGACCGTCAATCTGAAATTCAGTGTTCTCGAAACCGAGCTCAAAGCCTCCACGTTGCAAATCGCGTCGCCGCCAAGAGTTGGGGTGACATTCAAACCCGCAAGGATCGTCGATAATCTCGGAAAGAACCTTGTCGGCGACGAAGTTGAGCTGAATGTTATGTAATTAGGCCCGGTTGTTTTGGTCGGCGATGCGACGCTCGCGTTTCCGGTCGTTGTTGTGTTGTTGTTCTGCTCCCAGTTATAAGTTAACGGGTCGCCTTCGGGATCGGTGGCGGAACCGGTCAGCGCAAAAGCCGTGCTGATTGGAATTGTAAAATTGCCGACAGGCGAGACAACCGGCGGATTGTTTGCCGTCATATTTGTCGTCTGTGGGCAGGTTTTGGTTGCCAGATTTGACTGAATTTGACCGATGGAAGCCTGGTGGTAAACAGCTATCGAATGCGGCGCCGCGTCCTGATTCGTGATGCCCGCGTAACCCATGATCGTGATGCCGGAACCTACTTCCTTATTTACACCGGTGCCTTCGTTCGAAAATGAAAAAGTGTGATTCGCACCCAACTGGTGGCCGACTTCGTGGACTACATAGTCGATGTCAAAATTATCGCCTTGCGGAATACCGTCGGCGGGCGAAGTGATGCCCGAACCTTTTGCAAGCGAGCTCGACGAAGCCGGATCGACGCAAACGCAGCCGATGCACCCTGCATTTCCGCCGCCGCCCGAAGCACCGAACATATGGCCGATGTCGTAATTCGCGCTGCCTATCACGTTTGTCAGTGTTTGCTGGAGTTGCAGGTTCCATTGGCTCAGGGTTGTCGAGTAAGGATCGGTCGAAGGATTGTAGTAAATAACCGACGTCGTATTTGAGATAAGATTAAGATGCAATCCCAAATCCTTTTCATAAACGCCGTTCGCTCGTGTAAGAGTATTGTTATAAGCAGCGAGTACTAGGCTGACCTGTGAAGAGTTTGTCGCGCCAAAGTAGTTTGAGTACTCGGCGTTGCAAGACTGCGCAAGACGCATCGTCTTCACCTGCCCGGCTGAGCTTTCCGGCAGGTTTACATTAGAAACCTGCTCATCTATACCCGCAAGAAGAGTCTCTTCTTCCGTCGAGCAGACCCAAGACCTGTCGCCTTTTTCCCTGTGCGTTCTGAACACAGCATAGACCGCGTGATCGGCAGAATATGGCTCGATGAACTCGTTATCTCTGTCCGTTCGTAAAACCATCGTCTGAATGCCCTGCGGCGAAATGCTCATTTTCAAAGTCGCGTATTTATCCGTAATTCCTCGCCCTGAATATGCGCGGATATCGGGAAATCTCTCCTGCAGATCGGGCTCGAAGTTTGAGTTTTCAAATACCTCAAATTGTTCGAGATCGCCGTCGGCATTCGGCAGCAAAATTACCGCCGAATTCTGCACCCTATTATCGGCAATAGAAAACAACTGCGCCCGCAATGGCTCGATGTTCAAGTTGAACAACTTGAACTCAGAAGGAAACGACTGCCGCAAAACAGCCTTGTCCTTTAGCAAACTGTCGGGACTGGCATTGTTTACAGACCAAACGATCTGCTGCGCCGAAGCCGTGAACGATAAGCCGCTGACGATAGCAATAAGCAATAAAAGTTTGTGTGTTGTTTTCATATAAGCGTAGTTGTGCGCGGCTTAGCTCTGATCTAAACCTGCCGAATAGAATGGTGTATCAACCAACTCCATAACCGATAATTGTTCAGGGTAAAAACTTGTCAGGCGAATGATAACACCGATCTGCCAAAAATCAAAGACTGGATAGGCAAGCATCTTTCTTGCCTGCGGCTTCGCCGCTCTATTTGCGGTGAAGCTGTGCTTCACCGTTCGCTGCTCAAAATATGACGCGGCTATGCCGCCGTTCGGAGGCACAGCCTCGGAGAATTGAGAGAGCCGTCGGAAAAGCAGAGCTTTTCCGCAAATAGATGGGCAAAGCCCAGAAGTGATCTTACAGCCGCTGGCGAGCAGGATGCTCGCCCTCCAGTCGATTACTCGATCCTTATCATTCCTTCGGTGAATGTCAGTCGCGGCTCGCCCTCGTTGAAAATTATTCGCTCGAAGGTCAGCGGAGAAATCGAGCCTGATGTTCCGACGGCAGTGAATCTGAGATTCAGAAGCACACCGTCTTCATCGAGCGGCATCGGCCCATATATCACAACTCTTAACAACCCCGGTTCAGTCACGTTCGTCACAACCGAGAGTCCGCGACTGACCGTTCCGGCGAGATCGACCGGCTCGACCGTAGGCTGAAGGATCAGCGGATCATACCTGAGATCGAACTCGTAAGAAATGATTCCTTTATTCGCGACGCCGTCGATGTTGACAGGTATCGAGATCTCTGCGCCCGCAGTTGTTGACATTTGCGGAATGTTTATCGCAGAAGCCTTCTCCGGCCCATTGTTATTCGCAATGCGGCCGGTGTTCTGCCAGTTCCCAGAAACTTCGCCCATTAACAGTGCCGAATAATCCTCACCGCTGATGCTGCTTGTGACCGATGAATAAGTTCTGCTCACCGGCACGAAGATCCAGTTTCCTGATGAGCCGGAATTCGGAAGCGAAACCGCGTATCTGGCGATCTGCGCAGCGTCGAAGGACGAAAGCCCGCCGTTGCCGCTTGTGTCGCCAACGGTTAGCTGTGTTGCGTTAAGAACCGTAGCTCCTACAACATGTTGTCCGACTCGCGCGGCATCGAACGATGTTATCGAGGCATTCTGCCCGCCGGTTTTTGACGGCGTGACCGTGTAAGAACCCGAACCAAAACCGGTCAGCGAATACGTGCCGGAACTTGTCGTGACATCCGAAACCGGCGGCGAACCCGCTCCGTCCACTGCGACGTTTGGAACAAACCGCGTCGCCGGCGAGCCTATGGCGTTGCCGTAAGTAATCGTTCCCGAGATCACCGCCGGCGCAGTTGGCGTGCTTGTGGGAGTATCGGTCGCCGTATTTGTCGGCGTAAATGTTTCCGTCGCAGTCGCTGTCGGAGTGAATGTTTCCGTCGCAGTCGCTGTCGGCGTAAACGTTTCGGTTGCCGTCGCGGTCGGCGTAAATGTTTCAGTAGCTGTCGCGGTCGGAGTAAACGTTTCAGTCGACGTGGCTGTCGGCGTAAACGTATTTGTCGCCGTAGGTGTCGGCGTGAAAGTCTCCGTTGCGGTCGGCGTAAACGTATTCGTCGCGGTCGCCGTTGGCGTGAAAGTATTCGTTGCGGTTGCCGTAGGCGTGAACGTATTTGTCGCTGTGGCTGTCGGTGTGAAAGTATTTGTCGCCGTAGCTGTCGGAGTGAATGTGTTCGTTGCTGTCGCTGTCGGCGTGAATGTATTCGTCGCTGTCGATGTAGGAGTGAACGTGTTCGTCGCGGTCGCAGTGGGGGTAAAAGTATTCGTCGCTGTCGCTGTTGGCGTGAATGTGTTTGTCGCCGTTGGAGTGGACGTATTCGTTGCGGTTGGAGTGAATGTATTCGTCGCAGTAGCAGTTGGAGTGAACGTATTCGTCGCAGTTGGCGTGGACGTATTTGTCGCTGTCGGGGTAAATGTATTGGTCGCAGTTGCTGTTGCGGTATTTGTCGGTGTACTTGCCGGCGTATTTGTTGACGTGGCAGTCGCTGTTGCCGTCGGGGCGCCGCAGGCCGTACAAGTTACCGGCGAGATGAGTAACGAGAAAGCGCGGATGTTGCCGGTGTCGGAAGCGGCAGTGTCAAATGCTTTAAGCGTCCAAGTGCCATTTGGATTTTCCCCGTTAAAGATGGAAAGGAACGAATCAGGTTTACGGGTACCAGCGGCAATCACGGAAGTAGTTGTGGTATTAACGCAAGCCACATTGATAAACCCGTTAGCCGTCTGGTCGTCAAGGATGATCTGCGAGAGGTGGTCATTATTGCACTGACCATTAGCGCCGGCGTTACTGTTCATGCTTCCCAAAAGGGTTACGTTAGTTCCCGACGGCGATGTCAGGTTAATGATCAGATCGCCAACCCAAGTATGGTCAACGCCTGCAAGAGCAGCTGTGCTGGTGTTTGCCGTGCCGTCAAAGCGGAAGTCGAGGTCGGCAATGTTGCCGCTAAAACCGCTGACGTTGAGCGTCGCCGTCGAGCCGACCGTGCTGTTGTCGGCGATAGGCACAACCGGAGCGGTATAGCTCACAGCGGTTTGTGCTCCGGCAGCGATTACGCCGGGGATCGTATAAACAACGTTGCCGAGGTTGGTTACGCCGTCGGTCAAAGCCAGCGTCAACACAACAGTATTGCCGCAGCGCAAGGCAGGGTCGGCGGTAAAAGTAAAGTTACGCGAAACAGTCGCGCCGGCGACAACAGCGCCGTAATTTTGGGGCGAACTAGGCAGAGTGACGCCGCCAGTGGTTTGCAGCGTGCCAGTGAGATTTGCGGTCGTCGCGCCGATGGAGTTCGTAACGCCGAGGCTGACCGTCATAGTTTCGCCCGGGTCGATCGCGCTGTTGACGGCACAGCTTTCCGCCGTTATGGCTGCAGTATTGGGTGTCATCAATGGCCCGGCGAGGCAGAGGTTGACGTTGTTGGTGTTGCCGTTGGTGACGGTGACGCTGCCGTTGGTCGCGCTGACGCCGCCCAGCAAGGCGGTAACACTATAAGTGTCCGGCGCGATGTCAATGTTGGAAACGAGCGTGCCGTCGGCTTTTGTCTTGCGAAAGATGCCGCCCGGCGAAACGGAGACGTTCGCCCCGCTGACCGGATTGCCGGTGCTGCATTCAGTGACAGTTGCCGCGATCGTTCCTTTGGGAGCGCTGGTACAGCTTGGGAATTTGAACGTGCCGATTCGCGTGCTCCATTTGAATGGGTTATTGGTACCGGTGCCGTTGTTGGCGGAATCGCGCCACTGCTGCGTGTACCAGAATGAGCAATCGTCCGACGGGTCGCCGCTCATGGCGGAGTAGTCGCCCCAGCGTCCGTTAGTTGCTTGTTGGACGCCGGTGCTGGCAAACATCGTGGCTTCGCCTTCGTTCATCGTGCCCGCGGCCACTTGCCCGCCGGTTCGCCCTGCCCACACGATGTCGGGAAATTGGGCTGCTCCCGGTCCGGAACGCGAAAAGCCAATAGCCAAATTGCCAAGATAGTCCTGAGCGATACTGCCCATCCAACGGTTACGGCCCGTGCCGCTTACGGCGTCGGGCGCGTGTGTGCCCTGGTCAAAAATGCTCATCACTCCGCCACCGCTGCGCCGCATCTCCGTCCAGCGCACACCGGCCTGGTGCGTCCCTGCCGTGGTAGGATTAACGCCGCTGACATTGACCGTCCAGTTCATGACATACGAATGGGCCGGCGCGGCAATTGTTCCAAGATTGCGGTAACCTACCCGCTGCATAAGGCGTGAAGAAATCGTATCCACGTTCTGCGCCGCAGTTGCCGGAGCAGGCTGTTCGATGTCGTTACGCCCGGCCGGGTCGCGCGGGTCGAAGGCGGTGGTGGCGACGGCGGGTTTCGCCGTCAGGGTCGAATTGGCGGGAACATTGTAATCCGGCACAAACTCATAAGAGAGAACCGAATCTGCTCCGCCAAATTCGTCTGCGCTGTTGGAAAAGAACATCGCCGGAACTCCGGCGGGCGGGGCCACGTTGCCGTCAATGTCGGCGGGCATGTGTCCGAATACGGCAGTGTTGCTTATGTAGATCACGTTGGCCGTCGGGTCGCCGACCAACATTTTGTCGCGGTTAAATGCCCAGAACCCGCCTGCAACGTAAGCCGTGGCAGCCGAATTGAACTGGTGCGTCGCCATATAATAGCCATTAGTCCAAACGCCCAGATGCGGGTAGTCAAGGAAATTGTCGTTGGGCGAACGGAAGCCGTAAGCAAAGTAAGCGCCGGTCGGATCGCCGGTCACCGAAACCGCGATACATTCATAACTCGGGGCGAAATTTTCGCCGGAGGCTCCAGTCAGTGCAAATTGCGTTATCAACCAACGGTCGGCCAATGGGTCGTAAAGAATTACAGGATCGCCGTTGTCAGTTGTGCGGCATTTGTTATTGGCCGGCAGTGAGGAAAAGAGCGTGCTGATGCGCGTGTTGACATTGAGCGCGGTTCCGGCCTTGTTGAAAATACGAAAGACCCCGATATTGGTACTCTGAACATAATGGTTCGGCCCGACGTCACCGACTGTGTCAGGCGGCATCGAAGTTGTTCCAAACGCAGTTAGAAGGTCATTACTAAGAACGCCATTAAAAGTCAGTGAAGGAGCCGGCATGGCTTGTGGAGCATCGGATTCGGCGAAACTGCGGCTCAACGCGGCCGATGGGTCGTCCGTCGGCTTATCCCAGCCGGGCAGCGCCCGCTCGATCTGAACCTTATTGTTGCCCGGACGAATGAACGGCTCGCCTTCAAAGATAGGGCTCACATTGAACTCCGGCAAGTCACGGATAGGCGGCGTAATGCCAAATGCGTCGGCCTGTCTGCTGATCGGCTCTGACTGGGTGCCTTTCCCATCCGGCAAGTAAAAGACTCTCGCTTTTTTGTTCGCGTTGGCTTTGTCTTGTTCCTCTTTGTTTGGAATCTGGTCCTGGGCTCCCGATGTCATCGCGATGATCAGCATCGCGCTGAAAATAACTAAGACAAGAGCCGTCCGAACGCCCGCATAACGTTTCAGCGATAGGCGTCCCGGCTTTCCAGTTGAGAATGATCGGATACACTTGTGGACTTGAACAAGAACACGATTGAGCAACGACATGTCGTGAATCTCCTTGGCGTAATTTCGCGCTTACTATATGAGTTAATAAATTGAAAAAGACAAGTCAGACGGCCTGATAAAGCAAAGAAAATCTATCTGCAAACTAGATTTTCCGCAATAGAATACCCCCGAATGCTTCATTATGCAAGTTAATTTATGCCTGTTGTAGTAGCACATTCTCCATTTGCTATTAACAAAAAAAAGCTGCCGGAAATTTCCGGCAGCTTTAAGGAAAAAAGTTACTGATTTTACGGACAGGCCGCGCCTTTTATGACAAGGTTTGCTGCCGTGACGCTGCCAACATCGCAATAGGCTGCGTCGCGTATTCGCAGAGTCCACGTTCCGTTTATCTGTGCGGTTGTCAGTCCGGCGAATGCGGCCGTCAGGTTTGTAAACGGTGCCGGATTCGTTTGTCCCGGGCCGCCGGCTGCCGTTGATCGGTAATTGCCGGGATTGATAATTCCGGAGTTGCCGAGTCCGGCTGCAATGGTCCAGATATTCGGTCCTGTTGCCGCATCCGTAAAGTTATATGTCCCGCAGTAATCGGAGCTGTCGCCAAAACTGCCGGCGGCTGTAACGCCGATGCGGCTGACGGTCACAATGCTCGAAACACCGCCGGGCGACGTCAGAACCATTTCGAGATCGCCCGCGAACGAATGCACCAGCGTAAGATTTGTCGAAAGTGACGTGATCGGCCCGCGCATTCCCGTAACCGGGAAACTAATAACACGCGCCGCTCCATACTGAGGCGGCGTTCCCGCCAAACCATCGGGAATTGCCCCGACGCCTGTACCGGCAAAGGTCTTGGTAACCGCAGGCGTGCACGACGGTGACGCTGTCGGCGTAGCAGTCGGAGTTCTCGTCGGAGTGCTTGAAGGAATTACCGTCGGCGTCGATGTCGGAGTACTCGTCGGCGTGCCGCAGTTTGATGTTCCATTAATCCTGAAAGGCACGTCTTGAACCGCCATCGCCGTTCCGTTGTCGGTCAAAGCGGCCCACGCAGTCGTGAACTGCAATCCGTTTGAGCCAGGCTTTTTCACCTGTCCGGGAAGCGTCACCTGCGGAATGAACGGCCCCACGGCTCCTGTTCCGCCCAATTGAAAGTCAATCCAGTATGTTCCGGCCGGAAGCGTCACGCCGATATTGGCAACAACCGCCATGATCGGACGCGTGTTCCCAGTCGGCGCCGTGTCGGTTGCGCGATATGCGCCTGTAAACGAAGTCGAAGCAAACCGGTTGGTCGTCATGTTACCAAAGACCAAAACGCTGCCCGCAACATTAGGTGCACCGCGCCAAATTTGAACGCGGGCAAGATTAAAGGTGCTTGTCGTTGACGAACCGGTCTGATAACCGTAAAGCGTCAAAGTATTGATCGACCATCCGCCCGCCGGAACTGTAAAGTCATCCGCCACGCGATTCGTAGTCGTCGCAGCGGCGCTGAATCCATAAACATTTAATCCGAGGCTTGTCTGCAAAGCGCTCAACGGTGCTCCGCCAAAACCGCCGGTCGGATTAGTAACAAGCGGCCCGTTGTCGTAAAGCTGCCCGTTAATACAAGTCGGGCTGGGCGACGGCATCGAGGTCGGAGTATTCGTCGGAGTGCTCGTGGAAGTTCTCGTAGCCGTGCTTGTAGCCGTGAACATCACCGTGCTTGTCGGCGTGCTGGTTGAAGTTCTCGTCGGCGTATTGGTCGCCGTCGGCGTGAATGTCGAAGTAGCCGTCGGCGTATTTGTCGCCGTGTTAGTTGCCGTGTTGGTCGCCGTATTGGTTGCCGTATTAGTCGCGGTAGATGTTGCCGTCGCCGTATTAGTCTCGGTCGGCGTAAACGTCGGAGTGTCTGCCGGCGTTGGCGTGTTTGTCGGAGTATCGGTCGGCGTATCTGTCGGCGTCTCGCTAGGCGTATTGGTCGGAGTATCGCCGTTAGGACAGTCAACGCCCGGCGTGTAATGGACTATGCCGTTAAAAACTCTGGGGAAGAAATCGTTAAAGAACGGATAGGAAACTCCGGTTCCTTCCTTCACCTGAATATTTGCATCGCTTACAAAAACATTTCCCCGCACCGTTCCGACAGAATATGCCAGCGAGCCTTGTCCCGTCGCGTAAGTGATATAAAACGCGTAAGTTTGTCCGGCGGGAATCGTCACATTGACCGGAATGGGAACCGGCGAAGCGACGCCTGCTCCGTTTGAGACGACGCTTGATGCCGTTCCGACCAGGATCCACGGCCCTGGATCGTTCTGAAACCCGACGTGTGTGCCGACCTTGTAATAAATCTCCATCGGCTCGTTATTGAGAAGCTGCTCGTCGAACGAATCGATCCGCACGGTATTGAGCGCGGTGATGTCGAACATATTGCCGTTATTGGTGTTCGCGCCCGTGAAAGTCGTGGTCACGTCAGTGGGCATGCAGCTCATGTCCGGCGGAGTCGCGGTAAACATCGGCGTCGGTGTATTGGTCGGCGTAAAAGTCGGCGTCGCCGTCGAGCAGTTGTCGCCGCTTGTATAATGAACCACGCCGTTGAAAACTCTCGGGAAAAAAGTGTCGTTAAAAGGATAGGCCTTGCCAGTTCCTTCCTTGATCTGTATATTTGCATCGCTTACAAATACATTTCCCCTGACCGTTCCGTTCGTATAAGCCAATCTCTGATCGACCGCAGTGTATGTGATGTAGAAAGCGTAAGTCTCACCCGCAGGTATCGTGACATTTACCGGCAAAGGCACCGCGGTCGGAACTCCGGCGCCGTTCGACATCACGCCGACTGCCGTTCCTAACAAAGTCCAAGCACCGGGATCGTCTTCAGACCCAACGTGTGTGCCGGATTTAAAATAAATAGCAATGTCGCCGTTGGCGCTGATCAGGTTTTCGTCAAACGAATCAATCACAACGGTATTGATGGCCGTAATGTCGAACATATTCCCGGCCTGCTCGTTGCCGCCGACGAACGTCGTCGTCAGATCGTTCGGCAGACAGGAAACAGGGGCCATCGAACTCAATTGAGCGCCGCTATTAGCCAAAACACTCGTCGTCCCCAAGCCGATCGCAGCAAAGCAAAAGGCCGAGATGAAAATTGCGATAAAAGTCTTTCGTTTGCCAAAGAGGTCAGAGGCCAACAAACGGGCAATGGTTAGATACTGCATATTACGAATAACTACTCCTAAAATTTGTAAAAAATGCCCAAGGCGTGATGGCACTCAACGGCATTTTTCGGGTAAATGTCCCCAATAATCGATTTCCGAGAAGGTAACACACTGAATACACAAACATTTCCAGACCGAAACAACGCCTGTGCTCACTCATCTTAAATTTTTGCTAAGAAAATGCCGAAGTTTATTGACTTCGGTTTGCATGGAAAGAAAATATATTAGCGTGTATTAAAGCAACTTGCAATAAAAATTTTTCGCATACCCTACGGGCGGAAACGCGAGTGTGAACGAGCGTGCACGCGCTGATGTAGCCGCACGCTCGTTCACACTCGCGTTTCTGCCCGTAGTTATTCGCTCTCCGTCGAAATCACTAATCCGCAGCCGTCTTTTGTAGTTCATCCGTTTGATACGCACGTCTTCTCGGCATCGCGTTTGGCGAGACGCGGGTGAAACTTCCGCCCGATGGCCGCGAGGCGTAAACGGCCTTGACGCCGACCGGTTTGTCGCCGGCGGCTCCGAAGCGTTCGGAATAATAGCCGTTGCTCGATTGGAGCATGTGCCACATGCCGTCTGCGGGACGCCAGACCGTGATGTCTAATTTCCCATCGCCGTCATAATCGCCCGGCACCGGAACGTCGCCGTTCACGCCCCAAGGAATGGCGTCATAATCGACATAGGCGTTTCCCCCATAGGTTATATACCAACACCCGTTGCCCTCGCCGTCGTCATCGGGCCGCCACACTGCCAGATCGATCTTCCCGTCGCCGTCATAGTCGCCCGGCACGGCCACGTCGCCCTCAAGCCCAAACTGCTTTTCATGCGCCACGCCATCCGAATAATAAGACAGCGTGATCACGCCGTTCGCCTCGTGAAAAACCCCAAAATCAGCCTGCCCGTCACCATTAAAATCAGCAGCGACCGGATCGTCATCAGTTTCGCCCCAATAAAAATCAAGATGGCCTTCGCTTGACTGCTCCACGCTCCAAAGACCAGTGTATTGATTGAACACGGCTTCATCAGCCAGATCGTCGCCGTCAAAATCACCAGAGGCAG
>JBJXHF010000023.1:0-7347 GCA_046160805.1 Pyrinomonadaceae bacterium
TCTTTGGGGCGGCGGTTTTTGTTGTGATCGGCGCGCTCCCTTATCTTAATGGCGCTGCGACCGCTGCGACCGCGACCGCGATGTTTCCGCTCGGAGCTACACCGACGGAAACCGCGACCGATACGCCGACTGACACGCCAACCGATACTCCAACCGACACTCCGACTGTTACGCCGACAGATACTCCGACAAATACACCCACGCCGACTTTTCCGCCGGAGCTGATATACGGGATGAGAACCGCGAGCAGTTTTGGCGGACAGCCGGGCATTGGGCTTGTGAGTTTTAGCAGTCACACGCCGGGCATATTGACAACCATAGGTTCTTTTACCGGAATCGTGGCAAGCCATGGTGTCCGCAGTATCGATTTCAGGCCGGCGACAGGGCAGTTGTATGCGATAAGCACGACCGTCAACGGCTCTGTGGCACAGCTTTATACGGTTGACCTGGGGACGGCGGCTTTGATGCCGGTTGGAAGCGGATTCGTCCTCGGCACGAATGACAGCAGAGTCGTCGAAATAGAGTTCGATCCGGTCGCGGACGTGATTAGCATTCTCACAGGCGCAAGCGGAACAACCGGCTCTGACAATAACTTCCGCGCCGATCCCGACACCGGAAACCTGATTGCGACGGATACCGATCTGGCCTTCGACGCCGGTGATCCTCATTTTGGAAACACCACTTTCTCAATCGCTGCCAGCGCGTATTCCAATAACGTCGCCGGAGCCGCCTCGGCCACTCTGTATGCGTGGGAATACACAGACGACTCACTCGTGACGATAGGAGGTCAGAACGGCATCCCAAGCCCGGACACCGGCCTGATGTTTACCGTAAATACACCTCCGGGCTTTTTAACGCAAAGTTCCGGCATCGGCATGGACATCAGCGGAGCATCAGGAACTCTCTACACCACCCACGACGAGTTCGGCGCCCCAACAGTCATGTGGCTCTTCACTCGAAACACGGTCTCAGGCACCCAAACCCGAATCGGACGTTACCCCAGCGGAGTGTTTGTGAGTGATATATCGGTATTCATCCCGGCAGTGTCTCCCACACCAACTGACACACCGACTGATACTCCGACGACAACATCAACAAATACTCCGACTGACACTCCTACAGATACACCAACGGAAACTGCGACGAATACGCCATCTAACACAGCAACGTCAACGCCAACCCCTACTCCGTGCGGTGCAGCGGGAACCCTCGACAGCTCGTTTGGCGGTACTGGCACGGTCGTAACGCCCTTCGGCAGTGGCCAAGACTATGCGGGTTCGATGGCAATTCAAGCGGACGGTCGGATAGTTGTAGCAGGTTCCATTGACACCGGCTCCACCGGCGACTTTGCGCTAGTTCGATACAATCCTGATGGCACATTGGACAACACATTCAATGGTGTTGGGATAGTGACTACACCTATCGGCATAGGCCGCGATGGGGCTGACTCGGTCGCAATCCAGTCCGATGGCAAAATAGTCGCTGCGGGTTACAGCCACAATGGCTTTGGTTGGAGTTTCGCCGTAGTTCGCTACAACATGGACGGCTCGCTCGATACCACGTTTAACGGTACGGGTAAAGTGGTCACGCCCATAGAAAACTCTGCTATCGCACTATCGGTCGCAATTCAATTCGATAGCAAGATAGTTGTTGCTGGTCAAAGTCAGAACGGCCCGGATTTTAGCTTTGTACTAGCTCGTTACAATTCGGACGGAGCGCTAGACACCACATTCAATGGCGCGGGAATAGTTATCACCTCCTTCGGCGCCGGCAACGACAGTGCAGCCCAATCCGTCGTTATTCAATCCGATGGCAAGATAGTCGCTGCGGGGTTTAACGACTACAACAGCAGCGAGGCAATTAATTTTGCACTTGTTCGATATAATTCTGACGGCTCACTCGACACCTCATTTAATGGCAGCGGAAAAGTAATGACAGATATTCGGAACCGCGAAGATCGCGCAGAGGCAGTAGCGATTCAATCCGATGGCAAGCTTGTCGTGGCCGGCTACAGCTATCGCGACCCAATGCCCATCGCGGGTCCCGATTTTACTCTCGTTCGCTACAATACTGACGGCTCACTCGATACTTCGTTTAACAGTACGGGGAAAGTTATTACACCGATGGGCGACTTTAGTAGCAGTTTGGCTTACTCAGTTGCAATTCAACCCGATAGCAGGATAGTGGCTGCGGGTTCAAAGGGTGCTGAATTTGCTCTCGCTCGATACAGTTCAGAGGGCTCGCTCGACACCTCATTCAATGGTACTGGAATAGTAACGACGCCTATCGGAAACAACTCATCTATCGTCTCGGTCTCAATTCAAACCGACGGTGGGATAGTTGCGGCCGGTTCGACTTCCATCGGAACAGATTACGATTTTGCGATCGCGAGGTACCACGGAAGCGGTTGTCCCGGGCCGACACCGACGAATACAGCAACGGCTACTGCTTCACCAACCCCGACGACAACAGCGACACCAACACCTACATTTACCCCAACGGTTACAGCAACGTCCACACACACGCCAACGGACACGCCCACTAATACTCCGACGCCTCCGGCGGTGATTAGTGGAACTGTTACCTATGCCAATGCGGCGGGGCCGCCGCGGTATGTTTCGAATGTTGTGATGAGCGGCGTTGGTTCGCCTGGGGTTTCGGGGACGAGTGATTTTCCGGACGGCAATTATTCGCTTACGGGATTTGGATCGGGTTCATATACGGTTACGCCATCGAAGGCTGGCATGCACGATGGTTCGATAAGCTCTTTCGACGCCGCAAGGATTGCACAGTTTGTTTCCGCACTGATCACGTTTTCACCCGTCCAGCAAACAGTCGCTGAGGTCAGCGGGAATGGCAGCGTCTCGTCCTTCGATGCGGCACTCGTCGCGGGCTACTCCGTCGGGCTTGACGGCGGCTCGGCCGGAAGCTGGCGGTTTAATCCGGTGAACAGGACATACTTGTCGATAACGACAGATATTTCGGGCGAGGATTATTCTGCTTTGTTGATGGGTGAGGTTTCGGGAAATTGGATGAACAGTAACTCGCGGCCTGCGGTGGAAGAGAATTCGGCTATGCCGATCTATTTGCGGCGAAGTTCTACTTCGCCGGTGCTGTCTGAACAAACATCTGTGGCTCTGCCACCGGCGGCGGAGCCGCAAGACTTTTTAGAAGGCAGTCCGGAAAAGCACAGCTTTTCCGCAAATAGATCGGCACAGCCGACTGAGGGCGAGTTTTTGAGTGTCACTCTGCCGCATTTCGTGGATTGGACGGGCAAAGAGATCGTCGTGCCTGTAGTAGTCGATGGTGCGGCGGAAAAGGGAATTATCTCGTATGAATTCGATCTGAGGTATGACCCTTCGATCATACAACCGATGCCCAATGCGGTCGATCTTGCGGGAACCGTTAGTCGAGGACTTTCTGTCGTAGTTAATTCCGCCGAACCGGGAATTCTGACAGTCGCAGTTTACGGTGCAATGCCAATAGAAGAAAACGGAGTGCTTTTGAATTTAAGATTCAAGCCTGTCGGTTCTTCCGGTTCATCGCCGCTGATTTGGGAACGCATCGTTTTCAACGAAGGCGACTCGCCTGTCGCAGCAACCGACGGACAGGTTGAGCTTTCGAGCGATATGACTGATTGAGGGTTAAAGTCGGCAAAGCCGACGCCATATTTGTAGCCCACAGTGCAAACTGTGGGTATGCGACAAGAAAAGTATCGAGCCGTTGAAAACGGCGGCATAAAAACTATGAGGTTTATTATGCCGCCGTCTTCGACGGCTCTTGTTTGTGCTGCATTCATTCCCGCATCTAGCGATGCGGGCTACAAATATTCCGCCATCTTCGATGGCTCACATGTTACTTCGTGTTAGGGTTGATCTCGATCTTTACATCATACGCGCCGGAGTTGTCGTTTAGGTTTCCTTCGTTGATGCCAAGGAATAATGCTCCGTCGCGTGTGGCGGTGAATTCGCGTTCGGCGCCGATGTAGAGGAAATCGTTATTGTCGTCGCCGATGACGGCGATCAGAGCGCCGGTCGGGACGCTTTTCATTAGTTTTTGCTCGTCGTTGATTTCCGAGACCCCGGACGGCGAGGATGATTGGCCTTTGCCGAGCGAAACCTTGCCGTCGGCGGTGATGTGAAGTCGCTGGCCTTTTTTCACGACCCAGCCGGAATTTGTCCAGCCGTTGTTGGTGTTGTCGGCGAGGACTTTTTTATTCCATTCAATTGGCTTTGAGTTCACCGTTGACGGCTGCGGTTTTGGCTGCGGCTGTGATCGAACTTGGGGCTGTTGCTTGATCTGTGTTTCGTTTGTGCGGGGAATTGAGTCGGTCGTAATGACTTTCGGCGGTTGGGTAATTTTTGGTTCGGGTTTCGGATACGAAACGGGCTGGCTTATGACAGGTTGCTGCGATGGCGGATCGAACGATATCGATTCGATCTCGGAGGCCGAGAACGTAAGCTCTCTCCGACGCGAGCCTTCGCCGATCTCGACTACGAATTTGCCGTCGGCAAATTTCGCAATACGGCCTTTGATCATGCTGCCGTCCTTCAGCCGGATAGTGTCGGCCAGAACCGACGCCGAAAAAGCCGACACCAGTACAAAAGAGAAACAAATACGAAATAATCTCGATTTAAAGCTCATATCTCCTCCGAAGGCGAAATACTAGTCTGCGAATTAAAGGTGAAGAAGGCTCACCGGACAGTTGATGATTGAAATAACGACGAAGTTGCAAACAGCTAATTAGATCATACAGATTGTGGCTAAAGTTGTAAATGAATATTTAAGATGTAGAATATTGCAAACAAAGACACTTACAAGACCTGGCTCTGCGATTTTGTAGCCGCGATTACAGACGCTTCTTCAAATCGGCTCTATAGTCAAGATTAATGATAGAAGCAATCGGTTGGGCGAGTTCTTTGATCTTACTGGCGACGCTAATCAAGCAAGTTTACAAACAATGGCAGGAAGCGAGCAGTGAGAATATTTCCAAGTGGCTGTTTATCGGGCAGCTTGCTGCGTCGATCGGCTTTACGATATATAGTATTTTTTCCGAGAATTGGGTTTTTGTGTTTACCAACAGTGTTCTCATAATTAATAACATTATCGGCATTTGTTTTTACTTTTATTTCCTCAAAAACGACGAGCGGAAATAAAAATTAAGGCCGGCATCCCGCGGATACCGGCCTAATTTTCTACTGATCAATCTTGTCAGTTCTATCGGCCGCCGTTTCGCTCTGGCGGCCGTAATTTGTCCGGTGGATCATTTATTGTCATGAATTAAAACCTTCCGACTATTGGGGACTTGCGATCACTGTCGATCACAACATGATTAAAGCACAAGTAATTTTCGAGTTATGTATTGTGCAATACAAAACCATAATGATGCGACCGGTATTCTTTAACTATCATTTTTCTTTTCATACTGACGCAAGGCGCGTATTCCGGTGTTCCTAAGGGAGCACCTTTTTTTTGCCCAAGATGTTTATTTACAGTTAATTAACGAATGGTGTAATATTGCAGAACTACTAGTTAGTTATGGCGAGACCATTGGTGCTTTCATTGGACGGGCAGGAATTTTCGGTCACTTTGGTGAAGATCGACCGGGAGAAACTCTACGGCAAGGTTGATATCGAGGCTTTTGACGAAAAAGGCAAGGAAGCATCGCTAAAGGTATTGCTTGCCGATGGAAAAACTCTGATCGATAAGGGCGGAACGGCTCTCGCAACACTTACGGAAAAAGGCGACTCGGTTGACCGGAATGACCTTGTTCCTGTAAACACCGACGGCGAAAAGATCGAGCAGGTGACGTCGTCATTTAACCAAACGAACATTCTTGTGCCTGCGACTGTCGAAGATTATTTTGCGCAGGTCGTCAAAAGCGTCTATCTCGTCGGAGCGCACGAAGATGCTGACATCAGCGATCTGCACGATCATCTATCAACGGACAGGATGTTCACGTTTCCATTTAGCTGGCGTGGCGGCGTTGAATACGACAATGCGTATCTGATCGGCACCGATGGCGAAGCATATTTGGTCGTAGGCAAGCAGGCCGAGTTTCAGTTTATTAAACTGAATCAAGCCGCAGTTCTGGAATCAACCGAAGAAGAAGAGATTTCAGCAGACGACATAGATTTTGATTTACTTTAGTCAGAACCACCTGCGGTAGCGGGTGGTTTATTATGGCACATATTCATTGCGCGGCTTTTAAGATGACCGCGTTCAACCACCCGCTACCGCAGGTGGTACTGACATGCCAATAAACATCAGCAATCCGAAAAGCCGAGATGCCGTTGTCGCGACCGAGGCGCTTAACCCGAAGCGTGAGGTGCGGTTCACAGATGCAAAAGGGAAACCGGTGACTACGCGCAAGCTGCTTAAAACCGATGTGCTTCACGACTTGCCGGAATTAGTTAGTAAAAAGAAAAAACTCGAAAAAGTTGCGGACTATCTTATAAAGGAAGACCCCGAGATCGACATCGAGACGTTCGGCATGTTCCTGACCGATATGGCTCGCGTGTATGTGACGAAAAAGGGAATTATTCACCTCGTCGAAGAAATAGAAGTCATCTACAATCCTGACGGCACGGAGCGCGAGCGCCGGCCGCGGAAAAAGGAACCGCAAAATATGAATGGCGAGTTTCCGATGCGTTGGACGGGGAAGTTTATAAAGAAGGAAGAAGCGGCACACAAGTTTGTATTTACAAACAAAAAGCAACTTGTGCACATAAACGGGCTGACGTTCGATTTTTTGTATGAGATGGCCAAAGATCTCGACGAAAAAGATTCGCTGTTGTTGGTCCGCGGTGGAGAAAAGGGAAACGAGCCGCTAGTGATGAATCGCGGCGGCAAACCGTATAACGCATTTCTCGAAGGCCGCGTCAAGGATGATTCATATTGCCTGATACTACATCTCTCAAACATGGAGCTGAAAAAACCAAAAGGATTGGTGACGGATGAATCTTGATTTCGACAAAAAGAAGTTCACTTGCAAGTTCGGCTACTGTATTGGCAAAGTCGGCGATCTCGCCGACCCATCGCTGCATATAAAAGCGCAGGAATACAAACGAAAAATAAGCGGTCTTATGCGTGCTCTTTCGGCTGAGGACATTTATCGCTTGCCAAAAGCTCGCGGGCTCATCGTGTCGCGCAAATATGACGGCGAGATGGCGATGGTCTTTTTTGACGGCAAAAATATCATCTCGGTCAATCCGGGCGGCACGGTTCGCGTCGGGCTGCCGTGCTTTGATGAAGCCGAGAAGCTTTTGAAAAAAGCGAAAGTGAAATCGTGCATTCTCGGCGCCGAATTTTACGTAAGGGAAGATGTTTCCAAAGCTCATCCTGTTC
>JBJXHF010000024.1:0-5457 GCA_046160805.1 Pyrinomonadaceae bacterium
GTGTGAACGAGCGTGCACGTGGTGATTCAGCCGCACGCTCGTTCACACTCGCGTTTCCGCCCGCAGCATGGAAATATTTTTTTTCGCGCTTGTCGCCTGTTCGTTAGACATTCCGCCATTTTTCCGATAAGATAACCATTAAAATTTCCGTCAGTTATTATTTTTCCGTCGTTTTGATGTAGAAAATGACGCGGTTCGAAAACAAGATCAAAGGAGCCTCTTCGCTATGTCTATCAATTGGAACCAAAAACTAACGCTTATCATCGCCTCGGTTTTGCTTTTTGTCGGCGCCGCATCGGCCAGTGTAAAATCGCCCGACAATATCTGGGAAACCGCCGCCCGCGGCATGACTTCTCAACTGAATATTGACGCCGCCGCAATGCCGACGGTGTATGAAACCTTTAGGTTGAATAAACCCGCGCTGCAAGCTCTGCTCGCCCGCGCGCCCGAGGAGTTTTCCCGCGGAACGCAGGTGATTTTATCCCTGCCTATGCCAGACGGCTCTTATCAGCGCTTCGCCATCGAGCATTCGCTGGTCGTCGAGAGAGGTTTGTTAAAGAATTACCCCGAGCTCGGAGCAACCTACCGCGGTTACGGCATTGACGACCCGACCGCTTTTGTCCGCTTCGACTTTCTCCCGAGTGGTTTCCATTCGATGATTCTTTCCCCCAACGGCACGGTGATCGTTGACCCATTAGCCCAAAACGACACCGATAATTATGTCAGCTACTTCAAACGCGACAAGCCCAGAACCGGCGGTTTTGAATGCGAAGTTAAGGATGACGATGCCTTCGACCCGGTGACGACGATCAAAGACTTCGACGCTACAGGCCTTTTCCCGGCAGTTGCTCGTCCGCAATCCGCTCCCGAAGTTACTTCCGGCACGCAGTTGAGGGTTTATAGACTCGCCCTCGCGGCCAACAATGAATATTGCGTTGCAGTCGGCGGTAACACGGTCGCCGGTTGTCTCGCGGCCGAAGTCCTCATCATGAACCGCGTAAACGGCGTCTATGAGAAAGATCTCGCTCTCCGCATGGTTATTATCGCAAACAATAACCTCATCACTTATGCGGGCGACAACCTCACATGCCCCGTCCCCGGCGGCTCAAGTCCCTGCACCTCCGCTAATGATCCTTACGGCAACGATACATCGGCATTAAGCCAGAACACACCGAATTTGAACACCGTGATCGGCGTTGCCAACTATGACATCGGCCACGTATTCACAACCGGCAGCGGCGGCGTCGCTCAATTAGGAGTTCCCTGCGGCGGCAGCAAAGGCGCCGGAACGACCGGCTTGCCAAATCCGGTCGGCGATCCTTTTGCCATCGATTATGTGGCACACGAATTAGGCCATCAATGGGGCGCAAACCACACTTACAACAGCCTCGCCGGAGGCTGCAATGGACAGAGATCGGCGGGTTCTGCCTACGAGGTAGGCAGCGGCATTACGATCATGGCCTACGCCGGTCTTTGCGCACCGCAGGATCTGGCTAATAACAGTATCGACACTTTTCATGTCAAGAGCCTCGAAGTTATCGTCGCTTACAGCCAAACCGGCCAGGGCAACCAGTGCCCGGTTACGACTGCCTCGGGCAACACTCCGCCAACGGTCACCGGACCGGGCAACTTCAACATTCCGAGACTAACTCCGTTTGCCTTAACGGCGATCGCTACGGACCCCGATGCCGGTGATTCGATTACATACGACTGGCAGGAGTACGATCTCGGTGCTGCGCCGACCACCACTCTGAACTCTGACCAGGATGGACAACCGCGGCCGATCTTCAGGCCGTTTCTGCCGACAACCGGCGGAACACGAACTTTCCCCAGATTGATTCACATCTTAAACAGCGCCAATGTGCCGCCGACGAGCACTGGCGGATTCCTTACCGGAGAAATCCTTCCCTCGATCACACGCACGATGACCTTTCAGGTTGTTGCACGTGACAATCATCCCGGAACCGGCGGTATCAATACTGCCACCTCGACCCTTAATGTCGATGCAGCCAGCGGCCCGTTTAACGTCACGGCTCCGAATACCGCTGTTTCTTTTGTCGGCAATACGTTTCAGAACGTTACCTGGGATGTTGCGAACACCGCAGCAGCACCTGTGAGTGCGGCGAATGTACGAATATCTTTGTCGACTGACGGCGGAAATACCTTCCCGACCGTCCTTGCTGCCAGCACTGCCAATGACGGAAACGAAAGCGTATTGATCCCGAACACGCCATCCACGACGGCCCGAGTTAAGGTCGAAGCAGTCGGCAATATCTTTTTCGATATTTCCAACACGAACTTCACGATAACAGCGGGCGGCACTGGAACGCCGACTCCAACGGCCACATTTACAGGCTCGCCGACACCGACCAATACTGCGACACCGACGGCTACCGCGACACCGATACCTTGTGGCTCATGGGTCGCGGGACCTGCGCAGCCTCCCGGACGTTACACTCTACAGGGTGTGCTCGCCTCGGACAACAAAATGTACATCGCGGGCGGATCGAGCGCCGATAACCCCCCGGTACTGACCAACAAATTTACGCGATACAACGCGACAACCAACGCCTGGGAAGACCAGGCTCCGCTGCCCGTCGCGATCGGCCAGGGAGCCATGGGAGCCTGGAGCGGCAAGGTCTATGTCGCCGGAGGCTTCCTCGGCGGCACCGCCGTGACAAACGCCCTGCGAATCTACGACATCGCCACAAACACCTGGACCAGCGGAGCTAACATCCCGACGCCCGGTGCCGGCCTCGAGGCAGCTGCGGGAGCAGTTGTCAACGGCAAATTCTATGTCATGGGCGGCGATGACTTCAACGTTGGGTTGAACAGCACTTACATCTATGACATCGCCACCAACACGTGGACTACCGGCGCGAATGTGCCCGACCAGAGAACCAATACCTATGGAACTGCCTTTAACGGGCTGATCTATGTTTACGGCGGTGCAGTGGGTGGCACGTTCGCGGCGAATGATAATTTGCTCCGCTATGACCCGGTGGCAAACAGTTGGACCAATCTCGGCTCGGCAGGCACCACTGGACGCGGCAACTACGGTGCCGTCTCGCCCTTTGGCACGGGTCAACTGCTTATCACCTCCGGCGCCAACACAGGGTTTGTCGCCGTAAATACCACCCGCATCTTCACCATCAGCAGCGGCACGTTCGCTGCTGGCCCGAACATGCTCAGCGCACGGGCCGCACACGCACAGGCCACCCTGCCAGATGGACGAGTCCTGGTTGCCGACGGTTTGGATACGGCGGGCACCACGACAAGCGGGGTAGAAATACTCGCCCCCTGCGGAACCGGAACGCCGACAAATACGCCGACGAATACGGCTACTGGAACAATCACGCCGACTTTCACGGCGACCTTCACGGCGACGGGATCGGCAACCGTTACCAATACACCGACAGCTACGGCAACTTCAACTCCCGGCGGTAGCGGCGAGGTGATCTACGGCATGACTGTAGCTGCCTTGTCTAGCGGTGCTACGGGTGCTGACGGAGTCGCACTGGTCAGGTTCAACAGCACAACGCCGGGAACGGTTACGACGATCGGGCCTTTCACAAACCTCACCGCTACACACGCCATGCGCTCGATCGATTTTCGACCGGCAACCGGGCAGTTGTGGGGACTTAGTACCAACCCTGCAGGATCGGCGGCTCAGTTATACACCATTAATCTGGCTACGGCGGCCTGTACGCCGGTCGGACCGGGATTCGCGCTGGGCACCAACGCCTTCACGTTTATTGAGATGGACTTCAACCCAGTGGCTGATCGCATCAGGATCGTGACGGCGGGCGGCGGAACTGTTGGCAACAACAATTTCCGTGCTAATCCCAACGACGGAACGCTGGTCCAACAGGATACGGCTCTCGCCTTCGATGCATCGAGCCCGCGTGTTGGAGCGACCAACTTTAACATCATCGGCGGAGCTTACTCGAACAACTTTGCGGGAGCGACGCAGACGACGCTCTATGGATGGGATTTCTTTGACGACGCTCTGATCACGATCGGCGGTCTCAACGGAACTCCAAGCCCGAACGGCGGTCTCATGTTTACTGTAAACACGCCGGCGGCATTCCTGACATTCAATGCCGTACTTGGCATGGATATCAGCGGTGCTTCCGGCACCATGTTCGTGGCCCACGCCGATGCTAATGCGGGAACGACGCCGAACTTCTACACCCGCAATGTCACGACCGGTGCTGAAACTCTTGTCGGATCATTCCCGGCGGGCGTAAATGTCGGCGATGTCACAGTGTTAATCCAAGGCGGAACTCCGACTCCGACCGCAACGTCGACCAGTACGCCGATTTCCCCGACGCCGACATTCACGGCAACGGCTACGGCTACGGGATCGCCTTCCGCAACTCCGCAGGGAACGTTTGCCAACAGCACGGCGATCTGCACGACGCTGGGATCGGCAGGTGCACCTTATCCGTCGAACATTGTTGTTGCAGGCGGCCCGAACCAGATCGATGGTATCATTGTGAGATTGATCAATGTGTTCCATCAGTTGCCGGACAACATGGACTTCCTGCTTGTCGGCCCGAATGGAGCGAGATTCATCCTGATGGCCGATGCTGGCGGTTCGCAGCCGTTGAATTCGCCGGGAGTGACGCTGACCTTCAGCGACGCTGCCGGAGCGGTTCTGCCTGATTCGGGAGCTTTGACTACCGGAACATTCGAACCGACCAGTTGGGAACCCGGCCAGACAAGCTTCCCGGCACCGGCACCACCGGTTCCATACAATGAGCCGGGCAGCACAATCGGCGGCACCGGAACGCAAACGCTCGCGGGCAACTTCCCGCGGTTCAGCAATGCAAACGGAACGTGGAGCCTCTATATGCGTGACGACGGCGGATTGTTCGAGTCGCCGACGAATATCACCGGCTGCGTAAACGGCGGCTGGCAGATCCAATTCGTTCCGACGACGTCGGCACCGGCTTCGATCGCAGGACGGGTTGCAACGGCAAACGGCCAGGGCATACGCAATGCGCAGATCGTCGTGACGGGCAATTCCCTTGCGGAACCGATCGTCGTTACGACAGGCTCGTTCGGTTACTACTCGATCGACGGCCTTGCTACCGGCGAGACGTATGTGGTGACGGTCAACTCACGTCGCTACACATTCAGCACGCCAAGCCGAGTTATCAGCCTGGTTGACAATGTGGCCGACGCCGACTTCATTGCCGATCCGCAGGAATAGCAGCAAGTAATATTCGCCCCGCTTAAGCGGGCATAGACAAAAAGCACGAACAGGCCATTGGCACGTTCGTGCTTTTTGCTTGGGTCTGCATCTCTCGCCAGTCGGAAAACAACGTCATATTCGGAAAGATACTGTCTTAACAGTCAAATGCAGATGCCGTGTTTGAGTCGAAAGGGTGGTTGTTTTTTATGACACCGTAGGCAATATGGAGCAACTTTCGCATGGATGCACCGATTATT
>JBJXHF010000025.1:0-59772 GCA_046160805.1 Pyrinomonadaceae bacterium
TCCTTCAAAATCCCAAGCACCTGCTGCTCGCTAAACTTGCTCCTCTTCATTTCAAGCCTCCTTCTGCGTTATTCTATCAACCGGAGACTCCATTTTAGATTGGTACTATTTTAAGGGTTGCTTACACGGGATACCCGAGTGTTTCGCACACTTTCTTTTTAACCAGTTTGGATCGGGTTCTATTTGGTAAACCAGCAACTGAAAGTCCCGAAAGTCCGGCATTCAATAATGATTCTAGATCAGGCGCTGTTAGCCAGAGGTCAGGATCTCCAACTTCTATGGCGTCATAAATGGTCAGACCTCTTTTCGCAATCGCCTTAACGATTGTTGATGGATTACGCTTTCTTGCCAACTAGATGGTTTCCTTGATTTAGGGTTTTCTCTAGCTGTCGGGCAAACGTCGGAAAGGAGATTTCGAGTACTTCGCAAATCGCTTTCAATTCGACTATATCGATACGTCTTTCACCACGCTCTACTTTGCTAATAAAAGATTGAGTTTGTCCCAATCGTCGAGCAACTTGTTCCTGAGTCAAAGAGGCTTGAACCCTCGCGTTACGAAGTTCAGTAATGAAACAAGAATAAGCCTCGGAGTAAATCGACTTTTCCATACAAAGACAGCTAATGATGAAAGCGTAAAGTCGATTTTAGAATAGTCCAAAATCGACTATTTGCTGAGGTATGATTGCTGAGTGTATTGTCCTTACTTAAGTGCAAGCATTTTGCGTCGTGCCGACCATTCCGTCCATTCCGCCGAGGCCGCCGGGGTTGGACCATTGTAGAACAAAACATGCATTTTGAGGCGGTACTTTGGGGTGCTGAAGGACGCATTTAGCGTCCCTAAAGTGGGATTTTGGGGTGGTCGAACTGGCTTTTTCGGTTGTCGACGTAGCGCCGGCGTCCTGCTTGCTGCATAGGTGGCGTCTCTCCGCCTTGTAAAAACGGGGGCGAGACGCTTCCGGTACAGCCGCCGTGACGGCGGCGCTACAACCGTAACAATTTGCAACAATCCAGCCCGCAAAAACGTGAGAGACATTGGATATTTTTCGTGGTAAACTCATTCCTTGTCTTTTTGCGCTCATTTTAGGGGTATTAGGTAGTATTTCAAGGTGATAACAAAGCTCAATCTCGCAACTCATCCGTTTAGAAACCGGACATTTCCGTATGTCGCGGCTGCGTTGCTGCTTGTCATGAGCGCGGTTGTGGGCGTTTATTGCCTGGCGCGGCTTAATGAAAATGCGAAGGAAAACGAGCTTCTGGCAAAGGCGATTCAGGAACGGCAGGCCGAGATCCAGCGATTGAAAGGCGAGGGCGAAAAGGTACAGCAGCTTTTGACGCCGGATCAAAAGGCGCTTTTGTCGGCATCGCACAAGCTTGTCGCTAATAAGACTTTTGGCTGGTCGCGGCTGTTTGCCGATCTTGAATCAGTGCTGCCGGGCAGTGTCAGCGCTTCGCGCATTGCTGTGGATAACATATATCAGGACGGCGAGCGCATCAGGGCCGAGCTTGAATTTGCCGTACTTAGCAAGGATTATCAGTCCGTGATGGTGATGATCCAGAATATGAATAATTCCGGCCTGTTCCAGGCGCAGCTTCGCGGGCAGGATTTGCAAAAGAATGAGCGGATAACGTTCACCGAATACACTTTTAGGCTGATCTACACGCCCGGTTACGGTTATTCGACATCGTCTCCGGAAACGGACGTTGCCAAAAACGAGCAAGGAGGCGGGCAGTAAATGGCTGAAAACGATATTCTGCAAATCCCGGACGAAAACACGCCCGAAACCGCCGTGATCGTCGAAGAAACTCCGGTCGTTGTCGAGGAAGTGCCTCTTTACATACCGCCGAACCGACCGCGAAAGGTCTATGCCGGAATGTGGGGGCCGCTTGAGATCGCTTCGTTGGCGATCGCGGCAATGACGATGCTTGCGGCCGTATTGCTGTATATCTTTTTCGTCGTGCCCTCTAACCTCGAGCTTGCCCGTAACAAATCCGAGGCCGACCGGCTCGACGCCGAGCTTATTTCCGCAAAAACAAAATACGGCGAGATAACCGATACCGAAACACAAGTCGCGCGGCTCGTTGAAAGCGTTGACGATTTTGAAACGCGTTTCCTGCCGATGCAGACGAACGGCCAGACGGCGCTTTATCAGCGTTTGAACGGCCTGATAAAAGCTTACGGCCTCGAAAACACGACCGGCCCCGATTATGCTCCGCTCGAAACCGCAGATCAGAATACGGGCGCGCAAACCGACGAAGACAAAGGCCGGACGAAATACCGCAGCCTCTATCCGGGCGTTTATGTTACGACGACCGTCGAAGGCACATATCAAAATCTGCGCCGCTTTATCCGCGAGGTCGAGGCGGGACGTGAGTTTGTCGTAATCAGCGCAATCGAGCTTGCGCCTTCCGACACCGAGAAGAAGGAAACGGAAACACAGCCCGCACAGGCAAATGTAAATCCCGTCGCCGTCGGTCCGAATCAAAAAGGTTTTGTGCAGCCGCCTGCGGGATTTGCCGGGCCGCAGCAACAGCCTCAGTCGTCGCAGTCAAAGGGCAAGACGCACGGCGAAACGGTCGCTTTGCATATAGAAATGGCCGCGTATTTTCGCCGTCCAGGTTTTGTGCCGGGCACGACCGCGCCGCCTGAGCAATAGTTGAAAGAAATGGGATTGTTTGAAGGTAAAACTCCGACCGAGAGAAATAAGATGATCGCCGCCGCGGTGCTCGGTGTCGTCGCGCTTCTTGCGTTGTATTTTGCATTCGGCCGCTCAATGTTCAGCAGCAGCACGACGACAGCCACGGCAAAAAGCTCGCCGACGCCGAAGGCGGGAATATCGGTAACTGTAAATCGGCCCGACGCGGTTTTGCCGACGGCGTCCGAACAGGACTTCTTCTACCAAACCACGGCGGTCGCTTATCCCGGCACCATATCTGCACCCGATCCGGGTCGCAACATTTTTGCGTTCTACGAGCCGCCCGCACCGTGCAAAGGCGAAGGCTGTCCATCGCCGCCCATTCCTTCGCCGACGCCGGTAAAACCGCCAACGCCATTACCTCCGCCGCCGATTTTGCTCGCGTCTTTCAGTCCGCAGACCGTATATGCCGGTGCACGCAGCTTTAGGCTTGAGCTTAGCGGTGATAAGTTTACGCCCGACTCGCGTATCTATTTTAATCAGGGCGAGCTGCCGACGATGTTTATCAACGCGCAGCGTCTGGCCGCCGACATTCCGGCCAAATATATCTCGACCGAAGGCCCGCGCCAAATCATCGTTCAAACGCCCGACGGCAAAAAGTATTCGAACCAATTGTTGATGTCGGTGCAGTCGCCGCCAAGGCCGACAGTCCTTTATATCGGCATGATCGGCCGCAAACGCTATAACAACGACACGGCGGTTTTGAAGGATAACGAGAAAGCTCCTGAGTTCACTGCCCGTTTGAATGACGTGGTCAACGCCCGTTTTCGTCTCATCGACATCTCGCCCGAGCAGGTGATATTCGAGGATACTAGCCTCGGCTTCAAGCACCGCGTTCCCATTACGAGGGGAATCTCCGGCGGCGGCATGCCGCCGGGACGAGGCACTGAACTGAGTTCGCCGGGCATACCTACGTTCAATCCGAATATGCCGCAGCCTGGCGATATTCCGGGCATCCCGAACACCATCCGGCAACCCAACCCGAATATGTCCGACGAAGAAAGGAAAAAGCTGAAGGAACAGATGCAAAAGGCGGACGTTGACGATGAAGGCAACGACTAAACACGAACGAAACGATAGCGGAATGACGCTGCTTGCCGTCATGGGAATCATGGCGGTTTTCGCCATCGGCCTGCTCGCTGTCGCTCCCAGCGTTCATCAGCAAGTAATGCGCGATAAAGAGCAGGAAGCGATCGCCCGCGGCGAAGAGGTCGCTGAAGCCATACGCCAATACGTCGAATTTTATCGCGGAGCCAAACTGCCTAACGAGATGAAGGACCTGCTCGACGGCCTTCCGCAGGGCACAAAAAAACGCCAGATACTGCGACAGTCGGCGGCAATCGATCCGCTTTCCGAAGACGGCAAATGGCGGCTCATCAAAGCCGACATCCAAACGCTCGGCCCATTCGCCCGCCGCGTGCAAAAATACAACGGCGGCGTTCTGCCCACAAACCCCAGCCCGACCTTTGACCGCTACTCGCTTGTGATCGTCAACTCCGTAAACACCGGCAGCGAAAGTGACTCCGAGGAAGCCGACGACAGCGAGATCGATGTCACCACCGAAAACACGCCCTTCATCGGCGTCGCCAGCCAAAGCCGCAGCAAATCCATAATCGCCTACTACGGCATCGAAAACCACTCAAAATGGGTCTTCACCCCGCTCTTCCGAGGCACCGGAAAAAACATGATGCGAGTCGGCGGGACAGGACCTGGATCCGGCTCCGGATCAGGCACGGGCCCCGGCATTCCTCCGCGTCGGTGATCATAAATAACTGAATCCGCGCGACTACCGCTTGTTGCTTATCAACTCTACCTGTCCGTCAACTACTCCAACTGCCGGCTCGCCTTCGTTGAACATCAGCCGATCCCAAATGAGTGGTGACGCGGAACCGGAAGTTCCGACGGCTTTGAATCTGAGATTCAGCAAAACGCCGTCGCCTTTGATTGGAGCGGGCCCATAAACTACCACACGCAAGAGGCCTGGAACGGATGTATTAGCAACTGCCGAGAGCCCTCGACTGAGGGTTCCGGCCAGTTCAACAGGATTTGCCTGAGGCTGTATGACCGAAGGATCATAACACAGGTCAAACTCATAGGAGATGATTCCTTTATTCAACCCGCCCTCCACCGAAACCGGAATAACGATCTCAGCGCCTGCCAATGATACGAGATTAGGTGCAGTCACGCTTGTTCCTCTCTCCGGTCCGCTGCCTGCTGTCAAATGCTGCCTGCCAACCGGCCTCGCGCCGGTATTAGTCCAATTACCGCTCACCTCACCCATCAAAAACGCAGTGTAATCTTCGCCGATGATGTTGCTAGTGATTGGCGCATAATTCCTGTTTGGCGGGCTGAATTTCCACGTCGCGGTCGAGCCGATGCCGGGCGGAGCGAATGGCTCCCCGGCGACATATTTTGCGATCTGTCCGGCATCGAACGACGAAATCGAGCCGTTATTGCTGACATCCGCGACAAGCAACTGGTTGCCGATCAGCTGCGGACTCGGCAGCCCCAAAAGGTGCTGCGAGATACGTGCTGCATCGAATGCGGTAATCGTACCGTTCACGCCGCCGGTTTTGCTTGGCGTGACGGTATATGAACCCGAACCGAAACCGCTCAGCAAATACTGGCCTTGGAATGTTCCGAGTCCCAACGTAAATACCGACACCGGTATTGATCCCGAAGCACTCATCGTCACGTTCCAAACAAAACGCGGCGGCGGCGGGCCGGAAACCGCGTTTCCATAGGTGACGGTTCCGTAAATTGCTGGCGGAATATAATAAAGAAATGCAGCCGGCGTCGGCAGATCGCCATCCTGTGAGAATGTATCGGTAAATGAGATTTCCGGTCCGCTTGGATTTAATCTAATTTTCCAAGTGCGCTCATCCGGCCGATAAAGGCAATAATCTGTAGTCATGGTGTTGTTGACAAGGCCGTCGTAGTTACCGGGACATGGAATATCGCGGCTGTTAGGCCGACCAAAAGGATAAGTCGAGAGGACAGGATTTTGACTATTACTGGGGCGATAGATCCATTGCGCATTCACGCCGTCACCGCCGGGACGATATATCGCAATATCCGTTTTCCCATCGCCGTCGTAGTCGCCGGGAACGGGAATATCCGTAATATTTGTCGGAATTCCCAACGGCACTGCAACGGAGCCGTTTGTGCTGTCCACCCTGTAGGACATGCCGTCAGAAAGCCTGAACACAGCGCTGTCCGCGACGCCATCGCCATCGAAATCACCGATAGTCGGGATGTCGCCGCTCTGAGCACTTGGAATTAGAACGGGAAAATCCGTGCGGTTATCGATATCTTGCCGTAATGTAGAGAATTGCGCCGGCCGGTACACCGTCGCATCCGCCTTTCCGTCTCCATCGCCGTCGGCAGGCGCGCGAAGGTCTGCCTGATCAGGACTTGCCAGTCCCAACGTTATGAAATTGGTATTATCAAAAATACTTCTACGGGCAGTCCAGACGCCCGTTGCAGGGTTGTATGACGCAATGTTCGTCTTTCCTTCGCCATAGAAATTGGCCGGTGCAATTTTGTCCGTTAACCCGCCTGGATTGGCGATTTCGAAGATTTCACCGTTGGATACGGGCTGAATAAGCCACTTTCCGGGTGTCGATCCGACTGCAGGCCTATAAACCGAATAGTCAGTCCTGCCATCGCCGTTATAGTCGAAGGGCGCAGCTTGGCCTTGTTGCGGAGTAGCCGTTGCCGTAGCTGTAGGAGGAAGTGTAGGCGTCGAAGTCGGCGTAGGGGATGGAACAAAACAAGCCGGCGTATAACGAAACGTATCAATGCCAATGCGATCGGAACGCAAGCCCGACGGGCCGCCATTTGCGACGAAGTATCGAAACGCCAACCGACCCATTGTCGGCGAAGAAATGCCCGAGAGCGTCAGCGTACAAGGTGTAGGTGTCCACTCATTGGGATAGGAAGCGCCCGCCGCACAACCACTCGCACCGGTGATTAGGTAGTTTTCGTTTATATCCAGAAGCTTGGTTGTAAAATCGCCGACGTTAGTCTCATCAGGATTGTTGGCCGCCCCGACGTTGGTGCTTGACCCGTTCGTGCTCATGCGAACCTGTAGCCTGTCGGCAAAAGCCGGCATATTGACGGTGCGAGTGTAAAATGAAACGGTCGCTCCATTCTCCAACATGATCTGTGGCGTCAGCAGCCAATTATTGACTGTCGCCGTCAAGGGGCTCTGCACCGCGGCTGCGTTATTATAATTGCCGCTAATGTAGGAGATGTCCGAGCCAGACTGGGCGGGGAATATCGTCGGATTGCCCTGAAACCAATTAGGCTCATTTCCGAGTGGCACACTCCGATTTTGCAGCGACCAACCCGCGCCGGGCAATGTCGTAATGTCGTCAAAATTCTCGACGAAAGGCGTGCACGTCGGTGTTGGTGTCGGGTTCGCCGGCAAACACTTACCCGCGCTGCCAGCCTGTTCAAGCGGCAGCACCTGATTCGCTCTGAGTTCCTTGTTGTAGATCGTGGCCTCGTCGATAGTTCCATTAAAGAAATTCTTAGTCACGCCTGGAGCCGGTCCTGAAAAGTCAGCACCAAGCCTTACAGGCGAAGTTCCGACAAAGATAGAAGGAATGGAGTCGTCGTTGCCGGGGACGAAAGAAGTCGTCACGGCTCCTCCATCGACGTAGATCGTCATTCTGCCAAACCCGGTTCCGGGCGGAGAAACCTCGTTACCGTTATACGTTGCTACAACGTGATGATCGCGGTTAGGAAAGATGACCGGCCCGGTCTTGATTTCACGGATCACATCACCGTTACCTAGCTCATACACCGCAAAGTGAAGACTTCCCCGTCCGCCACCATCATTCTGCAGCCAAAGTCCATAGCTGAGCTGAGTCGGTGTTGCCCCGCCCTGATATTTGGTTATTATTCCCTGTATCAAAGGAGTGACAGTATTCGCGTATATCCACGCTTCGAGACTCAATTCGGTGGTCGCATCGAGCGAATTGCTGTCGGGAATCAATACGTGATCGTTAAAACCGTCCAGAGCAAAAGCCTTCCCTACCTTACCAGAGGCGTAAAGGCCTCCAAGCAGCGATCCATTATTTCCCCCAACAGCATCAAAAGGATTATCCTCCGCCCGATACCACGAAACAATCCCCGCCGGAACCACCGCACAATTCGGCGTCGGCGTACTTGTCGCTGTTGGCGTGTTGGTTGCGGTATTTGTGGGTGTATTTGTCGGGGTGTTGGTCGGTTGGCCGGAATTCGGTGCAAAGGCTAAGTCGCGAAAGGGCCGGTTTGGCTGTGATGTGGCCAGAAGGATCAACTCCCCCGTAAGCACTCCGACACCCGAGGAATCTGTGATCGTGAATAACTGATTGCCGCCTGTCGCGACTAGCTGTGACGTTGCATAAAGCTCGACATTACCCCCTACCTTGCGCCCGGTCAGCCCGAACAGTTTCGATCCCGGAGTCGTATTTATTGCCGTGCCGCTCGCTACCCAGGCGCCGCCGCTTGAACCCGTATCCCATACAAATTTCCTGAGCATTGCGGTGGCGTTCGCTTCGAGTCCTCGATCTGCAATGTATATGGTATCCAGCCCGCCGAGGCCTGTCGCTCCGACGTTTTGATTGACATCAAGAGCAATAATCCCCGCTCCGTTAGTTAGTGTCGCACCTATCGAGGTTGGCATCGCAGCCGTGGTCGGCAATGCACCGGAGAAAAACCATGCTGCCGTCGGCGTTGTCCGAAATAGAAACGTGTTATTTGACGCATCCTTTGCAAGAGCCACTGCCCGCGTATCCGTTGTTGTGATCTCAGTAGATGTTGAAGGTGTCGTGCTCGTGTCGGCAATATACCGAACTCCCGTGAATCCCGACAACCAAAAGGTGTTCCCGTCGGTCGATACGGCGGATCTTGCGTTAGTGGCAGAAAACGCATCTGTCAGGCTCGCTCTGATCTGCACAATTCCTGCGTTGTCGATGCGGGCCACATTTCGATTGATTCCGTGGAGGTCAATGACACCGGAACCGGGAGTCCCTGTCGTCCCCACTGGTTCCGCGATTCCAATAATAGACAGGTAGGTGCCGTCTATCGAAAGATTCAGGTGTCCGTTGCTTTTTGAGTCACCCTGGTCGGTAAGGCCGTCCGTCGCATTTCGAGATGAAGCAGGAGGAATCGGCACTACTACGCCGGTTGGGACTCCCGAAGTTGTAAATTCGACAAGATCGATAGCCGTCGAAGCAGTTGTCGTGGCACCCGTTCCTGTCCCTATCCGGCTGATCACAAGGTTTCCGGGTGTAAAAGGTACCGGCGTTGGGCTTCCTTCGGGAATCTCATCAGATTTCACACTGATAGCTGCCTTGTCCGGACTGGTGTCAGCCTCGGCAATCCGTCCGCCGGTTTGCATGAAAGTGAAAATCGCCAGGAACAAGACAATCAGCCCAACTTTAATCGGTGTAAAGTAGTTCGGCCACGAGTCCGGCATACGAGACTTTGCGCTGGTTTGTTGCATATAGACGTCCTTAAGTGAAATTTTTCTTAGCATACTCCCAAAAACCACTAAATGCAATGCGTTTTCTACGGCAATCTGCTGTTTGACAAACATTCTTCATAATCAGCCGGATAGTAATTCGACAAGATGCAAAAAACGGATTTGATTGACAAGGTTTCCGATGTAATTCAGAATTGGGTTGATGCACAAAACGTATAACGAATCGGATGTTTAGTAAGGGTCAGGAAATCGGGGTTTACAGTCTTATCAAGCTGATCGGCAAGGGCGGGTTTGGCGAAGTGTGGCTGGCGGAGCGGCGCGGGAGGTTTGTGACGACACAGGTCGCCATCAAGCTGCCGCATGGGGAAAAGATAAATGTTGAGGAGATCAAGAACGAAGCGGTTTTGTGGGCGCAGGCGAGTGGGCATCCTAATGTTTTGCCGATCATCGAGGCCGACGAATATGGCGGGCAGATCGTTATCGTCAGCGAATATGCGCCGGATGGGTCGGTGGGCGATCTTTTGAAAAGGGAAAGGGTCTTGCGGGCGAGAAAAGCCGTCGAATTGATCATAGGCGTTCTGCACGGTTTGGAATTCCTGCATTCTAAGGACATCATTCACCGCGACCTTAAACCCGCGAACATCCTTCTTCAGGGTGAGACGCCGAGGCTCGTCGATTTTGGCCTTTCGCGTGTGCTGAAAATGAACAGCATCAGCGTCACGATGAGCGGCACGCCGTCTTACATGGCGCCCGAGGCCTTTGACCGCAAACGCAATGTGCAGACCGACGTGTGGTCGGCCGGCGTGATCCTCTATGAAATGTTGAACGGCGAGCTTCCGTTTCCTCAGGAACATCTTGTCGAACTCTTTGCGGCGGTCATCAAAGATGAACCGACACCGTTTATCGAATCCGTTCCGGAAGCATTGCGGACGATAATCTTAACAGCCCTGGCGAAGGAACCGGCAGAGCGTTACACGTCGGCCCGCATGATGCGTCAGGTCCTGAACGATTTCCTGGTCTCTGTCTATCAGCAAAGCCTGGATACGACCATCTCCAGCGACCGACATTTGCGCACCGTGCGAGTCGAGAAGGTGACCGGCGAAATCGAGGGAAAACCCGGCCTGTCGGAGATCTTTGCATCCGTGGCGGATGACGACCTGCCTTTTACAAAAGATGCGATTGTCGTTTCGCCGACAAATAGCCTGACGAGACTTGCCGCACCGATCATCGGCCGCGAATGGGAAATTGCCGAGATTCAGGAACTTCTTCGACGCCCGGATGTGCGTCTCGTAACGATGACCGGCATCGGCGGGACCGGCAAGACAACGCTTGCGTTCGCGGCGGTCGGCGAACTGTCGCCTGAATTTGCCGACGGTGTTTTCTTTATCGAATTGGCGGGCGTCAACAATCTCGATCTTGTCGCCTCGACCATTGCTCAGCCGCTCGACGTTAACGAGAGCGGCTCCAAGCCGATGATCGACATTCTGTGCGATTTTCTGAGCGATAAGCAGATTTTGCTTGTTTTGGACAACTTCGAGCAGATCACCGACGCCGCTCCGCAGGTCGGGCAAATGCTCGCGTCATCGCCGGGCCTGAAGATTCTCGTTACAAGCCGTATATCTTTGCATCTCAGCGCCGAGCACGAGTTTGTGGTCACCCCGCTGTTGGTGCCGTCTCCATCACTACAGATTCCTCTCGATGAACTTTCGAATTTCGAGGCCGTTAAACTTTTTGTCGAAAGAGCACAGCGCTCTAAAAATAGTTTTGCCCTGACGAGTGAAAATGCCGAGAGCGTTGTGAAAATCTGCGCGCGTCTCGACGGTTTGCCGCTGGCCATCGAGCTTGCCGCGGCGCGCGTCAAAACCCTCACACCGCAGGCAATACTTACAAAGCTCGAAAACCGCCTGAAACTTCTCACCGGCGGCGCACGCGATCTGCCCGAACGCCAGCAGACAGTGCGCGGTTCGATCGAATGGAGCGACGAGCTTTTGACCGAAGAGCAAAGACTCTTTTTTCACGATCTCGCAGTTTTTGCCGGCGGCTTCACATGCGAAGCAGCGGAAGCAGTGGTCAATAAGCAGACCGATTTCGATGTTCTTGACGGCATAACGTCGCTCGTTGATAAAAGCCTGCTTGTCGCAAATGAGCAGTCGGATGGCAATTCGCGGTTTCGCATGTTGGCGGTAGTTCACGAATACGCTCTGGAGTTCTTTGAGCAAAGCAGCGAGTTTCAAATCGTGCGTCGCAATCATGCCGCTCACTTCCTTGCGCTGGCCGAGGAAGCCGAACCGCATCTTTCAGGAGCTAAATCGGCCAAATGGCTGCATCTTTTAGAAGACGAGCACGACAATGTGCGTGCCGCGCTCGAATGGTCACTAACGCACGACACGGAAATCGCCGCCTGTCTGGCCGCGGCGCTTCGATATTTTTGGTCGCGCCAGAATCATCTGATCGAAGCCCGCAAATGGTTCGAGCTCGCTTTGGAAAAAGGCGGGACAGACATTCCCGTGCCGGTGCGGTTCAAGCTGCTGAACGGCAATGGAATGTTTGCGCGGCAGCAGGGCGACTACGAAAAGGCACGCAAAATGTATGAAATGGGTTTTGAAGAAGGCCGTGCCGCTGATGACGGCCCGCAGATTGCCAACTCAAGCCGCGGACTTGGAATGGTTGCCGTAAAGCAGAAGGATTTTGACACGGCTAGAAAATACCTTGAAGAAAGCCTCGCGATCAGCCGCACGCTCGAAGATAATTTTAACATCGCGCTCACGCTCTCGATGCTGGGCGATCTTGCGCGTTCGGAAGGCGACAGTGCGGCCGCCCGCGCGCATTTCGAAGCAGCTCTGGTGATTACACGGCAGCTTGATGACAAATGGTTTTTGACCAGCAACCTCAATAATCTAGGATTTGTCGCTTACGATCTCGGCGATTACGAATCATCGCTCGCCTATTTTGCAGAAGCCCTGGCGATGGTGAGGGAATTCGGCAACAAGATAATCACTTCTTATACGATCGACGGTTTCTCGGCCCTCGCCATCGTAAACGGCGACGTAAAACGTGCTGCCCATCTGGCCGGCGCGGCCGAGAATCTGCGTGCCTCCATGGGCAGCGAAATCGAGCCCGCCGAACGCCGCTTCCGCGATGAGTATCTCGCAAAGATCAGGGAAAAAATAAATGCCGCGGATTTAGACTTGGCTTACGAAACGGGACGCAGCCTCACGCTGGAAGATACTGTGGAGCTTTGTCTGAATAACCGTAAGGACGACTCAAGCCTCAAGAATGCTTCTAGCTCCTGAATGGCCGTTAGACGATTCTTCGCCGTTCGAGTTGAGGACGATGACGCTGCCCGGCGGATATGGCTCGACGCCGGATTCGCTCAGAGCTTTCATTATCGCCGTTGCCGCGCGGTCAAAAACGACCCGCCGGCGCGATTCGTTTGTGTTGATCCAATAGAAAACCGTGATGTTGACGCCCTCGGATGCGAGGTCGGTCACGAAAACATTCGGCGACGGCGTGGTTGCGACGCCTTCGGTTTCGAGCAGAGCAGAGAGAATTGTAGCCTTCGCCGCATCGACGTCGGCTTCGTAGCCGATCTTGAGTTCCAGATTCATTCGGCGCTTCGATCCCGCGCCACGGATAGTCAGCACGCCCGAATACATATCGCCGTTCGGTATCAAGACAAGCTCGCCGTCATCCTTTCGCAGCGAAGTCGCACGCACGCCGATGTATTCCACTCGGCCTTGTATAGTCTCCTGGTTCTGCACCGTGTCGACATATAAATGGTCGCCGACGCGAAACGGCTGCTGCCACAGAATGAGCACGCCGGACAAAAGATTGTTAAGAATGTCCTTCGTCGCAAACCCGATAATAAATGTCGTTAATCCAATTCCCGCGATCAGGTCGCCAAACCCGAACGTCGGCACGACGACCGTCAGAGCCGTAAATATTCCGAGCAGAACAATCCCGACCACGATCAACGTGCTAAACAATAACCGCAACCGCTCATCCAGCTTCGCCCTCGTTGAAGTAGCCAGAAAAATCGTCTTCACAAATCTGGCAAACAGAAAAAACAACGCGGCGATGATCAAGCCCGCAATTATCAACGGCAAACGCGCGACAATGCCCGTCGCAATATTGTATATCGAATCCCAAACAACATCGGTAATCTGCGAAGCGTTGTTTAGCACTCCGCTATTAGAATTTGTATTCTGAAGCAGCATTCTCGGCCCCTTTGTCCACTATATGTGATACAAATAAAGGGCTTAGGGTTGGAAATTATTTGTCAGAACTGTTTCCGCTTCATTTTCTTTTCTTTCTCGGTGCAGGCTCCGGGGTCGATTGTTGAGGCGCCGTTGGCGAGTTTCCAGCCTTCGGCAGTGCGCACGAGGTTGAATTGATTGATGCCGCAGTGCGAGATTTTGTTTGCGACGAAGAAAACGTAGCGTCCCCAGACCATTGCCCAATCGCCGTCAACGACGACCTTTGGGTCGTACATTCGTTCTTCGATAACCGCTGTCTTGTCGGTAAAGAATTTTGAGAATTGTTCGCGGTTGATCACGTCGAGCCGCATTTTGCCGTCCTTTGTTTTCCGTATCGCAGCAAGCTGTGCGTCCGGCGTGTGGAGCGCGATGATGCCCGCGGGATTCGCGGCTGCCATCTCGGCAAAGAGTTGATAAACGAGCGCCAGCGCCGTCGCCTTGTCATCGGACTTCTGGCCGAATGTTCCCGCGGCAAAAACAAATAAGATTACAATCGCAAAGATCAAATTTCTCATAATTATTTTGTTTCCTTTAATTCGACGCTGTGAAAACGCGGAGCGATCTCGTCGAGCCAGGCGTTCATCTGGACTTGCGTAAACCATTTGCCCTTGAGCATCACGCCGGAACGCTTTTCGGTGTTGCGAATATCGTCAAGCGGATTTGCGTCGAGCAAAATAAGGTCGGCGTTTTTGCCTTTTTCGATTGTGCCCGAGCGTTTTATCGAACCAAAAAATTCGTGAGCGTTGCGCGTTCCGGCAGCGAGAACGGCATAGTTCGGCAAACCGGCGTCGGCAAGTGCTTTCAATTCGCGGTGCATCGAAAAGCCGTATAGGAACAAAAATTCCGGCGTATCTGAACCGGCCATTATTTTGCCGCCTGCATCATAGATCGCTTTGATAAGCTTGTTTCTTATCTCAACCCAGCGGGCACGCTTCTCGGCGGGCACGGTGAAGAGCTTCGCCTTCTTGTAGTAATCCAGCCACTGCTGCTGCACCTTGGCGGGATAGAATTTAAAGTCCGGCTGTGCGCGGATCGATTCTTCGCTGCGGGGCAGGCCAAAGCTGTTCTTCATAAAGTGCTGCGTCGGGTTGACGAACGGGTTTGACGCAACCGTCTTACGCGCTACGTCCGCGATCTTTGTCTCATCCAGATAGTCGATGCTTTTCCAATTTTCTGGGTTACCGATGAGTAGGTCCGAAACTGAGTGTTTCATCGGAGCGTCAGATTTGAGCAGCATCTCCATGTAGCCGTCGAGATGCTCGATCTGCTGGCCTGCCTTCCACGCCCGCTCGACGCCGACGTACCGCGTATCCGCGTGGCCGACCACGCGGATGCCGACCTTTTTGGCTTCATCAACCGCCGACTCGTAAACGAGAGACGGGACGAACGTCGTCACCTTAATAAAGTCGTACCCCGCAGCCTTCGATTTGCGAACTGCTTCTCTCGCTTCCTCGGGCGTCGTGACAACAAAATTATTACCCTGCTCGCGGCCCGTCAGGTGCGGGCTGGCGACGTAAATCGTCGGAGCAACGATCTCGCCCGCCGCCGATTGTCCACGCAGCTTCAGTAGTTCCGGCGTTCCGATCATAAATCTGATGGTCGTCACGCCGTTCGCCACCATCACGCGCAGCTCGTCCGGTGCGATCGAATCGGGATATTCCGGCCCGTCGGACAGGAGATGCGTGTGCATATCGACAAGCCCGGGAATCAGATATTTCCCTTGCCCGTCAATACGCAAAGCGCCCTTTGGAACTTTGACCTCTGCGCTGTTGCCGATCTCGACAATCTTGCCATCGCGAACAACTACAGTCTGGCCGGTGAGCAATCGCTCGCGATCCATCGGTATGACATTGACGCCTACAAATGCAGCCGTCTGTGCTGCGGACGAATATGCTGCCGTTACTGCCAGCAACGATAAAATTAAAACTCTCTTCAAATTCATTAACGATAATACGTATCTGACCGAAAAAGGTTTTTGGTCATTGTCTTCATTTGCTAATTATTGACAGCCATTTCAATATGATTCAGAATTAGCCCGTTGATCGGAAGTACAAATCGGATGTTTCAGACTGGGCAGGAAATAGGGCCATATTCGCTTATCAAGCGAATCGGGCGCGGCGGCTTTGGCGAGGTTTGGCTGGCCGAGCGTCGTGCGAAGTTTGTCACCACAAAAGTCGCGATAAAACTCCCGCTTGAAGAACAAGTCCAAATCGAGACAATCAGGAACGAGGCCGTTCTTTGGGAACAGGCTAGCGGCCATCCGAACGTCATGCCGATCATCGAGGCCGACGAATACGACGGCCAAATTGTCATCGTCAGCGAATACGCGCCGCAAGGATCGCTCGACGATTTTCTAAAAAAGGAACGCTCCCTTCCGATCAAAGAGGTTGTCGAGCTTGCCATCGGCATCCTCAATGGCCTCGAGTTTTTACACTCCAAACAGATCATCCATCGCGATCTCAAACCAGCCAACGTTCTTCTCCAGGGAAACACGCCGCGCCTCACCGATTTCGGCGTTTCCCGCGTGATGAAAACAACCTCGGCAAGCGCCGACATGAGCGGCACACCGGCATACATGGCACCCGAAGCCTTCGACCGCAAACGCAGCGCGCAGACCGATATTTGGTCCGCCGGAGTAATGCTCTACGAATTGTTGAGCGGCGCTCGCCCCTTTCCATATGACAGCCTGACCGATCTGCTCGGTGCCGTAGTCCGAGAAATCCCAAAACGCCTTCCCGAACATATCCCGTCGGAATTAAATCAGATTGTTTTCAAAGCGCTGGAGAAAAATCCGGCTGCGCGATACCAAACCGCAAAAGAAATGCGCACCGCTCTTGCGATATTTTTGACCCGAACAGCGGACCGTGATCTGGAAAGAACAATTGCGAATGAACAGACAGATATTACATTACCGCTGGACAACCCGTTTTCGGGTTCGAAGGATTTTATTGACGCAACTTTTAATGAAGGTGTTCTTACCCGACGCATTGCGGAAGTTTTACCGGCAACAAATGAGGTTTCGCAAAAGCAACTCGGTCGTTTTCGTCTCGCAAAGAGGGCGGCTGCGATCACGCTGGTTCTGTTGGCTTTGATAGGCGGCGGCTACTATATTTTTATAACGTTCGGAATTCAGGCTGTAACTTCAACGAGTGAATCTAAGCTCATACCCTTTCGCAAGGGCGACAAGTTTGGTTTTTGTGATGCGAATCGACGTCTGGTAATTGATGCTAAGTATGACTTCGTCAAACCTTTTTCTGATGGGGTAGCGCTGATTAATGTCGGTCGTCGTGAAGAGTTTCAAGGGGAAAAAGTTATCAACTTTGTTCAGGGCAAATGGGGCGTAATCGACGTAACAGGCAAGGAAATTATTCCTCCTTCTTATGACGACCTGTCTGATTTTATCGATGACCGTGCAATCACTAGCACCGGCGTAATCTATGATGACAATAAGAAAATCGTCGCTTCAGGCAAATTCGGCTTGATCGACAAAGCCGGGAATGTGATAGTCCCACCGAAATACTCCCGCATTTCCGAATTCCACGAAGGCCTTGCCACTGTTGAATACAACAATAAAAATGGATTCATCGAAATGGACGGCGATGTTAAAATTTCTCCTGTTTACAGCAGCGCGGGAAACTTTCAGGAGAATAAGGCAATGGTTAGCATAGCCGCTGACGATCGCTCAGCCACGCAAGTAAAGACCGGCGCGTCAGACAGGAAACGCGGCAAAGCGGGCTTTATCGATTTAAGCGGTAAAGAGGTTATTGCCCGAAATTATGATTTCGCAGATTCCTTTTCAGAAGGGTTGGCGAGTGTCGGCACTAACGGTAAATGCGGCTATATCGATCATTCGGGTGCCTTCAAAATTCGGCAACAAATCACTTGACACACCTAAAGAAAACTGCTATTCTTAGTTTACTATGTTAGAGAACTTACCAAAAACCTTTGTCGGAGTTAGTAGATTCTTTGCCGATCCTTTAGTTTGTGTCGATTTTGTTGCAATGATGCGCTGGGAAAATGGCGAACCTGTCTGTTTTCATTGTAAGCAAAAGGGTGCTTACTTTATGCCCAGCCGTAAGATTTACCGATGCAAAAACAAAGAGTGCAAAAAGCAATTTTCAATCAAAATGGGAACCATTTTTGAGGAAAGTGCGGTGAGCCTAGACAAATGGTTAATGGCAATGTGGCAACTTGCTAACTGCAAAAACGGCATCAGTTCGTATGAGTTAGGTAAAGCAATCGGAGTCACTCAGAGAACCGCTTGGTTTATGCTTCACCGCATCAGAACCGCTATGACCAATGGCACTATCGAGAAAATGTCTGGAACCGTCGAAATTGATGAAGCCTTTATCGGCGGCGATGCAAAGAATATGCACAGGTCAAAGCGTGTCCGATTCTCTAAGCCTTGGACTCGAAACGTCAAAGATCACAAAACCGCCGTGTTCGGAATGGTTCAACGCGGCGGCAAGGTGAAGGCTCAAGTCATCAAAGGTATTCAGGCTAAAGATGTAATGCCAGTCATTCAAGAAAACATCGAACCAAACTCCGAAGTTTTCAGCGATCAGGCAGCTATCTATCGTGACCTTTACGAAAAATACGTTCACGCGACCGTCAATCACTCTATGGAGTATGTTCGCGGAAACGTGCATACCAATTCGATTGAGAACTTTTGGAGCCTTTTGAAGCGAACCATCAAAGGAACTTACATAAGCGTAAGTCCGGCGCACCTACAAAAATACGTCGAGGAGCAAATGTTTAGATACAATGAGCGAGAGGGCACTGACCAATTTCGTTTCGTTCGTATGCTTGAGTCGATTAGTGGAAAACGACTGACCTACAACCAACTAATCGGCTATGAAACGGGATGCTAATTGGCCGCAAAGAAAACGAGGCAGAAAAAAGTAATCTAACAGTGTTTCGACGTTGAAATATTTGACTTTTGGCTTGTTCATGCTGACAATAAAAAACGAGACGCTATAACGTCTCGTTTCTTGATTTCTGTTGCTTTTGCAGGGCGAACAGACTTGGTATTACTGTCTCAGATTAACTCGCAACAAGATCACTTGTCAAGGGAAATCACGAGATTTAGTTACCTACCCGTTCTCCGCAAATCAACGAAATCGAGAAGCACACGGCGAAAGATTGCCGTATCGGTTTTCTCAGTTTTACTGTCTCAGCAAGCCGGAAAACCAACACGGCGATTTGCTGTGATGCATTCCCTTACGGACTTTGGAGATTATCACAGCTAGCCATTTTTACAAAGGCCATTCTTGCAGAGCAAGGAATAATAATGGCAAGAAAGCGCGTCGGGAAACGTAAAAATGTAGCGACGAAGAGTAAACGGAAAAGATGTGAACGATCTTCGACAAGGTTGAAGAAAATCGCATCGGCAGTGCTTCGCGGCAAAGGCTTTTCCAAAAAAGCCAAGTCGTTAGCAGGCTCGGTTTTAACTCAGTAGTTGATTTCTAATTGGATTCAGCCTAGCCTAAAAACTAGGCTGTTTTTTAGTGTAAAATTCAAGACTAGGCCGGAGGTTCCATGCAACGAATAATATTGTGTTTTCTATTCACCATCTTTCTGATTGTGCCAGTTGTTGCTCAATCTTCAACACCTACACCGCCTGAAATGGCAACGGTCTATTTCTATCGAGTCGAGGAGGTTAACGCTTTAGCTAGTCGAAAAGTGGAAGTGAAGCTGGAAGGTAAAGAATTGCTCAAAATGCCAGAGGATAACTTTGTTGGTTTCCGCTTCACTCCGGGCAAATACGGTTTACGAATGAGGCAAAAACAATCTGAAATTCTACTTTCTGTCGAAGCTGGAAAGAGATATTTCGTGAGGGTAAGTCAAAAAACAGCGGGATACTTTCTCGACCAAAGTTTGGCACTTATACCAGAAGAACAAGCAATTTATCAGATGAGAGATATGAAAGTGTTGGAGGGCAAGAATATCAAAGACACCTCCAAAGAAGTAATCAAAGAAAAACCAACTAGCCCGTCGAAGCCTTAGCTCTTTGCCTTTTTCTGTTTCTTTTGTTCAGCCAAACGCCTGTCTATCTCGGCCTTAGGAACCGAGATCACCTGTTTGGCAAGAGCCAGAAACCGTTCGGTCTCTTTACCGTCTTCTTTCATTTCGATCTGTTTAAGTTCCTTTTTGTTCATTGGTTTCTTCATAGAACGTATTAGTGAGTTTTTGCGTTGCCTCTATAGAGGCCGATAAATATTTTCTATCTACTTTACCAGACGCACCCACTTTTAACTTCT
Source organism: Pyrinomonadaceae bacterium (assembly GCA_046160805.1). Classification (GTDB taxonomy): domain Bacteria; phylum Acidobacteriota; class Blastocatellia; order Pyrinomonadales; family Pyrinomonadaceae; genus OLB17. The sequence goes on from JBJXHF010000025.1 coordinate 19,685, forward strand.
TGATGCGCTCAGCCATTTTTTTATCCCATGCTTGCGGATCACTCAAATACCTTCGGGATATGCGCCAAGTGTGGTTCACAAGCCAATCTGCGGCTAATAGCTGAGGCACATCCTTTTTGTTTTCAAACGAATGGCCGCCTACTAAATGTGATCGCGCGTGTCCCATATTTTGCCAGCGGTCTATTCCAGCCATCACGTAACCCTTGCCGTGAGGCCCCCTATCAAAAATAAATCTTATAGGCTCGGTATATTTATTTTTATGCGCCCATTTCGTGGTTTCTGACACAAGCAATGTTGCGGCCATAGCATATTCAAGGGCAAATTTTCGCCGCCCTTGTAAGGGAAATAATTCTTCACAATCTGCAATAACGGCAACCGCAACCGCGCCAAACTCAACGTGTTTAGCGATGATATTATCAATAATGCGACTGGCAGATTTGCTTCTTTTTTCAGTCCAGCCGTTTTGTTCTGTAAATTCCTTTTTGTGAGCTAAAAAATCTGTTGTATGAAAATCGACAATTTTATTATCATCACAAAACTGTTTCCATTCTACCTGAAAGGCCGCCCACGCATCGTCACTGGCGACGTATCCCGCGACCGCGACGATAGGCGAGCGTCCATCCGTGCCGCTTTCGTCTCCATACAAGGACAACATACACATCAGTTTTTCAGTAGCGGAAATGGAAAATATACTTCGGCGTAGATGCTCAAAAGCATTATATGGCTGCGGCTCAATCATAGCGCACCGCCTTTCGCCTCACAAGGTGTGTCAAGTGATTTGTTGCCCAAAATTCCCCCTAAGTATCTCGATTGCAAGCCTTTTTCTGATGGTTTGGCTGCCGTTAAGGGGGATCGGGATAAATGGGGATACATAGATCAAAACGGGCACGAGGCGATTTCCGCCAAATACGATTTTGCCGGTCAATTTTCGGAGAGAGCGGCGCTGGTTAACATCGGTTGGGTTGCCAATCGCGGGAATTTTTCAGATGTAACAGGCCGCTGGGGGTTCATTGATAAGACCGGTGAAGTAATCGTCGAAATCAAATATGACCTGGCAGCGGCTTTTGCGGAAGGCCGAGCAGCTGTAAGTTTGATCCGTCAGGCTGATACTTATGACAGTAATCTTTCGGAAGACGACAACAAGAGATATCAACTACAAAAGGTGAACACTTACCGCGAATACGGCTATGTTGACAAAAGCGGTCAAGAGATCATTCCGTTGAAGTACAGTGTTGCGGGCAATTTTATAAATGGCTTTTCCGAGGTCATTTTCAACCGACGAAAATTCTATATTGACAAGGCCGGCACGGAATACTTCGAACCATAAATAATTGTCGAAAAGCCGATTAGCCGCGACAATCGATTATGAATTACTATGTCCTCGTTATTTTCGCTCCGATATTGATCCTGACTGGCATTTTGGGCTTTGTCATTCCTGAAAGAAAGAGCCTGACGAGCGGGGCGCCGGCCTATAACGTCTTTCATATTATCTTTGGATTGATCGGGTTAATGATCGCGACGCATCATTATGATTACATCAGAGCGTTCAATATCGGTTTTGGCGTGATCGATTTGTATCAGGCGGCCGCGAGTTTTTTACACCTGTTTCCGGAAAAGCAATTCAGATGGAAACGCGCCGATGACATTTTGCACATCGTCATCGGCGCGGGGTTAGTTTTAGTTGGCGTATTAGCAAGTTAAGCGAGTTTGAAAATCGCCTGATCTGTCACTTTTCAATTTTCCACTCGCAACTCTCCACTAATCCTAAGGTGTCATCGGGATCGTCGGGATGACGCTCATTTCCCGGGTGCAGTGTTCGGTGTTGTAGAGCACGACGCCGCCTCCCTTTACCGTGGCATCCTGTACCGGACCGGTACACGGCGGATCGGCTAGCTCATTTCTGACAAGCAGGTTCATATCGACGCCGGGCCTCAGCGGGTATGCGCCGACATATTTGTAAGCCCCTGCGTATTTTGTGAACGCTTCGGCGTCCTGATCCTTCTTTTTCGTGACGATTATATCGGCCTTGGAATCCACGACGCGGCCGTGATAGCCGACATTTTTATACCTGATCACATACCACGTCATCGGCCAATAATCGGGCGAAGTAATGTCGATCACAAATTCATCGTCGCTCTTTCCGCTCTTGGCGGCGTAATGGTGGATTTGGTCGATCATATCGACATATCCGCGCCGCGTATGTGCATAAACATAAGGCATCTGGTCATCGTCATAGCGAACCCAGTTGATCTTATAGGTTTGATATCCGAGCAGGACCACGCCCGAGACGACCAAAGCGTAAGCTGCGAGATTGAGCCGTCGATTTTTTGACAAAATAAATTCGCTCAGACCGTAACCCGCGATAATGCACATCGGCAAAACGTAGCTCAGCGCGAGCCATGGAGTTTTATACGGGATGATCATGTACGCAGCAGCCATTCCGGCGCTCCACGCCGCGGTATACGTCGCAAAGCGGTGTTTCGATTTAATAGCGGCAACGAGACACCCGAGAATTGAGCAGAATATAATGGTCGATTCGCCCTTCATTCCCCACTTGATATAAGCCCACGGACCGTTTTGCGCATGCTCCTTCGTGCCCGTTTTCGTCCAGATGTCGTAGGCCTCAAATGCCCGCCAGAAAAACCCCTCTTTGTATGAAAAGAACGACGTGAAAAATTCAATGCTGAAATACCAAAAGACAACCGTGACACCGATGAAGATCATGACAATGTTTCTCGTGCCGCCGAGCGCCTCGCGAAAGCGCGCCCATGTGGTCGAATCGTTCACATCGATTGCCGTGTCATTGCCGTTCTTGAGATCGTCCACATAGATGAACCACGTTATTAGGCTGATCGCAATAGCCGTCATCAACGCATAGAACCAAAACGGGTCCTGCGGCCTGTATGCGTTGTTCAAAAATTCCGTGTAGAGATATTTGAACCCGGCATAGACCCAGTCGTAATAATAGGCCGCGGTTGCCGCCACGATTCCCGTGCCGATGAGAACGTTTCTTTGCAGCGTTTTCTTAAACACTTTGCCCGGCCCGACATACTTCTCCCATCCCCACACGCACGGGATGGCGATAATCATCGTTCCCACCGTGATAAATGCCGTTTCCTTCGTCCCGAAAAGCGCAGCCATGCTCGCCGAGGCTAGCAGCAAATATATCGGCCTTCCCTCATCCCAGGCCAGCAGCCACTTCATGATGTAATAGACGATCGCCGCCTCGACTGCGAACAACAACAACCGCAGTCCCGCAACCGCCGTCTCGTTCTCGCCGCCGAGATACTTACCGCCAAGCAAAGCTCCCGGCAGCAGAAACACCAGCAGGAGGATCGCCATCCAAAGGATCGCAAACGTGCCCGCCTTTCTTTTATCAAGGAAATACAAAACGCCGACGACTATTCCGAGGCTGTAAAAAACGAAGAAGATCTCGTGAATAAAGTAGCGCGAGATAAAAACCATTCCCGGCGAGATCGCAAGAAAGAAAGCCGCTAGCAGCGTTCCGAGATTGCCGAGCCAAGGCCTTAAAAAGAACGCCAAAATGACTATCAACAGCCCGAAAAAAGAGGAGAGCGCCCGCAGCGGATAGGTTTCGAGCCCGAACAACTGCATCAGCGGATAAGCGATGAAATAAATCGTCGGGCCGTGATAATTCGACGGGTCGTATTGATATTTATTGTCGCGGAGCAGATTGGTCAGCATCCATCCATTGACGCCTTCGTCATGGTGGACCGGCCTTAACAGCAGCATGAAATACCGCAGAAATGTCGCCAGAATGGTGATGCCTATCGCGCTGCGAAAAAATGTCTGCTCGGTCATCTCACGCCAGGATTTTTCCACCTCTGCGAACTGCGCCGACACCTCTGGCTTTTGTTCCTTCGGAGCTTTTTTACTTTCTTTCACTTCAGGCGCTGCCGCGGCCTGAGTTTCCTGTTCCGGCCGACTCGCGCCGCCGTTGCTTTTCTTACGTTTCTTCGCCATACACTATAATTACGCAAACAAGCTGAAACCGTTTTGGTTTAGCTTTTCACTTTATAAACTTTATACTTGCCTGATTCCGCGATCACAGGAAACTTGTTGAGAAAATCCAGATTCGGTTTCAAATTGGATTGGCTCAGATAGTATTCCTCTTCGGGCGTCATCACGATATATTCGATGCCGTATTTTTGCAGGAGCGCATTAGCCTCCGGAGCTCCTTGATATATTTTCTTCACGTCACTTTCGCGCTCGCCGTAGTTGATGCCATACGAAGAAAGATGGCCGGGATAGCGCATCAGCGACTGCCTGCCCGAGAGCACTACGGTCGAATTGTATATCCCTCCGTTAAGGAACATCGCTCCGCGCGGTGTTTTTTGCTTGATCTGCTCGGCGAGCTTCATCGAATCGTTGTTAAAAACGCCCAGCTTTAACTGTCCCGATGCAACGCGAAAAACGTCAATCGCCCCCGCAAGCGTAAGGACGATGAGACACGCGACGGCGACGCCTTTCCATAATTTATCGCGCTGCTCCCAAAGCCACGCGATCGAATACGCAACAAAGGGTATCGAGCCGACAAACCAATAAATTAGAACCTTTATATTATCCCATTCCCACGGCGCAAGCTTTGTGACATTGCACAAAACGAACATAAATGCGAAGGGAATATAGAAATAAAGCAAGGCCTTACCGTCTGGAATGACAGCTTGATCGGCCACTTTGCGTTTCTTCTTGCTCTCCGTATTTTCTAGGTGCTCGGCCTCGTTTGTTTTTGATTTTTTCCAAGTATTCCACAACAGGTACAATCCGAAGAGCGTAGCCGGTATCGTAAGTCCGGTATTCTTGATCCATGCCCAAAGCAGGTCGTCTTTCCGCTTGTCCCAGCCGTAGTGCCAGCCGTAGAATTTGTCCGTCTCGGTCGCGGTTCCGCTGATCGTCCAGATCAGCTCCGGCACCGCAATTAACGCAGTGCCGATGCCGAATGCGATCCACGAAGCCCATTTAGCGGGCCGCAGCACAAACAAAAACGCCACTAGAAAAAACAACGCAGCCAAACTGTGAAAATGAACCAGCGGCAGCGTTCCAGCTAACAAACCAACGAGAAAAGGAGCAAAAGGGAAATGCTCACGAGTGAAAAAGTTGCCGAGTGTTACAGGAACTTTTTCACTTTTTCCCTCTTCCACTTTTTCCCTTGAGAAGATACTCCAGCAATACGACATCACGAGTATCGTGAGCGGCATTCCGAATAAAATACCGCGCTGCGTTATAAACAGCACCGTCATCGGGTTGCCCCAGCGAAACATCGCAGAGTGCCACGGAGCCGGCGGATTCTCGTCCATGCGGATCGTGTAATCGAGCGGCAAATGCCAGATAAAATCGCTAAACCCTTTTGTTGCGACCGAGAGATCCTGAAAGAACCATATAAACCCAAGCCCGCCGCTAAAGAAAAGAATCGCCGGTGCAATGTAGCCAGCAATCCTGCTGCCCGTGACGTTGCGCGCAAACTGCTGCAGGATGACGAGCAGGGCAAAGGCCCACGTCACGTTCTGAACCAATATCACTTCTTTAAAGTCGGCACCGAGCTTTACAAAACAGGCAGCGAGCATATCCGCCATGAACGGGTACGAGAACTTGGCACCGGCATACGACGGATTTTGCGGCGGAAACACGGCGCCTTCGGAAAACGCGAATATACCGCCGAGATGAAATGAAAGATCGCCGAGATTCATGTAGCCGCCAGTAGTCAGGCCGGCCGAGATCTTGCCGCCTTCGGGAATGTAATAAACGGCTTGTGCAAAGAAGTAAAAGAAAACAACAGCAAAGAAGGCGTAATAAGCAAGCGTGATAAGTTTCGGCGTCGTCCACCCTTGAGTCTTGCCCTTCGCCTTTGCCCAATCGTTTAGAAACCGCTTTTGAATATCAGGCCGCCTCCATAACAACAGCAGCGGCAGCAAAGTAATAACGAGCGAGACGATCAAAGTCGTCGGCGTAAAGACACCCGCCACAAAGCACACCGCAAACACGACCGCGCCAAATATCGTCGAGCCCACGATGCTTCCCGCCGCGAGCCGCCACATAAACGGCTCATCCTTTACGACGAGATACGTGAGAGCCAATCCACTGAGCGCAATCAGTGCTAATAGAACCAGAGAAATTGCCATATTGAATGATTCAAAATGAGTGTTTCAAGCAAATAAATAAATTACCGTAATTTGGACATAAAAGACAAGAAGAATAGTGCAGAAGTTGACTTTCCGCGAGATCGCCGAGTATAAACAGCCAAACGCTCCCAATTAACAGTTAAGCAATTAACAATTGTCAATTGTTCATTGGGAAATTGTGAATTGGAAGAGAAAAACTTACGTAAAAGGGAAAAACACACTATTTGGAACACAACTTACGACAAAATACTCTTGACTGCCTCATCGAATGCGAGCCATAATCTCTTCGCATGCCGAAATTATCTCTTCGCTCCACATCCATTCTCGCGCTGTGTTTCTTGTGCTTAGTGGTTGGCGTTTTGGGCTTGCTGCTTGACCTACCGGCGTTTTTTTCAAATGAACCCGAAACGAACCTGACCGCTGAAGCAGGCGTGAGCGCTGAACCTAAAAATTTCCCTCAGCCAAAGATCGAAGACGAATTTGAAGGGAATGCCGAGCAACGCGAGGAATGGTTTATTTCGCAGAGGATGTATCCGTTCAACACTCTGCCGCCGGACGCCAGACGGCGCGCATGGGAATCGCGTCCGCCCGATGCTTTTTCCGCCGATGCTCCAAATGTTTTGGCTTGGGCGCAGATAGGTCCGAGGCCGACGACGTCGGATTTTCCGAGCAATTGGGGTGTCACTAGCGGACGCATTAATGCAATTGCGGTCTCGCCCGTTGATGCAAATCTCATTCTTGTCGGTTCCGCCATTGGCGGCATCTGGCGCTCGACAAACGGCGGGACGACGTTTAACCCGATGACGGATTCTCAGGTAGATCTTGCCGTTGGGTCGATAAATTTTGCACCGAGCAATCCCACGATTGTCTATGCGGGAATGGGCGACAAGTCTTCAAACTATTTTGGCTCCGGCGTGCTCAAATCGACCGACAGCGGCGCGACGTGGACACGCGTAAGCAACTCGAGCCTGCCGACGCCGGGCCGGATTTCGCAGATCATCGTTGACCCGACAAATCCCAACCGCGTTCATGTTGCGCAATATTCACTGCTGTCCGGCGGCTCGTCGTTTTCGAGCGGCTTGTGGTTTTCGACGGACGGCGGCGTCAACTGGACGCAAACACTCATCGGACTCGCCAGGGACATGGTTCGACATCCGACGCAGACCGCGACGCTCTACGCTTCGCTGTCAAGATATGACGGCGGAAGCCCTTCAACCGGCGGCGTTTGGAAATCGACGAACAGTGGAGCCAGTTGGACACGAATCTATACTTCGCCCTACTCATCTACATCCAACATTAAGATCGCGGTAACTGCCGCCGCCGCTTCAAACCTGTACGTTCTAGTGGGCGGCAGCGGGGCCGCGCGTGTCGAGTTGAGCACGAACGAGGGCGGAGCGTGGTCAAATCTCGGAGGCACATTTGATGTCGGCCAGTTCAGCTACAATTGTTATCTCTTTGTGCATCCGACAAATGTAAACACTATTTACGTCGGCACGCGCGATATGTGGCGCTCGACTGATGGCGGCGTAAATTACACCAACATCACGAACAACTTCGATGTGAACGGTTCGTATCACCCTACGGTTGCCCGCTCGCATCCCGATCAGCATCATTTTTACATCTCGCCGACAACGCCCACTACAATTTATCTCGCTAATGACGGCGGCCTGTCGCGTTCGACAGACGGCGGAACGACATTTTCCTCGCTAAACGCAAGCCTCGGGTTGACGATGTTCGTAAGCTACGCGATGCACCCGACGAATACCGCTCTCAGCTACGGCGGGACGCAGGATAATGGAACGCAAAAACGCACCGGCTCGCTTTCCTGGCTCGAATTCGTATCCGGCGACGGCGGCCAGGTGATAGTCGACCCGCTCGACACTTCCATCGTTTTTACGACGTATGTCTATCACACCATCTATCGCTGGGGCAGCAACGGCAACTCTTTTCAGGCAACGATAGGCAGTAGCTCGACCTTTAACAGCGACCGAGTCGCGTTTTATCCGCCGTTTGTAGGAAATTACGTTAATTCAAACCTGTATTTCGGCACCTACCGGCTTTACATCAGCACCAATCGTGGTTCGACATGGAGCGCTCCCGCCGGAGCGACAGACCTGACCAACGGAGGAACTCTGTCGGCGATAGGCGTCGCCCGCTCGAACACCAACTTCATTTACACCGGTGCAAGCGACGGCCGCGTCATGGTCAGCACCAACGCCGGCGTAAACTGGACGGATCGCACCGCGGGATTGCCCACACGCTTCGTTAAGAGCATTATCATCAGTCCGACCGATCCGAACACCGCGTTTCTGACGGTCTCCGGATTCGGCTCGGGACACGTATTCAAAACCGTCAACGCTGGAGCAAACTGGACGGATATCAGCGGAAATTTCCCCGACATTCCGGCGAACACGATCATCATCGACCCGCGTGCCGGACAATCGAACACTCTGTATGTCGGCACCGATATCGGCGTCTTTCGCTCGACGGTCGGCGGGACGACGTGGCAAACATTTAACCCCGGATTGCCGCCGGCGATCGTAAGCGAGATGGATGCTCTCGCGGGCGGCCTTATGCATGCCGGAACTTACGGACGCGGCGCTTATGAGATAGACCTAAATCAGGCCGGAACAGCGACCGCAACTAACACTCCTACGGCGACGGCGACATTTACGGCGACCTTTACGCCGACAAGGACGTCTACGAATACACCGACCGCCACATTCACGCCGACAAACACAGCAACTAACACTCCGACACCCGTCACAACTCTGCCCGTTTCACTGCCCTCTATGAATGCTCCGCCGAGTGCCGAGATCACAGTCCCGATCACCGTCGGCGATCTGACGGGTTACGAGATAAACGCCTTTGATCTTCAAGTGACGTTTGACCCGACCGTGGTCGAGCCGTCGATCACCTCCTATGACACAACCGGAACATTGAGCAGCACAATGTCAATAACTCCCAACACAGACTATGCAGGCCACTTTATTATCTCGGCTTTTCAAGGGTCTTTTCTGTCGGGAGCGGGGACGCTGATAAACCTAAAATTTACGGTTGTCGGCAGCGGCGGCCAATCGACGGAATTGAACTTCGAGGATTACACCGATCCGAACACCATCTTTCACCCGGGATTTCAGTTCAACGAAGGAAATCCGGCCAGCCTGACGACGAACGGCAGCGTAACGGTTTCCGCAGCGGCGATATCGGGCGCTGTCACTTACGGCAACGCGGCCGGACCGCCGAGATTTATCTCGAACGCGCTCGTTGTGGGCACCGGCTCGCCGAATGTTTCGACGACAACCGCGCTTCCCGGCGGAACTGCCGGACAATATACACTGACCGGTTTCGGTGCGGGTTCTTACACGGTCGGGGTGACGAAGACGACGGGACAGAACGGCATATCGTCGGGCGATGCGGCTCGCATCGCGCAACACGTTGCCGGAATCTCGCTTATACCGACCGATGCCCAGAAAGTTGCGGCAGACGTAACTAACAACGGTGCACTGTCATCAACCGACGCCGCACAGATCGCAAGGTTTGCAGCAGGCCTCGGGACAGGAACCGCGATCACGAACCAGTGGAGATTCTTCGTGCCGCCGGGACCGACATTTCCTGTGGGCTCATCCCCCACGAGCCGAACTTACTCATCCGTTACAAGCAGCATCGCGGGCGAAGATTTTGTCGGTCTGCTGATCGGCGAGGTGACGGGCAACTGGAATAACACGGGTGCAAGACCCGTACACCGAGGGCCGGAGCGCAGTGTTGCCGTGGCCTTGCCGATTTTGACGACAGCCTCCGATACAGAAATGATCGTGCCGGTGAATATTAAAGGCTCGGACGGTAAGGAGATAATCTCGTATGAGTTTGATCTCAGATATGACCCAACCGTGCTCGTGCCGATCGCCGATCCGGTCGATGTGTCGAACACGGCGAGCCGAGGGCTTTCCTTTGTCGTCAACGCAGAGCAGCCGGGACTGATAAGAGTTGTAATGTACGGAGCGCTTCCTATCGACGACAGCGAAACACTTGTGAAATTGCGTTTCAACGTAGTCGGAACGCCGTGGTCTGTCTCGCCTCTGACCTTAGAGAATTTCATCCTTAACGAAGGCTTGGCCGTAACGCGAACGGACGGGCAAGCAGAGATTTTGCCTAAACGATGAAGTTTCTTAATACCTTTGCGGTCTTTGCGACTTTGCGTGAAATTTTCTCACGCAAAGACGCTAAGACCGCAAAGTTTCTTTAAACATTGCTATCTTTTCAAATGCTGCCTCTCGCTGTAAACTTAGAGTTTTGGCCGCGAACGCGGTTTTAATCTCTATATGTTACAAGCAGGAATCGTTGGCTTGCCCAACGTTGGAAAATCTACACTTTTTAATGCCCTCACCGCTCAGGAAGCGGCACTGGCGGCGAATTATCCGTTCGCGACAATCGAACCGAATGTTGGTGTCGTCGCGGTGCCGGATGAGCGGCTCGAACCGCTCGCAAAGATCGTCAAGACCGACGTGATCGTGCCCGCGACGGTCGAGTTTGTCGATATCGCCGGCCTCGTTCGCGGCGCGTCCAAGGGCGAAGGTCTCGGCAACCAGTTCCTCGCAAACATCCGCGAGACAGACGCTGTCATCCAGGTCGTCCGCTGCTTCGACGACGAAAACATCATCCACGTCGAAGGCTCCGTCAATCCCGTCCGCGACATTGAGACCATCCAGATCGAGCTTGCTCTCGCCGATCTCGCCTCAGCCGAAAAGCGTCGTGACAAGGCAATGCGTGCCGCCAAAGCAGGCGACAAAGACGCAAAAGTAGAAATAGAGCTGCTCGATAAAATCCAGCCCGTGCTTGAAGAAGGCCGCCCCGCACGCGCCGTTAGTCTCACCGACGACGAGCGCACTGTTGTAAAAAGCTGGTTCTTCCTCTCGACAAAACCAACGATCTACGCCGCCAACGTTGACGAAGCGACGCTTGCCGATCCCGATTCAAACGCTTACGTTCAGGCGGTAAAATCTCACGCGGCTGACGAGAAAGCGGAAATGGTCGTCATCTGTGCCCAGCTCGAAGCCGAGCTTGTCGCCCTCGACCCAGCCGAACGCGCCGAATACCTGAAAGGTCTCGGCCTTGCATCAAGCGGCGTTGACCGGCTTATAAAATCCGCCTACAAAATGCTCGGCCTAATGTCGTTTTTGACCGCGGGAGAAAAAGAGGTTCGAGCGTGGACGATCCCGCTAGACACAAAAGCCCCAAAAGCCGCAGGCCAGATCCACACCGACATCGAACGCGGCTTCATCCGCGCCGAGATCGTCGGCTACGACGATCTCATCGCCTGCGGCAGCCGCAAAGCCGCCAGCGACAAAGGCCTCGCCCGCCTCGAAGGCAAAGAATACATAATGCAGGACGGCGATGTGGTGGATTTCCGGTTTAATGTGTAGTTGAGATTAATATTGAAGAGATCATTTCCGATCTGTTCCGTATGACGGTCTGCGGCTGTCGTGTTTGACGGAAAGTATCTTGACGGTGTCTTCGTCGATCACGCGAAAAAGCACATGATGAGGAAACCGCCGTAAATTGGCGCGGCGAACATCTTTGACACGAGTTGAATAAGATTCAGGCCTTCGAGCGATCAACTCAACAAACTTTTCGAGTTCGGCGGTAAATCTGTCCGCTAATTTTGCCCCGCCTTCCTGCTCGTAATATTCGACGATTTCCAGCACGTCCAAACGAGCTTCGACGTGATAAACGATCTGTTTCACTTACGGCGTTCCTTAAAATAGGTAAAGAACTCTTCGTGGGTCAACACTTTTGTCGGATCTTCATCCATTTCGCGGTCTCTTCGAAGCGCTTCTTCAAGTTCCTCGTCATCTATAAAATCTTCCGGCAGGGAAATTATAAGTCGATCCGCCAGTTCGGCGCGCTCTTTATCTGAAAGGCTCAATGCTAGTTTTTCTGCTTCAGCAATTACTGACATACCGAAATTTTAACTCAAAAGTAACCAAAATTTATTATAAATATCGCTTCGCAATAGACAAAATTAGTGATATTATACTTTGGCAATGATTTTTAACCGCGTACGCACCAAGTTTCTTTCGCTTTTCGTTGTGGCATTCTTGTGTCTCAACGCGGGCGGGATGTTGTGCCTTGGGTATTGCGCGATGCCCGCGGCTGAGGTCGTCTATTGTCCGCTCACAAAACAGCCCATAGATCATTGCAAACGTTCGGGTAAAAGCGATACGACATCAGAGAATTTATCTTTCAAGGCAAATTCAGTCACCTGCTGCATCATGCCGGTCAGCATCTTTGCTGCACCGCTTGAGAAAAAGTCTGAGATATTAAGTGAACTCGCACCTGTTGCAGAAGTTGTCGATGAGATCGTATTTACTCCCGTAGCCTTGATTGGCTCACGTCAGGTCCCAAAATTCCAATACCGCCCGCCGCCGAACGATCTTCGTTTCGAGCGTGTCCGCAATCAGGTTTTCCGTATTTAGAACAACGCATGTCGCACCTCTGATCTGCCGAAGTGTTAGAAAACACTTTGGTTCGGCTATTGTTCTATAAAATTACGGAGAAACTAAAATGAAAAAGAAAATAATGTTATTGACCGCAATAATGGTCTTTGGAATGGCCATGGTTGCGGTTGCCTACACCTACTCAAGCAATTCGACTTCTGCTGCGGTCTCGTGCTGTTGCTGCAATGGCGATTCCTGCCCGATGAAGGCGAAAAGCGCGGACGGCAAGGAAGCGGCTTCGTGCTGCGACGATTGCTCTTGCTGCAGTGGCGATTCGTGTCCGATGAAAATGAAGGACGCTGACGGCAAGCTAGTGAAAATGGACGCTGCTTCGTGCCCGACAAAAATGAAGGGTGAGGCAGCCGCGACGACGGCAGTTAAAATGGACGACGCGAAATCGTGCCCGACAAAGATGAAGGACGCTGACGGCAAACCAATCAAAATGGACGCCGCCCAAGGTACACATGTAAAGCACGACCTGAAAACCGACGGCAGCGGCTGTAGCTGTCCATGTTGTAATAAAACGACTGTCGCCGAAAAGACAACCGCGCCTGCGGTTTGACCTTTTCCTTATCTAACCAAAAGAGGCTGTCTTCAACTGGCAGCCTTTTTTGTTATTCTTAATTTCAATGTTTGGTTCGTTAAACAAACTTTTGCCTCATTTTGCATGGCTCGTCGTGCTGTCGTCGATAGCGGGCAGCCTTTTCTTTTCCGAGGTGATGCTGCTGCCGCCCTGCGTTTTATGCTGGTATCAGCGCATAGCTATGTATCCGCTAGTGATCGTGATCGGCACAGGAATTTTACTGAACGACCGGCGCATGAAATTTTATGCCCTGCCGCTCGCCGTCATCGGTTTTGCGATAGCGGTGTATCACAATCTGATCTACTACGGCTTTATTCCCGAAACCCTGACGCCGTGTTCTGAGGGCGTTCCATGCAACGCCGTCCAGATCGAGCTGCTTGGCTTTGTCACGATTCCGTTGATGGGGCTCGCCGCTTTTGCGTCCATTATTCTGGCTTTGTTACTTTATAAGCACGAGGAAGTTTTGATAAATGAAACATAATGTAAAGATCCTGGCCGCGATCTTAGTTCTTGTGGTCATCAGTGCTTTTGCCGGCACATATTATTACCGCGAGTCGGTTCAGAGCGAGCGCAAGCCGACCAACACGGCACCGCCAGCTGCTCCAACAGGACAACTGATCCGCTCGGACAGCCCTTCGCTTGGTCCAGAGAATGCAAAGATAACGCTCGTCGAATTTCTCGATCCGGAGTGCGAGTCGTGCGCTGCATTCTCGCCCACGGTAAAGAAAATACTCGCCGACTACGATCCGAACATTCGCTTCGTAGTGCGCTATATGCCGCTGCACCCAAATTCACTTAAAGCCGCGACATTTACCGAAGCAGCGGGTGAACAAGGCAAATACTGGGAAGCTCAGAAACTGCTCTTTGAAAAACAGCCAGAGTGGGGCACGCCCCACGGCCCTCCGTCCACGGCGAAAAAGCCTGACATTGATGTCCTTTTCAAAGGCTACGCAAAAACACTCGGCCTGGATATGGAAAAGCTTGACGCGGCGGTTAAAGAGAACCGCTACGCCGCAAAGCTCGACCGCGACCGCAAGGACGGCCAAAGCCTCGGCGTTCGCCGCACGCCCAGCTTCTTTGTCAACGGCCGCGAACTCGCTCGCTTCGGCGAAACCGAACTCAGATCTCTGATTGATGAAGAGCTGAAAAAATAGCTAAAGTGATGTGAGTATGCCCTCGGAAGGATTCGAACCTACAGCCAAGCGATTATGAGCCGCGTGCTCTACCATTGAGCTACAAGGGCATGAAGAATTAGTTTAGAGCAATCCAGAATGTCCCGCAAATTGGTATATTCAGACATCCTTTCAAATCTCTTCTCGTCCACTGTCCATCGGCGGAGTGACTTCCGCTTTAGGCTTGTCGAGAAACCGGAACACCAACCAAAGAGCAACGATACTTAATATTATCGCGGGAATATTGGCAAGCGGCAAGTAAAAATTATTAAACTCATCTTCGCTCCAACCCCAGATTTGCTGCCCGATCACGATCAATACACCAAAAACCAACCCGGCCAAGAATTGCGTCACAAGAAAAACTCCGCCGGAAATAGCGGCCCAAAGCCACGGGTTCCTGCCGGTATCGCGTGCCTTTTTGAATCCAAACCAAATAGCCAAAAGTATTAGGATCATTTCAACATCTCCTTTGAGCTAAACTAGACACTTCGATATCTTGACTTTTCTGTCATCCGGCAAATGTTCTTTGCGAAAACATCATCCAACAAAAAGTAGCAAAAATCGAGCAGAGAATACTATCCTATTATTTCGCTTTTTGGATAAATTGCCTTTTCTGCTATATTTTGCCTAACTCTTCCGAAAATTTAAACCAGTGTGAAGGAGTAAATAGATGAACGCAAATGTTGGAACTGTCGAGGATGTGCCCGGCGTAGGCGACGTGAGCAAACACCCTAAGGGCCTGTACGTCCTTTTCGCGACCGAGATGTGGGAACGGTTTTCGTTCTACTCGATGCTCGCGCTTTTTACTCTCTATCTTCGCGATCCGAAAGAGGGCTTTGGCTGGACAGCGGCTGAAGCGACATGGCTGTATTCGACCTATTTGATGTTCGTTTACCTGAGCCCGCTCATCGGCGGCTTTATCGCGGACAGATATACCGGCTATCGCAAGGCAGTGATGATCGGCGGCTTCTTCTTTATGGCCGGTCACGCGACGCTCTCGATCCCGGCGATCTGGGCCGTATATCTTGCTCTAACGTTCCTCGTCATCGGTAACGGCTTCTTCAAGCCGAACGTCTCAACGATGGTTGGTAACCTCTATCCCGAAGGAAGCCATTTGAAAGACCGCGCCTACAACATCTTTTACATGGGCATCAACGTAGGAGCCGCTCTCGCTCCGATCGTGATGGAGATCATGAGGTCATATTTCGGCTTCCACGTCGCGTTCGCCGTGGCGGCTTTCGGGATGGTCATTTCGGTCGCGATCCTATGGTATTTCAAAGAACTGGTCAAATCCGCCGATAAAAACATGCTTCGTATCGGTGAGCATCAGGTCCTGGCTGTTGAACACGTCGACGACCAGCCCGCCGACGCCGCCGCCACGGCGGTCGATGCGCCTCCGCATGAGACGAGCCATCAGAAGGCTTCAAACTTGATGAACAGCGTGCCTGAGAGCAAACGCATAATGGCCTTGATCGTGATCTTTTTGATTGTGATTGTTTTTTGGATGGTGTTTCATCAGAACGGCTCGACAATCACGTATTTTGCCGACGACAATACCGAGTGGACGGTATCCGGAACCATCTCTAATTCTATAAACGCGATCTGGATCCTGATACTCACTTTTCCGCTGGTCGCATTTTGGGCCTTTCTCGATCGTCGTGGTAAAGAGCCGGCCACGCCGACCAAGATGGCATTTGGGATGACCTTAACCGGCCTGTCGTTTCTCGTTCTCGCATACGGCGCCTACGTGGGCGAGGGTATGACGAAAACAAGTGAAATGCTCGCGCGTGGCGAGTTTCGAATCAACGAGAGAGTTTCGAAAAATCTCGTTACCGCCGGAGTTCCGCAGGCCGTTGTCGATCAAATTATGTCCGCTAAGGGTGCGGAGGGGAAGAACGTCGTAAACGGCGTCAAGTTTGGCAGACCAGTAAGCGAGGAATATATTGAGATAACGAATAATGTTCTCAAAAAGGTCGGACTGCCAACATTGACCGAGACTCAACAAGTACCGCTAAGGAGCGGAGAAACCGAACTGATCGCTGCCGTCAACTCTGTTTCGCCTGGAGCCGGCGACGCTCACAAAGCAGCGATCTTGCAAAACGCTTATCTCTTCCGTGTTTCTCCGTTCTGGCTGATCTTTGGCTATATGATTGTAACGTTGGGCGAGCTAATGCTCTCGCCGATGGGACTCTCGCTCGTCTCCAAAGTTGCGCCGATCAGCAAACGCGGAATGTTGATGGGCGGCTGGTTCGTCGCAACAGCCATCGGCAACAAACTCACTCAGATCGGCGTCTTTTGGGACATCTGGCTCCAATCGTCATTTTTCCTAATCCTCGCCTGCATGGCGCTAGTTATGGCAGTCGTTTTATTTGCAATCCTCAAGCCGCTCAAGAAAGCGATGCCCGGAGTTTGAAGAAGACAAGAGACAGGAGACCAGAGACAGGAGACTGAAAAGAGGCGATGGTGAAAAAATATTGCGGCATCAGGATTTGCTTGTTTATAAGAAAGCAATCGAGGCCGCAATGCAGATATTTGAAATCAGTAAATCGTTTCCGAAAGAAGAGACTTATTCATTGACTGACCAAGTCCGCCGCTCATCGCGCTCGGTTCCTGCAAATATTGCCGAAGCTTGGCGAAAGCGGAGATATAAGGCAGCCTTTATCAGTAAACTTAACGATGCAGAAGGCGAAGCCGCTGAAACGCAAACGTGGCTCGAACTTGCCGTTCGCTGCAAGTATATAGATCGCGAGACTGCTAAAGGTCACTTTCTCGAATACGACGAAATAATTTCAATGCTAGTCGCAATGGCAAACAATCCCGAAAAATGGATTATGCGAACTACAAATAAATAAAGCCCCCTCTCCAGTCTCTAGTCTCTAGTCTCACGTCTCCTGTCTTCCCTATACGCCGCCATAGCTTCTGATGCTCCCGCATGCATGATTTCAGGTTTGTGGTAGCGCCAGTGTTTTTCAAACTCTTCCTCGTTCATCTCGGCCATCTCGCTGCGTGTTTTTTCCTTTAGAAACTTTTCGGCCCACGCACGGATTTCCATATCCGTATTCAACGCGGTGCGTGCGCCGTGCATCAAATTGTCTCGTTCCATTTTGTGTTTCCCCGTGTGTTACATTGTATTTAGGCTAAGCCGTTTATGAAAAAATTACTCGTGCCCTTACTCCTGATATTATCATTTCTGCCTCTCCAGAGTCCTGCTCAAAAGCGAGCCGCGCTCCCAAAAGTTGCAGCAAAGCCGATCGTAAAAGCGCAAGTTCAATACGAAATACCGATCGTCACAAAGACGCTCGCAAACGGCCTTGAGGTTATAGTCCTCGCCGATTCGAGCATTCCGCTCGTGACGGTCGAGCTTGCGGTGCGCAACGGGTCGTTCACCGAACCGCCCGAGTTCAACGGCCTTTCGCACTTGTTCGAACATATGTTCTTTAAGGCAAATCTCGCCGTGCGGTTAATGCAGTGCGAAAACGCGCCGCCGGCGAACCGTTTTTCTTCCAACTATCTTGCGAGATGCAGCGAAGCCCTGAAGCTCAAACCGCAGATCGGCGATCTGGCTTACTTAAAGGACAGCGGCCAACTCGGATTTGCAAACGGTACGACGCGCGAAGAAGTCGTGAATTACTTTTATACCGTGACAAGCCCTTATCTCGCCGCGGCGATCAAGCAGATAAACGATTCCGTGCGTTATCCCGCTTTCGACGAAACAGATTTTGCGAACGAAAAGCAAGTCGTTATCGCCGAGCTTGACCGCCATGAGGCAAATCCCTATCAATATCTCGACCTGACGATGAGGGAAAAACTGTTTTACAAATATCCAACCCGCAAAACTCCGGGCGGCACGCGCACCACGGTTGCCGCCGCTACGACCGAACAAATGCGGCTCATTCAATCGCGTTATTATGTGCCGAACAATGCCGCTCTCGTTGTGACAGGCGATGTAAAGCCCGAAGAAGTCTTTCGTCTTGCAGAACAGTCGCTGGGCAATTGGGAGCGGCGAAAGGTCGATCCATTCAAGGAATTTCCGCTCGTCGAGCATCCGCCATTAACCAAAAGCGAAGGCATCTTTCTCGAAAAGACCGCCGAACAAAGCCAGCAGGACAGCGGCGAAAACGCGATCATCATGATCGGCTGGCAAGGCCCGTCGATCGGCAAGGATGACGCCGCGACATACGCGGCCGACGTTTTCTCGTATATCATTACGCAGCCCGATTCGCGATTTCAACGGAACCTGGTCGATTCCGGCCTCGCGGCGTCGGTCAACTTCGGATATTACACGCAGAGAAACGTCGGTCCGATCAATCTCTTTATGGTGACGACGCCCGATAAAGCCAAAGCCGCGCTGAAAGCCGCCTACGCCGAGGTCGCTGCTTTTACCGATCCGGCATATTTCACCGATGAAGAGCTGACAAGCGCAAAGACCATCCTGGAATCGAACGACCTTTTCGACCGCGAAAAACTCAGCGAATATTCGCACACGCTCGGCTTCTGGTGGTCTTCGACAGGCATCGATTATTTTCGCGGTTACCATCGGAATCTGCGAGCGTCCTCGCGCGCCGACATCAATAAATATCTGCAAACCTACGTCCAGGGCAAGCCGCGCGTCGCGCTCGCCCTGCTCACGCCGTCAGCCAAACAGCAGGCAAACCTCACCGAACAAGATCTCACCGGAGGAAAATAGTGATTAATCAGACGATCAAAAAAATATTTGCGCCGGTGATGTTGATTTTCGTTCTTGTCGGCCTCGGCGTTGCACAGAGCGCGCAGGTCACTGAATTCGACATCAACGGCCTCAAGGTTCTTGTCAAACGCCGACCAAGCGCGCCGACTGTCGCCGCTGCGCTATTTGTCCGCGGAGGCTCACGAAATATCGATGACAAAAACGCCGGTATCGAGGATCTGATGCTCAAATCCGCGATCGAAGCTGGAAAAAAATTTCCACGGCAAACCGTCCGCCGCGAATTCTCGCGGACAGGCAGCGCCATTGGCGCCGGAGCCGGCGAAGATTTCAGCGCCGTTTCGCTTGCTACAACCCGGCCGAATTTTGACCGTATCTGGGACATTTTTGCCGACGTTATACTCAGTCCGGTTTTTGCCGAAGACGACATCGAGCGTAACCGCCGCGCGACGCTGAGCGCTCTGCGCGAAACCCAGGTCAGCCCCGAAGGCGCTCTGGAGGCCGAGATCGCCCGCGCGATTTTCGCTGGGCATCCTTACGCGAACGACGTCAGCGGCACGCCTGCGAACGTCAGCCGCTTCACCGCCGCCGACCTCGCTGCTTACCACCAAAAGATGATGCAAACCTCGCGGCTGCTGCTTGTGTTTGTCGGCGATTTAAATTCGGATGAACTAAAGACAAAGATCGCCGCGTCTTTCGGCAAACTGCCTCGCGGCGAATACAAGGAAAGCGATACTCCGCCGCTCAATTTCGCAAAGCCGACTCTCGACATCGTCGCGCGGCCAAACATTCCGACAAACTACGTCAAAGGCGTTTTCGACGCGCCGTCGCTAAAGAATCCCGACTATTATCCGATGCAGGTGATGATCTCGATTTTGCAGCAAATGATCTATCAGGAAGTTCGCGTCAACCGCCAACTCTCATATGCGCCCGCCGCCGAGATGGAAAAGCTCGCCGCAAACACGGCCAACATATCGGTCTCCTCGACCGACGCAAACACGAGCGTCCGCTTGATGCTCGAACAGGCCGCCAATATGCGAATGCGACAACTCAACGACGAGGTCGTCTCGGAAGTCGCCGGAAATTTTCTCACTACTTTTTATCTCGGCCAGGAAACAAGCGCGGCTCAGGTTGCGGAGCTTGCGAGATACGAACTCATCGGCGGCGGCTGGCGAAATTCGCTCGAATTCCTCGACCGCATCCGCAAAGTCAAATCCGCTGACGTGCAATCGGTCGCAAACAAATACATCAAAAACATCCGCTTCGTCGTCGTCGGCAAACCGGACGCAATCGACCGCTCGATCTTTCTTCAATAGGATTACGGGCAGAAACGCGAGTGTAAACGAGCGTGCGTGCTCTGATGAAGCCGCACGCTCGTTCACACTCGCGTTTCCGCCCGTATTTTACTAACCTTCCTTCGTCTTTCTGCTGCCGCTGTCCGGTGCTTTTGCGGGCGGCTTGCTTTCCTGTTTCGGCGGCTGTCTCGTCGGAGTAAGTTCGGAACGCGGCGGCTGTTTGACCGGCTGATCATTACGCGGTGGCTGCCTCGTCGGTGCAGGTTCTGAGCGAGGTGGTTGTTTAACCGGCTGATCGTTTTGCGGAGACTGCCTGACCGGCGGCTGCCGCGTTGGCGGAGCTTTTACCGGTGGATTCTCACTGTCGTCGCGCGTGTTTGTCGGCGGCGTGTTAACCGGAGCCTGTCTGATCGGCGGGGTCGTATCGTTTTGTCTGATGGTCGGTTGACGCGTGATCGCGCCGGTTTTGCGCGTATCGGATGGCGTATTTTTTATCGGTTTTATGCCGCCCGTTTCGCTCGTATCGATGACCGGCGAGCGTCCGCCGAAAATGCGCGTCGTCCGAAGTTCTTTGTCCAAAGGCGCATCCGATTTGCGCGGCGCGGCTCCGACCTTTGTTTGTGAGGCAACAATATCTGCCTTAGGCCGTTCAGTCTTGATCTCACTGCTCATCTTGATCGATGAATACGCCGGAAGAACCGGATCGGCCATGTCATCGACCTTCTTTGCGATCACCGCATTTGCCACCGCAAGCGAAGGTTTCCTGATGCGCTTCGTATCCGTCCCGAAATCATCCACGCCCATTGCCACGACGCTCGACGGCAATATCTTGATCGGCTTTACCCCGCCCGTCTGGATCGGAGGCGGCTGATAATGCCCGCCGCTGTTGCAGCCGCGATCGGTCCGACGGCAGTTGTAGTAATAATTGTAATTGTAATAAGTGTAGTGATATGGCAGCGGATACCAGCACACATTGTTGTTGAATATATTCACAACGACAAGGGCAGGTGACCACCAACTTCGTCGATAACGGTGATAGCCATAAGGCGACCAATGCCAGTAACCGTCGTCATAAAACCAACGCCCGTGATGATACGTCGCCCAACCCCACGGCTCGTCGTTGACCCACGTCCAGCCATATGGTGGAATCCACCGCCAATGGCCGTAACGATAAGGCGACCAATCGGCATAATGACTGGTCACGCGTCGGTAAGGCCGCCAGACGTAACCGTAACTCGCCGTGTGTACCCAGTCACCGTAACCGTTCAGATCATCGGCACCGTAGATGTCATTGTCGTAATACTTGTCGTAAAAAGCATCTTTCAATCTTTGCGCAATCGTCGCATCGCGCTCCAGCGACCACGTGTCAAACTCGTCCTGGTAACGCGAAGAATCGGCGGCTTCCCACTCGCCCAAATTCGAGCCCTCGATAAAAATACGCGCGCTGCGATTATTTTTTAACGTAAAACCCGCATTGTCCGAATAAACACGAGCTTCGCCGTTTTGCACCGCCACGCGAATCTCTGTGTCATTCTGCCGCCCGGCGTCGATGCGATAAACGCCAACCTTTTGAACCGCGACAGTAGTTTTCGGCGCATCGATTTCAAAAAAAGCGTCCTTTTCAAACCGCGTGATCCGGGCGATCATCGTGCCCAACGAAACACTCAGAGCAATTCCGCCGTCCTTGAGGGTAACTATTTTGAGATGAGCATTCTCGGCAAGTCGAACGTGTTGATTGTTATCAAACTGAATCTCAACCCGCGCGTTATTGTCAGTTGTAATTTCGTCGCCCTCGACAATTGGAAGATTCAAAATCACTCTTTCCCAATCGCCGCCGTCCGCACGGCGTATCTGCGCGTCGCCGCTCAAAAAACTTATCCTCGCCACACGAGCTGTAATCGCAGGATCAGCCTCGTCGTTAACCGAAAATCCACTCGCATCATCCGGCAGATTCACAAGTTGAGCCAGCGCCGGCGCTCCCAAAATAAAAACACGGCTCAGCGTAATGAACGCCAAAGCAAAAACAAACGGCCACATCAATTTACTGATCGCTCGCATAAAAACAAGTCTCCTTACTGCTTCATTTTTCACCGGGAAGAGCAGTTGAACAACAGGGGCCTTCAACCTCTACGCCGCCTAACCGCAATAATCATACCGCTTAGTGCACATCGAGCCATTACGGGCAGAAACGCGAATATTAACGAGCGTGCATACGTAAAGCTCAACCAAATCGTGCAAACCCTCGCTCAAACCAACACGAAATAGTGCATTTCCACCACGAATAAAATGTATAATCTTTTCTGGCTCAGAATTGTCAATTGTGAATTGGACGATTGTTAATTGGCAGGAAATATCTTCTTCCAATTTACAATTTTTCAATTTACAATTACCAATTGTTCGATTTTCAGTATGAGGTGTTTAGATATGAGAAGGCTCTTACTCGGAACTATAATTATCGCCGCGTTCGCCCTTACCGCATTCGGTCAAAAAGCCGCAGCCGCCAAGGCCGATCCGTCGGCTGGTGTGCGCGAAGCCTTTGACCGCCTTGTCGAAGGCATCAAACAGGTCGATGTCGATAAAGTAATGAGTGTTTATGACAAGAACCCGAAGCTGTTGATATTCAACAACAACGGAACCGCAACGCAAGGGTGGGACGAAGTAAAAAGCGTCAACGAGAAAATATACGCAAAGCTAACGAATGTCACTCTCGACATCACCGGCCTGCGTATCGAAATGCACGGAAAAACCGCCGCCTACGTTTCCTGCAAATGGAAACAAACCCAGGAAAATGCCGGCAAGGTGGAGGATTCTTCAGGCCGCATGACGCTCGTTTTCAAACTCGTCGGCAAAGAATGGAAGATCATTCATCGCCACACATCCCCCGACAAACCCGACCCAACACGAATCCCGCCATCCGAACGCGAGAGCTAGAGCAAGTGTCAGTAGCCCGCACGTGAGTAAGGGCTCAACGTTGAATCGAGATCAACGTTGAGCCCTTACTCATGTGCGGGCTACTGACAAAAACTAACTAACTAGACCGATGCTCCGGGATATCCGGCCCCGAAGCGGTCGGCATTGCCGTCGGCTAGGGTGTTGACTAATTCAAAATGAAAATAGTCGAACTTCTGGGCGACCGGCGGCTGCACGCGTTTGTCGTACATCTCGCGTGAGCGGTCGATTGCTTCGCGGAGACGGCCGTATAGGTCGCCTTGCTGTCGGCCTTCGATGACTCTCTGCTCGTTGTAGAGTTTGATTTCGGAAACCAGAAGGCGTGCAAAACGCCGTGCATCGTTGTGCGGGCGGCGCTCTTCTTCGGAAACTTCTATTGGCAAATCAACGGCGGCAGAGCGGGCGCTCGTGCGTGTAGCTCGTCCGACATTTGCCGGCGAAATATCGACGGCTTTTTCCCGGCCTTTCTTATTCTTCTTGCCGCCAATGCCGACTCCTGCTCCCGCAGGTTCGAAATCCGGGGAACTGTCAAACGGTGAATGCTCGGCTTCTGTTTCCGGCGCATCAAAAATGACTTCGCCGCTTTCCTGCTCGCTATCAAATTCGGCGTCAGGTTCGAATGCCGTAACTTCTTCTTCAACAGGCGAAACTTCCGTTTCGGAAACAGCCTCTTCTCGTGATTCTTCCGTTGCCGGAGCGGCCTCGACATGCTCGCTGAAAGGAGTTTCCACTTCCTGAACTTGCTCAGCAGGTTCGCTTTCCGTAAAAGCAAAATCAGTATCGCGAAACTCCGCCGTTTTTGCATCAGGATCATAAGCAACCTCATGCGAAACTTCTTCGTGTGAAACTTCTTCGTGCGAAACTTCTTCGTGCGAGGCTTCTTCATGCGACACTTCCGGCTGGGTATCGTGAACTTGCTCTTGTTTAGCTTCTTCGGCATCAGCAGGAGTTGTCTCTCGCGCCTCGACCTTAGCGGTCTGCGCCGAAGATGCGAGCATCTCAACAGTCAGGCCGGCGACCCGCATTAATGTTTCCAGTGCTTCGACATTTACGCTGCCGCCGCTGCCGTAATCGGCGTACAAAACCGCGACGCCGCGTCCGCGAGCAACGAGCGGCAAGGCGTGCATCCTGTCGGGCTGGCCGTAGTTTAATGGAATCAAGAATGATTCATCATGAGAGCGCTCGCCATGCGAGCCGCTGGTTGTCGAAAGCGTTTCTGTAGCTTTTCCCAATATCGTGTCCGCCGATGTGGGAAAACGAATATCGCGAACCGCATTGTCAGCGCTGTCGTCGCCAAAAGCCTTCCAGCCCTCAAAATGCTCGTTCTTTACGATAAAGAAAGCACCGCGCGGAGCAAATTTTTCCGCCTGTTCGACCAGCGACTTCAGGATCGTCGCCTGCGAACGATGTTGGCTGATCTCGGCGACGGCGTCGCGGATGCTGCCGTAATCGGCAGGCGCCGCAACCGGCGTCACTTCCTGTGCCGGTGCTGAAACCTCATCAAATTTGGCAGTTTCCGCCATCGCGCTTGCGGCGAGCGCCGCTCCCTCGTCGCGGGCCTGGCGAAGATGCTCGACGACCGAGGCCTTAAAGCCTTCGTCGATCTGCTGGTCGGTATCAAAACGCGCGGCATACGACTGAAACGCTTCGTCGAGCAGCGAGCGGTGCTTGTCCATCTCGGCTTCGACGCGTTTTTGCAATTCGGCGGCCTGCTCACGCATCTCGGCGCGAAAACTTTTGAGATAATTCTCGAATTCCGATCTCAAACTTAATTCGAGTTCTTCACTATTCACTATGGTTCTCCTCCATGTTAGAAAAGGCGGTTAATAAGAAATTTGTGCGGACTTGGCGATCTGACAAGAAATGCAGATCCGGTGGATGACGGCAACTGTAAGAAATTGCCGCCTTTTCGATTATGACGAATCCGACGCTATATTGTCAACAATTTCTTTAGAGACGTTTAATTAGTTCTAGCTGTCAGCCACTAGCTTCAAGCTGCTAGCGGCTAGTAGCTGGCAGCTGACGGCTAGAAAATAAATCAAGTTTTACACCGCAACGACCGTAATGTCCGGATCGATCTCTTCTTTTATCATATTCTCTATCGCCATCAGCGTTCCGGTCAGCGAGCTCGGACAGCTTCCGCATGCCCCTTCGTAACGAATTTTCAATGTATGATCTTCAAGTTCAAGCACCTCAAGCCATCCGCCGTCGCCCGCTAAATAAGGCCTTATGCGCTCGTCAAGCAGATCGTTGATCTCGGCAAGCTTCGGATCGTCGCTAGCCGCAGACGCTATCGAACCGCCGACAGCCGCCGCAGCACTTTTCCCGTTTCCGTTCGACGACGCAACCGCTTCAGCCGCTCTGATCGGCACCGCCAACACAGGCAGCAATTCATCCCATTCCGCTTCGTCGGTCTTCTCGACGGTCAACATCTTGTCCATGTAAAACACCGACACGACTTCATCAAGATCGAAAAGCGATTTCGCCAACGGGTCGTTTGCACCATCCGCCGCCGTCTTGAAAGAATGCGAAGTCCCGTGCGAAACCGGCTCCTTCAAAATAAACTTCACCGCGTTCGGATTCGGCGTTTCCTGTATGTCTGCTATCTTCGGCATTGTAATTACTCAACAAAATGCAGTGATTTTTAATCATTACATTTAAGTAAACATTGTATAGCATAGCGGGCCGAAACGCGAGTGTTAACGATCGTGCCTCACTTCACTGGATAGTTACGGATGCAAAAAGCGGCTGAATCGTAACACAATTCAACCGCCCGAAACCTTTCGGTTCGATCTACAATCTTCAGTCAATGCAATAAACGAAATCCTTATTCCGTAATATGGATCTCTTCGCCCTTATTGACCCTGCCCGACAAAAACATGCCGCCGAATACAACCATTAGCACGGCAAAAATAATGGCAAGCACAAGATACAAATTATTCTGGGCAGTCGTAGTATACGTATAAAACGACACTATTGCGGCTACGAGAAAAACAAGAGCTACCAAGGCGTTGATCATACCTTTCACAAAATCACCTCCGGTTGAATAGGCAAAAACCTTTTCAAATCAAAACCGCTGGCCGTATGTCAAACCCCTTCAACGCCCAGCCTGAACATCCTCGTCCAATACTTCAAAACCGACAGTTGGAAGAAATCACCTTCATACTAACTCCACTTGTCTCCGAACGCAAGCGAAAAAGGCCAGCCGAAAACTTTGTTCAGGCAGCCCAAATCTGCAATGTAAGCAATAATGGAAGGTTGACCCTTCTTCGTGAAAGAATCACATCGAAGAATCTGACTCATTGGCGCGCGGCGAGCAAATAAACCGGGTTCGGATTGAGTTCATACTCGCGCAGGCAAACCTCAGTTAATTTTACCGCGTGGACGTCTCTAGTCAGCTTTGCCACCGCTCGATCTATCAAGTCTTCCTTGTTTTGCGGTCGATTATCGAGCGCATCGGGAACGGGGATGCTGCCGAACGCGGCGTACAATGCAGCGACTGCCTGCCAGGCGTAGCGCAACAAATCTCGAGTTGCCTCGGGTTTGACATATGGCAACAGCAGCCGGACCGCGCTCGCCCCCGTGACTGCGTGGAGAAGGGCGAAGCTGCTGGTGGAGTTCTTAGCATTGGCTAAATACACCCCGGCGAAGGTCGCGGTTAAATCGGAAATAAACTGTGAAGGGTTGCCTGCTGAATCAACCAAATTAGTGACATTCTCGAACGGAGAAAACTCATCAAGAGGGCGCAATCGGGGAGTGATGAGGCCATCCCCTGCCCGCTGTTCGACCGGAAGCGTCTTGACCTGCGTAATTGCCTGCGATGGTTTCAATCCGGCGCTCTTGTGTTTCGGCGACATGGGAAGACGTGTATAGCGAGCCGCCCAGTAAGCCAATCCCTGTACCAACTCCTGTCTCCGTATTTCCGTTTCGCGCTCCTCGAGACTACGCACTGCGTGACTTGTGCGGATGAGGGCGTGCGCCGCAGCCCCGACCAAACCGGGTGCAAGCCGCGGAATCCATTGGCGCAGAACGGTACGCCACGGGTTCTCTTTCATTTCGCGATTGAAGAAGACGATCCAGTCTCCGACACGGTTAATGTCTCCTAGAGCTTCTCGCCAATCCTTCCTTGAAATAGCATTACGACTCTCGACCGGGCCCTGCAATCCGCGCTTGTATTGCTCAACCCAGGGCATGACCGCTTCGGGGCGGCCCAACTTGATCAGCGCCTCAACCCCCATTGGCCCGTGATTAGATAACCCGCCCCCATACTCTGGTCCGCTTCGCGCGAATATCTCAAGTGCCTGATCCAGCAGCGCGGCCGCGTCCTGTTTCGCAGATGATGGGCCGATTGTCTGCGCCAATATCACGCCGCGCCCATCTAAAAGATTGGGCGTCAAGCAATAGACGGACGCACCTGCTATCAAACCATGTACAAAATGGCGCCGCGAAACGGTCATCAATGATTTCGCCGAGTGATTTTCCGGAATGATCATTTGTAGATTCTCCTCAAATAACTGTGCCGAAAATTGTTGCTCATTCTTGGGCAAGAATCAAATCTTCATTAAACATGACCCGCTCAAACGTCAGCAGTGACGCCGAATCGAATGCTTCAATGCCGTTGAACCGCAGATTCAAAAGCACGCCGTCCATACCGATCGGCAGCGTGCCGTAAACGGCGACGCGCAAAAGTCCTAGTTCCATATCATTGAACACAAAAGAAAATCCTCGACTTAGAGTTTCGGCAAGATCGACGGGAATATCGTGAGGCCGCATCACCGACGGATCGTATCTTAGGTCGAACTCATACGAGATCACGCCTCTACCTGCCAAGCCATTAACATTTACTGGAACAATGATTTCCTTGTCCACTGACATTACCAAAAACTGAGCCGTAACCCTGATTGGTTTCGCTGTATCGCCTCTGTCCTCGCCGACAACCGACCACTGTTCACCGGCCACTGTTCCCGCCGGGCTTTGCCCGTCGATGAACGGAAACGCTTTGTCTTTCCGACCGGCATCTAATCCAGACGGCTCGGCTCCGCCGCCCACTTGCCTCGCTGCTGTATTCGTCCAATTACCGGAAACTTCGCCCATGAGCAAAGCCGAATAATCCTGTCCCGGAATATCACTGTTGACCACAGCATAGGTTCTGTCAACTGGGATGAATATCCAGTTGCCGGTCGTTCCGAATGGCGGCGATGTGACGACATATTTCGCGACCTGGGCCGCATCGAACGATGAGATTGTGCCGTTGGAGCTGACGTCGGCGACTATTAGCTGATTGCCTGTCAAAGGACTACCTGCGCCAGCTGCGTGCTGAGCGATTCTTGCCGCGTCGAACGATGTTATCGAGCTATTGGCTCCGCCCGATTTACTCGGCGTGACCGTGTACGAGCCCGAACCAAAACCGCTCAGCGAATAGGTGCCGCCGGGAAAGCTCGTAACCGTAGAAACCGGTACCGAACCCGTGCCGCTCAGCAACACATTCGAAACAAATCTCGGTGCAGGCGGCCCCGAAACTGCGTTGCCGTAAGTTACAGTTCCGCTGATCGCCGGCGAACCTGCAGGAGTTGCAGTTGCTGTCGGCGTAAATGTCGAAGTTGCCGTCGCCGTCGGTGTATTAGTCGAAGTAAACGTCGAGGTTGCCGTCGCCGTCGGCGTAAATGTAGAAGTAGCGGTCGGCGCGCCTGTCTGAACTTCCACAGAGCCTTTATCGCAGTTGCCGCTCGCAGGCCGTCCAAGTCCTCGTTGATCAGACGTTATTGTCGTGCCGCAGCCGTTCGTTCCGTTAGGAATTGTATTCAGAACAACGCTTGAACCGCCAGGCAAATGCGTCTGCGTCGGGCCGCCGTTATTTGCGAGAGTACCCAAACTTGGATCGCTGCCTGTTATGTCGTTCGCCGCGGAGAGAAATACACCGCCGTTCGTATTCTCAACATGATTATAATTTTGCGAGTTGATCGTTCCGGCGATATCGGGAGCGGTCGAGGCGGTGTTGTCCGCGACGATAGTATTTGTCAATGTAGTTGTGCCGTCGACATCCTGATACAGACCACCGCCTTCGCCGACTGCCGCGTTCGATGCAACGGTCGAGAAATCTAGGACAGTCGCGGCAGCCGTGCCGTCGGTGTAAATTCCGCCGGAGTCATGCGAGTTATTGCCGGACACGGTCGAGTTCAGTAAATTCATAAATGCCGCACCGCTCGCGATCCCGACATTGATCAGTCCGCCGCCGATGCTTGTCGCTCCCGGGAGATTGTTGCCGCTCACTGTCGAGGCAGTGATATTTACAGTCGCACTAAAAGACGCCCCGGACACATTTGAAACGCCGCCGCCGACAGCGTCAGAAATACTCGACGTATTATTGCTGACGGTCGTGTTAATAATGTCGAGTGTGGAAACGGCCGCCGTGGAAGAAAGATTTCTTACGCCCGCATGGAAACGGCTGGACGTGTTTGCAAAAATAGTGCTGCTCGTGATCGTCGTATCAGCCTGCTGATTATGAAAGCCGCCGGCAAATCCGTCAAAGCCCCCGAGCGCATTGGAAGTATTATTGCTTACAGTGCAGCTTGTCACGTTAACCGTAGAATTGAGCGCTCGAATCGAAATGCCGCCGCCAAAGGTGTTGCTTACGGACGACTCGGCGCGGTTGCTGTTTACGATGGTGTTTGTGATCGAAGCAATCTGTCCCGCAACCGCCACGTTGTCTTCGGAATCGATTGCAATCGCTCCGCCAGAAGCGCTGCTGCCTGCAACACCGCTGCCCGCTTGATTGTTGTTAAACGTGCAGCCGCTGATCGTTAGATTTGCTTTGTTCGTTGTAATTCCGCCGCCTCTGCTTTCCGAGAAATTTCCGGTCACGGTCGAATTATTAAGCGTCAAACTCGCCGTCGCGCCTTCAACCCTTATTCCGCCGCCGCCGATAGCAGTCGCGAACCGGTTGACGCCGTTCTGAATTGTCACGCCCGCAATCGTCACTGATGTTCCGCCCGCGAGAATGTGAAAGACTCTCTCATTCGCCGTCTGCGGCAATGCATTCGACTGAATTATTGTTGAGCCCGCGCCCGCGCCGTTTATCGTCAGCGGGGAAGTGATGTCAAGATCGCCATTTGCGTTCGCGTTCTCGTTAGTCCCTGCGATCGTCGTTGAATACGTTCCCGCCGGAACCGTGATCGTATCAGCGCCGGCAAGAGCGTTGGCCTCTGTGATCGCGGAGCGCAGCGAGCACGCTCCAACGCCGTCTGCGCAAACGCCGTTGCCCGGCGCGGCATCCTGCGTGTCCGCAGTCGTATTCACCACAAAAGTCGCGGCGTTTCCTTCTACACTAAAACCGCAGATCGCAAACATCGCGGCAAACAAAAACACAAATAACGTGCTCGGCAATATTCTTTTCATATAAAAAAATTTAGTTCTTTGATAATAACAGATCGGTGACTGTTTTATTACGATATTCAAAAATATTTTTCAACTCGCGCTCAACTAAGAACCGCGCGACGTCGCCAAACGGCTCAAACGGCAGGCGGTATCGAACCTCGTCCTCCATCAGCGTCTTGCCGCCTTCGATCTCGGTAAAACGGTGCGTGTGAATCCACTGCTTGTAAGGCCCGGTGAGCTGCGTGTCGGTAAATTTATGCGGCGGATCCCACTCCGTTATCTCCGAGCTCCATTTCATCGGAATCCCGCGCATCGACAGCTTGTATTCAATCACCGTGCCTTTTCTCATCTCAATCGGCGTCGCCGTAACAATATGAAACCCCAAAGCCGCCGGCGTTATCCGCTCCAAATTTTCCGCATCCGCAAAAAACGTAAACACTTCCGCGCGCGGCAAATCTATCGTGAGAGTTGAATTAAAAACATGCTCGGCCATTGCTCCTTATTATGTCACAAAGCTTTGCGCGAGAATAACGCGAATGATCGCGAATTAGCTGAGGCCATTTTTCGTATTCGCGGCTTTTCGCGTGATTCGCGGGCCAAAAAATTCCCTGTTGCTAACCAAGATTGATGCTTTACGTTAAAATAGAACCTAATGACCGAAAAGCTGCATCTTTTGGGTGTGTTGAGGGCTGAGCTAGCGGAATTCTTTGCGACTTTTGGCGAGCCGAAGTATCGCGCCACGCAGGTTTTCAAGGCGCTGCATCAGCGGCGATTGCTCGCGTTCGATGAGATCACCGATCTGCCAAAAAAGTTGCGGGCAAAGCTAGAAGAGACTGCTGAGATTTCGAGATTAACTGTCGAATCGCGTTATGTTTCGAGCGACGGTACGCGGCGGTATTTGATGAAGACGGCGGACGGTTTTCCGGTCGAGACGGTTTACATTCCGACGGAAAACCGTGACACGATTTGTTTTTCTTCGCAGTCGGGCTGTCCTCTGAAATGCGATTTTTGTTTGACGGCGAAGCTCGGCCTGTTGAGAAATTTGACGGTCGGCGAGATCGTCGAGCAGATAATAATCGTGCTAAACGACGTTTACGGCGTCGGAGCCGAGACGCCGCACGGTACGAACCTCGTCGGCATGGGCGCGGGCGAGCCGTTTTTGAATTATGACAACCTCATCGCCGCTCTCGATCTTATGTCGGACGAAGACGGCCTCTTCATCGTGCCCAATCGCGTCACCGTCTCAACCGCCGGCATCGTGCCGCGGATTTACGATCTCGCAAAGCTCGAAAACCGTCCGCATCTCGCGATCTCATTGTCTTCGGCAAACGACGAACTCCGCGAACGGCTGATGCCGATAAACAAACGCTGGCCGCTCGACGATCTGATGACCGCAGCAAAAGAGTTCGAGGGAAGCCTAAAACGCGGCGAGCGATTCACATTCGAATACGTCATGCTCGGCGGAGTCAATGATTCCGACGCGGATGCAAGTGACCTCGCGCGCCTGCTCGATCGCTATCAACTCTCGCGTGTCAAAATAAACCTCATCCCCCACAACGGCGCCGAGCAATTGGATTACAATACATCAACGCCCGAGCGTGTCGAGCGTTTTAAAACTGTTTTGGAATCACGAGGTGTCTCAGCCTACGTCCGCACTCCACGAGGCCGCGACATCTATGCCGCGTGTGGACAATTGGCCGCGAAAGCGGCATGAAGCAAACAATGGAAATACTAATTCCAGGATTAATTTTAGTGGCGTTGATGGTTTACGCCTCGACGCGCATTAAAAAAACTGCCGCCGCCGCATTCGAGCAGGAAACCATCGAAACGGACGAATTTATCATCCAAAAACCTGAGGGCTTTTTGCACAATCTCAACGGCGACCCGAAATTCGTCTTTGAGGCTTACTCAAGAGAATACAGCAAGGCTAATGATAAATTGCGTATCGGAACCGCCACAATTCGCCGAATCGAGAACTCTACATTGGAAGCCGTCGTTAATGAGATGCTGCTGCCCGGCGATCTGGTAGATCACGGAACCGAGATACTTGGCGAAGACCGTTACCGTCATTTCGAGTCAATTAAAAACATAGATGGCGTCGATACCGGAATATCGTTCAAACTGGCTGAGAAAAACAGAAACGTCTATAAACTCGAAGTTACGGCCTTGGATGATTCCCGAAACAGCCAATGGGTCGAAACTTTCTTTGACAGTTTTCGTGTAAAATAGTTAGATTTTCAAAGTATAGAGTGCAACACTATGCATTCTTCATTAGTAATTTACTAATTAGTAATTATTAATTAATAATGGGAATAATTTCTATGCTGAAAAATATTTACAGGTTAATTTTTTTGTCGGCAATATTTTTTGCAGTTAGCATCTGCGCCGTAAACGCGCAGACGGTGACGGGATCGATCGGTAACGGGACGTTTACACCCGGCAAGGCGGTTCGGGCGACGGTTGTGCTGAGTTTGCCCGGCGGGCTTCACGCAAATTCGCGCTATCCGGGCAGCGAGTATGCAGTACCTACGACGGTTCGCGTGAGCGGCAGCGGAGTTCGCATCGGAGCGGTCAGTTATCCGCGCGGGCACAATCGTAAATTCGAATTCTCCTCAGACACGATCAACGTTTACGAAGGCCGCACGGCATTCAACTTCAACGTCACCGTCCCGTCAACCTATCGCGGCAATTCGATAAGAATAAACGTCACCGTAAAATACCAGGCCTGCACAAACGAAGTCTGCTACCCGCCAAAAAGCAAGCAGATAACGCTGACAGCTCGCGCTCAATAAGGCAAAAGCTAGTAGCTGACAGCTAGCAGTTGGCAGCTAGAAAGAAAAATTTAATTCTAGCTCCTAGCTGTTAGCTGCCAGCTTTCAGCCCGATCACGGAGAGCAGTCGTCCGGTCTTGCCGTATTTAATTTTTTCAAGACGATAAGAAAAGAAAAGATCAGGCCGCTCCATTGTGCAGAATGGCGCGGTGAAGATATTTTCGGCGACAACGCCGGATGAGATAAGGTGATCGCGGTTTGCTAGCTGGAGATCGACGAGTGCGTGGCCTTCGCGCGTCGTTGAAAAATACTTTTTACTATCGGCTCCGAGATTATTGCCAAAAGCTTCGATCACTTCCTTACCGATCTCGTAATTTCGCCCGGATGCTGCCGGGCCGATAGCGCAGATCAAATCCGACGGGTCTGATCTGAACGTCTCTGTTAATTTTTTGACTGCTTTGGTCGCTATCGATTGCACGGTTCCGCGCCAGCCGGCGTGGACGGCGGCGAACGCTTCTTTTTTCGGATCGCCTATCAAAACGGGAACGCAGTCGGCTGTCTTTACTCCAACCAAAATATCGTCGAGATCAGACATAAGCGCGTCGGCACGCTCTTCGGAATTGCGTACGTCGTCTTGCGACGCCACGGACTTGATCGTGTGGCCGTGAACTTGCCATACAGTTGCGAGGCTAAGATCACCACCAAAAACTGAAAGAAAACGTTGACGATTTTCGTAAATATTTTCAGCAGAGTCTTCATCAAATCCAGCAAGGTTAAGGCTGTTTTCAGGAAACTCCGACACGCCGCCGAGCCGCGTTGAAAAGCCGTTTACAAAACCGGCCGCTTCCAAAGTGCGGCAGACCAGCACTTTTAAGCCATTTTTTTCTCGCCAAAAAAAGCCCGCATCGGTTAAACTTTCTTCATCGGCTGACAACTGGCTACTGACAACTGACAACTGACCCATGATCGTTTCTACCGGCATCGACATTGTTGAAGTTTACCGCATACGCCAGACCATCGCCAGAACTCCGCGTTTTCTGAACCGCGTATTCACGGCGAACGAACGTGCGTATTGCGAAGGCAAAGGCGAGGCGATGTGGCGTTCTTATGCGGGGCGGTTTGCCGCAAAAGAAGCTTTTCTAAAAGCGCTGAAAACAGGCTGGCGGGGCAAGATCACTTGGCAAGACGTTGAGATCGTCTCCGACCCCGACGGAGTTCCGCTGCTGAATATTACCGGCGCGGCAAAAAAGATACTCGACAAGCACGAAGCCAACCGCACGCACGTCTCAATCGCGCACACCGCCGACCACGCCGTCGCGCAGGTGATATTAGAAAAAGTTTAGCTACGGTTTCGGAGTTGGCAATGGAGTAGGCGATGTGGGCGGTGGCACGCCGGCAAAATTAAGCTCCGGGCCTAGACTGAAAAACGCCACCGGCGCGTCGTGATCCGAGACGCGCTCGGGGCGGGTGGCGTCGGCTGAGTATGAGACCGGAAAATCCGCATTTAGCCTTGCATAGCCGAACTTCAAAATGCGGTCGCCGAGTTTGCCGTTTACCAAAATATGATCGAGAGTTTGTGTCGAGCCGTCGAACACATAGCTGTAGCGGTTCGCAGCATCCTTGATCGAGTTGGCGAGATTGAACAACCCTGTCGTGTAAGTTTTTGACGGCACGATTACCGACTGTTCGGGCTTGCCGCGCAGCGTGCCGATCAGGTCGTTGTAGCCGTCATTCTGCAGTCCCGCATTGAAATCGCCGCACACGAGCAGCATCTCGTCAGGATTCGCCTTTTGCCTTTCGACGACAAATTTCGCGAGCCATTCGGCTTCCTGTTTTCGTTTTTGGCGTGTGCGCGGACCGTCCTTTTCGCTGTCGATGCCAATCAGAGATTTGAAATGATTAACAATCGCCGTTATGGTGAGCGGCGTAGCCGACTTCGGATCGATGGCCTGAACGCGGATCAGAAACGGAGGCCTGTCAAAAAGATTCAGGTCATCGCGCCCCGCGAAATCGAGCTGCGCGTCCTTTGCAAGCAGCTTTGTTTCGAGGACCTTGAGTTTTGTCGATTTAACCAGAAAACCGGAGTCGATGCCGCGGCCGTCATTGCCTTCCTCAAGGTAAGCTTCGTATTTCGGGTCGGGCTTTCCGTCGGCAACTGCGTCGGCGTTGATCTTTGCCGCAAGTTTCTTTAGCGCAATGAGGTTTTCTACCTCGCCGACGCCGATCAGATCGGGCATCGAAAGTACATTGCGTATCGCGAGTGAAGTTTTGGCTAGCTTTTTCTGAAACAGCTCTTTCGGCATAACGGCTTCTTTGTTAATGCCCGAAGAATTCTTCTCGTCGTCAAAAAAATTCTCGAGATTAAACGTCGCGACAGTAAGTTCGCGCTCGCCGGCCGGCGAAACCTTGGTGAAGGTCTTGTTTCCCTCAACAGTATATGAACTCGATGTATCTACCGACAGGGTATAACGTCTTCGATCGTATTCGATCACGCCCGTGAGATTTTTAACCGTCGCACCTGCCGTGACTTCGATCGGCTTTGAGCCGGTCTGTGCATAGCTGTCAACGCGGAGCATTTCAGGATTCGTATCGAAGTAGGGAATTGACGACGGCATTTTGTTGCCCATGTGGACAAAAACGTCCACGCCCGCCTCACGCATCGGCCGCGGAGTGCCGGGCAGCACTCCAAAAAATACGCCGTTGGAGTTCGTTGCCCAATCATTTTCATAATCCGTCGCCTTGCCGGTCGGCGCCACCACGAGAAGCTCATCAACCTTGACCCGCATGCCTTCATAACGCTCCATCATGTCCACCTTGGTTGGCACAAGGTCGTTAGAGGTAAGCCTTATAGGCGCGGGCAAAGCGTTCTTTGTCGAAGTTATCTTAATCGTGGCCTTTCCGATATCCGTTCGCGTAAAGCCGTACTTTTCCGTACGAAAACGATATTCGCTGACCGTTCCCGAAACCTCGACCATATCGCCGATTGAACCTCCAAACGAAGTTTCCTTGCCGAGATACACAAAAATGCCTTCCGACGTGGCGGGTTTACCATCAACCTTGTCGTCCGGAGTCTGTATGTAAATGCCGTTGGAATTTCGTGCCGTCACGATGCCGCGGGTTGTCACCTGCACATTTTCGTGCGGCGAACGCGCCATTTCGCCCTGTATCTCGGCGATCGAATATTCCTTCTGCGCAACCACGGCAAGCGGCAGCGACAAGCAAGCAAGGACAACAAACAAGCTTTTTCTGAATCTGATGATTTTCACTTTTACGTTTTAGTTTTTCGTTACTGCGTATCAACGCGTTTCTTTAGCCGCAGTCGAACCTGAGGCCTCACTTTAGATAGAAAATTGTAGCCCGTGAGTTGCTCTATCGTTGCGATGTTCGTGCGATAGTTCCGCCAATTTCCCGAACCCGGCGGCGGCAGGCTTTGCGAGTTCGGCATTAAGACGGTGATAACGCGTGTAAAGTTGTTTACGCGTTGCGCGTCGTTCGAGCCGACCGGCATCACGACGATCACCTTCCACGTCTGTGCCGGAACCGCAACGCGGCCTCCGGCTATAGTGTTCGCAAAGCCGTTCGATCCCGTGCCGCCGTTGCCGATGCCGCCCGCATAGATGTAAAGCTCGGAGCCGCCCTGAACTAGCGACCGGCAATAAATCTCAAGATCGGCCCAGACGCCTTGGTTGTTATTTCCTGCCTGCGGCATCATGTTTGTCATGAAAAACGTCGCAGAATTGTCTGCTACCGTGTTAGTCCTGTCACCCGAAGGTGAATGATGCCCGCGGTCAAACCCCGACTGCGAATAATCCGAATCCTGCACCTGATACCACCCAGCCGGAAGCGACGTGTCAGGCCGGAAATCATCCTGCCGGTCAACCGTGCCGATCCACGAAGTGTCCAGATGCCACGCGACCCAATTTGGTATGCCTCGGTCGCGGTGATACGACATCACATATTGATTCTTTTCAAGCAGGTAGTTCGTCGGCTTTGTCACGTCCGTTGTCGCGCCTGACGGGTTGCCTAAGACCAGATGCTCTGCCGGATTGTGAGGGCCTACAACGGTGACCGTGAGACTTATGGACGTTGTCGCCGTTCGCAGTTCGGCGTCGGCTATGTTGACCGGCAGCGAATAATTGCCGACCGGATTGTTTGTTGGAACGACTCGCAAAAATGAAAAGACATTGTCACCCGCCGTCACATCGCCGTTCGTGCCGTCGTCAAAAAACGATTGAGTTGCAGAGCCGCCGACTTGCGTTAGATCCGTCCGCACCGTTATGCCCGTGCTCGGCGGCGATGTAGCCGGAACGACCGTCACTTTCAGCAGGGTCGTGCCGC
Source organism: Pyrinomonadaceae bacterium (assembly GCA_046160805.1). Lineage (GTDB taxonomy): Bacteria > Acidobacteriota > Blastocatellia > Pyrinomonadales > Pyrinomonadaceae > OLB17. The sequence goes on from JBJXHF010000025.1 coordinate 57,488, forward strand.
CGGGAGCGACCGAACTCGGACTGGCGTTCCCAAATCCCTGAAGTAGTCCGCTGCCTCCGCCGCATGGAGCCAGAGGGCTTGACGTATTGCGTGGCGATGGTATCGGTGGTACAGGAGGGTTAGTGTAAAGGTCAAAATCCGCGTTGTTGTTGTCAGTATCTGTGCAGCCACCCGTCTTCCTGGCCATGCCCTGCGTCGAGGCGATAGCCACGCCGTTGTTGACAGACGGATTGCCGCCTTCACCGCTGTTGGCAGTGCCGTTGCCTGCTTCGCCCCAGGCGACCCAATCGACAAACGCCGCTAATTGCGTCGGAGTGCAGGCATTGCCCGTAGCACCGCATGCATTACCCGGAATGCCTCCGGCACTTACAATGCCGATCTTCCCGCCCGTCGTGCCCGACATGCTGATTGTCGTTGTCGATGCATCCGGCGTTACAGGCAGGGGCTGCGAGCCCGGCGGAGCGCTGTTTAGTTGAACGAGATAGTATTGCCCCGGCGCAAGCGTTGCATTCGGCAGAGCAAAGACTCCGCCACCGAAATTCCCCGTCGCCGAACCATACAGCAGCGTAAGACCATTGAGCGACTGCGATGTGGCCGAAACATTCTTGATCTCGACCCAATCGTGGAAGTAATAACCGTTGCCGCCCGAAACCTGGCTCAGTACAAGTGTCGTCGAGACAAATGCTGCATCTTCTCGCGCATCCTGCGCCGACGAGCTAAACCCGACAACCAAAAACGCCGCCAAAACCGACAATAAAGCAACACCGAATAAATACTTCTTCATTAATACACCTTGATGGACCTCAAAAAAAAGAATGAACTACCTTTTTACCACGAATCTCCTCGAAAGGGAATCGAAAATCTCTGCGTTCTTAGCGTCCTCTGCGTTAAAATATTTTTTTCAAGGCAGAGGCCGCAAAGAACGCAGAGATCAAGCAGGCGATTCTGATATCGGTCACTGAGAATGAGAATATGATTTTATGACTACATTAATCACAGGCGGAGCGGGTTACATAGGGAGCGTCGTTGTCGAGGACATGCTGGCGCGCGGGGCGGAGGTTGTTGTTTTGGACAATCTTTCGCGCGGGCATCGGACGGCGGTTGCAAGCGAAGTCAAATTTTATGAAGGCGACATAGGTGACGCGGCTCTGATAAGAAAAATTTGCGGTGAGAACGATATCGACGCGGCGATGCATTTTTCGGCGTTTGCTTACGTCGGCGAATCGGTCGAGCGGCCGGATATTTATTATCGCAACAATGCGATGCAGACCTTGGCGCTGCTGGACACGCTAATAGAGTGCGGCGTGAAAAAATTCGTTTTTTCATCTACCTGTGCGACTTACGGCGAGCCGCAATATGTGCCGATCGACGAAAAGCACTTGCAGCAGCCGGCGAATCCTTACGGCTGGTCGAAATTTTTTGTCGAGCAGATAATGAAGGATTACGCCGCCGCATTCGGGTTAAAATTTGTCGCACTGCGCTACTTCAACGCCTGCGGCGCAACCGAGTCCCACGGCGAGCATCACGAACCCGAGACGCATCTCATCCCGCTCGTCCTACAGGCTGCGGCCGGACAAATCGAGCAGATTTCAGTCTTCGGCGACGACTATCCGACGCCGGACGGAACGGCGATTCGCGATTACATTCATGTGCTCGACCTCAGCCAGGCGCACATGCTCGCGCTTGAACATTTAAAAAATGGCGGCGACTCGGATTTTATCAATCTCGGCAACGGAACAGGCTTTTCGGTCCTTGCAGTAATTGAAACCGCTCGAAAGATAACGAAAAAATCTATCAAGTCCGTAATTGCGCCGCGCCGAGCAGGCGACCCTTCGCGGCTCGTCTCCGATTCGACAAAAGCAAAGGAAGTCCTCGGCTGGAATCCAAAATTCGCCGACCTCGAAACAATAATAGAGTCGGCGTGGAAATGGCATCAGGCAAATGAAAACGGCTATGAAGAATGATGCGAAAGAAGAGGATGTCTGATAAGTCGAAACAGCTATAAATTTAAAAGCAATTTTAACGCGGATTGGGCGGATCAGGCGGATTTTTTTTATTGATCCGCTTCTATCCGCCCAATCCGCGTTCAAAAAATCGCGATATTTTACAAGCTACGTCTTTTCAGACGCCCTTTCTTCGAATCATGATCGGAAAGTTGCGTCATATTCGGAAAGATACTGTCTTAACAGTCAAATGCAGATGCCGTGTTTGAGTCGAAAGGGTGGTTGTTTTTTATGACACCGTAGGCAATATGGAGCAACTTTCGCATGGATGCACCGATTATT
>JBJXHF010000026.1:0-66040 GCA_046160805.1 Pyrinomonadaceae bacterium
CCGATCTGTCCGAGTATTTGGATGATCGCTATTTGCCGTAACACCGTAGATTTGCCGCCCATGTTTGCGCCGGTGATAACGAGCAAACGGTCGGTCGAATTGTTCATTCGGATGTCGTTCGGGATGAACGACGCGCCGAGCGACGCTTCGACGACCGGATGACGGCCATTTTTGATCTCGATCTCATCGCTGTCGTGCAAGACAGGACAAATAAAATTTCTTTTGGCAGCCGTTTCAGCCAAAGCGGTCAACGCATCAAGCATGGCAAACGCGCGGGCGGTAGATTGTAGTTTTCGGGTCTCTTCGCAAACACGTGAACGTACTTGATTAAATAAATCGGTTTCGATCTGGCTGATCCTGTCCTCCGCGCCGAGAATTTTCTGCTCCCATTCCTTTAATTGCGGCGTGGTGTAACGCTCGGCATTCGCCAATGTTTGTCTTCGCTCATAATCTTCGGGAACACGCGAAACATTGGCTTTTGAGATTTCGATGTAATAACCGAAGACGTTATTGAAACGAATCTTAAGATTGGAGATGCCGGTTCGTGTCCGCTCTTTTTCTTCGAACGCCGCGATGGTCTGTTTTGCAGATGTCGAGATGCCGCGCAGTTCGTCAAGTTCTTCATCAAAACCATCGCGTATCACGCCGCCGTCGCTCACGTTGATCGGCGGCTCGTCGCTGATCGCATGATCTATCAGGTCGCGGATTTCCGGCAATTCAAAAATGTTTTCCGACAAAACCTGCAAAAGCAGCGACGTTGAATCGGTCAGGACTTCATTCACTTCGGGCGCCTGGCCGATCGAGCGTCGCAATGCGATGAGATCGCGAGGACTTGCTGTTCCAAGATTAAGACGGCCGATGAGGCGTTCTAAGTCGCTGACATCTTTCAGCAAAAACCTCAGTTTTTCACGCAGTATCAAATCCGCAAGCTCGGTGACGGCGGAAAGACGAGTTTGAATTTCGCTTCGCTTGACTGATGGACGAGCAAGCCATTGTTTCAGCAGCCGCGAGCCCATGCCGGTTATGCATTCGTCGATTACGCCAAACAGAGTGCTTTTGCTTTTTTCGCCTCGACATTCAAATATCTCAAGATTTCTAAGCGTCACGGCATCAAGGATCATGAAATCGGCCGATTCAAAATATTTTATTTCAGAGATATGACCCGCAGCAGCACGTTGTGTTTCTTGTGCATATTTTAAGCAAGCACCGGCTGCGCATATTGCGGCTTTTTTGCCATTGAAGCCAAAACCTGAAAGGTCGGCGACTTCCATTTGGCGCTTGAGAAGACTCGTCGCATATTGCAGATCGAAGTCAGCGTCATCCAGCGGTGTCAGCGTAATCGTCGAAAAATCGGATGGCGTGGATGATTTCGCATCTTCAAAAGGAAGATTCGAATCACTGTCTTTCGGCTTTCCGAAGATCTGCACAATTAGTTTTTCCATCGATCTCGGAAATAAAAGCTCACGAGGACTGTAAGCCTCGATCTCATCGCAAATCCTTTGCAGCGAATCGGCTCCGGCAATCTCGGTCGCCGAAAACTGTCCAGATGAGGTTTCGAGAAACGCCGCGCCAAAAACTTCACCGCTGCCGTAAACGGCCGCCAGATAGACCGATTCCTTCGATTCGACAAGCTGCGGGTCGATTGCCGTGCCGGGCGTGATGACGCGGACGACCTCGCGTCGGACAAGTTTTGTGCCTTTTGTTGGAGTTTCGGTTTGTTCGCAGATGGCGACGCGATAGCCTTTTCGCACGAGGCGGGCGATGTAGGTAGAGGCAGCGTGGTGTGGTACGCCGCACATTGGGATGGGATTTGGCGTGTCTTTGTGCCTCGCCGTCAGCGTTATCTCAAGCTCGCGCGAGCCAACGAGAGCGTCCTCGTTGAACATCTCATAAAAGTCGCCGAGCCGGAAAAAAAGGATCGTTCCGGGATACAGCTTTTTGATCTCGAGATATTGCCGAAGCATCGGCGTTGGGTTTTCCATCTTTGCTGTGGCTATGAATCAAAGTTTAGCGAAAGCGTTGTGACTTTCAAAATCAATGTTTTCAAAGGCCGCAGGCTTTGTTAATATAATTGTTTACGTGTACCTTGTCGGAAATTAGTTATGAAGTTAGCAATTTTGTTTTCGCTTTGTGTTCTTTGTGTCGGGATGGCGGTTGGACAAACCGCAACTCCTGAGAAGTCGGTTCTGCCGAATCCTGTTCAAGAGGAAGACAGATATCGGATCGGATTTCAGGATATTCTAGAAATTCAGGTAGCTCGCCATCCGGACCTTAATACAACCGTTGCCGTTGGTCCTTCGGGTACAATCGTGCTCTACCGACTGGAACGGCCGATAGTGGCAGTTTGCAGAACAGAAAGGGAACTCGCCGGAGACATTGCAAATGCATACAGTGAAAAGTATCTTAAAAATCCATACATTACCGTCAGAGTCTCAGACCAAAAATCTCAGTCGTTTGCCGTGATGGGCGCCGTTGAAAAGCCGGGCAATTACTATATCTCGCGTAAAGTACATTTGCTCGAACTGTTGGCAATGGCCGGCGGCCCGAATAAGGAGTCGGGAACTCGTCTGCTGGTTGCTCGCACGGGCAGCAGCTACAATTGCCGCCAGAATGGTTCAGAGTCTGATGACGATTCAATTGCAGTGCTCGGTTACAAGATCCGCGATGTTCAGGAAGGCAGGGAAACTCTCTGGATGAAACCCGGCGACATAGTTTCAGTTTTCGAAGCGGATATGATTTACATGTACGGCAATTTGAGAAAGGAAGGAGCGTTAAGAATTCGAGACCCAATCACCTTGACGCAGGCAATTGCTTCTGCCGAAGGCCTTAAACCTGCTACGGATAAATCTAAAATTCGCATTTTGAGACAGGTTTCCGGAAAAGCGGAACGTGAAGAATTTGTGTACGATCTTAATCAGATCGACAAAGGAAAAGTAAAAGATCCATACCTCGAACCGAACGATATTGTAGCCGTTTCGCAGGACAGAACAAAATCTATTTTACTTGGCGTCGGGAGCGCTCTGAAAAATTCCGTTCCCAACGTGGCTTACAGGCTGCCGGGCCTTTAAAGTATGAAAGAAACTCGCGGAATAATTAAGGGCCCTTTGAACGAGGCGACTGAGCTCGACCACCCGTTCGATACGCAATTTACGCCGTCGGGCCGTTATCCGGCTTACCGCGAAATTGCCACGCGCGAAGGCTTTCAGATGCTCGACTATTGGCGCGCCATCCGCAAGCGCCTCTGGCTCGTTGTCGGCATTGCGGTTTTGATGACGACGCTCGTTGCGATCTATATGGCCCGCAAACCGAATGTTTATAGGGCGCAGGCGGTCGTCCAGGTCGATAACGAGCAAAACAATCCCGACGTAATTACAACCGAACGCCAGCGGCCGATCACGGGTTCCGACCCGTCGTATTTCAATACGCAGCTTCAGTTACTCTGGAGCGACAGCCTCCTGCGACGCACGGTGAAGGAGCATGATCTTGACTCGAACAAGGATTTTCAGCAGGCGAAAGCCGGTGGTAATTCCTCAGCGTGGAAATCGATGCTTAAGTCCATAGGTTTGGCGACCGCCGACAAGCAGGACAAAAACGCTAATGGCGTGCGCATTGAAGACTCTGCCCTTGCCACTTCCGACGAGATCGCCGAGGCGATCAGGCTCACTCCGTATGTCGAGATCATCAGGCGAAACCTCGAGATCGAGCCGCGCCGCGAAGCGAGAGCGACGGTCAAGGACACGCGGCTTATCGACATCTCGTTTTACGACACAAATCCGGAACTTGCAGCCTTTGTCGTAAACAGCATCGCGGAAACTTTTACTGTCGTAAATCAGGAAAAGCGCACTGGAACAAGCCGGAAGACAAACGACTTTCTTCAGGAAAGGATCGCCACCCTCCAAACCGATATTAAGACCGACGAACAAAAACTTGTCGAGCTGACTCAAAGCGAAGGAATTTTAAAAACCGGCGAGGATCAAACAATCGTTATTGATCGGCTCAGCGGGCTAAATAAAAACCTGCTTGAAGCCGAGAACGAACGCAAAAATGCCGAAGCGGACTATATGACAGTGAGCAATTCGCCGGAAAAGATCGCGGCTCTCGCCGAGGACAAAATGGCGCGCTTTATTACTGAACAGGAAAATAGTATTCGCGCCTTGAAATCGGATTCATTCAAGGAGATCGCGACACTTCGACAAAAACGAGCGCTTCTTCTGCAGGAATATCAGGAAGGTGCTCCCGAGATACAAGAGATTGACCAGCAGATAAAAAGCCGCGAAGAATCGATGGACAAGGCGACCGGAAAGTTTCAAGCCGATCTGGATACATTTCGCCAACGAATGACAAAAGGCCTGCTCGAAAATTTGCGAATCAAATATCTACAGACAAAAGACAAAGAGGAAAAGATTCGGGCCGATTTTAGCAAGCAGTACAATGAAGCCCAAGGACAAAATCAGGGAGCGGTAAACCTAAAACTTCTACAGCAGAACATCGATACGAACAAGGGTTTTCTCGATAATCTGAGAAAACAAGTCAGCGGAAACGATATTGCCGCACAGGGCACTGATAACAACATCAGCGTGACCGAAATCGCGATTCCGCCAGAGGTGCCGGTTTCGCCGCGGCGGCTTATGACGGTCTTTGCGGCGTTGTTTTTATCGACGCTTTTTGGAATGGGCTTGGCGCTAGTCCTTGAGTATTTAGACGACACGATTCGCTCGACCGAGGAGATCGAGCAATATCTGCAGCTTCCGGCGCTGGCCGCGATTCCACGGATCGATTCGCTGCAAAGACGCAAGCTGTTGCTGGTCGGCTCATCCGAAAGCGAAAACGGCGACGATTTCCTGAACTCCGAGCTTCTGATCCACGCTGATCCTCGCTCGTCACTGGCCGAGGCTTACAGGCATTTGCGAACTTCGATACTTTTATCGACCGCAGGCCGTGCGCCTAAATCGCTTTTGATCACATCCAGCCTGCCATCCGAAGGCAAGACGACCACGGCGACAAACACGGCGATCAGCCTCGCTCAAACCGGCGCCAAAGTGCTTATCATCGACGCCGATATGCGTCGGCCGAGGCTTCATTCTATTTTCAATATCGAAAACCGTTTAGGTTTGAGTACGCTGCTTTCAAACGAATTGTGCGATTCGGAAATAGATGATTGCATAAGGCAGGACGAAAAATCAAAGCTGCATTTGATGACCTCAGGCCCGATTCCGCCGAATCCCGCCGAACTGATCGGATCTGAACAGATGGCAACACTGCTCGGAATGCTGCAAGCTCGATTCACGCACATCGTCGTAGATTCGCCGCCGATCGCGTCTTTTACCGACGGCGTTTTGATCGCTTCGATGGTGGACGGCGTGATTCTCGTGGTGAACTCAGGCCGCAGCTCGCGTCAGGTAATTCGGCGTTCGCGGCAGCTTTTGCAGGAGATCGGTGCAAAGATTTTCGGCGTCGTTCTTAACAATGTAAATCTCAATTCTCAAAACAGCTACTACTATCAGGCTTACAACCATAATGAATATTATCGTGACGCCGATCAGTAAGTTTCGGTACAGGCAATCCTAAAAAACTCTTTTAAATGGAACAGCAAATTAGAATTTTAGTCACAGGTGCGGGCGGATTTATCGGCAGCCACCTCGTGACTTATCTAAAAGCGAAAGGCTATTGGGTTCGCGGCGTCGATATAAAATTGCCTGAGTTCGTCAAAACCGACGCCGACGAATTTGAGCTGCTCGATCTGCGTCGATGGGAAAACTGCCTTAAAGCTACCAATAATATCGACGAGGTTTACGCTCTTGCCGCCGACATGGGCGGAATGGGATTTATCTCGTGCCATCACGCTCAAATACTCTATAATAATTCGCTCATCAACCTGCACACGCTCGAAGCCGCTCGCGAAAACGGCGTTGGCCGTTACCTTTACACAAGCTCGGCGTGTATCTATCCCGAACACTTGCAAGAAGAAACGAATGTCACGCCGCTTAAAGAGGAAGACGCTTATCCGGCTTTTCCGCAGGACGCCTACGGCTGGGAAAAGCTGATCTCCGAGAGATTGTGCGCTCATTATAGAGAAGATTACGGCCTCGAAACACGCACCGTCAGGTTCCACAATATCTTTGGCGAGAACGGCACTTGGGAAGGCGGCCGCGAAAAAGCGCCGGCCGCGCTCAGTAGAAAGATCGCGATCGCAAAGCTGACCGGAAACAACGAAATAGAGATTTGGGGCGACGGCGAACAGACGCGGTCGTTTTGCTATATCGATGATTGTGTCGAAGGTATTTACAGGTTGATGCGTTCGGATTTTTCGGAACCTTTGAACCTCGGACAGGACAGGATGATCTCGATAAATCAATTGGCGGATACGATCGCGGAAGCCGCCTGCGTTAAGATCACCAAAAAATATATCGACGGCCCGCAGGGCGTTCGTGGCCGAAATTCGGACAATTCAAAACTGCGAGAAATTCTCGGCTGGGAGCCGCAAATTTCCCTTGAAGTCGGCCTAGAGAAAACCTACGCCTGGATCGAAAATGAAGTCAAAAAAAGCCGCTCAGAAACTGCACAAGCCTGCGCGTGAGAATCGTGACCGATATCTTGATAAAAACCGCGCTTGTCATACCAGTCCACAATCGTAGGGAAACGACTCTTCAAGGTTTGCGAAGCCTTTCACGGATTGATAAATCCGGGCTGGACGTTCGAATCTTTGTCGTCGATGACGGCTCGACCGACGGCACCTCCGACGCGATTCGTGGCAAATTTCCTGAAGTTGAAATCATTCAAGGCGACGGCACGTTGCATTACGCTGCCGGAACAAATCGGGGCATTGAGACGGCTCTGAAATGGAATCCCGAATTTATTGTAATAATGAATGACGACGCCGTTTTTCACGAGCAGTTTTTACAGCGTCTGATTCAAACCGCACAGCGAAATCCGCACTCTGTCGTCGGTGCTTTGCTGCTGCTTTGGAACGAGCCTCACAAGGTTTTTCAGGTCGGGTTTGAATGGCGCACCTTGAAAGGCGGTTGGCATGTGCCTGAAGATTTGACCGCTTTCTCTGTTCCGCGCGCGCGCTTTGAAGTGGAGAACATTGTCGGCAATTGCGTCTTGCTGCCGGTCGAAGCAATCAGAGAGTGCGGCCTAATGGACGAGAAGCATTTTCCGCACGGCTGGGGCGATGCACAATACACGACAAAAATGCGTAAAATGGGCTGGAAACTTCTGGTCAATCCGCGCTCTCTCGTCTGGTGCGAGCCGAATACATACCCGCAGCCGTTGCATCAATCTTCTGTCAGTGAAAGCCTGAACACTTTATTCATCAACGAAAAACACCCTGCCAATCTGAAACGCCAACTAGTTTCGCGTTGGTACTCGGCGCCGACAAAATTTAAGGCTCTCGCCGCGTTTGCGGTATATTGTCTGTCATTGGCACAAAAGGTATTTGTCTATGGCTTCCGAAATCGTTAGACGGCACAACTGATAAAAAAATGCGCGAGATCATCTACGTCTGGAATTATCGCGAATGGGGCGGCGCTCAAGTATATTTTATGTCTCTCATGAAGGAGGCAAAAAAAGAATTCAATGTCACCGCGTTGCTGCCTTCGGATTCCGAACAAAAAATTCTGCAATATCTGAAGGCTTTGGAAATCCCATTTGAATTTCTTCCGCCGTCGCCTACATTGAATACCACCAAAAGCTTGATCGCAAAAATATCTAATCGCCTTACTGTTTTGCAGTCGGAAAATCGTTTGGTAGCAAACATACTGAGCCGCGGCGACCTCGCAAACAAGATTGTTCATATCGATCTTGGTTTCTGGCAGTCGTCGCTCACATTGTTCAGGCTATGCATGAAAACAAATGTTTTTTTCACGGTTCATACCGGCCTTCCTTTTTACGATGGCTGGCGCGGTCTTCGATGGAAGATAAAAGGCAAAATTCTCAGCCGATTTTCGAGCCTTCATCTTCTCTCATCAAATAACAATGCCAAAAATGGTTTGAAACCTTATATCTCCTCGAAAAAATTTGACCAAGTAGAGGTGACTTATTCAGGCATCGATCCGGTAGAGATAGCTCGAGTAGAAGAAAGCCGAATAGTTAACAACGAGGTTCGACAGCGATACGGATTGCTGCAAGACACCACAATTCTTATGACGGTCGGTCAATTTATCGAACGTAAGGGCTGCTGGGTTTTGCTGGAGAGTTTGAAACGATTAAGAGCCGTCCGTGAAGATTTTGCGCTCGTGTGGTTATCGACAACCATGCCCGACACGGAAACAATGAATCGGATTGCCGATTACGGGTTAGGCAATTCGTTTCGCATAATGGATGCGGATGAAATCGGCGAGACGCGTAAAGACATGTTGACTTTGTTGAGTATCGCCGACATTTTTGTTCTGGCGAGTTTGCAGGAAGGGCTTCCAATCGCGCTCGTCGAAGCAATGGCACTCGGTCTTCCGTGCATCGCCACAAACGTGAATGCCATACCGGAGGCAATCGAAAACGAAAAGAATGGGATGCTCGTGCCTTCGAATGATCCGATGCGTCTTGCTGAAGCAGTTATTTCGCTTATGAACGATCCGCAACAAAGAAAATTTCTCGGAGCCGCTGCGAAAAAAACCGCATTGGGAAAATTTAACGAGAAAATTACCGCAAAGCGCACTTTAAAACTCTACAACGACGTGTGGCAAAGCTCCCGTTAGCAATGTAAAATCGTCCATTGGTTCTATTCTATGAAGGTCGTCATTTTATGCGGCGGGCAGGGAACGCGGCTCCGCGAACAAACCGAAACTCTGCCAAAACCAATGGTCGAGATCGGCGGCCGGCCTATTTTGTGGCACATAATGAAAATCTATTCGCATTTCGGATTGAACGAATTTGTTTTGTGTCTGGGTTACAAAGGTGAAATTATAAAACAATATTTTGCCGACGATGTGCATCGTGACGGCGAGAAAGATTGGATTGTCTCATTGACCGAAACTGGCGAAAAAGCACAGACCGGAGCGCGTGTATTTCGCGTGAGAGATCAAATTGATAACCAACCGTTTTGTCTAACTTACGGCGACGGCTTGGGCAGCATCGACATACGAGCGCTGCTGGAATTTCACAAAAAACACGGTAAGATGGCAACCGTTACGGGCGTCAGGCCGCCAAGCCGTTTTGGCGAGCTTTTGCTTGACGGAAATCAAGTCGTGTCATTCAACGAAAAGCCTCAAGTGACGGAGAGTTTTATCAACGGCGGATTTTTTGTGATCGAGCCTGAATTTATCGAACGATATCTTTCTGACGACGACGACCTAACGCTCGAACGCGAGCCGCTTCAACGCCTTGCGGCTGACGGCGAATTGATGATGTATCCGCACACTGGTTTTTGGCAGCCGATGGATACTTTCCGCGAATGGAAGATGCTAGAAGAGATGTGGGACAGCGGCACCGCCGAGTGGCGAATGTGGGATTAGTTATGGAACTCGATCAAAAATTCTGGCTAGACCGTCGCGTTTTTGTCACGGGAGCAACGGGCCTTTTAGGAAGCTGGCTTACCGCTAAGCTGGCCGCTCTTGGCGCTGATGTTGTCGTTCTAATTCGCGATTGGGTGCCGGAATCGGAACTGTTTCAGAATAACTCGATGGCGAATGCAACCGTCATTCGAGGCGACTTAACCGATCAGCAACTTCTCGAACGCATCCTCAACGAATACGAGATCGAGACCGTATTTCACGTCGCTGCACAAACAATCGTCGGCACGGCAAACCGCAGCCCGATCTCGACATTCGAATCGAATATTCGCGGAACATGGTGCCTTTTGGAAGCCGTCCGACGCTCATCTCTCGTAAAACAAGTTGTCGTCGCATCGTCTGATAAAGCTTACGGAGAACACGACGACCTTCCTTACCACGAGGACGCTCCATTACAGGGAAGGCATCCTTATGATGTCAGCAAATCCTGCGCCGATTTGATCGCACAGAGTTACGCACACACTTTTGATTTGCCTGTCTGCGTAACACGGTGCGGCAATCTTTACGGCGGCGGCGATCTTAACTGGAACCGTTTGATTCCCGGCACGATACGCTCAGCGATTCGCGGCGAGTCGCCGATCATTCGTAGCGACGGGACATACATTCGCGATTATTTTTATGTCGAAGACGCGGCGATTGCCTATATGATGTTGGCCGAAAAAATGTCCAATGATCCGAAGATTTGTGGCCACGCATTTAATTTCAGTAATGAGATTCAAATGAACGTCCTCGACGTTACACTCAAAATACTAAACCTAATGAACCGCGACGACCTGACGCCAACGATACTCAACGATGCGAGCAACGAGATACAGCATCAATATCTGAGCGCGGAAAAAGCGCGACATACGCTCGGTTGGAAACCGGAATTTTCCGTCGATGCCGGACTTGAGCGGACGATTGGCTGGTACAGAAGTTTCTTCGCTAATAAATCCTAAAATCAATGTCGAATCCGGCTAAGACACGAATACTCGTCACGGGCGGCACCGGATTCATCGGCCGTCATGTCGTCAGTCATCTTACTTCAGATCAACTTCGTCCTTTAGTGACCGTATTCAACAAATCTGTTCCGGACAATCCACACGTCGATTTTGTGAACCTTGATTTGACCGACAGGACTGAAGTAAATCAACTGATCGCTGCATACAAGCCGCAAGTTGTGCTTCATCTCGCCGGAGTTACGGGAAATGATGACCCGAGCGGCAAGTTGTATGACGATGTAAACTACAACGGAACAATCAATCTACTAAGTGCTTTGGAAAAAACCGGTGTAAGTCGCGTCGTTATGCTCGGCTCTGCCGCCGAGTATGGAAACCAGCCGATTCCGTTTAAGGAAGACGTACAGGCGCAGCCTGTTTCTCACTACGCGGTCTCAAAAGCTAAGGCGAATGAATTTGCGCTAGAATTGCACGCATCCAATGGTTTGCCCGTGACAATCCTTAGAGTTTTCACTGCGTATGGATTTGGGCAGCCGGATAAGATGTTTCTTTCGCAATTAGTTACACATGGTCTGCTCAACCAGCACTTCAGCATGTCGGATGGGCTGCAAAGACGTGATTTCGTCTATGTGGAAGACGTGGCGGCGGCGATAATGTCAGCAATGACCGCAGAAAATGTCGTTGGCCGCATAATTAATGTCGCTAGCGGTAATGGTACAGTTTTGCGCGATTTGGCCCAACAAGTCTGGAAAATCTGCGGTGCAGACAGCGATCGTTTAGACATTGGTTCGCGCGATAAAACCGGTGACGACAGCTTTGATACCGAGGCGGATATTTCGCTTGCACAAGAGTTATTGAATTGGCGGCCCGGACCGGCAATCTTGAGCGACGTAGGCGTAAGTCCGGCTTTAACCGACATGATCAACCGAATGCGCGCATCGCTTGCCTTTGCAAAATAAATGACTCCGGACAATCACAGACAAACAAGCAAAAGCGTTGTTCGCAATGTTCTCTATGGCTTGCTGTCGTGGGTCGTGCCGCTTGGGCTTGGCTTTATTGCGACTCCGATTATCGTTCGCTCGCTTGGCAACAAAGATTACGGCATCTACGCGCTGGTTCTCGGTTTTATCAGTTACTCGTTCACATTTAATTTCGGGCGAGCCATCACAAAATACATTGCCGAATACCACGCCCACGGCGAGCGCGAAAAAATACGCGACGTTATCTCGGCCAGTTTTTTTCTCAACCTCGTGGTCGGATTGTTTGGTGTTGTCGTCATGTGCCTGCTCGCGGACTGGCTGGTGCGCGTGGTATTCGGCATCGAGCCGCAGGATCAGGAAAAGACGATCAATGCAATTTACATCGCGTCCGGTGTGATTTTTATATGGATGCTGAACCAGATGTTTACATCGGTTCTCCAGGGCATTCAGAGATTCGATGTTTATTCGAGAATCCTTACCGCGAATAACTTTGTTCTGATCTCGGGAAATATGGTGCTCGCATATCTTGGTTTCGGATTGCTGGCATTGTTGACTTGGAATCTCATAGTGCTTTGCATTTTTTTTACTGTCTTCGGGCTGGCGGCAAAAAAACTTCTGCCCGAATTTGGTATCAGTTTCGGTTTTAGCCGCGAAGCCCTGCGACTTGTCGTTCGATACAGCTCGGCTATCGTCGCTTTTCAAGTGCTGGCGAATCTTCTTTTGCTTTTCGAACGAGGCTGGATCACGCAGCGTTTGGGGAGCGAAAGTTTGACCTATTACGTTGTTCCGATGTCTCTCGGAATTCTTCTTCACGGCTTTGTCTTGAGCCTCGTACAAGTAATTTTTCCATTGGCAAGCGAATTAAAAAACGAGCCGGAAAAGCTGCTAAAGCTCTATACAAAAGCGACTAAGGTTATATCGATGTTCGTAGTATTTGTGGTAACAACCTTGATCGTCGAAAGCAAAATGTTACTGCAACTGTGGATGGGCGAATCGTTTGCCGAACGATCTTCCGATCTGCTCGTGGTACACATCATATGCTTCGGCTTGATCGCGATTGGCTCGATCGCATGGCAAATGACCGAAGGCCTCGGCTTTCCAAAATACAATGCCCTCGTCACCGGAATTTGCACCGGCATCGGAATCTCGCTAATGATTTTGCTTACAAACGATCTCGGAAACTTCGGCGTCGCTGTCGCGCGATTAATCGCGTTTGCAACGACCTTTGTCTTTATCTTTTTTGTCGAAAAGCGATTTTTCGGCAAAGTTCAAACTTCATTTTGGCTTGCATTGACAGGCAGCCTGGCGTCTGCTGCTGCGGGCGCGGCGTTGGTCGAGTATGCTGCAACAAAATTTTTGCCATTTGGATGGCCCACGCTGCTGCTCGCGATTCTACTTGGCGGAACTGTTTATTGTTTTATTCTTTGGATTTTGGGCTATGTCACAACAGACGACAAACAGTTAATTAAAGGCATTTTAAGGCGGGCAGAAACATGAGTGTTAATGGGAGTTTTATTTTATGAAGCTTGACATCGAAAAAGCTTAAAAATATGGTCAAATTGATCGGAGGTTTGCTATGAAAAGTAACAAGATAATCTGGGTGTTGGTTGCGCTACTTGTCGCTACGACCATTGCCATCACATTCGATGCACAGGACGTCATTAGTCAAGATCAATCAACCATTTCGCCAAAAGGAACCCCTCCGCCTGATAGGCCGGATTTTAGCAAGTACGGTATTGCAAATTATGAATCCGTAGAGTCGTTGGAGGCATCTGAATTGGAAAAGCGTAAACGTACAAGCAAACGCTACGACAATGAAGGTTGGGTAGTGAAGTTTCCTCATCACGACACTGGTAAGATCGGGCGCGTTAAAGAAGAGGAGCCGCCGCCAATTATCCCGGTAGAAGAGAGTGATCTCATCGTATCGGGAAAAGCCGTTAGCGTGAAGTCATATCTGTCGAATGACAAATCGAGCGTATATTCCGAATTTACAATAAAGATCAATCAAATACTGAAAAATAGCGTCACCGCTGAACTCAAGGCCGAAGACAAAATCATTATCGACAGAGCGGGAGGCGTCGTCCGTTATCCGAATGGTCAAGAAGTGCTGTATCTGGATAGCGACGATGGTCTACCGGAAGCAGGCCGCGAATACGTGTTATTCCTCCAAGCTGATAAAGAAAGCGAAAACTACAAGGTGGTAACTCTCTATGAAGTGCAGGAGAACCGCACCCTTCCTTTGGACTCTGGGCGTAATGTCGATGACATCAAACGAATGGGCAAACACGATTTCCTTCGAACGGTTCGGCAGAGATTGTCGGGTCAATTGTTGAAAACGCACTAGAAGGGAGTTATAAAAAATAAATATGAGCTAATTGACTAGCTAGCATTTGGCAAAAAGGCTTGACATCTTGGTGGCCTAAGAGTAGATTTTGGCTGAGATGTACGGGAGGTCATTGATGAATGGTAACAAGATAGTATGGGGATTCGGACTGTTGCTTGTTTTGACGACCCTAACGGTAACAATTGGCACATCTGACAGTCGAAGTCAAGAAAACGTTAATACTGGTCCGACGCCACCTAATAGTAGTTTTCAAGAAGAGGTTAAAAAGTACGCTCTTGCGGATTATGATGCGGCCTTACCGGACAATCCGCAGATTCGCGAAGAAAGAAGAAGGAAGAGCCAGCGCTACGACAGCCAGAATTTAGTAATGAGAAATCCTGGCCCAAATCGAAGCGGTGTTGAACGCTATGATGAAGTTCCTCCACCGCCGGTCTTTCCCGTTTCTGAAAGCACTTTCATTGTGACTGGCAAAATTGAACGAGCGGATGCATTTCTATCAAATGACAAACTCGGCGTCTACACAGAATTTACGATTCGAATCCACGAGATGTTGAAAAAGCCTTTCTCGAGCAAGTTGGGTGTAGGTGACACCATTATTGCAGATCGAGCTGGAGGAGCCGTTCGATATTCGACCGGTCAACAATTGCTTTACCGGTATGCAGAACGAGACCTACCGTTATTGGACAGTTCGGTAATTTTGTTCTTGACCTGCGGTACACAAAGTCCAAATTGTGAAATCCTAACTGGTTATGAGGTTAGTGATCAGAAGGTTAGTCCTTTGGACTTTCGAGATAGTCGTCTTGACGAGTTTCAGGAAGTTACTAAAGCTAGTTTTGTCGAAAGCATTCGGAATAAGATTGTTATCATATCCCAAACTGGAAAATAATAATTGACTGTTATGCCATTTACTCGCTGCAAACAATGGTTCCTACCGATTCTCGTCTTACTTGGTTGTGGATTGATTTTGACTTTCACGTTAACTGATGAAGACGCTCATGCTCAGATAATGTGCAATGGGCAACCTCCTTTGAAAAGCAACGCAGTGAGGAGGGCTTGGCCCCGGGGCATGCAAGTGGCGACAGTAGTTTTTGACAGTTCTAGTGACTTTGTGATAATTCGTGACGCGATTCCTGAATGGAACGCCTTTAAAGTTTCAAATTGTTCGAATGTTACTTTTGGAACACCGGTACAATCCCTTGATCCCTATGATCCCGCTGAGGAAGTTCCAGATGCGACGATGTACGTATCACGCCTTAATAGCGGTAGCCAATTGGACGAAGTTTTTGATCTCAGCGGGAATATGATTGCGGCAAAGATGAACATTCAAAATCCTTTTGGAAATAACACATCGGGGCAAATGAGACGAGTTGTGAAACATGAGGCGGGACATTCATTTGGACTACTTAATTCAACTGTTCCGGCTAATTTTAATACCATTATGGGCGTGAGTCCTGAAATTACTTCGTGCGATACCGAAGCCATCCGACAAGTGTATTGTCCAGCAACCCCAACCGCAACGCCTACGCCAACAGCAACGCGTACACCTGTCATCATTACTGGTGCTTGCGATGTTGGTTCTCCTGTTACGGGAGGCACTGAGCCGGAACAGGTAGACGAGTCAGAGTTGCTCGGTACTCCTGGCTGTTGTACAAACCAGGAGCAACAAAGATGCTGGGGACAATGGGTAGAATGCTCTTGTATTAGCCCGATTGTGATTGACGTGCTCGGAAATGGATTTGACCTGACCAGTGCATAAAACGGTGTGCAATTTGATATTGCACGCGAAGGAGCGCCGAGACAGACGGCATGGACTTCGGCAAGTTCCGACGACGCATGGCTTGTTCTTGACAGGAGTGGCAACGGGCTGATTGATCACGGACGTGAATTATTTGGAAGTTACTCGCCGCAGCCTTACCTGCTGCCGGGAGAAGACAAAAACGGTTTTCGTGCTCTCGCGATGTTTGATCAATTCGACGCGGGCGGCAATGGCGATGGGAAAATCAATCGCCGCGATTACATTTTCGACTTTTTGCAACTTTGGCAGGACGTTAATCACAACGGAATCTCCGAACAGAACGAATTGCACAGTGTTACTGATCTTGGCCTTCGAGTAATTGACCTCGATTATGAAGAAAGGCGCCGTTATGACGCCCACGGTAACTGGTTCAGATACCGTTCAAGGGTAAGAGACGCTCAAGATGCTTAAAATGGGACGCTGGGCTTGGGATGTTTTTCCCGTAACTCTGCCGTAGGTCAGATTTATTCCAAAGGAAAAAGCGAGCCGTTTAAGGGCTCGCCTTTTTATTGAACAATCAAATTTATCCACGTTGGGATAGAGTAAATATGTTATGAAACTCGTTCAAAGAGTCGAATTTGTAAAATCTCTGTGCGCCGGGAAAAAGGTACTGCATCTTGGGTGCGCGAATTATCCTTATACAAAGGATTCGATTGAAAATGAGATGCTGCTGCATTTCGATCTTGAAAAGAAAGCGGGCGAGTTATATGGCTTTGACTACGACCAAGAAGGACTCGATATTTTGGCTGAAGCAGGTTCAAAAAATCTTTACCGAGCCGATCTTGAAAAATTGGATGAAGTGCCGCTTGACGAAACATTTGACGTGATCGTCGCGGGCGAAACGATCGAGCATCTGAATAATGTCGGTCTATTTCTCGAAGGCATTAAACGTTTCATGAACGCCGAAACCCGGCTTGTGCTCACCACGGTAAATGCATATTGCGGAATGCGTTTTTTCTTGTACGGCCTTCGCGGAAAGAAAGGCGAGCAGGAACCTGTGCATCCCGATCACGTTGCTTATTATTCTTATTCAACGCTTTCGGTGCTCCTAAAACGATACTCGCTGACGGTCGACGAATTTTTGTTTTATGATATAGGTACAGAGCACCGGCCGCACAATAAATGGTATCTCAACGCGGTAAATGATGTCTGCACTTTCTTTGCGCCGCAATGGGCAGATGGAATAATTGCGGTTTGCCGGATCAGAGTTTAAAAGCGAATGCATCAGACAGCAGATCATTTTAGAAACGTCAGGCCGGACGGCGGCGAAAG
The DNA here is from genome assembly GCA_046160805.1 of Pyrinomonadaceae bacterium. GTDB lineage: Bacteria > Acidobacteriota > Blastocatellia > Pyrinomonadales > Pyrinomonadaceae > OLB17. Next base: position 16,839 of record JBJXHF010000026.1, read on the forward strand.
AACGATCATTGCGGGCGTCGTTTTGATGGCTTTGGCATTTATCGTGACGTTTTTCGTGATAATTGCCGCCAGCGGTGCATTCGAGTCGTATAAGTATATTTTCATTGTTCCCTGGATCATCGGCCTTGCACTCGTCATGGCCGCGCCGTCAGCATACCTTTACTACAAAGGAAATTTCAGCTTTGCCAATCCGATAGTGTTCGCGACGTGGTCGTATTTTTTTCCGGCATTCGTGCTTGGCGGGTTGTTTTTCGCCTTCGGTTGGTCGCAGCCGTATTTCATCTCGTTTACGCAGGACGTTCCATACACTTTGCCGCTGACCATCGTTCTGGTTGCGCTCGGATTCGCCGGTCTTTCGATGGGCTATTTTTTGCCGGTCGGAAAAAGAATAGGCGGCTTCATCGAGCGTTTTCTTCCGCAGGCAAATTACGAACTTTCAAGCTATGTCGGCCCCGGAATCGTGCTTTTGATGCTTGGTATTTTCAACACGATTCTCGCATTCGTTTTGGGAATTCTCGGTTACCAGAAAGCCGACGCGATCAGCTCCTACGACGGCCTGATCTACTTTACGACGCTTCTATGGATGGAAGCCAGTTTTTTGCTATGGAACATAATCTTTCGCAAGCAGCGGTTTACAGTCGTTAACGCGGTGTTGATAGTACTGCTGATCTCAACAGCTCTCAGCAAAGCTCTGCTTGCCGGCAATCGCGGCAGCGCCGCAGGCGTATTTATTATGATTGCGCTGGCTTATGTACTGTCCGGGCGAGAGCTAGAAACAAAACAAGTCGTCGTTTCAGGTTTCGTTCTTTGCGCGCTTTTGATGGCGGGGATGATCTACGGCACGACTTTCAGAACCGTTAAGGGCACCGAGTCGCAACAGGGTTTCGGTCAATATGCAGAAAATGTCGGGCGCACTTTCGACCAGATCGGCAAAGGCGACTCGCTAGATATGCTGCAGTTCGGGCTGTTGAGCATGACCGAGCGCATCGACGTTTTGACGACGTTTTCAGTCGTCGTATCGAATTACGAACATCTCGCTCCCTACGAGGAGGCTTACGATCTGGATAACAATATCTGGAAAGACATGACTATTTTCATGGTCCCGCGCGTGATCTGGAAGGAAAAACCGCCGGCATCGGACCCGCGTAAATACAGCGATCTTTACTTTAACCGGAACGACACTTCGTTTGCCATCACTCCGATGGGAGACCTGCTCCGTAATTTCGGCATTGTCGGGATTCCCATAGGGATGATGGTGATAGGTATTTTTCTGAGAATATTTTACCGGGCGCTGATCGAAATGCAGCCGAGCAGCATCTGGCGCTCGACGCTGTATTTTATGCTTATAATGTCGATCTCCTACGAGACGTTTTACGGCACGATTATTCCATCGTTCTTTAAAGTCGGATTCGTTGCCGTCGCAGGCTTACTGATCGTCAATTTGCTCGCCAGTATAAAGTTTCTGCCGACAAGATAAACTGCTGCTACCCGAGTCTCGGGCGGAAACGTTCACGCTCGCGTTTCCGCCCGCTCACGGCTATACTTATTATCTTTCATATGGAAAAGATAGTCTTTACAAACGGCTGTTTTGACATTCTGCATCCCGGCCACATCGACTTGCTTTCCCGCGCAAAGTCGCTCGGAACCAAACTGATCGTCGGCATCAACAGCGACGCTTCGACAAAGGCGATCAAAGGCCGAAATCGTCCGATCAATAACCAGGACGAAAGGCGCGAAGTGCTTTTGGGTCTGCGCTTCGTTGATGAAGTAGTGATCTTTGACGAATTGACGCCGGAAAATTTGATAAAGCAAATCAAGCCGGACGTGCTCGTGAAAGGCGGCGATTGGAAACTCAACGAAATTATCGGTGCGGATTTTGTCACGGCAAACGGCGGCGAAGTGTTTTCACTGCCGTTGAAAGATGGGTTCTCCACCAGCGAAATTATTGAACGAATGACATCAACTGAAGATCGAAAGGATAAACGTGACGGTTCGCCCGTTACAAAATCGCTCGATGAACACATAGAGCTTTTTCAAACGCTGCGCGAAGTTTACGAAAGTAACGTCACAGAATGTGCCGAGCTTATTTTCCAAACTTTTCAAGACGGGAAAAAAGTCCTTCTCTGCGGCAACGGCGGCAGCGCTGCCGACGCTCAGCATATCGCTGCCGAGTTGGTCGGTCGTTATGAATCGGAACGTATAGGTTTGCCGGCGATAGCATTAACGACCGACACATCGGCGCTGACTGCGCTTGCAAATGATTATTCGTTTGAACGCATCTTCGCTCGTCAGGTCGAGGCTCTGGCGGTTGAAGGTGATTTGCTGATTGCGATAAGCACGAGCGGCAATTCGCCGAATGTGATCGCGGCAGTCATGGCCGCGCGTAATCGCGGCTGCAAGGTTTTGGGCATGACAGGCGCGAACGGTAAAAAGCTGGCGTCGCTTTGTGATGCGTGTCTTATGATCCCTTCGGAGCGCACGGCCCGCATCCAGGAAGCACATATCACGATAGCCCATATCTGGTGCGAGATGATCGAGGCTCGCTATGTCGAAAGCAAATGAGCATCTTCGATAATTTTTCAAAGGTCAAGGTTCTGGTTGTCGGCGATGTGATGCTCGACCGCTACTGGTGGGGAAGCGTAAAGCGCATATCGCCCGAAGCTCCTGTGCCGGTCGTCGATCTTCAAAAAAGCACCTTCGCTCCCGGCGGAGCCGCAAACGTCGCTGTTAACATCGCCGGCCTCGGCGCAAACGCTTATCTTGTCGGAAGCATCGGCATCGATCACGATGCCGACACTTTAATCGACCTGCTTAAAAACGCAAATGTCTCCGCCGATTCTCTGGTCCGTATCGCAAACCGTCCGACAAGTGTTAAAACAAGAGTGATCGCCCACAGTCAGCAGGTAGTGCGCGTCGATCAGGAAACGACATCGGAGTTTTCGGCCGATGATCACGAAAATCTATGGGAAAAAATATCTGCCGTATTGCCAAAAGTTGACGCCGTGATAGTTTCCGATTATGCAAAGGGCTTGTTATCCGAAACTTTACTTTCGCGTCTCATCGACTCATCACGCAAGACTGGGAAGATGGTGCTCGTAGATCCAAAAGGCAAAAGTTACGCCCGCTATTCCGGAGCGTCGCTGCTGACGCCCAACCGCCGCGAAGCCGCCGAGGCGTGCAATTTGGACGAAGACATGCACGGCATGGTGAACATAGCAGGCAGTTGGTTGATGAATGAACTCGATCTTGAGATGGTAGTGATCACAGAGGGCGAAGAAGGCATGACCTTGTTTCAGCGGGGGAAAGAACCTGTGCATCTGAGCACGACGGCAAAGGAAATCTATGACGTGACCGGCGCGGGCGATACGGTTATTGCTTGTCTCGGAGTCGCTCTCGGATCGGGAATGGACTTCGCCCGCGCTGCCGCCGTCGCTAATCTTGCCGCCGGCCTCGTTGTCGAACAAGTCGGCACGACGGCGATCACGCGTCAATTGCTCGAACCGGTTATTGATACCGTTTATGAGCACTGATCCAATGAGATACAAAGTTCTTTTCGTTGAGAGAAAACCGTCTGCTTCAGTCAGCATCGAAAGGGTTTTTCAGCAGGTCGGAAAAGATCTGCCAGGCGATAGGTTTGAAATCGAGGTGCAAAAAATGCCTTTCGGCACAGGGATTTTTGGCATCCTAATGAACCTCCTTTTTTTCCGGCCTCAACCGGCGGACATTTATCACATCACGGGCCAAATACACTACATCGCCCTGCGCATGCCAAAAAAAAAGACGGTTCTGACAGTCCACGATCTTGTTTTTTTGCATCGACGAAAGGGCCTGCGACGTTTCGTTTTGAAATGGCTGTTCTTAAAATTGCCGCTGCAGAGATTGAGATTTGTTACGGCAATATCTCAGTCGACAAAAGATGAAATATTGAAGTTTGTTTCGACCGACAAAGCGAAGATTCGTGTTATTGAAAATCCACTGATCGATGGTTTCGAGCCTGATGCCGTAAAGCCGTTCGATCAAAATTGCCCGGTGATTTTGCAGATCGGAACTGCCGAAAACAAGAATCTCAGGAATCTAATCCATGCGATTCGCGGTATAAATTGCAAGCTGCGAATAATAGGACGCCTCGATGATCGAATTTCCGATATGCTTCGCTCAAGCGATATCGTATATGAAAACGACATCGAACTGGGGCAAAATAAGATCGTCGAAGAATATCGAAATGCGGACATCCTTACGATGTGTTCGACCTACGAAGGCTTCGGCTTGCCGATAATCGAGGCGCAGGCCATGCGAAAGCCTGTTATAACAAGCAACCGGTCACCGATGAAAGAGGTTGCCGGGCGAGGAGCATGTTTGGTCGATCCCGATAACCCGGAAAACATTCGCAGCGGATTGCTCAGGCTCATCAACGACCCTCAATACCGTTCAGAGCTTATCGAAGAAGGCGCGTCAAACATTTTAAGATTTGACGCGCAAAAGATTGCGGCACAGTATGCCGATGTTTATAACGAAGTCATAATATGCGAGTCCTAATTTTCGGCGCAAACGGAATGCTCGGGCACAAGCTCGCTCAGGTTCTCAGCGCACAATTCGATGTTTGGACAGCCGTAAGAAACGATTATTCTGCGGTCGAGCGTTTTGGTATTTTTGACCGCGCGCGATTGATCGAATCCGTTGATGTAACCAACATCGAATCGGTTTTTCGTGCAATCGATACAGTAGAACCCGACGTGGTTCTAAACGCCGCCGGTATCGTCAAACAACGGCCCGAAGATGCGGTTCAAACGCTTAAGATCAACTCAGTCTTTCCTCAGTTGTTGGCCGACATTTCCTCTAAGAATGGTTTTCGGCTAATCACGATCAGCACGGACTGTGTTTTTAGCGGTGAAAAAGGGAACTACGCCGAGACTGATATTCCCGATGCCCGCGACGTTTACGGCATTAGCAAACTGCTTGGTGAAGTCAAAAACAATAACTGCCTGACCATCCGCACGTCGATCATCGGCAGGGAACTGGCAGGCAGCTACAGCCTGGTCGAATGGTTTCTCGGCAATCGCGAAAAGAACGTTGAGGGATATGTGAAGGCGATCTATTCAGGATTTCCAACTGTAGTTCTGTCAGAAATTTTGTCAGGCGTCATTACCGATCATCCGGAACTTCACGGCGTTTATCATGTTTCAAGTGATCCGATAAACAAATTCGAGCTGCTCAGTCTTTTGAATAAATATTACAAGGCAAATATCAGAATAGAACCGTCCGAAGATTTTGTTATAGACAGAAGCCTGAATTCGTCAGCCTTTAGAAAATCGACCGGTTTTTCACCTGTGAGTTGGGAAAAGATGATCGAACAAATGGCCGCCGACCCGACACTCTACGAGAAATGGAGAAAGTGAAGCCGGTCATCCTTGCCATTTGCAATTATTACCTTCCGGGTTTCGAAGGCGGCGGAACGCTGCGGGCATTGGTCAATCTGGTTGACCGGCTCGGCGACGATTATTGTTTCAAACTCATCACGCGCGATCACGACGGTCCGTTGAACAGGAAATCTTATGAAAATGTTCAGCTCAATGACTGGAACCGCGTCGGAAAAGCCGACGTCTATTATCTATCGAAAAACAATATCCGGATCGGCAGAATCCGAAGTTTAATTCAGGAGACCAAACCTGACGCCATTTATCTCAACAGTTTTTTCAGCCCGCTGACGATCTTCACGCTTCTCTTGCGAAAATTTAAGAAAATCGACCCAATTCCGATCGTCCTTGCTCCCGAGGGAGAGCTTATTCCAGGCGGTTTGCGATTAAAACCGCTTAAGAAGTCACTTTACATAAAGCTGGCTAACTCATTGCAATTACTACAATATGTCACTTGGAAGGTCGCCTCCGACTACGAACTCGATCAACTCAGAAAGGTTTGCAATCCTGACGGCAAGATCTTTATCGCGCCGAGCCTTTCGGAGCGCGTCATATTAGGCGAATTTGATGCTGACCTAAAACCTGAAAAACATTCCGGTTCCGCAAAGATGGTCTTTTTGTCGCGATTTATGCGAAAGAAGAATTTTAAATGGCTTCTCGAACACATTAGCACCGTAAAAGGTGAGCTTTCGATAGATGTTTATGGCCCGATAGAAGACGCCGAATACTGGCTAGAGTGTCAGCAGATCATCAAGACTCTGCCTGAAAATATCAAAATAGAAGCAAAGGGTGCGATTCCTTACGAACAGGTCGCGGACACGCTTACCAAATATCATTTCTTCGTTCTGCCCACGCTCGGCGAGAATTTCGGCCTCGTTTTTATCGAAGCGCTCGCAGCGGGCTGCCCGTTGATAATCAGTGATATATCGCCATGGAGAAATTTGGAAAAACAAGGCGTCGGTTGGGATCTTTCGCTCGAAAAGCCCGAAGCATGGCTCGCCGTCATCAACTCGTGCGTCGAAATGAACAATGAAGATTACCGCAAAATGTCAAAGCGAGCCCGCGAATTTGCAGTTGCGTGGCTCTCCGACCCGTCGCAGGATAAAGCTTACAAGGAAGTTTTTGAACAAGCGATGCGTTGTTAATGCCGCTTGGGTGATAATATTTTGTGTTTGGCCTAAAGTATGAAGGAATTAGAAGGTAAACGGATACTTGTCACCGGCGGCACAGGTTCGCTTGGGAAGACGCTCGTGAATCGGCTCTTGACCGGCGAAATGGGAACGCCCGAAACGATCACGGTCTTCTCGCGCGACGAGGCGAAGCAGCACTACATGCGGCTCGAATATCTCGAGCGCGAAGCCGCAACCGACGACATCATTTATCAAAATTCACGCGACCGTCTCAATTTCAGGATCGGCGATGTTCGCGATTACTCGGCGTTGGTCGCGGCGATGCGCGATGCCGATGTAGTGTTCAACGCGGCAGCATTAAAGCAGGTGCCGTCGTGCGAATATTTTCCCTTCGAAGCTGTCCAGACTAATATTTATGGTGCCGCAAACATTGTCCGCGCTGTGCGTGAGAATAATTTGCGCGTTGAGAAAGTCATTGGCATTTCGACCGATAAAGCCTGTAAACCGATCAACGTCATGGGCATGACGAAAGCCGTGCAAGAACGCATCCTGATCGAAGCAAACCGCGACTGCCCAAATACCAAATTTAATTGCGTACGTTACGGAAATGTGATCGCTTCGCGCGGCTCGATCATTCCGCTGTTTGTCGAGCAGATCAAAAACGACCAACCGATAACGATCACGCTTGCCGAGATGACACGGTTTTTGTTGAGCTTAGATCGAGCGGTCGATACAGTATTCGAAGCTGTAAAAACCGACGGACGCGGCGAGACTTTTGTTCCTAAGGTGGCCTCAGCAAAAATGACCGACGTGGCAAAAGTACTGATGGGAGAAAAGGAATTGCCGTTTGTTTATACCGGAATTCGTCCAGGCGAAAAGGTGCACGAAATTATGGTTTCTGAAGAAGAATGTTTCCGAACCGTCGAGCGCGGGGACTATTATGTGATCTTGCCGGTTCTGCCCGAGCTTCGAAGCGAGCAAGACATCAAACCGGCGCTCACAAACGAATATTCTTCGAGGGACAACAATCTTTCGGTCGATGAATTACTCAAATTGCTTTTAAACTCAAGTGAAGAAATAAAACGATTCATTTCCGCAGCTTAAAGATTTTAATTCTAGCTGCTAGCTTCTGGCTGCTAGCTGCTAGCCGCTAGTAGCTGGCAGCTAGTAAATAAATTAAGTTATGAAAATAATGACGATCTTCGGCACGCGGCCGGAAATAATCAGGCTCAGCCTGGTGATGAAGGTGCTCGATCAGCACTGCGAGCATATTGCTGTTCACACCGGCCAGAATTATGACGAGAATTTGAGCGACGTTTTTATTGAGGACCTCGAAGTCCGCACGCCGAATGTTCACCTCGGAATAAGATCCAAAAACTTTGGCGAACAGATAGGACAAATATTGTTGAAATGTGATGAGGTGATTGCCGAGCACAAACCAGATCGCGTTTTGATCCTCGGTGACACTAACAGCGCGCTTTCGGCGATTGTCGCGGCGCGGCGAGGCATTCCTGTGTTCCACATGGAAGCCGGAAACCGCTGTTTTGACGACCGCGTGGCCGAAGAGGTCAACCGACGCATCATCGATCATTCAAGTGCAGTGTTAATGCCTTACACCGAGCGAAGCAAGGAAAATCTAGTCCGCGAAGGCATCGAACGCGACCGCATTTTCGTCACCGGCAATCCGATCAAGGAAGTGCTCGATTCTAATGAAGACAAGATAGAAGCGAGCGACGTAATGAACGGCCTCGCCGTCAAGCCGTTTGAGTATCTTCTGGTAACGCTGCACCGTGCGGAGAATGTCGATATTCCTGAGCGGTTGATAACCATCTTTAGAAGTCTCGAAGAAGTCGCATCGAAATTCGGCAAGACTATTTTAGTTTCCGTTCATCCGCGCACGGCAGAAAAACTCGAACAGTCCGGCATCCGTCCTGATGCAAAGAAAGTCAGATTGCTTAAAGCTTTACGCTTCTTTGACTTTGTAAAACTGGAAAAAAATTCGCTTGCAGTTTTGACCGACAGCGGCACGGTTCAGGAAGAATGCGCGATCTTCGGCATTCCAAATATCACGCTCCGCGACGTGACAGAGCGACCCGAAACGATAGAATGCGGCAGCAATATTCTCAGTGGCGCGAAAACGGAATCAATTATTAGCGCGGTCGAGATCGCGATAGCTCAGCCGGCGGCATGGACAGCTCCGAGCGAATATCTTGCTACCAATGTCTCTCAAACCGTGAGTAAGATTCTGCTCGGTTATAACAGCCAAAGGCGGCACGTTTCATAAATCGCAGCGATGGATGACGGAATGCCAAACCGCTTCAAAACAGATCACGAAACAAACGCCGCACAAGCAAAACGTTTGTGGATAATGACAGAAGTCTATTACCCGGAAGATATCTCCACGGGATATTACCTCACCTCAATTGCCGAAGGCCTTGCCAATAAATTCTCGGTCAAAGTCCTTTGCGGCCAGCCGAAACATATGTCTCGCGGCACGACCGCACCCAAACACGAGATCAGAAATGGAGTCGAGATTTATAGAGCGTCAGCAACAACCTTTGACAAGAATGTGATGCTGTTTCGCCTTGTCAACATGTTCACGATCGGCGTTGCGATGTTTTACAATTCTCTGAAACGTTTCAGGAAGGGCGACCACGTTTTAGTTGTAACGGCTCCGCCGACAATGCCGGTGACCACTGCAATTGCTGCATTGCTCCGCGGCGCTAGCTATACGGTTCTCATTCAGGATAGTTATCCTGAAATATTGATAGCAGTCGGCTCGTTAAAGAAAAATTCCTTTCTCGTCGGCATAATAGATTTCTTCAATCGCTGGGTTTATAAATATGCCGCAAAAATAATCGTTATGGGCCGCGACATGAACGAGTTGTTCCGACGAAAAACCGCCGGTCTTGAAGTTCCCGTTGTGACGATACCGAACTGGGCAGATCTTGAGACAATCCATCCGACAGCGAGAGAGAGCAATCCGCTTTTGAAAGAACTCGGCATTTTAGATAAATTTGTGTTTTTGTACGCGGGAAATATCGGGCATCCGACGGATGTCGAAACGATAATTGAATCCGCCGAGCAACTCCGCGATAAAGAAGAACTTTATTTTCTTTTTATCGGCGCAGGCGCTAAGAAGAAATGGGTCGAAGATCAGGTTCGGGAACGATCACTTACAAATGTAACCGTCCTCGATTATCGGCCTCGCAGCGAACAGATCGTTTTTTTGAATGCGTGTGACGTGGGTTTGATCGCGTTGATAAATGGAATGTGGGGCACCGCGATGCCGAGCCGGACTTACAATATTATGGCGGCGGGCAAACCAATACTTGCCTTGACCGAGGAAGGTTCGGAATTGGCTCAGGTTATCGATGAAGAGAAAATCGGATGGCATGTGACATCCGGCAACGCGAAGGGATTAACAAAAACTATTTTGCAAATATATGAGCAACGCAATGAGCTTTCGGAGATGGGAAAGCGGGCATCGGCGGCGGCGATCGCAAAGTATTCTTTGAAAGATGCGGTGACAAAATATAGAAATGAACTTCAATAAGAATGATTGACCTGATCATTTTCGTGATTGTTTTTGCGGCATCGTATATCGGCGTCGGTTATTACCAGCGCTGGAGCGAGCATAACGAAGTTTTCTCTCTTCCAAATGAACGCAGCTCTCACACAGAGCCTATGCCGCACGGCGGCGGAATCGTGATCGTCATTATTTGTCTCATTGCATATCTCGCGATCTCATTCTATCTTCCGGGCACATATTCGTGGGGATATTTTTCCGGAGCGCTCATCATCGCGCTGGTAAGTTTTCTCGACGATCTTTATTCGATACCGTTTCCGTGGCGACTTGCAATTCACAGCATTGCTGCGATCCTGGTTATCGTCGATGTCGACACGTGGCACGGCATCACGATGCTCGGCCAGATCAGCCTTGGAAACTGGGGCTATGTGCTCACGTTTATATGGATAGTCTGGATGGTAAACTCGTATAACTTCATGGACGGCATCGACGGCCTTGCCGGTTTGCAAGCCGTGATAGCCGGCGTCGGCTGGCTCGTCCTGGGCTACATTCTACAAATGCCAGCAATATTTCTCTTCTGCGGAGTCATCGCCTCGGCAAGCCTCGGCTTTCTGATGCACAATTGGAGCCCGGCGAGAATTTTCATGGGCGATGTTGGGAGCGCCTATCTCGGTTTTACGTTCGCATCGTTGCCGCTCATAGCGAGGACTATCGCAAGCAAAAACCCCGATCTTCTGCCCATCGCCGCAGTCCTTTTTGTATGGTTCTTTCTGTTCGACTCAGTTGTAACATTATTGAGACGAGCGATACGCGGCGAAAAGATCTGGCAGGCGCACCGCGAGCATCTATTTCAAAGGCTCGTCGTATCAGGCTTTTCTCACCGTCGCGTAACAATTTTTTACGGCATCCTGGCATTCATTCTGTCAACTTTTATTTTGCTCTCCGTCGAATTCCGCGAGGATATCGAGATCGCGATTTTGCCGGTGGTTATAATTTTGACAGGCTTGTTATTAGTCGTTTTAGCAAAGCGAGGCGTCCTGGCTTGATACAGGTTTCGGACAGTTTTTTTTTCTTCATTAGTAATTAATAATTTGTAATTATTAATTATTAATGAAAGAAAACCCGACTTATGAAAGAAGTTAAATCACCGACTTCAGTCCGCCCGTTCATTTTCGAATCATACGGCGTGAACGTAAAGATTGACGGCAACTTGCAGGAGACTGTTGACGCTTCCGAAGCCCTCGCGCGCAGGTGTCTGCTTAATTGCCTCCGTCCGGTAAATAAAGAAAACATCGACCAGACATTTTATGTTCGGCACAACAAGAGCGGCTACTATATTCTTCACCACAACGAAAAAAAAATTTCGCGCGGCCGTTCGCGGAAAAAATTCTTCAAACTTTTCGACAGCGTAATTCGAGCAGTAGTAGGCGAAAATTCTCCCGAACGGGTTTTTCTGCACGCGGGTGTTGTCGGTTGGAATGGAACTGCCATCGTAATACCGGGCGACAGTTTCAGGGGCAAGAGCACGCTTGTCGCCGAGTTGGTTCGACAAGGCGCGGAATATTATTCTGACGATTTTGCAATCTTTGATGAAAACGGTTTTGTGCACCCGTTTCCCCGCAATCTGGCAATGCGCAGTGATGACGGCCGCTATAGGCCGTACGAGTTGACAGTCGAGTCGCTCGGCGGCGTTCAAGGGAGCGGCTCGCTGCCGGTCGGCTTGGTCTTGTTCACGCAATATGAGCCGGGCAAGAGATGGCGGCCCCAAATATCGACCGCCGGCAACGGCGTATTGCAGATGATACCGTTCGCTTTAACCTTTGGAAATAGGCCGGAATTCTCGCTTCGCGTCTTGAATAATGTTGCGAGCCGTGCCATAATCGCTTCAAGTCCTAGAGGAGCGGCCGAAGAATTCGCTCAGAAAATCCTCGATTACGTTGACAATAACGCAATTTGAGGTAGAATTACGCTGAAAGCGTTTTATTTGCTTTGTTTCTTTTGACAAGGTTGCAATTTGGGGTAAAATACCCTTTGTTATTTTTATTTAATTTTTCGCTGGAGGAGATGATGAAAAATCCGAATGATCCGCAGAATCCAATGGCCCGACAAACCGGCCTCGTGGTTCAGGAAATGCCCGACGAAGTTTTGGTTTACGATCTCGACACAAATAAAGCCCATTGCCTAAACGAGTCGGCTGCTTTTATCTGGAGTTCATGCGACGGCAAAAACTCTGTAATGGACATCGTGCAGCAATTTGAATCGAACGGCCGCGGCAAAGTGACCGAGGATTTTGTCTGGCTCGCCATCGATCAGCTTAATGAGAACAACCTTCTCGAGAACAAGGTCGCCCCAAGATTCCCCGGCCACTCACGCCGACAGGTTCTCAAAACAATCGGCCTGGCGTCAATGGTCGCCATACCGGTCATTGCGTCGCTCGTAGCACCGAACAGGGCTTATGCCGTTGCAAACTGTGCATGCGCAAGCAATGTGCAGTGCGGCCAACCCCAAAATGCGAACTGTCCCAGCACCACGAACTGCAACAACGTCGGCCTTTGCGCACCCTAAGACTTCGCAAAATCATTTTATAAAGAGCAGCAAAGATTGCACATCTTTGCTGCTCTTTTTCATTGGAAGTCAAAACCGCCAGCTTACGACGACCTGACTGACATGTTACTCTTTTCTTTGTGGCCGCAACAGAAACCATTCAGGAATCAAAAATAACGGATGATTTTAAATGGAACCTGCTTCAGAAAAAGATGCAGGAGGTTCAGGTTCTTCGCGTTTTCAGTGCGTTTCGCGCAAAAAATATTGATCCGATACTAATAAAAGGTTTGGCTGCCGCGCAATATTACCCCGAGCCGGGCTCGCGCCTTTCCAGCGATTTTGATGTTGCCGTGCCCGCCGATGATTTCGAGGCCGCAACCGCTGTTGCAGTTTCGCCCTCTGCAAACGGCATTGCGGTCGATGTGCACCGCGAGCTGCGGCATCTTGATACGCTCGAATGGGATGACCTTTTTGAAAATTCGCGACTCTTGCAGGTCGAAGGCGGAGAAATACGAGTTCTGCGCCCCGAAGACAACCTTCGCGTGCTGTCCGTTCATTGGCTCAACGACGGCGGGACGGATAAGGAAAAATTATGGGATATTTATTACGCCGTCAAAAACCGTCCGCCCGATTTTGACTGGCGGCGATGCCTGGAGACAGTCAGTAAAAAACGCAGGCGTTGGATTACCGCTGCGATCGGATTGGCTCACCGTTACCTTGATTTGAACCTTGATGACACGCCGATAAAAGATGAGGCCGTCAGTCTGCCAAAATGGCTTGTCCGCGAGGTTGAACGCGAATGGGCAAGCGGAGTGCAATTGATGCAAGTCGATTTTTTTCTGAACGATCCCGCGATGTTGTTCGCACAGATCAAAAAACGTCTGCGTCCAAACAGTTTACAAGCTACTATCGAAATGGAAGGCAGCTTCGATGCAAGAACGCGCATTTATTATCAGATGGGCAGCTTTTTGAAAAGGACTATGCCTTTCTTTCGCCGAATCTCATACAGAATAATGCCGAGGTCGCAATGATCATCCTGGCGTTAGAATCCGCGATTGCCGGCGGCAGTATCTCGCTGCTCGACGACGGCAGGGAAATAGCTCATTGGATCGGCACGTCGAATGTCTCAAAGGCCGAGGACCTGCTCGTCAACATTGACAAACTGCTCGCGTCGAATAATATTCATCGTAACGACATCGGCCTCATCGCTGCCTCAGCCGGGCCGGGAAGTTTTACCGGAATCAGGATCGGCATTGCAACGGCTCTCGGCCTTAAAACAGGGCTCAATATTCCCATGTCCAGTGAGTCCGCGTTAAAGGCAATGGCTTTTTCGCAGCCCGACAGCGAAGAAATCACCGTCGCCGTGCCAATGGGCCGCAATGCGGTTTGTTTGCAATCATTTCAAAAGAAGGAGGAGGAAATCGGAACGCTCGATGAGCCTCAAACAATGTCTGAAGATAAGTTCTTGTCATTGATTCAAGAGCCATCGGGTGCTTGCCATGTTCTTCATTCAATCCTGTTTGAAAAAGCCGCTCATACAGGGAACATCATTAATTTTGGCGCAAACATCGCCTGCTCTGTTGGAAATATCTGCCGCATAAATCCCGGCGTGATAACCGAGCCGTTGTTCATCAGCAAAAGTTTCTGACGTCCCATAGGGTCAAAAGATGAATCACACCTCCTTAAGAATCCGCCCGATCGAGGCTCCGCACGTCGCCGACCTAATTCGCATCGGCGAGGAGACAAACCTCAGCCGCTGGTCGGCGGAGAGCTATCTCGAAGAGATAAAAAATCCGGACTCGGTGATGCTTCACCTTCTAGCCGAGGATAATTCGACCGTTGGATTTATAGTCGGGCGGTTTGTCATCGGCGGCGAAGTCGAAGCCGCCACCGACGCCGAAATTTATAACATCGCCATCAGAAAAAGCGAGCAGGGAAAGGGTTTTGGGCAATTATTGCTCGATGCTTTTACCTCTGCCTGCCGCGAAAAGGAAACCTCCAATATCTGGCTCGAAGTCCGCGAATCGAACGAAAAAGCCATCGATTTCTATGAAAAAAACGGGTTTGAACGCGTCCAAACCCGCCAGTCGTTCTACGAAAACCCCCGTGAACACGCCCTCCTAATGCGGAAATGCACAATGCACAATGCACAATAAAAAAGAAGCCGGATTCTTCATTGTGCATTCTGCATTGTGCACTGTGCATTACGGAAAAATCCGCTTGATTATTTATCCCGATAGGTCTAAGATAAAAATTAACCCGGTTACGAAGTTGTTAAATTCCGCCTCCGGGCCAAAAATTTATTGAAAAAGTGAGGACAAAAGCCCTATGGACATGTCAATCGCTGACCCGGTGAGAGACGAACTGCTAAAAAGCAATTCGGCATTCAGAGATCTGGTTCATCAGCATCAGGACTTCGAATCGAGATTGAGCGAGCTTGCTCATCTCACATACCCGAACGAAGACGAACAATTGGAGGAGATAACTCTCAAGAAAAAGAAATTGGCAATAAAAGACGAAATTTACGCAATAATGCAGCAGCAAGTCGTTTCGCATTAAAGAACGAATTTGGCTGCTGAAATTATTTTAAACTACAAAATTTAAGCCACGAATGCACGAACTATTTCCAGAATATATTCGTGCATTCGTGGCTGTTCTTTTACCGCTGCTTTCTTATTTTGAAGAGCAACCATTCAACCTGTAAGCATTCAGCGCTCGATTTGTAAGAACGAGCATCGGCAGTCCGGGATTAGCTTGAATTTGAACCGCAGTTTCGTCATCATCGAACACAGTTTGCCCGGCAATTTTTCCATTTCCCAGATCGACAAACATCACCTTGTGCTCATCAAAGCTCGAAATCAACGCATAGCGATCCTCACCAATCGCCAAATCTGACACACGGCCCGTCAGCCGCAATTTCCACACCCTGCCACCGTTTCTGCCGACGAGAAAATAAACAAAATTATCATGCGACGCAGCGAGAAGATTATCGCCGACTGCGAAAATATCTGATATTTGTCCGCCGGCCTTGAAGGTCCACATAGGCTTATCGACACCGTTCAGCGAAAAGATATTTCCTCTCTCGTCGCCTGCGATCAACACGTCGTTTTGCATGATAGCCAGTGCCGTTACGCCAAACACAGATTTTCGAATTGACTCGATCTCGCCGGTCGCCAACGAAAGGGCAAATATCTGATTCCCAGTCGTCGCGATTGTCACCGTTTTTGAAAAAAACACAGGCTCAGCAACAAACCCCGCGGCAATCTCGCGTTTCCATTTCACTCCGCCTTGCTTCGCATCGATAGATTGAACTGCGCCGTTTTTCGAGACAACGATAACGGCAGCGTTAAAAGCACTAAGAAAATGCGCTTCCGCGTCGGGCAGCGTTACGGCCCAATTAGTGATGCCGGTTTCTTTACTCAAAGAACGCAGCCTGCTGTCGCTTAGCTTGGTGGTATCGCTCGAAACCGTCGATGTCACCAAGAACAATCCGCTTTCCGCAGCCAGAATATTCGACGTTATTTCGCCGCCGAATTCCGACGACCAAATCTTCTTCCCATCAAGCGACAATGCCTCAACCTTGCCTCCTCCGGAACCTACAAAAACGTGCTCAACGTCCGACACTATCTGTTGCCCAATAACATCGCCGAGCTGATACGCCCAGCATTTCGTCACGTCAACTTCCGCAAACGACCTTTTTTGTCCAAACAAGCTCGAATAAAGCAAAAGCCAGGAGATTAAAAGGATTGAGATTTTGGAAAACAATGTGTGATTCATTTAAGAAGGAATTTATTAGTTTATGCACTTTTCCCCATCATTAATTACTAATTAAAAATTATTAATTATCAATGAGATAAAATTCCTTAAACTAAACTCCCGACCGAAGCGCCGATTTTAACACAAGCCGCTTATCGTGATATATTGATGATTCAGCAACAATTTACGTTTACACACAAATTTACACAAAAGAGGAAACCACTATGTCATTCAACAAAATTACAATCGTCGGCAATCTTGGCCGCGACCCCGAACTCCGCTACACTCCGCAGGGCAAGGCCGTATGCAGCTTCTCGATGGCGACCAATGAAAAGAAACGTGATAAATCAGGCGAATTGCAGGACGTTACTACATGGTTTCGCGTCACACTTTGGGGCAATCAGGCCGAGAACGCAAACAAATATCTCGCAAAAGGAAACCAGGTTTATATCGAAGGCCGTTTGAGGCTCGAGGAATACACCGATCGAGACAACAACACCCGCCAAACGCTTGAAGTCAATGGTTCAGAAATGCATTTTTTAGGTGGAAACCGTGTAGACGGCAGCGACTACAACAGCGGCCATCAAGAAGATAATTTCGACACGCACAGCGGCCCTCCGCCGGCGGCGACTTCATCATCTGCGAGTTCATCGGCCGCCGGGGCATCGGGCGATGGCGGCACTAGCACTGCTCCAACTCCAACTCCGGCCAATGATGACGATATTCCGTTCTAGGCGGAAAGCTCACGAAGTTGGGCAAATTTTGCCACTACAATGATCTTGGAGCAATAATTATGATTAGATCCGTAATAACACAACGCTTCCCGTTTCTTCTCTGTTTATGTCTTGCTTTGATTGCCGTTGCGCACGTCAATGTGGTTTGTCAAAGCAAGAAACCATTGACAAACGCTGATGTTGTTGGGATGACTAAACAGAAAATTGCGCCGGAAACAATTCAGGCTGTAATTATGAATTCTCCTGAAACTCGTTTTGATATTTCTGCGGCTGCTTTAGCGAAGTTAAAGCGGGCGGGTGTCGCAGGTGCTGTGGTAAACACGATGATCGAACAGACTAAGCCGAGCGCGATACAGACGACTTCAGACAACTCCTCGTCCGGGGCAGCGGCTGCGTCAAAACCGTTGCGGGTAAAACGTAGAGGCGTAATTCGCATAGGAATAGTAACGACCACAAGCAATGTTCCCCCGGAACAGGATGAAGCGATTAGAGCTCAGTTTTATGAATTGCTCTATGGCAACAGGGAATCCAGTGTCTCCGAAGCAGTGCTCATGGGCGAGAAACTTGACCGTAATATAGGTTTCGAGGCAATACAGACAAAATGCGACTATCTTTTATATATTAGCCTTGATAGTACAATCCATTCGGCGGCCGAGAAGCGTGGTAATTTCATTAGCAATGCAGTTCGCGGAACGACGGAAGCACTGGGTGCAGCATCAAAAATGACGAATCCATTATCCGCCCTGAGCGGCATAACCTATCGTAGTTATCAATTGGCAGATTCTTTGTCGACGTCTAAGACGCTATTGAATTCTGTCACGCAAGCGACCAAAAAAAAAGATCGCATAGGAATAAATTTTAAGCTTGTCAAAGTCGGTACAAAAGAAGAAATTGTCGGTCAAAGCCTTCGAGAGATAATTGCGAAGAAAGACAAAGAGCCAATTTTACAAAACTTGTTGATCTCGCTAGGGAATGAAATACTGGGCAAGATTCCAGTTCGCTAATCAAACCCACTCGCCCATAACTCGAAATTTCTTATAACGGTCGTCGAGCATCTCTTTAGTATCGAGCGCGGAAAGCGATTTGATTTCGTAAAGAAGACTTTTCTTTAACGATTCGCCTATCTTGTCGAAGGCTTTTTGGCTTTTCTTATCGCCTTCGGTCGGCATTGTCCAGGGATTTGATTCGGGGATGATTTCGTCAATAATGTCAAACTTTTTCAGCTCCGTAGCTGTCAATTTCAACCCTTCAGCGGCATCCGCAGCGCGGCCGGCGTCCTTCCAAAGAATCGCGGCGCAGCCTTCGGGCGAGATTACCGAATAGACTGCATTTTCCATCATTAATACGCGGTCGCCAATGCCAATAGCGAGCGCGCCGCCGCTGCCTCCTTCGCCCAGCACGACAACTATGATTGGAACTTTTAGTCCGGCCATTTCGCGCAGGTTGAACGCGATCGCTTCGGCCTGGCCGCGCTCCTCGGCGTCGATTCCGGGATACGCTCCCGGCGTATCGATGATCGTAATAATGGGTCGGCCGAATTTTTCAGCAAGATGCATCACGCGCAAAGCCTTGCGATAACCTTCCGGTTTTGGCATCGCAAAATTGCGGTGACGGCGTTCGTTGATATCGCGGCCTTTTTGCTGGCCTATGACGCATACTTCAATATCGTCAAGGCGAGCAAAACCCGCAACCATCGCCGGGTCGTCCGCATAACGACGATCGCCGTGAACTTCGACAAAGTCAGTGAAAACCGTAATGAGAAGATCCATCGCATACGGTCGGTCAGGATGCCGCGCCGTCTGCACGCGTTCAAAAGCGGAAGTGGCCATAGGTCAATAATAAAGGTTTATTCTTTTTGAAGCCACTGCACATGACATCCGCGATCTTCAAGCTCGCGTTGCAGTGTCTTGCTGCCTTCGACCAGCACGCTTTCCGATTGAAGCAAGACTTTTGCTTTGTCAGCATTAACATTGAGAAACACTCGGCATCGGCCTTTGTGTCGATCAAAGAGCACCAGCAATTCTTCGAGAAATGATTCGGTTGAACCGTTCAGCGTGGGAATTTCGATGTGCAATTCGTGCGCATTGCTCACTTCCGCGTCATCCAGCGATTGAAGGCCGTTGATCCTGAATGTCGGTTCCTGACCCTCGGCGGCTTCGATTGTGCCGTCGGCGATGAACAGGGCGTCGTCGGCTAAAAACGAGCTGAGTTTATTAAAATTTTCGCCCATCAAAAGTCCTTTGATAGAACCCGAACGGTCCTCCAAACGGCACTGAGCAAAACGGTTGCCTCGCTTGCTTGTGCGTATCTGCAAACCACTTATCATGCCGGCGATCTTCACGCTTTGGCCCGGCAGCAGCTCGTTGTATTCTGCGATTTGCTTGAGCCGCATTCCCAAAAGTAGATCTTGATAATTGTCGAGCGGATGAGTCGAGAGATAAAACCCGACAGCCGCTTTTTCTCGTTTTGCAATTTCGCTTTGCGGCCAGGGCTGCGCTTGCGGCAAGGTTTCGGTCATATCGGAACTGCCTTCAACTGCTCCGAAAAGTGCGCTTTGTCCACGCATTCGATCTTCGGCCATTCTTTGACCTTGTTGCAGAGCAGGTTCGATCGCTGAATGATTCTGCGACCGCCAAGTCCCGATGTCCAAACCCTCCGGCATCAACGAATCGAACGCTCCAGCAGCGATCAAACTTTCCAAACCGCGGCGATTTACCGCACCTGAACCGAGCCGCGAACAAAAATCGAAAATCGAAGTGAACTTGCCGCTTTTTCGTGCATCTACCATAGCCAGAACGCTCGTCGTGCCCATTCCTTTGATCGCAGTCAGACCGTAACGCACCGTAATTCCAACAGGCGTAAACCCGTCATCACTTTCGTTAATGTCGGGCGGCAAAAGCTCGAGGCCCATTGACTTTAGCTCGCTCGAATATTTATAGACCTTAGCGGTGTCCTGGGCTTCATGAGACAAGACCGAAGCGTAAAAATACGCCGGATAATGTGCCTTCAGATAGGCAGTTCGAAAAGCGAGGATCGCATACGCCATCGAATGGCTGCGGTTAAATCCGTAATCGGCAAACTTGGCCATCAGATCGAATATATCCTTCGCCGTTTTCTTTTTTATTCCGCGTTCGACCGCACCGTCAATGAACTGATGTTCGTGCTTGGCCATCTCGGATTGTTTTTTCTTACCCATCGCCCGACGCATAAGGTCGGCATCGCCAAGGCTGTAACCGGCCAGCTTTTGGGCAAGCTGCATGATCTGCTCCTGATAAACCAAGACGCCATAAGTGTTGCCTAGTATCTCTTCCATCTCGGGCACGATGTATGACACTTCCTGTGCGCCGCGATGACGGTTGATAAAGTCGTCGATCATGCCGCCGTCGAGCGGTCCCGGCCGATAAAGAGCGTTTAGAGCTGACAGATCTTCAAGCTCTTTGGGCCGTAAGCGGCGGCACATGTCCTGCATCCCCGAAGACTCAAATTGAAAGATCGCTTCGGTCCGGCCCTCGCCAAAAAGCTCCATCGTCTTTTGATCGTTCGTCGAAATTTTTGCCCAGTCGATCGTCACGCCAAGTTTTTCCTTCATCGCAGCCAGGCAGTCACTGATCACAGTCAGCGTCGTCAACCCGAGAAAATCCATTTTCAGCATCCCGACCTTTTCTAGGTCGTTCATCGGATATTGACTCGTGAGTTCGTCCTTGCCCGACATCGCAACCGGAACAAGCTCGTGCAACGGCTTTGGTGAGATAACAACTCCCGCAGCATGAACCGATGTGTGTCGCGAACAGCCTTCCAACTTGAGAGCCAGATCAACAAGCTGCTTCACTTGCTTGTCGGAATCGACCAGCTTCTTGAACTCGGGCACTGACTTAATAGCATCAGAGATACTCACATTGCGACCACGTATCGGCGGCGGGATCATCTTAGCGACCTTTTCCACCGCACCGAATTCCATGCCAAGCGCTCGGCCCACATCCTTGATCGCCGCCCGCGAAGCCATTGTTCCGAACGTAATTATCTGACAGACAGATTCGCGACCATAAAATTTTGTGACGTGGTCAATGACATCACCGCGTCCACGAATGCAGAAATCTATATCAATATCAGGCATCGAGATGCGGCCCGGATTGAGAAAGCGTTCGAATAGCAAATCATATTGCAGAGGATCGACATCCGTTATTCGCAAGCAATACGCCACCAACGATCCGGCCGCCGAGCCGCGGCCAGGGCCGACCGGTATTTCTCGTTCACGGGCATATTTGATGAAATCCCAGACGATCAGAAAGTAACCAGGAAATCCCATTTTCTTGATCGTTTCGATCTCGATATTCAGGCGTTCTTTATATTTAATAAGCTCGTTTTTGAGAGTGCCAAGAGCGATCATCGGCTCCCATTCGGTTTTCTTTCTGTCCTCAAAACCGTCCCAAAGAACCTTTTCAAAATACCCGTCAACATCGGCAAAACTCTCACCGACCGGGATCGGATAATTAGGAAGCTGGCGCACATCGTCGCCTTGCGGGATCACGAAATCACACATCTCCGCGATCTTTACCGTATTCTTAAGAGCCTCGGGAACTTCCGCTCCAAAAATGTCCCACATTTCCTCAGCAGATCGCAGATAACGCGTTGCTCCTGTAATGTCATGTGAATTATCGCCGACCGTTCGGCCTTCGCCGATGGCTATTAGCAGTTGATGCGCACGCGCATCTTCTTTGTTCAGATAATGAACATCGTTCGTTGCGACAAGAGGAATGTTGCCGCGTTTCGAAAGCTCGATTGTCTCTTTGGTTAGCTTTGCGTCTGACTGATCTTGTATCTCTAAAAAGAAATTTCCGGCACCGAAAATATCTTCGAGTGTCTTTGAATTCTCTAAGGCTTTCTCTTTATTCCCACTGGAAAGAAAATGGCCGACCGCTCCGTCGATGCCGGCAGAAAGCGCGATCAGGCCGGAGCTTTTTTGTGACAAAAGCTCGATGTCTATTCGAGGTTTGTAGTAGAAACCTTCTGTATATGCCTTCGAAGCAAGTTGGACGAGATTTTGATATCCTTCAAGATTTTGGGCGAGTAAGATGAGATTGTAGTAGCTTTTTTCACCTGCCTCGACGATCGTGCTGCGCTCATATCGGCTGCTGAATTTCAGGAAAGCTTCGTAACCGATGATCGGCATTATGCCGTTCGATTCCATCACGTTAAAGAACGAAACCGCCCCGAACATGTTGCCGTAATCGGTAATCGCACACGCTTTCTGTCCAAGCTCGGTCAAACGTGCCGCCAAAGGTTTAAGTTGGATTGTGCTTTGCAACAGGCTATAATCGGAGTGTAAATGCAGATGGACGAAGTCCTTTTTTGCAAAAATCGGCCTGTCCGGTTTTTCCGTCATGAAGAAAGTTTATCTCGAAACCTTCGGCTGTCAAATGAACGTCTCCGATTCGGAGCGAATTTCGACGACGCTCGCGCGTGACGGATTTGAAATGACTGCGGATGAGGCCGTGGCCGATGTCGTGATATTCAATACCTGCTCCGTTCGCGAAAAAGCTGAGCATAAGCTTTACACGCGCGTCGGCCATATTCGTCACTCTGAGCGCAAAAAGCCTATCGTAGGCGTGATGGGCTGTGTCGCTCAACTGGAAGGCGAGACGATCTTCAAAAAAATTCAGGGCGTGGATTTCGTCCTTGGAACGCGCGCCGTCGGACGAGTGTCAACGGCTGTTCAAAATACGCTCAGCAACGGGCGACAGTATCTCGATGTCGGCGAAAGGGAAGTGGATTACGATTGGACTGTCGCCGACACGCATCGTCACTCGCCGTATGTCGCTTTTTTGCCGATTATCGAGGGCTGTAATAAGTTTTGCACCTATTGTATCGTCCCGTTTTCGCGCGGCAGGGAACGCAGCCTTCCGGCAACAGAGATCATCCGCCAGGTCGAAGAGTTAAAAGAAAAAGGCGTCAGGGAAGTCCACCTGATTGGACAAAATGTTAATAGTTATAGTCCAGCGACCAATGCCGGTCTTGAAAATTACGCAGGGAAGTCGGCATTCACTAAACTTTTGCGTGCCGTCGCCGCGACCGGCATGGAACGCATTAAATTTACAACCTCATTTCCCCGTGACTTTCGCTCGGATATCGTTGATGCCATCGAAGAACACGAAAACCTCTGCAACTGGGTTCATCTGCCCGTGCAGTCAGGCAGCAACAGGGTGCTTAAACTAATGAAACGCGGCCATACGATCGAGAAATACTTTGAAAAAATCGATCGTTTAAGATCGTCGAGCCGCGATATTGCCTTAACAACGGATATAATCGTCGGTTTTCCAGGCGAGACTGAGAAAGATTTTCAAGATACCGTTAAAATGGTCGAATACTGTGGCTTCGACATGGCTTATATTTTTAAATATTCGCCGCGTCCTGAGACGCCCGCTTTTGAAATGCCCGACGATGTTTCGGCGGCGGATAAAACCATTCGGTTTCTCGAATTGGAACTCACCCAGAAACGTATTCAGCAGAATCGTTTGCAAAGATATGTTAATAAAGTGCTTAAGGTTCTGGTTGAAGGCAAGTCGGCTCGCTCCGAAAGTCTTACGGGCCATTCTGCCTGCCACAAAGTTGTAAATTTCACAGGCGCTGCCGAATTGCTTGGTAAAATTGTCGATGTACGAGTGTCCGAGGTTAAAGTAAACTCATTATTTGGCGAGGTTTGTTAGTATCCGATGAAAAACGGGCAAAGTCTAATAGAAGTTAAGATCGGCGCATTGATAATGGACCCGAATACCAATACGCCTATCGTAGTGCTTAAAGGCATCGAGTCGGAAACAGTCCTGCCCATCTGGGTTGGAGCTTTCGAGGCCAACGCCATTGCTCTTGAGATCGAAAAGGTCGTTCCGCAGCGGCCTATGACCCACGATCTCCTCAGGAATGTAATAATCGAGTGTCAATTGTCGGCTTCAAGCGTGATAATAACCGATCTTCAGGAAAATACTTTCTACGCACGAATCGAGCTAAAAGATAAAAAAGGCGACCTCGTAATGCTTGACGCCCGCCCGTCAGACGCAATTGCTTTAGCTCTCAGACTCGACTGCCCTATTTTTGTTGAACAAAAAGTGATCGACCTGTCCGCCGCCGCTCATCAGACCGACGCTTCGCCTGATGAGGCCCCAACTGATGACTGGCCGGAGCTGATCGGTTAAATCTGAGGCAGATTACATAATCTCTATTATCGGACGCAACCTATCTCGCTCTCTGCTTCCTGAAATGGTTCGGGAAAACTTGATCGGGGCGGGAAATTTTGCAAAACGATAACTTTCTGCGACAAATCGAATAAATCTTGCCTACGCAACTGGTTACACGTTTTCGAACCTTTCATGGTCGGAAATAGTGAGAAAGTTTCCGACCGGAGTAGGAAAAAGTAGGATTTGTCCCAGCGTTATGAGTGGATATTGGAACGATGAGGTGTGCTCTAACTTTGACACAATTCTGGGAAAAAGCTATGATTATCGTTTTGTTATTTATACAGAATTCAAATAGTACAGCTTTAAAAGGAGTTACGAAACACATTGAGTAACGGAAATTTTTTATTTACATCAGAGTCGGTGACCGAAGGCCATCCGGATAAAATGGCCGATCACGTTTCAGACGCAATTCTGGACGCGATTCTTACGCAGGATCCAATGGCCCGAGTTGCATGTGAAACGCTTGTGACCACCGGTTTGGCGGTTGTCGCGGGTGAGATCACGACGACGGCGGTCATAAATTACAAGCAGATCATCCGCGAGACGATCGAAGAGATCGGCTATGACAACGCCGAATACGGCTATGACTCGAACACCTGCAGCGTCATTGATGCGATCGGCACCCAATCACCCGATATTTCGCAAGGCGTTGACACTGGCGGTGCCGGGGATCAGGGGCTGATGTTCGGTTATGCGTGCAACGAAACGCCCGAGCTGATGCCGATGCCGATCCAAATGGCACATAATCTGACACGAAAACTGTCAGAGGTTCGCCGCGACGGCTCGATTCCCTATTTGCGTCCCGACGGAAAATCGCAGGTTTCTATTGAATACCGTGACGGCCGCCCGTTTCGCGTCGAAGCCGTCGTTATTTCATCTCAAACAGGGGAGATACCGATTGAACAAATTCGTGCCGATATTATGGAAAAGGTTATTAAGCCTGTTATACCCGCCGAATTGCTTGACGAAAACACAAAATATCACATCAATCCGACCGGACGTTTTGTCGTCGGCGGGCCGATGGGAGATGCGGGAGTTACCGGGCGCAAGATCATCGTCGACACTTATGGCGGATTTGCTCCGCATGGCGGCGGGGCGTTTTCGGGCAAGGACCCGACCAAGGTTGACCGCTCGGCGGCGTACATGGCTCGCTACATAGCGAAAAACGTCGTTGCCGCAGGCCTTGCCGATAAGTGTACTGTTCAGTTAGCTTACGCTATCGGAGTTGCGGAACCGGTTTCAGTTTACGTGGACACGCAAGGCACAGGGACGATCGACGACGATAAATTAGCAGCTATTGTCCGCGAAAATTTTGCTTTAACGCCAAAGGGTATTATCGAAATGCTGGATCTACGTCGTCCGATATATAGAGAAACGGCGCGTTTCGGACATTTTGGACGTCTAAACGGCGAATTCACTTGGGAAGTAACAGACAAGGCCGAGGCTCTAAGGACTGCGGCTGAAAAAGGTATTGGCACCAACGGTTAACAAAAAAAAAATTAATAGGTCTTATGTGACCTATGAGTCCTATACGTCTTATCAATAACTATTATGGCCGACACAGCATTATCAATGGAATACGACATCAAAGACATCAACCTGGCGCCGCAGGGCAAGCAGCGCATTGAATGGGCGGACCGCGAAATGCCAGTGCTGCGGCTCATCCGCGAGCGTTTTGAAAAAGAAAAACCGCTCACCGGCGTCAAGCTCGTCGCATGCGCGCATATCACGACCGAGACGGCGAATCTGGCTCGCACGCTGCAGGCCGGTGGAGCGGAATCGCTCCTTATCGCATCGAATCCGCTCTCGACGCAAGACGACGTTGCGGCTTCGCTGGTTGCCGATTGGGGAATTCCCGTAATGGCGCACAAGGGCGAATCGACCGAAACCTATGTGCGTCACGTCAAAGCGGCGCTAGAGACAAATCCGAACCTGATAATCGACGACGGAAGCGATGTCGTTGCGACGATGATCAAGGAAAAGCCGGAGCTTATCGGCAACCTCATCGGCACGACCGAAGAGACGACGACTGGCATCGTCCGCCTCAAAGCGATGGTAGCCGCGGGCGTGCTCACCTTCCCTTCCATCGCGGTCAACGACGCGCAGACCAAGCACTTTTTTGACAACCGCTACGGCACCGGCCAATCGACGCTCGACGGCGTGATCCGCGCGACGAATATTCTTCTCGCGGGCAAAACTCTCGTCACAGTCGGTTACGGCTGGTGTGGAAAAGGCGTCGCGATGCGTGCCCGAGGCCTCGGAGCGAACGTCGTCGTCACCGAGATCGATCCCATCAAGGCGATCGAAGCCGTTATGGACGGCTTCCGCGTGCTGCCGATGAAGGAAGCCGCAAAGATCGGCGACATTTATATCACAGTGACCGGCAACCGCCACGTCATCGACCGCGAGCATTTCGAGGTAATGAAGGACGGCGCGATCGTCTGCAACAGCGGCCACTTCGACCTCGAATTGAACCTTGATGCTCTCCGCGATATGTCTCAACCCGCAGTCTCGCGCCGCCCATTCGTCGAAGAATACATCGGGAAAGACGGAGGAAGAAGCGTGATCGTCCTCGGCGAAGGCCGCCTCATCAACCTCGCCGCCGCCGAAGGCCACCCGGCGTCGGTAATGGACATGTCGTTCGCCAACCAGGCGCTCTCAGCCGAGTACCTCGTCAAACAAAAAGGCAAACTCGCCGCCGGCGTCCACGTCCTCCCGCCCGAAGTCGATCAGGAGATCGCTTCCCTAAAACTCCGCGCCATGGGCGTCAACATCGACGAGCTCACCCCCGAAATGCTCGAATACATGTCGAGCTGGGAAAGCGGAACGTAATTTAAAGCACAGTTCGCAATGCACAATGCAAAATGAAGAAAGGCTCGGCGTAAATGCCGGGCCTTTTTCACTTAGGTACATCTTCGTAGGTCTCAAGTCAACGGTTTTTGAAGTGCAGGTCGCGTTTTTCGAGCTTTAAGTCACGTGAAGTGCAGGTCGCGTTTTTCGAGCTTTAAGTCACGCTTTTCTTTCAATGTGATCGGCTAAGCCGGCCCAAGCTCGGCGGCAATGGCGGCGTGGTCGGAATGGACGGAAGATAGTGAACAGTGAATAACGAATAGTGAATAGTGAAGAAACTCTTTTCTGTTCACTGTTCACTGTTCACTGTTCACTGTTTTATGCTTGACATTTACGCCATTCTTTGCAATCATTGAAATATCATGTTAAGAAGAAGCTGGAAGGAATTCGGAGGCGTTGCTGCGAGGCGGGTACCTGATGAGATACGCTCGTCGATCAACCCGAGCGGTGAGATCACATTCGACCTGGATACTTTTAGAAAGCTCGGCGAGCCGCAGGCGATGTTTTTGTTGTATGACGAATCGTCACGCACCATCGGCCTAAAGCCCGCTCACCCGGACGCTCACAACGCCGTGCTGGTCCGCATCCGCCACGCACGCTCGAACCGCGTCGTCCGCTCGATGCCCTTCTTGCGCGAAAACGGCATCGAGATCGACCGCACGCTCCGCTTCCCTTTCCCGTTTGTCGAAGAAAATGTCCTGATCCTCGACCTCCGAACCGCCGTCACCTGCGGCAAAGGCTCATGGAAAAAAGTGCGAAAAAGCCCAGGCGTTCGCGCGCAGAAAGCATCGGTGAGCAGCCTGAAACGCGCGCTAAACGATTACGGCCACGAGATCTTCGTCGAACAAGAAGACGAACGCGGCAAACCTATGATCTGGTACACGTTCGACTCAAAAGGAAGAAAACAAAAACACATCCGCGACGGCAACGGAGTGAGAATTACCAGCGATGAACAGACTTGAGCTTAGACAATCTCAAGTTGAAAACACAATGCCGCGATAATATCATCTTGCACAACCGAATCATCAAGATCACCGATCTTCCGCAGCAGTCGTCGTTTGTCGACGGTGCGAACCTGATAACAAAGCGCTATCGACTCATTTGGCAGGTTGGCTGCCTGCTCTTCAATGAGTGCCTCATTTGGATAAATACGTCGATTTTGTTTTCGCGTTGTGAGGGGCACAACATTTACAACGGGCAGAATTTGATTTAACGCGCTCTTGCTTATGATCAGCACAGGCCGCGTTTTACCCTGTTCGGAACCAACTACCGGATCGAGGCCGGCAAGCCAAACGCTCCACCGATCAAGAGTCACCCGATCACCTCTTCAAGGTCAACGTGGCTAAAATCGCTTTCTACTTCTTTGAGATCGGCCAGGAACAAAGGATCGGACATGGCTTTATTCATAAGTGCCATTTTGTCGCCGTTTTTGGAAATATCGTTTGCAAACCGCCTGTCCTTCATCAGTTTCCCGATAAAGGCTTCCCGCTCGGCCGGCTTCAACGCCTGAAACGCTGTCCAAAATACTTCCGCTGTCGCCTGTGGCTGTGTCATAACGAAAAAATTATAGCATTTTTGTGGCGAAATATGAGCATCGTTTACGCCGCTTTCGAGCCCGGTTCCAAGCTGATCCCATTTTTCTGCGTCCGACCGTTGACCGAAATATCAACCACTACATAGCCATCAATGCTAAATTTGGCTTGACTACTGGAATCCGTCCTATCTTCTAGCCAAGTGTCCGGCATTATGTTGTGGTGAACGGTAACGAAAATCCTAGCGCCCGAAACGGGCTTCTGATTGGAAACTTCGACTGTTAAAGTTGACATCGTTTTTTATTTCTTAAATTTTTCACCTAGCAACAACCATTTTCCTATCTTTTCATATACAACTTCGTTTATGTCTTCCATAGGAAATAGAAACTCGGTTGGTGAGTTGCGCCCAAATACTACTTCTAAATCAGGCACTCTATCGTAGTAACCCTTCTCTACGTCAAATGAGAATCGGAATTCGTGAGTTAGTCGTTTATATTTCCAGTTCTTCGAACAGCCGAATTTGTTACGGTGGTAGAGGGCCGTTGAAAAATGATCACCTTGTTTCCAAGGAGCCATTTCCTTTGAGGGTCCAGTCAAAAAGAAAGCATTTTTGATAGTGTCTTAATTTGGATTTTGCCATTGCTAATAGTGCTTTGTGTAGGTGTCTGGCTTTTATTCAACAACCAAATAAAATTCCTTTCGCTCCATATCGTAAGCGTAATAGAACGCCGTTTCCTCATCACGGGTTTGTTTTCCCCGTCGTAATTGGTCAAGCCAGCTCATGAATCCGCTCCTGTGGATAAGTAGTACGCTTGTGTTACAAGAAAAAGGCTTCGCCCGTTGCCGGACGAAGCCTCACGATAAACAAACAATTAAACTGCAATTGCTCGAACGGTAAGGATACCTTCGTCCTGAAAATTCCTACTCGTGAATTGTAAATTGTTAATCGTAAATAGTAAATCGTGAAGAGTGAACGACCGACTGGCGAAGGTTTTCCTTCAGCTAACGTACAGCATCTTCGGGTTCTTTTTCGCGATGGAGAGCAGTTTGAGGCTTGAGCCGTTTGGTTTGTTTTCGCCTTGTTCCCACTTCTGAACGGTTTTCGTCGAGATGTTAAGCAGGACTGCGAATGCAGCCTGTGAGACTTGCAGCTTTTTTCGGATTTTGACGATTTCCTCTTTCGAGAGCGGGTTGGGAGATTTTACTTCCCTTACAACCTCACGAAGGCCCTTCACCTTTTTGCCTGCGGCATGGGCTTCCATCTCGCCTAGCGACTTCTTAAGTTCCTCGAATAATTGCTTGTCCATTTTATTTACCTCTTTTCAATGTCTCTTTAGTTCTCTTAATGCTGTCGGAAATAATTTTCTTTTCAGCTTTAGTCAAATCGTCTTTAACATTCTTTCCGTAAAACAAAATCAAATAAACTTGCGCATATGCCTCAAAATATATGTAGATGTAACGAAACCCACCTCTTTTCCCTTTCTGTCTGCCGGAGTCTGCAATTCGCGCCTTTCTGGCTCCATTCGTTCCGGGAACAACTGCCCCACGTTTGGGATTCTTGAGAAGATCATTTTCTATTGCCGACAATACTTCATCAGAAAGCGGTTTACCCAGTTTGTCAATCTGGCTCATGAAAACCGAATTTTCAATAAAGGTTAGGTTCATGATTTCACATCTTTACCATACCCGTGAGTAGTATAGTTTGTCAATCCTGAAATCCGGTCGCTACCGCTCTCCCGGTTCTGACAATATGCGTGGCGCATTGACCCTTTGTCTGTTTGCATACAACACTGTTTTTCAGGATATACCACAATGTTTATTGGTAGTTGTATCCAATAAATCTCTGAGGAGGATAAAACAATGTCATTAATTTACTGTCCGGAGTGCGGTCATGAGATATCGAATAACGCGGTTGCGTGCCCTAATTGTGGGCGGCCGATATCGGAGCCTGTTCCTGTGGTGGAGAAAAAGGTCGTCGTTATGAAGCAGGAGCGTCGCGAATCGGAGTTTCCGACGTGGGCGTTTATTCCGATTGGGCTGCTTGCGGTGTTACTGCTGGTTGTTGTTTATTTTGCGTTTCGAACTGATGATGCAACGCAAACCAATATTAACGTAACGGCTCGGCGGGGTGCGACCGATCCGGTGCGTGATAGTCGCACGACAAGTGTGCCGCCTTCGGACAGCCAGAGCGTGACGATACCGCCCAGCGGCGAGCAAAGCGTGACGCTTCCGCCGGGACAGACGACGACGGTTCCCGGCACGACGACTTCGGCTCCGGTTGCTCCCCCGCCGGACAAGGGAACCGCTGTAATCAACGCCCGCGTCGCTCCGGCTCGCGGCGGCGCTCCGCAGACGGTGCGAAACGCGAAATTCCATCTGCTTGACGAGGACCTTGAAACCATCTTGAGCGAAGCGCAAATCGAGCCGATCGAGGGCAATACGCTGACAGGCAGTTTGGGACTTGCGATTGTTTATCCCGATCGATACGGCGATTTTCAGCGGAAAGCAATGCGTGCGATCGCGGCTCATTCAAAATATTCGGGCACGACCGACGGTGGAGGCAATGCAAATTTATCGAACATCGCTCCGAAAGAATATTATCTTTTCGGAATCACAAAAGTAGGACGCGGGTTTGCTCTTTGGAACGCGCCGGTTTCCATCATCGCGGGACAAAACAACTTGAACCTCAGCCCGCAAAGCGTGACAGAAATACCTGAAGCGACTGGATGAAATTACGTTCTCACTTTTGAAAGAAGATACACGCCGAACATCGCAAAGATGACGAGCGGCGTCCACACTGCGATTGACGGCGTTAGAAAACCGTTGAGGCCGAACTGTTCGAAGACACTGCTTGTGCCTGTGAACAGCAGCCATAAGCCAACTGCATATCCGACCGTGACTACTTTGCTTTTACGGCTCAGCGAAAGCGCAAAAGGCGCCGTGAAAAGCGCGATGATGAACGGCAAGAACATCGTCGCGTATTTCTTATGAAGCCCGACGGTGAGAGTGCGACGGTCGAGTTCGGAATCGCTGTTCGCGATCTGTTGCTTGATGCCGGCGATGTTGAGGTGGCTTGGCTTTTCGCTCGCCTCGATAAACGGGTTTGTCGGTTCGGCCAATTCCCTGCTGTCGAGTTTTTGAGTGTCGATTTTCCCTTCGCTCAAGTCATTTTTTTCGACACTTCCCTGCAAGAAAATTTTTCCGGCCTGCCAATTTCCGAAATTTGCGCGGAATACGGATTGCAAATTCGCCTTCTCTATTGAAAACTCGTAAATTACTAAATCATTTACGCATCCAACACAGCCCTCTCGTTTTTCGTTATCAGACGCAAACGTCCCGAGCGTAGGCACTTGCAGGCCGGCAGCCTGCGTTCCGGCGGGTTTGAATGAGTAGATTCGGTTATCTTTCGCAATCCATTGCCGTCCCCGGGCATCCGTTGAAATTCCCTGATTGCGAATGAGAGTGCGGGTGGCATCCTGACGTTGATTTGCAGGGGGCAGAATGCGTTCCTGGATTTGCCAATTTATCAAACCCAGCAGTGCGGTCGCAACAAAACACGGGATAAGCAGTCGGTAAACGCTCTGCCCTGCCGAGGTCCATGTAACGATCTCGTTCTGCCGCGATTTGATGACGTAGGTCGCGAGCGTTGCGATCATCGCTGCCGACGGGGCGATCTGCAGATACATGAACGGCAGCAGGAAGAACAGATATTTTGCGAGAAGCAGAACGCCGCCGTCGATAGAGCCGGCAAATTTCCAGAGGTCGAATGCGGTAAAGATAACGAAAACCGTTGAAAGAAACCCGAGCGCGAGCAGGAAGTATTTGAGCAGGTTGAGCGTGATGTCGAAATCGCGAATGCCGGTTGTGACATCGACGAAAAAATTGCGGAGTTGTATTTTTTCCGGTGCGGCTCTAAATTTGTTTGCGAATGTATTGATGCGATCCGTCGGGATGTTCCACAGTCCGACTCGGCTTGAATAGTTGAACCATATTATTGCAATCACGCTTCCTACGATCGGAAGCAGGCCGGCGAGAGTCACGTTCATCGTACCCGTACGCGCAAGCTGCTCGCCTAGAAAAGCGAGCAGGTAGTAGCCGATCAATCCCAAAAGCGCAAGGAAAACTCCGAGGCCACGCCCGCCGCGATTGAACCGCAAGATCATTCCCGTTCCGAGCAAGCTAAAAATGAAGGGTGTGATCGACAAAATTATTCGCCGCTGCCATAAAATTTGAGCCTCGACGCGGTCTTTGCCCTCGCTCGTTTCGGCGTAATCCGACAACTGCGTTAAACCAAGCTCGTTGATCGAGCCGCTTGATTTGCTTAGCCGCTCGATCATCTCGCTGCGCTGTGTTTTTACGGCAAGGCGAATCTCGCCAAGATTTTCCTTGATGTATTTTCCCGCACCGGGTTCGAGCGGCAGTGTCGAGACAACGGCATTTTCAAGCACCAATTCGGAATTTTGACCTGAAAAATCTATGCGGCCCTGCTTTGACGTTATCAGACGCACTGTTCCGGCCGCGTCTTCTTTATATATAAATATGTTGTTCCAACGTCCCGTCTCGGCGTCGCCGTCGCGGACAAAGATCGTGTAGCCGCCGACTTCGCTGTTAAAAACGCCGGGATCGATGGGCGATTCGAGTTTTTTGATCGCGGTCTGAAGCGCGACTTTGCGGACGAGCATTGCCGCGAGCGGCACGCCTTTCAAATTTACAGCGAATGCGAAGACCGACATCAAAATGCCGAGTATTGCGAGCGGTAAAGTTATTTGCAGATTGCCAACACCGGCAGCCCGTATCGCGACAAGCTCGCTGTCGGTCTGCAATTTTGCAAGCCCGATGACCGTCCCAACAAGCATCGCCATCGGGCACGTGAATGCGATTACGTTTGGCACAAGAGCCGCGCTCAATTGCCACACGAGCGTCGCCGGAATGTTGACGCTGAAGAAAATATCCGCAAATCGCCCGGCCTGCTGCACAAACAGGATCACGCTCAGCAGCAGCCACGAAAACGCAAAATACGGCAGCACTGCGAGGACGAGATATTTTGAAATGAGCCAACTTGTGCGTGTCATTTGATGGCCAGCGATTTTTCGCCTGCGACTTCCCTGCCGATAGACTGCGAGATCATTTGTTTCAGGATAGCTGAAAGGTGTTTTAAATCTTCACCTTTTTCTGCTGTGAATACTGTGAATGCGCTCGGCGACATTTTTCGTGCAGTTTGTGCGACAAGACGGGTCGAGCCGTAAAGTGTTCTGCCGGACGATCTCGCGCAACGCGAGCACACCAAATGAAAGTTTGCGCGGATGCTCGTTTCTTCACTCTCTTCAAATGCTCGCCCGCACTCGTCACATTTACTCCAATCCGGCAGATAACCCGCAAGACGCAGCAGCCATAATTCGAAGTAAACACCAATGTTCAATAAGCTATTTGAATCAGCGGCTGCCGTTTCGATGCATGCCTTGACCATTCTGTAAAGCGTTTCATTCGGGTCGTGAGGCGGCGAAAACGTTACCAATAGTTCCCCAAGATAGGAAAATTTTTGCAGGAAATCAGGATCGCTCGCGGCGGCAAAATTCGACTGGATGAGATCGATTTTTTGTATCGAAACCAGCTCGAGCGCTTCCTTCTGAAAATATTCGAGCTTCACGATAGTGAAGGGTTCGAGCAAGCTTCCAAACTTGCTTTTAAGCCGCTTAGCTCCCTTTGCCACGCCGCGAACCATGCCGTGTTCGCGCGTCAGGAACACGACGATCCGATCAGCCTCGGCCAGGTTGTAAGTTTTGATGACAAGGCTCTCGGTTTCGATCAGCGGCATTTGTTCCACCTTGTTCCACTTGTTCCACTGTTCCAGAACGGAACAGATCGAGTCTGGCGTGCTTGCGGCACGATTCTTACCATGGAATAAAATAAAGGATCCAGGCAAGGACAAGGCTTACTACGATGAACTGCGCAAATGTTTTTGCTCCGTAAATGATGCGCTCTCGCGACGTGCCTTTTGCAAAAGCTCCAAAGGCGACCGAGACAAAGAAGGCGAATCCGACGAGGTAGAGAAAATGTATCATTTCTTCCTCCCGGCCGCGATGTCAACGGCGTCGATGGCCGCGAGATAGTTGAGTAAACCGGCGACTTCGAGAAATCGGCCGCCATATTCGAAGGTCGCTGCTGCCGCAACTTGCGGCGAAGGCGAAGCGGCAACGACGAAACTGACGATCGCGCCGATGCCTGTTCCGCATCTCGCAAATATATTTAAAAGGTAAAGCAGCGCTCCGTCTTTAAAGCCAAAGCCCGGATAATGAGCTCCGCCGCTCGCGACGGCTATGATGAACATTGTCCAAACAACGACGCAGATAATAACGCCGCGCTTTATTCGCCGCTGCAAAAGGTGCCCCGCGCCCGGCAGCCACCATGAAATTATTGCGATAAGAATCGGATTGTGCATCAGTTATCTCTCACCTGTCATAATACGCAAATTCACCAGACTTGTTACTATTTTCCAGCCTTACATCTCTCGACGAATAGTTCAAAAATCTCGCCTGATACGGAATCGAAACTTGCCGTCATTTCAGGATGCCATTGGACGCCGAGGGCAAATCTATTTTTCCTTGTATCTTGCACGCATTCGATAGCACCGTCTATTGCCCACGCGACTGCTTTCAGATTCTTTCCCACCTTCTTTATCGCCTGGTGATGCGAGGAATTTACGCGAACCGCTCCTTTAGCATCTTTCACCGAATTCAAGCCCGACAAAATACTGCCGGCGGCAATCTTGAGACTGTGTGAGTTTCGCGTTTGCGGAATTCCCTGCTCGTGCTTGATGCTTTTGGGCATCTGCGATTCGATGTCCTGCACAAGCGTACCTCCGCGAGAGACGTTCAGCGCCTGCATGCCGTAGCAGATCGCAAATAACGGCAAGTTTCGTTTCTCGATCTCAGCCAAAACCAAATGATCGGTCTCGTCCTTTTCGGGGATGACGGTGCCGAGTTTTTGATGCGGCTCTTCGCCGTAATAGTGCGGATCGACATCCGTGTTGCTGCCCGGCAGCAGAATTCCGTCAAGGCCGTTCATTGCTTCGGCGATGTAGCCAGCCTTTGGTATCAGACTCAGATGCACCGGCACGCCGCCGCATGCCTCGATAGCTTCGCTGTAATCGCGCCCGAGATAAAATCGCCGCGTTTCCAACTCCAGACGCATTGTGATGCCGATTCGCGGACGCCTAACCATAAACACTAATGTTCAAACATATGGACTGCATCTGTCAATTGACGAAAGTTGCAGAGTGCCAGAGTTTGCAAAGTACCAGAGTTACGGAATAAGCGAGCCGACATTCATCTCTGGCTCTCTGGTACCTTGTAACTATGTAACTCTGTAACTTCCGCGCGTTTGAGCATTTGAAATTAAACCCTTATTATTGAGTTTTTATGAAAGGCGACGAAAAAGGCGTGAAAATTCGCTCGACGACAGTTTTGCTTGTGAAACGCGATGGCAAGATCGCGATGGCTGGCGACGGCCAAGTGACACTCGGCGAGACTGTTATAAAAGGAAACGCCCGCAAAGTACGCCGCATCTCAGACGGCAAGATACTTGCGGGATTTGCCGGCTCGACTGCTGACGCGTTTTCGCTTTTGACACGATTCGAGACAAAGCTCGAACAGTTTCAGGGCCAGCTCGAACGAGCAGCGATCGAGTTGAGCAAAGACTGGCGAACAGACAAATACCTTCGAAATCTCGAAGCGCTGCTCATCGTCGCTGACGGCACAGATGCCTTTCTCATCTCCGGCAAAGGCGACGTGATCTCATCGGACGACGGTTTGCTTGCGGTAGGCTCGGGCAGCATGTATGCACTCTCGGCGGCACGCGCATTGATGAAACACACAAAACTTTCGGCTCGAGAGATCGCCGAGGAAGCTTTGAGAATCGCCGCGGAAGTTTGCATTTATACAAACTCCGACATAGTAGTCGAGGAAATCTAACCACGGCCTTTCCATAGATGAATATCACCCAACGCCGCAGACAAGCTCAATTACTTAGGATAACCAGGAAGATTCACCGAACGACCGGTGCGATGCTGTTTGCCTTTTTTTTATTGTGGGCTGCACAGGCCTGCTGCTTGGCTGGAAGAAACACACGGGCGGCGCTATCCTTCCAAAATCTTACGAAGGTATTTCGACCGATCAGCGGGATTGGCTGCCGGTTCATGTCTTGCACGAAAAGGCTGAACGAGTTGTTCGCGAAAACATCTCCGCCGATATTTCGCTCGAACTGGAGCGCATTGATTTTCGTCCTGACAAGGGCATGGTCAAGTTTGTTTTTATCGAAGGTTACTGGGGCGTCCAGCTTGATTGCACGACCGGTGATCTGCTCCATATCGAGCGCCGCCGCTCCGATTTCATCGAGAATATTCACGACGGCTCTATATTGGATTACCTTTTCGGAACATCCGGCGAACAGATAAAGCTGGTTTACACATCGGTAATGGGAACTGCCTTGCTTACCTTTACCATATCCGGTTTTTGGCTATGGTATGGCCCGAAACGCTTCCGATCTACATTGAGAAAGCAGCGAAGTGACAGTGGTGACAAGTGACAACTCCTTCCCAAGAAATTAGAATCTGATATATCCTGACGAGTTTTTGGACGCAGGTAAATTGTAAGATGGCAATATATTTAGGCGGCGAAACCGCAGCAGAAAGGCGAAACCTCGATGACCTGACGCCTCGGCAGATCGTGGCTGAATTGGACAAGTATGTTGTCGGACAGAACGCGGCGAAGAAGGCTGTCGCCGTTGCGCTTCGCAATCGTATTCGCAGGCAGAAATTGCCGGCTGAAATCGCTGAGGATGTTCTGCCAAAGAATATACTTATGATCGGTTCGACCGGCGTCGGAAAAACCGAGATTGCGCGGCGGCTTGCTCGTCTGGCAAATTCGCCTTTTATCAAGATCGAAGCTTCAAAGTTTACTGAGGTCGGTTACGTCGGACGCGACGTGGAAAGCATGGTACGCGAGCTGGCGGATGTGGCTGTCGATATGGGCAGGCAGTCTGCTTTTGAAGACGTGCAGCCGCGGGCTGAGCAGAATGTTGAGGAGCGCTTGCTAGATATTCTATTGCCGCCGTCTGATATATCTCATCAAACTGTCGATGGCGAAGAGCCGAAACAGGAAGCTGGGCAACCACGTTCGCGCACACGCGAGAAGCTTCGCGAACAACTTCGGCGCGGCGATCTTGATGAACGCCTCATCGACATCGAAACTCAGGATCGCTCATCCGCTACGATTGATTTTATCGGCGGTCAGGGCATGGAAGAGATGGGCGTCAATCTGCGCGACATGATGGGAAATATGTTTCCTACCAAAACCGTCACCAGGAAATTGACCATCGCCGAGGCGCGCGCGTATTTGCTTCGTGACGAACAGGAAAGCCTCGTCGATATGGAGCAGATCACGCACAAAGCAATAGAAAAGGCGCAGTCGTCGGGTATTATTTTTCTCGACGAATTAGATAAAGTTGCAGGCCGTGAATCGGGATCGGGCAGCCCGGATGTTTCGCGCGAAGGTGTTCAGCGTGATCTGCTTCCTATCGTCGAAGGAACGAATGTCAACACAAAGCACGGCATGGTCAGTACCGACCACATTTTGTTTATCGCCGCCGGCGCATTTCATGTTGCAAAGCCATCCGACCTGATTCCTGAACTTCAGGGCCGTTTTCCGATCCGCGTCGAGCTTGAATCGCTGACCGTTGACGACCTCAAGCGAATTCTCGTCCAGCCAAAAAATTCGCTGATCAAACAGTATCAGGCGCTGCTCGAAACCGAGGGAATTAAGCTGACCTTTACCGACGACGCAATCGACCGGCTTGCAAAAATGGCCGAGGAGATCAACAAGGCGACCGAGAACATCGGTGCGAGACGGCTGCACACAATAGTTGAGAAGTTACTTGAAGAAATCAGTTTCCTCGGCGGCGAGCTTGAACAAAAGCACCAGAAGATTGACGCAGCGTATGTTGATGAGCGGTTAAGTGGCCTGATCGAAGACCGGAATTTGCGGCAATACATCTTGTAAGTTAAACAAATGTTAATTAATGTTCTTCTTGACCATCCGGCTTTAAACATCCTCGTTAAGCACGCGAAGGTTAAAGCGCCGTTAGCACTTTTAGCTCTTGTGGCGCTTACGGGCATTGGTTGCGGCAAGCGCGGCGCTCCGGTACCGCCTAAAGAGCGCATTTTGCAGCGCGTCGATATCTCAGGATTTCAGCGCGGTAATCAAATTATCCTTTCCTGGAAAATGCCTGCCCGCAACGCAAAAAAAGGCAGCGTCCTGAATATCAACCGAGCCGATATTTATCGTCTTGCCGAACCGATTACTTCCCCTCCGCAACTTTCCGAAGAAGACTTTGCCAGCCGCAGTAATTTGATAGCAGCAATGCCGATTACCGACGCTGAATTCGGATTGAAGACGCTTACTTACAAGGACACGCTTGAGTTTGCCGGTCAGGCCGCGCGGCTGCGTTACGCGATCCGTTTTGTAAATGCATCAGGACAAAAAGCTGCATTTTCAAACGTGCTGCTGATCGAACCCACTTCAAAGGTTGCGGCAAATCCATCGGAGCTGGCAGCCGAGGCTTCACAGGATGCGATCCGTCTGAAATGGCTTCCTTCACAGGCGAATATCGACGCCTCGACGCCCGTGAGCACTCTCGGTTACAACATTTATCGCTCAACATCACAAAAAGAACCCGGCAAGTTGCTCAACAAATCACCAGTAACCAACGCAAATTTTAATGATGAGTTTTTTGAATTTGGAAAGGAATATTATTACTTTGTCCGTGCCGTTTCCGTAGGAACGCAGGCCGAACCGATCGAGAGCTCCGAATCGAACGTGTTGAAATTCAAGGCCGTCGATACATTCGCTCCAAGTCCGCCGTCAGCCATCACGGTCGCGGCTGCTCCGACAACAATCTCGATCTTCTTTGCCGTCAACGTCGAAAAAGATGTAGTCGGATACAATATCTATCGCTCAACAGAAAAAGAACTGCCGCTCAGTCAGTGGGCGCTGCTGACGCCTGAGCTGCTGAAAACAAACACGTTTCAGGATACAAAGGTTGAATCAGGCAAGACGTATCACTATTACCTGTCCGCGACCGACAAATTCGGCAACGTCAGCGAACCTTCTGATATCGTTTCCGAAACCGTACCCTAAAGTGTCTGTGGTTCGAGCGTGTCAAGGCTTAGCGATTCATGATAATCGAGATCAAAAACAATTTTGCTCCGTCAAAGATTGTCTGCGTCGGCCGCAATTATGCCGATCATGCTGCCGAGCTTGGGAATGAAGTACCCAACGAGCCGCTGCTCTTTCTCAAGGCGCCGTCGGCGATCATTCGAAACGGCGAGGCGATAATTATCCCGCCGCAGTCGCAGCAGGTTGAGCATGAAGGTGAGCTTGCGGTTGTTATCTCTAAGACCTGTAAGGGATTAGCCGAGATCGTTGACTGGCGAGAATACGTTTTGGGCTTCACCTGTTTGAACGATGTAACTGCCCGCGATCTGCAGCGAAAAGACGGGCAGTTTACGCGCTCGAAATCCTTTGACACATTTTGCCCCGTCGGACCTCATATCGAGACTGAGCTTGATGTTTCCGATATTCGAGTCGAGACACGCGTTAACGGTTCGGTAAAACAATCCGGGCGCACTTCGCAAATGGTGTTTACCGTCGAGTATTTGATACGATATATCTCAAACATGATGACGCTGAATGCCGGCGACGTTATCGCAACGGGAACGCCGTCTGGTGTTTCGAAATTGGAAGGCGGCGATATTTGCGAGATAGAGATCGAAGGGATCGGCCTGTTGAGAAATCCGGTCATATGATCACCACAAAGGAGACAAAGGATGAAGTTTTTTATAGACACAGCAAATTTGGATGAGATAAAAGAAGCGAATGAGCTTGGGTTGATAGACGGCGTGACGACAAATCCTTCGCTTGTTGCAAGAGAGGGCGATGTTGATTTCAAGGAGCATCTGGCGAAAATATGCGCGATGGTAAAAGGCGACATTTCCGCCGAGGTGACCGCGCTCGATACTGAGGGCATGCTCCGCGAGGGTCGCGATTATGCCAAGGTTGCGGCCAACGTCGTCATCAAAGTACCGCTTACGCTTGACGGCCTTAAGGCATGCCGCACGTTTCGCGGCGAAGGCACGAAGGTAAACGTGACTTTGTGTTTTTCGGCAGCTCAGGCGCTGCTCGCCGCCAAGGCCGGAGCTTCATATATTTCACCCTTCATCGGACGCGTTGACGATACTGCCAACGACGGGATGCAGTTGATTCGCGATATTGTAAAGATCTACGATAACTACGGCTACGAGACCGAGGTTTTGGCCGCTTCGATCCGTCACCCGATGCACATCGTCGATTGCGCACTCGCGGCAGCAGATGTTGCGACGATTCCTTTCAAGGTAATTCAGCAATTGGTCAAACATCCTTTGACCGATAAGGGTTTGGAAGGTTTCTTGTCTGACTGGAAGAAAAGCGGTAGATCGTAAGCTTGTTCCGTTCCGCAACAGTCGAACATGTGGAACCTCCGTTATCGGACTCTACTCTTTTCCTAACAGTGTCTTTAATT
Source organism: Pyrinomonadaceae bacterium (assembly GCA_046160805.1). GTDB lineage: Bacteria > Acidobacteriota > Blastocatellia > Pyrinomonadales > Pyrinomonadaceae > OLB17. The sequence goes on from JBJXHF010000026.1 coordinate 58,169, forward strand.
GACTTTGCAACCCGGCTGCATTTGCGTTTCGCTGTAGGGCGAATTGATATTTGGCACGGAAATATTCGTCAGGCTCAGTCATTTCTACGAGGTCTCTCACCTTTTTGAGGTTAGCGTCGATCATTTCGTCGGTGATCTTTACCTTTAAGTCGAACATCTCGTCGATCTCGACGATCAGCATCGAAAACTGCCGCAGCCATGCGAAATCTTCGTCTTCGAGAAGAAGTTGAAGGAATTCCGAGGAATTAAGCTGGCCGTGAATGCCTTCGTACATCTCGCGTTCGAGATCGAGCATCGATTTATGCAGTTTTAGCAGGATATTGCGTGCATTTTTGAGCTTATCGGCATTGTCCATAAATTTAGTTTAGCCTGCTTCTAAATTAAACCAAAACATGCTAACTTTTGTTAGTTAGCGGGCTAACGATATACCGTTAGCTGGCTAACCTTACATTAACAGTGGGCTAATCAATTCTAATAAGAAGGCTAATTGTTTGCATAAATTGTTGAAATGAAAGCAGTAACGGCGACGCGAATAAAGTTTGAGGACACGGTTAGTTACCTTCTGGCGAAGGTGACGACAGCATTTCGTAATTCGCTCGAACGGCACATGGGCGAGATCGGGCTTCACGGCGGACAGGTTTTTGTCCTACTCGAATTGTGGAAACAGGACGGCCTTCGTCAAATCGACATAGCCAACCGCCTCAACCTCTCTGCTCCGACGGTCAACAAAATGCTCAAAGGTTTGGTCGAGATAAATCTCGTCACCCGTTCAAGGATCGACGACGATGCGCGTTCGACGCGGATATTTTTGACCAAACGCGGCTTCGAAATGCGCGAAGAGATCGAAGCCCAATGGCTCGAACTCGAAGAAAGCTGCCTCGTCGGCCTGACCGAGACCGAACGTCTGGTACTGTTTGAGCTTCTCGGCAAGCTTCGGAATGCTTATACTGGTCGCGAGGAAACTGAAGATGATGCTTAGTTTGATGTAAACGAACTGTCTCTCCCTCTGCATCGAATCAAATACGACTGAATCAGGAGGTGGAGACATGAATATCATTCTCGCAACAGACGGAACGAAATACGGTGAAGCGGCTGCTGACATGTTGTGCAGGTTCAACCTCAAAGCCGGCGACGAAGTGAAAGTGCTTTGCGTCGTCGATGTGGCGATGCCGCTTGCGATGGATATTTACGGCGGCTATCTTCCCGACACGAACGAGCTTGAGAAAGCCGCAAGGGAAAACGCTTTACGGGTCGTAGAAGTAACTGTCGGGAAGTTGCGCGAGTGTTTCGGCGGTGACGTTGCGTTGTCAAGCGATGTTCTTTTCGGATCGCCGGACGGCCGCATCGTCGAAACAGCGGAAGAAACCGGCGCGGATTTGATAATCATAGGTTCGCATGGTTACAAACGCTGGGAAAGATTACTGCTCGGCTCGGTTTCGGATTCGGTAGTTCATCACGCGCCGTGTTCGGTGTTGGTGGTTCGCTCTGGAGTGACCGCATAGATGTCATTTGAAAAGGTAACGATTAATTCGCGCAAATATGATCTGAGCATTCGCCGAACGTGGATTTGTGAGCTAATCAAGCAGGATGATTCGCTACTTGTGTTGGTCGGCGAGTTTGATCGCGATGTCGAACATCCAGGGCTTGGTTCGATCAGTCGGGGCACGGTTTCATATGAATATTATTGGCTTGACCGGTGGTATAACATATTTCGTTTTCATGAGCCTGACGGGTCGCTGCGAAATTACTATTGCAATGTTGCGATGCCGCCGACTTTTGCGGACGGCGTTCTCGATTATGTTGACCTGGATATTGATGTTGTTGTCTGGCCGGATAATAAATACGAAGTTGTCGATCGCGAAGATTTTGAGCGGAATTCGCTGAAATTTGGCTATCCAAACAAAGTCCGTCAGCGGGCAGAACAAAGCGTTGAAGAAATGTTACAAATGATCAAACGGGACGAACTGCCAAAATAAGCTGATATTTCGCAGCATTGGAGGTGTGTTTGCGTTACAATTTCATTACGCATTTTTTCACGCCGGAGGTCTACAATGAAAAGTAGAGTTTTTTTGTTAGTGGTTTTCGTGTGCTGTTTCACAACGGGTATTTTGGGGCAATCGTCGACATCTGGTTATCGGCCGGACCCGATCATCACAATGTCGTCGGACTTGAGCAAAATTTCGGCTTCTGTTCAAACGCTGACCGCTACGTTGAAATCCTTCGTCGATAAGTTTGAGAAGGTGGGCGGTATTACGCTTACTGAAAAGCAGCAGCGGCTTGTTCTTGGAATGGAACTCCTAACGAGAACCGAGCAGCGTGTCGTAAACTTGCAAAAATCGCAGATTGAACTGACCGAGAAACTGAATTCGACCCGCAACCGTCTCGGTCAGGTCGAGATCGATCTTCGTCCGCGAAATATTAACAACAGCACGACCTACGAGGGCACGACTGAGACTGAAGAGCTTCGTGAGAGCAAGCGTCAAAAACTGCAAAACGAACGCTTTAATCTCTCGCAGCTACAGACGCAGTTGCAAAATAATCTGAATGAAACAAATGAAGTTTTGCGTGACGCAATGGCGCTTGCCGAGCGTTTGCGGCGAATGTTTCTGCCGCAGATCGAGCGTGAATTGTACGAGCAGCAATAGAAATTAACCTGGCAGAATGCGCAGCAAATAGCTGCAAATATTAATCGACATTCCAGCTTTGACGGGCACACGCTGGCCGGCGGGCAGTTCGTAATTATTTACCTCGGCGGCATTTTTCCCCTCGTTGACGGCCCAGAAATTTCCTGCTCCGTCGGTTGTAAGAATGAGATGCCTTCGGCTGATCTCGACGTCGCCTGACAGCGGTATATCGACAGGTTTTGATTTTGAACCTCGCCCGATAACGACCTCCTTGTGAAAAACAGGAATGACATTTTGCCGTGTGTTGTTACGCCAAATCTCGATGCGGTAAAGCTCGGCCGATCGGGATTTGACCTGCGTCATTTCTTCTCTTTCGATGTTTGGGAGCGGCTCGGCCTGTTGAATATACTGCTGTTGGAAATTTGCGGGCGTCGGCATCAAAGGCTGCAGTTCGTGAGATTTGGCGGTTGGAGATTTTAAGTTCGGCACTGTTGCCGGAGACGTGTTCATAACGGCTTCGGCTTGCATCTGTTTTTGACGGGAGAGAACTCCGGTCTTGTTGCTCGCCGAATCTTCCCAACTGTGCGAGACGCGAACATCGCCTTTTTCCAAAGTACCGTCGATCCGAAATTCGATGATGAATGATTTTGTCTCAAGTTTTTTCCGTCCGGCGATCTCTTTCGCCCGCTCGCCGAGTATGTGATAGAGGCCTTGCTCCAACCCTTTCCGCTTAATGCCGCGCCATTCTTTGTCGTCGTCTTCGTTGAGGAAGATCGTGTACTCGCTCGGTATGATCGTCGTCCCCTGCGGCAGCGGAACCATCTCGTCCTGCATCACGCCTTCGACGGCGCGGGCGATCTTGACGATAAATTCCTCGGCCTTGCTGCGCGGTTTTACTTGCGCGTCACGCGCAGCCTGTTCCAAGGCGCGCTCCGAGCTGTCGCCGTCGATCCATTGCCTGACTTTTTCGAGTACGCTCAATTTATTAGTTGTCGATGTCGATATACCTGCCGTTCAGCCAGCCGCGGGTTGCATTTGCTTGTGAGGATCGGTCGCGGCCTTGATCAAGCACATCAACTTGATACCAATTATTCTGGGAATTTACAATCCGCAGCTTTGAATTTTTTGTGACCAAGCCGATAGCATCGCTGTCCTTGTCGGGCGCGATTCGCAGATTGATGTCTGTGTTGGCGACGGCTGTTCGGCTTGTGAAAGGAATGTGAAAGGCCGGCAAAAAGCCGCGACCTCGCATGTAACTCGCTGTGCCGTAGAGAATGCCCGTGAACGTAATTAGAAAAACTGCAAATACGACGAGCCTGCGGAAACGGCTGTGCTTGTCAGAATCCCGACGCGTCGGGACGTAAGCGGGCGGCAAATTATGCTGGACATCTTGGCCGTTTGGTGATGCAGACCCCGCACTGATTACTGGATTGGATCGTTGCTCAACGCTATTGCCGCCCGCTAGCGTCCCGACGGGTCGGGATTCTGACAGCTCTTCATCGAAATGCGGTTGCGGCGGAGCGGTTGGTGTGTAGCCTTGTGAAATATGCGGCTGCGGCGGAATGCTGCGTGTGTAGTCTTGAGTGTCGGCGATCCGGCCTACGACTGTGGCGCGTTCGCTGACAATATTGTCTCCCGCGATCACGCGGACAGAGCCAAGTTCGCTCCAAAATTCCTCAACTCTCTGATGGCGTTCGCGCGAGTCGCGGCGTGTTGCTTTTTGCAACACGCGTGTTAAATCGTCTGTCCATTCCTCATCGCTTATCGACTCGGGCAACTGAGTGATCTTCTCGTTTGCAAACGCTCTCGGTGCTTCCCCGCTGACAATCGTGTAAACCGATTTTGCCAGCGAATAGATGTCGGCCGCCGGCGTAAGTTTTGCAAAATCTAATGTTCCGGTTTGCCCGGCGAGCATCGGGCTGTGCTCGGGCGGCGCATAGATGTTTGTTCCGACTCGCGTTATTGGCGAATCGGAAATATTTACACGGGCGACACCGAAGTCGGCGATCTTCACCGTCGAATGGTCGCCTGTCAAAAGCAAATTTTGCGGTTTTATGTCACGGTGAATAATGCCGTTTCGATGAGCATGGCCGAGTCCGGCGCAGACTTGTTCAATATAATTCAGAGCCTGCCTGATAGCAATTTTTTCCTTCCTCACAAGCGTCTGTAGATCGCCGCCCGGAAGATACTCGACAACAAGGTAATGAAAGACAGAACCGCGAAGATCGCGCGCGGTTCCGTGGCCAAGGCGGCTGATGATATTTGGATGGCGGACGCGGTCGAGCGCGACGGCTTCGTTTTGAAAATTTTCGACCAGCGTGCGTTCGAGATCGTCGTCGAGATCGTCCTGAAGAAAAACGTTCAGTGCTTTTATGACGACTTCACTGTGCGGCGCCTTGTGCGATGCGAGAATATCACGGGCAAGATAAATTTGAGCATAGCTGCCTCTTCCGAGCTGTTCGAGTATGTCGTATCTCTTATCGAGGCGGCAGTTATTTAAGGCAAGCTCTTTCATCTATTAAAGGACAGGCGAAAAGCGCGGTTATCCTTAAACATAAATACGATAGCATAAAGCCGATGTTCAACGAACGTGCGCGCCTTGCCCATTAATTTGCTTTATCGCAGCTCCGATGATTTCGTGCGATCGTTCCAAACGTTCCAACTGTTTCAAGCGGTCCAGGCATTCCAAATCGTTCCAAATCGTTCCAAACTTGAGTCCGTTGTCATCAACTTTGGATTGAGAATTGACAATCGAGAATTCGGAAAGGAATGTAGTCTTCCATTTTCCATTATCAATTCTCCATTTACTTAAACTCTTCCCGCATCATGTTGGCACACCGTCCGGTAAAATTGAAATATCAACTTTCCGAATATGACGTGACTTTCCGAATATGACGCAACTTTCCAAATATGACGTAACTTTCCGACTATGACGCGATGTGGAACGGGTCAGAACCGAGAGCGATAGCGACTGGGTTCTTCTACAACGAGTCAGAGTCAGGTAATTTATCACCCAGGCTTAGCCTGGGCTTAACCCGTCTATTTGCGAAGAAGCTTAGCTTCTCCAAGTTGGACGCAAAAAGACTCTGCGGCTCTGCCGCCGGTTTGAAGAGCCGGCGGCAGAGCCGCAGAATCGTACGTCAAGGTTCGGAAAAGCATAGCTTTTCCGCAAATAGAGCGGCACAGCCGCGCTAATCGTTAGTCCGTTGGAAACCGGTTGTCTGGATGTATTGGAAATACGGCGTTCCGGGCGGGAGGCGGTTTATGTCGAGGAACGTTGCGTCAAACACCCAGTTGCGGATTGGCGGGCTGTAAACGTTGTCGCAGCATTTGAACGGCCCGTTGTTGTTGTGCGAGTTATAGAGATTGATCAGCGAGCCGCTGTAATTAAGATACACGCCGCCCCAATCTTCGAGGTACCGCTTGAAGTTATGAACGCCGCCGTTCATTCTCAAGTCGCTGCCGCCCTGATTCGGCGTTGAGTTCCCCGTCGTCAGCGTGTCGCCTGACAACATTGCAAAGCGGCACGTGGTCTCGGTAGCGTCGCGCGCGCCTCTGTCGAAAGGCAATATAAAGCTCTTTGTATCATCCCAATTGTTCGAGAGTATCATCACCGCGTCGGAAGCTATCGATGCAGGGATGTCGCCGGATGTGTTGTATGCCGGCAGATAGTCGGTATATGCGGTCGGACTTCCGTGGGAAACAACTCCGGTCGCATTATAGTTGCCCCAAACGTAAACGCCGTTTTCCGACGCGACGGTAAAGCCCTTGGTATTTTCGGGAGTTGTCGTGTCGTAATTTCCGGGAATTGTTTGAGCATTTACTAGACGAACACCGCGCCGGTAAAATTTATGGTCGAATGCGGCCGCGATGTCGGGCGAGATATTGCTGGTATATTGAACCGCCTCATTTGTGTAATCAGCCTGCAGCGTACCGCTTTTGTTAACGTCTTCGCCAAGCTGCGTCGTTCCGTCGTTGGGTCCGTACACATCTTCCATGTCGTACTCGCCGTCGAAGTCAAAGTCGCCGCGGCGATCCGAAACGTAGAGCACCCAACCGCCGGCTTTCGGCGATGTATTGGTCGGCTGCGGGATGTCGTTTCCGCGAAGAACGTGGCCGGTCGCAGTGTAATACGGCGTATTTATCGGCATGTTGTTGTCCCAATCGCCGTTGAGAAACCGCCTGAGATTTCCGACGTTGATATCAACCATTCCCATTACGCCCGCCCACGGAACGTTAGTGCCGTAAGTTGCAACCGGATCGAAGACTGCAGTTGTATCGTTATACAAGCCCTCGCGGGTGTCGAAAACATTTATAGGAACTGGCACAACGCACGGGATTCTATCTGTAATGCCACTTATACTGGCGTTACGCATGGCCGGGACACTGTCAACAGAAAAACCAACCGGAAAGAATCCATTTGGTGTGGGTGTTGGTGTTAGTGTTCCGTTATCGTACCCACCGGTAGGTGTTCCGGTAGCCGTCGGAGCGGCAGATCTGCTGCATCTGTCGGGCGTAGCAGAAGCTGTCGGAGTTCTGATCGCTTTCGGCATTACGTAATTGTAGCCGCTATTACTTTCGTAGGACATGTAGTTTCCTGACCCGTTAATGTTTCCCCCGGGTATCACATATCGCTGTAGTTCAATAATCGATCGTCTGTCGACTCCTTGCGTGTAATAGTTTGTGTCTGTAATTGCGAAATGACTAGGATTAGCCGTGGGTGTGGGCATTGCTTTAGTTACACCCAGACTGAGAATGTCCTGCGTAATATCCTGAGTGTCGTAAACCTCTGTAGTCGAATTATAAATTACCGTTTCAATCTTGATCCACGTTTGCTTGCCTGTGTAAAACCGTTTACCGTTTATCGGGCTTGCCTGATAGGGACTTGCATTGGGAGATGCTGCGACCATCGGCGTCGGCTGATAGCCAACGTTGGTCGTGTCGGATGAAGATTGTCCGATGGAATCTCCGTCAAGCCTGACGCCGCAATACGGCGTTGTAGCGTCGGTCGCGGCGGCGCAACCGGGCAACTTTTGCCTGCTGTCGGCCAGCGACACACGAATTCCCGTCTTGTTGTAATAGCGTTCGGCAGCAGTGATCTGGTCATCGTCATTTGCTGTCGTAACGGCGACTATATTGGGCGTGCCAGTCGCTGCAGCATTCCACATATCACCTACGGTCTTGCCGCGCTTGACGATTTCGCGAAGGCCGAGATTTTGAGCAGTATTGTCGCTGTTGAGCTTTAAAG
>JBJXHF010000027.1:0-29805 GCA_046160805.1 Pyrinomonadaceae bacterium
TCCTTCAAAATCCCAAGCACCTGCTGCTCGCTAAACTTGCTCCTCTTCATTTCAAGCCTCCTTCTGCGTTATTCTATCAACCGGAGACTCCATTTTAGATTGGTACTATTTTAAGGGTTGCTTACAAGAAGCCGCTTGATTACGTCCGTGTTTTCGAAAGAACAGGCGTTTTGGAATGGAGTGATGCTAGGGCGAGCCTTGACCGTCACAGATTCGTTGTTTTTTGAAGAAACAATCAATGTTGAAGAGGCGGCAGAAAGGTTAGATATTGCTCCAAACATAATTCGTGATTTTCGGGAGAACTTTGATTTTGATAAGACGAGTAATCCAGCCAATATCAAGCCACTTAGTTATTTTCTCGAAATTATCAATCTCCCAATCCGAAGGTTGAATGAATATCTCCTACCTCGAATCACATTTCGAGATTACTACGACAAGCAGTTTGCTCAACTAAAAAATCGCTTCGAGAAAAACTTTGAGGCATTATTATTCAAATATCTTTCAACACAGAACGCCCGCCGACAAGAGATGTACCAGAATTACATTGACGAGTATAAGACGATAATCTTGACGCCTTTTGTCGATGCCGTAGCAATGGATGTGAGTACAAAATTTGTCGAGCATTTGAATGAGAAATTTGGATTTCTAGGGATACAAGTCTCAGACATCGGGGCGTCCCTTGATGGCTTCAATCCTAACGTTTCATACATCAAAGAATTGGAATTGTTGGTTAAGACATTGAAGTCAAGAAAATACTACTCCCAAGAAGCATTAAACGACTTCCTTCTTAATAATCGGCACAGGAGCTTACTTTATTTCGGTCAAACCAAATTGTTGAGTAGTCTTTTTGCAACATGGTTCAAACCGAAAGCAAAAAGTTCGAATGATGGAGTAGTTGAAACCGAAAATGACAGGGTTGCGGATACTGTTGCTGAAATGTTGAAGAATAAAGACGGGGACATCGAATTTGTTGAAGTTTCGAGTATTGCATCTGTCGAAAAGAGTTCGCGTGCAACTTCAACTTTAAATGGTCGTAGGTATGATGGGGCAGCGAGCAATTCACAAAATAACCTAATTGGTATTGTTGCTGAATTGAAGGTCTATCTTAAGCTTACAGCGAACCAAAAGGATGTTAAATGGGTCTCGAAGAACGCCAGTAAAGTTCCGCCATCAACTCCTGGGTACAATCCTGAAGGCGACGATAGTTTGGGCTATGACATTGAATATTTGGATGGCGATGGAAATAAAGTTTTTGTTGAAGTTAAGGGAAGGTCAGATGGCACTGAGGCATTCGAAATCACCAAGAAAGAACTGGAAGAGGCTAACCAAAAAGGGGAGTATTACAAGGTAATATTTGTAACTCACGTTCTTGAAAACTCGAAAAGGCGAATACGGGATTTAGGCAATATTTTTCTCTTAGAGAAAGGAATGGATTTTTTCTCAAACAACAGATTTTTGGTCGTATATAAGAGTTTTGAGATAAGATTTAGGCAACTCACAAATATTGAGGAACAGTAGCTACTTGAATGCCGACCGAAGAGTTTCAAAAAAGTCGTCAGTTCTCTGATTGATACGTTCATTAGACCTTCGCTTCACATTCCGTTCTTTTCTAAATCTTGTCAATACTTCCGCAAATGCCGTCATAGGTTCATACCAATGTTCGGGAGGAGGGAAGCGAATGTATTCCAATCGAGAATAGAATTCCACAAAATCAAGGAACGTAAAATCTTCCGCTTCTAAATACGGTGCAATCTGTTCTAAATCGCTTACCGTCATTACTAATAGGGACTTAACATCAACAGATGCCGAAATAGATTTTTCCTTTAGTTTCTCATCAAACCATCCCTTCAATATCCAATGTGAAAGCCCTATATTAAGCAAATCATCATTGGCAACTAATATGGGAAATATGCGAGTGACTTCACGCACCTCGACATTCTTAATATTTAGTCTATTCTTTTCGCTTTCATGGAAAAGAGATTCAATGCTTCTAGTAAGTTGGGTAATTGCTCCCTTTTTTCCTCGACCAAACCTTGCATCCATTTCTTTCAGCAGCGTATTCGCATCGCCGCCATATTTCGCTATTGCATGAAGCAATCCTCCTTTGTATTGCATTGCCAGTAAGGAATTTTGATACGTTACTATCCCATCAAAAGCTTCCACCTCTTGCTTGATATCGAAATACACATTTGGATGAAAACGAGCATGTTCGGTTGGATAAATTTGGTGGAAAATACCGTTAACATAAATTTCATTTACATATCCCCAATTGTTAAGGAACGGTTGGCGATTTAGTCCAGCTTCGATAAAAACATTTAGAATGGTGTGAAAAAAACCAATAGAGACTTTTTCAACTAAAAACGACACATCAATAAAAGTAAGAATGTCGTGGCTCACATGAAAAATCGGAGTTTTTCTGAAAACAGTAAAGTCATGTTGTTGAAGCAGTTTTGATTTAAGAGGACTATTTGTTAAATCGGATATTATGCCATCGACAGAATTTGAGGTTAATTTAAAAAATGCGTCTATTTCTTTGGAACTGAAATTTAGAGCTGCGAAGTGTCCACTGAGGCTAAAATTGAAATTAGTGGGATTCGACATAAAATCCTGAAGTTTATGCGTCGTTAGCACACCATAAATTCCAAGTGTCATCAGCAAAAATCTTTCGAAGGAAATACCTGCATAAGTCTCAAAAACTGAAGATAGCGATGTGTTTTCGAAGCTAGTCGAATAATGTTCGTCAAAAAGTTCTATGAAATTCAAAGTTCGCGAAAGAGATTCGTAAAAATCAGGTGGATTCGCAAGCTCCAAAACAGGAAGCATTTGAGCGTAAAGTTCGCTAAGTATTCGCCTGCTTTCTAAGTCGTCTAAGGGGTTAGAGGATTCGAAGGACTTTTCTTGCTCTTCCGAAACTACAAAGTCACTAAATTTCAAACAAATCTCACCGACGATGTGTCGAGTAGTTGCGTCTGTAGAAGGGTCTAGCCCTCCCTCTTCTTTTCCTTCCAAAAGAATCGACTTCATAAATAGTAGAAGTTGAGTTCTTAGAAAAACGGGTTTTGAATAAAAATCATCCTTAGTGACTTCAGACACTCTTTCTCGCCAAAATGGATTTAATAAATTTGCAGCAAGAAAACCCTGAACATAAGTGAAATTATCCTTATCACTTTCGGGAAAGAGAGCTAGGAAGTTGTTAATCATTGACAGGAAGAAAAACGTGCTCTTCTTATCAAGCGATGCAACCGCTGCGGAAATCTCGTTGCTCGTAGCTCGCCTTCCCGCCAATTGAGAAAATGTTGTGAACACATGGAAGCTCATAATGTGAAAGAGTGGCTAACAAAGAAAATCTATGAGAGATTTAGTGAGCAATTCTCTTAGTAACAAGTAACCAAAAGCTTACCAAAAAACTTTTGCAGATAATTCGAAATTGTCTTTCAGTGTGTGAGTCAATGTGTGAGTAATGCAAAAAGGGCATCTTGACGATGCCCTCAAAGCTCTATATTTATTGGCTCCGCAGGTAAGACTCGAACTTACAACCCTTCGGTTAACAGAAGCCAAAATATGCTGCTTTTTACCATCCTGGAATGCCACCAAACTTCTTTATTCGCAATCTTTACGGCCAGTTCGCCCACCCCATGCCAACCTGTGCTAAATGATGAAAATCAGTCCAATTTTGAGCAGTTATGTCACAATCCATGACACAATTTCAGGACGATTCTAAGTATCTTTTGTGAAGGGTTCTACTTCGAAAGGCTGGCGTCAGCAAACAGAACCCGTATCTTTTCTTTTGCCGACTTTCAAATCAATATAGAACCTTCTTCACAGGGATTCAATCAGCTGAGCTTATGGTTGGTCTCCGTAGAATCAAACCATAGATTGCTTTCTCAAATAGCTCTTGTAAGTACTGCCTCAAGCCTAGCTAGCTGCTCCGCGTATTTTGCCTCGTTACCCTCGTAGAGTTTCTGAATATTCTGTAATTTCCATTTCACGGATGGAAAATCTTTGAAGTCGTAGATGTCCCAATGCGGGGCCAATCGCTTAATGCTAAGAATGAATTCCCGGTCTTCATCTGTGAGATTCGAGTGAATTGTGTGGACCAACTTCTCACGGGTCATTTCAAACTCGTCGTAAGTAAATTCCTCCAACGTCATTCCTTCGAAATGATTCTCGAAAACACTTTTCTGATCAAGCATTGTAGGATTGAGCAGCTCATGCAGAGGTCGGTCGCTTGAGAGCAACGCGAGAATAAACCCTGCCTTTACGTCGTGTGAGAATCCTTCATTTTCAAGCAAGTACTTCACGTCGAAGAGATCCCGGGGATGCTGACGATCAAGGGCAGCACAAATCTTACCTCCGTAGAGCTGGCCAGTCGACACTACCAGTATTTCACAAAACGCATCGAACTCTTCCTGCGCCCGCGAGCACAAAACGGCCGGCGCTGGCGGCGTGATTGTTCCCCGGTTTACGAGATTGACCTCCAATTTGATATCTACCCCTCGACTGGAGATCAGTAGCTTTCCAATGTCGGTGCGATCGTTTACATGAACATCAGAAATGATCCTTTCGAGTTTAGCCTTGATCCGAAGCAGGGCGGCCCGCATGTTAGCGAGCGATGTTTGTCGATCCTCGATGTGGATGTAGGTCAGATCGATATCGACGGACAATCTCGGCATGTCTCGCACGAACAAGTTGATCGCGGTTCCTCCGTGCAGGGCAAAGCATTCCTCACTCGCCACTTCCGGAAGCACGGCTAACAACAGCAAAACTTGTCGTCTATATTTCTGATCCACTTTGCTCTAATTCTTTCGGTACCGTTATCTGATACTTGTCCACGTACACCCCATTTTTGACGATGCTTCGCTTGCCGCTTCCGAGATTTACGTTGTCCGTTTTCAAATGACTGAACCAACGGTGTCCCGCTTTCTCGGCAAGGTACAGAAATAGCCGGTTTACTTTTATCGATGTGCTTTTTTCGAGAAGCGACTGTACTTGATTTGGCCGAAGACTGTTGAGCCCTTCCATCAATGCGTAGCACTCCGCAAGATCTTGCTTTTCGGGCGCCAAATAGAGGCATTCCATAATAGCACGCGCCGCACTGGAGACCTTTATCGAAAACGTCTTTAGTTCAACTTCTGTGAGTCCCAGATCTGTCGGCAGAAATGTCGTCGTATAGTACTCAACTTTTGCTTCCCAATCGTGCTGTCGAAACCATTTAGGCAATTCTTCTCCCGGAGCACCAAATATTATGACGCGGGGAGCACCAAGTTCCAGATATTGAGCCTTTCCCAATAAAGAAAGAGATGTTCGCCCACCTGGATGTACTGACATATTTGTCTGCCGTTGTAAGGCATAGATCGCACCTTCGTATCCGACACGATCACCCGCCCGTATCATTGCTCCGTTCCCGATCGATGTGAGCCATTTCCCGCTGCGATATTTCCGTTGGAGATCGAGACTGTAGCCCTTCGTCGTCAGCCAACGAGACTGGAACACTACCCCGGGTGGCTGTGAGCTAAGTAGTTGGTTTATCTTGGTCGGATTATCCGTACTCATAGTACCAGTATACAGAGGAATATAAACAATAGGCAAGAAAGGTTTAACAGATAGGTAATAGTCGTACTTTTAGTACGACTATTAGCTCAAACGTAAACTCTCCGATGTACGCCTGAGTGCAAGTTTAGAGTGCGGGTGATTGCTTAGTTTAGGGCACGGCTCATTTGATCGGAGGCAGAAAAATGCACAGACTCCCTACGTTTTTCACTAACAGTGCAGTGAATCTATTTCAGATACCCCAGATCAGTCTTACCCCGACCGAGAGGCAGAAGTTTGCAGAAGAGGTTAAGGAGTTTCATTGTCTCGATGGAGCTGGGCGCTGTAGTCGCGATACGTGGGTCCGCTACGACAACCGCTGTGCATTGGGCTCGTGAGATTGCGACGTTGATGCGGTTCTGGTTGAGAATAAATCCGATACCGCGCGAACCGTACTCACCAAAGCTGGAGCACAAGGACAAAATACAAACCGGAGCTTCCTGTCCCTGAAACTTATCAACACTCCCGACCCGAGCTCCAGCTGGAAGCCGTTGTTCCAGAGACCTAACCTGCGCATTGTAAGGAGCTATAAAAAGGAAGTCCGACAGCGCCAGGGGTTTGGTTATGCCATCTTTGTCAGTGTACAGGCGGCCTACAAGATCTTGGTAAACTTCGAGAACCTGTTCGACCTCTTCCTCACTATCTTGGATATTTCCATCGTGTTCGATTCCGTAAAAGACAATTCCATATCCAGCATCGTGATCTCCCGGAACCTCAACCGCCTGCTTTGCGCAATCAGGATGCGAATTAAGTCGTCCGTTATAAACGCTCTCGGAGATAAAATCGCAGACTGCCGGATGCATACGTCGCGATTCTCCCAAAAAAATTCCATACTCATCCGGGACAACCGAGTGAAATACAGCTGCATCCTCATGGCTATTGTTGACATCCTTTAAGGCGTATTGAAGGGCGGAAAGCCTTGCGTCCCCCGGGTGAGCACCTTGAATCGGCTGCTCAAGCTGCATCTGATCGCCAAGCAACACCAGATTCTTTGTGCAGCGGGTCATAGCGACTACATTAGCAAGAGGAACCTGGCCCGCCTCATCAACGAACAGGTAGTCAAGATCGTGATCCCAGTCAGCTCGCGAAAAGACCCATGCAGTGCCCGCAATGATACCGTCGGAGTAGGCTTCGTAGGCCTCTCTTCCAGTTTTTCGATGAAGAAATCCGGGATTGGACTCAAAGATCGGTTCATCGCCACTGTCGCCTGCTTTAACTCCCACCAAAGCCCGGCCGCTTTCGCTGAGTACCCAACCGCACGCCTTCACCAGATTCATAATCGCTTTGTGCCCGTTCGAGGTAATGCCGATTTTCTTTCCGTCCGCGAGAAGCGCCGCGATCATATGTGAGGCAGTATAGGTCTTTCCGGTGCCCGGCGGACCCTGAATGACCAAACAGTCACCGTTCATTTGGAGCCCAACTCTAATAGCAAGATCTATAGTTGTTTCGTCTTGCTGTGCGGGAAGTCCCTGCGGTGCCTTGCGCTTCAACAAGGATTCAGCCGCTGGATTCAGTGAATCCTTGAGCTGTGATTCGGCAACATTTGCTACTGCGTCGGGAATCGGATCGGGATTCACATACTCGTCAGGCACGAGCGAACCGCGTGTGGGAAACTCACCCCCAAAAGCCTCAAGCGTCTTTTGCCCTGCTTTCAACTGTAACGAGCCGGCAGCCAAATCGAGCGAAAAAAGGTTAAGCCTTGTTTCCTTCGCATGGGAGAAAACGACATTCTTTCTCTCACCTGCCGATAGCTTGCATTCTTGTGCAGGGTCAAATCGGTATTCCTGTACGAGCGATCTTTTCTCAGGGACAGGTTCTCCTATTGCTTCTACATCAGCAATACAGCCATTATCGTCCCGAAGAATCTCAGACTCTGAGGAACATCGCTCAAAGAACTTCCACCAAACCGGCTTGCCTTCCCGTCGATGAAAGTCAACCAGGTCTGCAAGCACCCGGGAAATATTGTCGTTCTTTTCACGAAGTCTACGAGCGATCTCAAGACGTGCAGCTGTTCTTTCGTCAGGCTTTTTAATATCGGTTTGGTCGGCCGATCGAAGGGCGGCAAGATCCGTTGACGGCGGAATTCCATTTTCAGCGGCCAGTCGTCGCAGCCATTTTGCCAATTCGGCTGTCGAATCACAGTCGTCCTTATTGTAGTCCCGTATCTCTTTCAGAACAGAACTATTCTGCCAATCCTCCGGTTCATCGCTTTCCATCCATCGGGCGTAGTGAACCACCGAACCTATAGACAGCGTCACGACCCCGGTGCGGCTTTGAGGCCAATATATTCTCTCTACTTTTTTAAGGGAGTAGCTGTCCTCACCGATCCGTAAACCCTGCCTTACAATTTTATAGAGGTCCACAAACACTTCGTGTCTTAGAAGTTCATCAACCTCGTCCTGGCGCGTGTCATGAAACGTACTTAGCCGCCGCACGGCTGTTACCTCGTAAGGAGCGTAGTGATAAATATGCAATCCCGGATTCTTCAGCCACCGGGCGTACACCCAATCTATGAATTGCTCGAACGCGAGTTTTTCGCTTTGGCGGTCATGTGCCCAAAAATCCGTAAATTCATACTCGCCGGTTTGAGTATCTATGGTCGTATTGCCGAATAGATATTCCAGGCCGCCCGGAATAAGAGGAAACCCCTCCATGTCGAAATAAACGTCGGCCGGATTTCCCTCCGGAAGAGCACCGAGCCCCACCGGACGAGCATTGTCATCGACAATTGGGAGGATGTCAAACCTTGCTGTTGCGTGCATGTCTGTCTGACGAAGCTCACGGGTCTCTTTTTGTAGACGTGCTTGATGAACCAACTTTCCGAGCGTCGTTGAGGGCATCTTAGGGATTGAGTTAATTCCGGTCTCGGCAAGAGCGGTTAGCGTGCCAATACCCGCTTCATTTAGTCTTTTGATTTGCCCCGCCGATATCCCCGCAACACGAACCAGGTGATCTTTTTCATCGAGATATTTGTCCGAGTGTGTTTGCCATCTGCCGTGATCGGCTCTGGGATCGGGAATCGGTCGATTGTCAAAATTTCCATCAAACGCACTTTGCATTTCAAGAAAGGACTGTTTTAGATGACGGTAATAATGGATGAAATCTTCCGTTCTAAATTCAACGCGTTCGGATATTCCCTCAGCATCCGCGCCGAGAATCAAGCCGAACTTCTCAGGCATCGGGTCACCTGTCATTTCCGCTAGGAGTTCTGAATAGCAGCAGAGCTGGATAGCGTAGTACGCCTTGGGAGAGCGAGCGAGCTTCGTGTCCCAAATTTGATAACGATCGGTTGATCCGTCCAGAATCATGAAGTCGGCGTATCCCGCGAATACCCCGGACTCTAGCCGAGCTTGATAAATAATCGAATGGCGTTGGCGGATAGCATCACACGTTTCGTCGAACTGATCGCTTTCCCGGGTGATCTCACACAGGTCAGCACCGGTTTCGCGAAACTGCCGAAGTATTGCTTGCTCGTGAGCTTCTCCCGTTTTGATTATCAGCTCAGCATCCTCAGAAAGTTCGTCGGGCACCAACTCGTTCGGATGCTCAAGATGATATCGGTCCATCCACGAAGCGAAGGGCGACTCAAGGTAACGAACAAGGTCGGTGGGGGAAAATATTAATGCTCCTGAGATTTCTTTCATTTTTGACGTTACACTCGCCAGACTAGTTCTTTGGCGATGCGTTTTATCTGGGCGATGAATTTTTCATTTGGTCTCAATCGTTTAATTTCCGCGTCGGAGGTGGCTCCCAGTCCCGATACATCGGGATTCGAGGGCTCCGTAGCCGCGCCCCATAGCTCTGGCGTGTTTTACGCAGTTCTCTTTTGTCAAGGCGTCTCGCAAAACTACTCTTAGCTCGGCGTCGGTGCACGTTTTTCCTTTATCGCTTTCTTCCCGTCCGTCCGCCTGCTCGTGCTGTATCGCGACAACATGTCGCAAAAAATGTCGCGATAGCCCTTATTCTCGTAATCGATAATTACCTCGCCAAATATCCGCTGAAAGTCTCCGACATTAACACCGAAAGTCCATCTACGATCTGACTTAGCTGTTGCCGTCTGCGATAAGCGATAGAACGGCAATTGTCTTCGGACTCAATTTACCCGATTCCACCATTTCTAGTGCATTCCTCCCTCATCAGTCTCACCCGAACCGATCGATTTAAGAACTGGCCGCACGGATATCTCTACCGGTTTGAGCGGCTGTATCTCATCCGGCAACATTGTTCCGCCAATTTCCTTTATTTTTTCCAAATGTGTCATGAATCTCGATTCTACCGAACCAACTGCGTCGTTATAATTACTTACTGCCGAAGTAAGACTGTTTCCGACCTTTGAGAAATATTCCAATACTTTGTTGGTTCGTTTGTAGAGTTCGAGTCCGGCGTTCTGCATTTCGATAACGCTCTTTGCCATCTTCTCCTGTTGCCACATGTATCCGGCAGTGCGAAGGATTGCAAGCAACGTCGATGGCGTTGCAAAGATGATGTTTTTGCTTAAGCCGTCTTCAATAAGCTGCGTGTCAGTCATAAGGGCCGCACCATACGAAGACTCTATGTGCATATACATAATTACGAAATCCGGTGCATCGGCAAATGCTTCCCAGTATGATTTCTTACTCAGCTTTGTAAAGTGATCGCGAACGGCCGCAGCGTGCCTTTTTAGGTGAACGATTTTCTCTGACTCAACGTCGGTTTCGAATGCGTCAAGGTATGCGTTGAGCGGAACTTTGGAATCGAGAATAAGTTGGCGATGGCCGGGAAGATTTACTGCGCAGTCTGGACGTAATCGCCCGTCTTCGGTTTCAACGGACGGCTGTTCGTAAAAATCCGAGTACGGCATGAGGCCGGCACTTTCGATAAGCCTCCTAAGTGCGATCTCACCATAGCGGCCGCGCGTATGTGATGTCTTCAAAGCTCCAACGAGCGACCGTGTACCCGTTTCTAAACGCTCAGTGGTGTCTCGCATAGCTCCCACGAGCGTTTTCATTTCGGAATAGGCTCCTTCGCGTTTAAGCTCGATCTCGCTGAGTTTTCCGTCAAAGTTCTTGAGGCTTTCGCTTAGCGGTTTTACAAGAGTTTCGATGGCTGTCTTTCTCTGTTCAAGCTGGGATGCTGATTCCTCTACTTTCGCTTCAAGGCTTTGTTTAGCGAGATGTAGGAACGTTGAATTATTTGTTTCCAACGCCTCAGATGAAAGGGCCTTAAATGCATCCCGCAGTTTAACGTCTGCGTCTTCCAGAAACTGCTTTTGCTCAGCTAGTTGTTGAATGATGGCTTTGTTTGTAGCCTCAAGTTCAACGCTCTTCTTTTCGGCTAATATGTGAGCGTTGCGGTAAGAAACGCGTTCGAGTTCTTTTGCCTCAAGCTGTTCTCGCAGGTCCGTGATATCGATGTGAGCCTCGGCAAGTTTAGTTTTGGCCTCAGACTTTGAGCCTTCGGCGGCAACCAGTTTGTCTTGCTGTCGCCTGATATCGTCGTCACGTCGAGATATCTCAATATCCTTTTGCTTGACCTGCTTCTCAAGTTCACCGGCACGGGCTTCAGCCCAAGCCTTTTCCGCCTCGATGCCGGTGTCTTTCTTGCCCCCAAGCAGATAACCAATGATCGCACCGATGACTATTCCAACAACGGCGACAGCAGCAATTATAATGAGAGTATTGTTATCCATAGGTTCACCCGATTCGCTCGTAGGGATATACATTCTTGAAATTCCGATGCATATAAGAGCCTAGCGATGCGGAGTCTCTCAGATTTTCGAATTCGTGGATGGGAACGCCCTTGTAAATATAGGTACTTCCATTCAAGAACTGAACATACACTTGTTCATTTTCCGGATCGTAACCGATACTCTCTATATTCGATGAACTTACGTTAATCATTTCAGGTTGGCTCATAATTGTTGTTTTTATTCCTCCATGACTTTAAAAGTATTTCGTATTCGTCTTCTGCCTTGTCAATAGGTACTAACCATCTCTCCGAAGCCTTCGGATCAGCGCTTTTCGGAGCATTGGCAATCTTGTGGAATTTCACTCTTGATGGGATTTTGACAGCTTCTCCAGAGATCAATGCTTCACCAGTCCGCAAGCTTGGCAGTAAATCCACCATCGACTGAAGTTCGTCTTGAACGGCCGACCTTACATGTCCTCTGTCTTTTGAGTTATTCATTCGTAAGGCTATCAATGTGCCGCACTGGCTTAAGACCGTCTCATCTAACTCCGATGGCCGCTGAGTTACAAGTAACAACCCAACGCCATACTTACGGCCTTCCTTCGCAATCATTTGCACGGTGCGAGAGGAAATGGAATTTTCGCCCGCCTTTAAGTAGCTGTGTGCTTCTTCCAAGACTATAAGCAGCGGTTGGCTCTTCCCGCCAACCTTCGTATTTACACCCCAGAATAGACCTTCGTAGATTATTTTGAGGAGTGTTCCGGAAATGGACGACATTATCTCGCTTGGAATTCCCGATAGATCAAGAATTGTTATTGGAAGATCGTTTCCCACCCACCGTAAGAAAACTTTATCAATATCTTCTTCGATTTTTCCATCGCCATCTGGATACATTTTTCCCGGCGAGAACAGGAAGCTGTAGCTGCTGTCTGCAAGACGGTTGCGGACACTGTCTAGAAATGAAAATAATCCTTTCGCTCGATTGTTAAGGAATGGCTCGCTATTTCCTAATCCGGCCGGAGGATATTCATTTGATTTTAATTTTTCACTATCGCCCTCACTCAGTTTTGCGCACAAGGTTATTCGATCTTTTTCGAACACTTGCCTTTCAAAATCATCGAGTTCAAACCATAGCTTTTTCACACTAAAGGGAATAGGGGAATCGGCGGTAATCGATTCTTTTTCCACGTTTATACCATTTTTCTCGGCGCTTTTGGTCTTGGCTTCGACCACTTTCTCTCTGATATATTCTCGATTCGCATCGGTTAGATTTCCTGAAAAGGTGCTTATAAGCTCACTGAAGGGAAGGGCCCAAAATGGGATGATTAGTCTGTTTTCCTCATCTGCGGCCTTAATGCTGATAACTCGCGAGTGGTTAGGAAGAGCGTCGTTATACTCACCGTGAGGTCAATTACAAGAATCCTAGAGCTTGGGAAGCCTCTTTTAGCAATAGCCTCCAACAGCACGGAGACTGAGTTGGATTTTCCGCTTCCAGTTGACCCAACGATCGCACAGTGCCTCGAAACTAGCTTGTCTAAGTCGAGTTTTGCATCTAAACTCTCAGAAACACTTATGTTCCCAACGGTAATAGAGTTTGAGTATTCGTATCCGCCATAAATGACTTCCAAATCGCTAATGGTTACAAGGTGCACCCTGTCTCCGGCGGTAGGGTATTGGGTGACGCCTCGTTCAAAGTGCTTCCCCACCTGTTCACCCGCAAGAACGATATTGATCCACGTAGTATTTTTAAAGGTATCGTAATCGCGCAAATACGCATCCTTCAGGTTTTCCGGAATTGCTCCAGACCCGATCTGCGTAACAATTCCGTACAGATTTGCATATCCTAAAGGAATTCTGACAAATGAACCAATTTGACCGATTCGATACACAATGCCATCGATAATCGGCATGTTGGATTTAATATGATCAAGCAATCGTACGGAGATAACATTCCCGCTTACACTATCTATTTCTCCAATTTCGGTGATCTTACTTTTTGACATGCTCACCAAGCCTCTTAATCTCGTTATCGTTTACCATCGCTGTTAGAAAAGTCACCAGTTTCTTGAAATCGGGTAGTACGAACCTTCCTTTACCTGTCCAAGTCTCATTACCTGTAACTTCTTTTCCAATTGCTTCAGTCACGTCAGTATGGGCGTCTTCGTCAAAATAGTCATTCACGTTAATCGTGTCTTCTAAGGAAGGTTCAGTTTTTAATTTCCATTCGCCAAAATTACATCCGATCACTGCAGATCTGGAGCCGTACAAAGAAATCTTAGAATTCGCCAAGCCCAATTTACAAAGATCCGTGGCAATCTCAATTGGCGAATGATTGTCATATATCAATCCGATGACGTGAGAAGTCGTCTGTGTTTTTAGGGCAGATATTATCCTAGCGTTAATATGTTCATCTCCCCATGAATACCCACAGGTAATGAGAATTGAATCATCGGCCTTTAGAAAGTTCGACAGTCTGTCGAGCAAGCTTTCATACGGCTGTTTCTTAGAGTCTTTATATTTTAAGTTCGACGGATAAATCAAAAGATCGTCATCGTCCGGATTCACTCGCAAAATCTTGTCCGTGTCTTTATCGAAACGCCACCCCAAGGAGCCGTGAATCTTCCAGAGTTTTGTCTGTTTCGATAAGAAGGATAAATCCTCAACTGATTCAGGATTAAAGAACGGTCTGAGGCTACCGCAGAATCCGTCATAGTATGGAATTTCATTGTGCTCAAGACCCAATTCAAACAGAAGGTCATAATTGGTCGTAAATATTTCGATCGGGTATTTGCGCTCTGCATGCCCAATCCACCTTGCAAAATCGGTTTGGACCAATTCTTCAACGATATCGTGGCTAACAACTTTGTCGCCGTCGTTGTGAACGCTTACGAGACTGCGGACATTCTTCTTGATCTCCTTTATTAGGTCCTCAAATCCCGCTTTATCAAGTCCATTAAGAGTGTCGGAGCCGATTAGGGAGGCTTTCTGTTCTAAATTGGATAAAAGGGTTTCCACATTAAATTGCTTGGTGCCCAGTTCGCTGTCGATTAGTTTTAAGGCGTCGGCAAACTTGGCATTGATCCCGCTAACCGCGGTAACGATCTTTTCAGTCATTGGACCAATCGCAGGAACAGTTGGAGTTTTCTCTGATTTCTTCGCCAATGAACTACCCGCTCCAAATAGAAACCCAATACGTTTCTTGTCAGAGATAAGTATCTGCTTAATTCCTCGAATGTATTCTGATGGGTCGTGTTCATTCATGGCTTGTCACGGTCGTCGTCAATCATTTTCTAACCGGAATCAATTTGAAGACCGGTCAAAAAACTTCGGACGGATTTGCCTCCTTGCTTGTTGTACTATCAATTTCAAAATCAACTTTAGGTAAGGTTCTAACTATATCCACGGTCTGAACGCTTACGTTTACGATCGAGAGCAACAGGTCGAGGATGTATCTTTCGTTTCCTACTTCTTCGGACCAGTGGTTTGGGTCATTAACTATTCCGCTGGCTTTGTCTTGTTTTAGTTGGTAGCGCTCCATTATCCATTCGATGGCAGATTTACCGTTTATTACGTATTCGTAGGCTTTGGCAGGGATGTTTGAGATAGTGATATCGCTGTTGTAATGGATCGTGGACTTGTCGCTCTTGTCAGAACCGGGAGCGGTAGCGACCGGGTTCTTTGCAAAGCGCATTTTGCCGACGCGGAAGTTTGCGGAGTCTTCGCCGGTAACTATCAGGTCTGGATAAGGGGAAATTTTCTCATAATTTAGATGAAGCTGTGCCAAAGCTCGTCCGGCTTTTGAGAAGGCGGCGAAATCTGCTTTTGATTCGACAAGCGGAATTCGCGGGAGCATCTTCTTGAGATCGTTGGCAAATTTTGTTCGATATTCAGGGCTATGGAGAAAACCGTAAACGTAATAAAAGATGTCCTCGCGTTTTACGTCTTTACCATAACGTTCGTGAGCCTGCTTCAATATCCAATCGCTGATCCCGTCGCGCCGAATATATTGCGGATCGGCAGCCGTATCAAACAATGTCGGATTATCGAGATTCTTTTCTTCGTAGTAAAAGAGCGGAAAGCATTGAGCACCATCTGAAAATAGGTGCATATCCGTAATTCTATCGGCAATCAATGACGCAAATGGGCGTCGCTCGCCTACTGATGTAGTGACAATAACCAGATTGCCACTTTCACGCGTTGGGAAGAAGGTTCTGTTTAGCCCAGGACTTTCAAGAAGAGATGCACTGTAATAGACGTTACTCGTCGAGAACGGCCGATACAAACCCACCCGGATCGCGTCGGCATCAAATGCAAGCTGCTTCTCTCGTCTGAAGTTAGCTTTCAATGCTCGCGTCCAGCTAATCTTCGTGCCTTCGTCGTTCGGCCTAACACTGTCGATCTCGTCGCCTGCTTCGAGAAGCCCATTATAGTAGTCGACTGTACGGCCAATATTCTCGGAGAGCTTGGTCCGAGAGAAGTTATATATCCAGACGTCTCGACCCGACGACACGGCGGGACCGCCAACAGCGAAGAAAACACGTTCCTTTGCCGACCCCTGATTTTTCCCTGAAATTGGAATCAAGTTGCCGAAGGTATCATTTCTTTGATTGATCCAATCGCCGTGGCTATTTGGCTTGACGGTTTCCCATTCTTTTTCCATGGGAAAAGCTGAGGCGGTTTTCGCGATCAACTTCAACTTGTCTTCCCGACTAAGGTAATCGCCGATATCGCGGTAATAAATTGTTGCTTTCGCTTTTCCATTGTGCGGGTTTTTGACAAGAAATGTAATAGCGATTGGCGTTCGCGAACCGGAACCGAAAATCTTTCCGCCCTCTTTTCTTGAGATTTCACCTGCGGTGCGTTGATTTCCGCGTAAATCAAAAACATAGATACTTGTGAACTCGTCCTCAATACTCTTACGAAAACCATCCTGAGCATTACCGCTTATCCAGTTTCCGTTCGAGACAAAACCGACAACGCCCCCTTCTTTGCCTAAGCGGTCTGTGGCCCAACGAAATGCCCGAATATATGAGTCGTATAATGAATTCTGTAAAGTGGCAACCGACTGGGCGGCATAAGTATCGGTAATACGCTGGTCTAATCTCGCATATTTCTGGTTTTGTGCATTGTCGTTCGCAGATCTTTGACCGGTTGAGTAGGGAGGATTTCCAAAGATCACTTTTAGCGGCGCATTCTTCTGACGCTCGACTCGTTCGGAGTTTCGCTGGAAGGTCTCTTTCGCGGCAATCGGTGGCGGAGAATCTTCTCCGAGTTGAAAAGTATCGGTCAGGCAAACACCTTCGAACGGCAAATATTCATCATTGCCAACCGCATCATGATAAGCGTTCTCGATATTTACGGCGGCGATGTAATAGGCGAGCAGGACGATCTCGTTTGCAAATATTTCGTTGGCGTATTTGTGCGGCAGATGTTCTTTGTCGATAAGGCCGCTTTGGATAAGGCGTGTGATAAATGTTCCGGTTCCGGTGAAAGGGTCGAGAATGTGGACATCGCGATCCTGGAGCGATTTGCCAAACTCTTTTTTAAGAACGTCGTTGACGGAATGAATAATAAAATCGACAACCTCGACTGGCGTGTAAACGATCCCAAGCCGCTCGACCATTTTCTTGAACGCTTTCGCAAAGAAGTTTTCGTAGAGGCGCACGATCACGCCTTGTTTTGCTTCGGCATTATCTAGGCCTTTTAGAGTGCGGCGAACAAAATCATAAAACCTTTGCAAAGTTTCGTCATCATCGCCCATTTGCTCGCCATGAAGAGCTTCGAGCATCGCGTTCATTGAGACGGAAACAGGATTTTGACTCGCAAATGAATAATCTTCGAACAGCGCATCAAAAACTGGCCGGGTGATAATGTGCTGCGAAAGCATCTGGATAGCATCATCCTCAGAGATCGAAGGATTGATATTGCGACGAAGTCCGGCGAGGAAATCTTCAAATGCTTTTGCGTGAGATTCGTTCGATGCGATCAGGTCTTTAATACGTGCGATCTGTCGGGCGGCGATCTCGGCAACGGTATTCGCCCATTGTTCCCAATAAAGCCGATCGCCGACCTTTTTTACAAGGCGGGCATAAACAACGGATTGGAGTTCTTCAAATTGAAGGCGAAGCTGAACGGCTGCCGCAGTTGCCTTAGCGTTAATGTCAGCCGGGTCGCGCGAAACAGGTTGTCCATTTTCAAACGTTGTTTCGGTCGCCCCGATCATTAATTTGTTAGGACGACGTTTGTTTAGCTTTATCTGATTTACAACCGCATTGAATCGGTCATCGTGCGCACGAAGGGCGTTTAGCACCGTCCAAACAACTTTATATCGAGAGTTATTGTCGAGAGCGGTTTCGGGCTCTTCGTTAGATGGCACGATCACCGGAATGATGATGTAGCCAAACTTTTTGCCTTCGGCTTTTCTCATCACACGGCCGACAGATTGGACAACATCGACCTGAGAGTTTTTCGCAGACAAAAACAGAACCGCATCAAGCGATGGAACATCCACGCCTTCGCTAAGACAGCGAACATTTGTCAGGATGCGGCATTCGCCTGGAGCTGGCTCTTCTTTTAGCCAACTCAGGCATTCGTCTCGACGATTTGCGGGAAATGTTCCGTCTATATGTTTGGACGCAACTCGTAGCATGGACTGACGCTTGTCCTGTGGAAGTTCGCTGAGGTACACGTCTGTTCCGGCGTTGTAAGCATGAGTTGTCGCTTTGGAAGCTTTGATAGTTGGGCAAAATGCGACGGCACGCTTCATCGCGTTAGAGTCCTCGCTCTGCGTTTCGCCGTCATCACCAATTATTTGCTTGGAAAGTCCGCTGATCGTACCGACAAGTTTAATGATATCGTCGCCCTCGATCTTGTATTCTTGGTCCATCATCGCCTTTTGAACCGAAGCGGGAACATCGTCTTCGTTCAAAGTCAGAACCAACACCTTGTAATCCGAAAGCAGATTCTGATCTACGGCATCGCCGAAGCCGATTCGATAGATCTCGGTTCCGAAATGGTTTTCGGCGTCCATCGACCAAACGAGAGCATTTGCTTGAGCGGCTCTTGTTAACGATTCTTCGTTATACAACCGAGGCGTTGCCGTCATATAAAGACGGCGTTTTGCTTTTATAAATTCGTTATCGTGAACGCGGGTAAAGGCCGATTCGTCGTCGCCCTCAAGTTTTACACCTGTTGTTCGATGTGCTTCGTCGCAGACAATAAGATCGAATTCGCCAAAGCCTTTTTCTTGCAGAGCTTTTTGAGCTTTTGCGATAACGTCGATTGACTGATAGGTCGAAAAGACAACGGTCATACCGTCTTTATTCCGTGACCGGGCAAATTGAACCTGTTTTGTTATCGACGCGATATTAGTTGATGCCGGAAGGCCGAGATCGAGAACCGAAAGACCGTCGGTGTCACGATTATTCAGCTCCTGCGGATTTACCTGAGGATCACTGCAAATACAGATCGGATAGATAGGCTCAATCGCATCACCCGTCCATTCGCGAAGTGTTTGGGCAAGGAGTGATATCGAAGGAACTAGAAATAGGACAAAGCCGTTTCCATTGGTTTCCTTTTCCGCTATGCGAAGGCTTGTAAACGTCTTGCCTGTACCGCAAGCCATTATCAGCTTCCCGCGTTCGCGGGTGCGAAAATATTCGTGCGATTTCTCGACCGCAAATTTCTGATGCGGCCTGACAGATTTAGTCGGTGTCCGGGCGTCCTTTCCTTGTACCTCTTTCTCTAATTTTACCCAATCGACCGTCGCGTTTCTAAGATATTCAAGATTAATTCGTGTAACCGATGGAGACTGATTGCGAATAGCTTCTTCGGCATTTGAACCCCATTTATTCGTGGTCGATATCCACAATCTGCCGTCAAAACCCCGAGTTGTGAAATCTTCATCGTGAAAGGTCCTGCCAGATGTCGCGATGAAAGAATCGATATGCGATTTATCCATCGTCGCGCCATCGGCATAGAACTTACATTGAACCGCCCAATATTCGCCGGTGTATGTAGATGCGACAAGGTCTATACCAGTGTCGTTTCCGCCGAAATCTTTTCGGAAAGGAAAGTCAGACCACAGCCAGACGTCGTTGAAAATATTAGAATAAGTCGGGTCGGTTAGCAGAAATGCCCGCATCAACCGCTCAAACTTATCGCCCTGCGAGCGCATGTTCAAGGATTCTGCACGGTACTTTTCGAGAACGTGGTCGAAATTCATTTATTTGTGAGTGGACGAATGAAATACCCGACAACGGCATAGAAGGCATGCAGATTCTTCATGTCCGTGATTATGCCCGTAAATTTGTCGAACAAACTGCGTTCGTTGGTGTTTGTAAAGAATCTTGATGACATTAATTGAGCTGCAAAAAGGTTATATGCCGATAACAAAAATACCATAGATCGTTATGAAAAATAATTTCGGAGCGGATCGAATTGGTGTTTCAGGGAAAAAGCTCCTGAGTCAAGATCGCTCAGTCCGAGAGTGATGCCGGGTCGCCGCTAATCCCCGATTCAGAATAAGATTTGCAACGTCCGGCCAGTTACGAAAGGCGAGTTACCGGGTATTGCAGCAACGAAAATCTCACCTATTCTCTATCAAAAAAAAGAAAAAATAAGCGGCGGGCAGAGCGCAAACTTTGGGCGGGGCTTGCTTGGAGTGGAAATGAACCAGATGTTGGGCTGGGTGTATGACAGGATGAGAGGGTTTTCGTCGGCTGTCAGAACGGAAGGGGTTTGTTTTCAGCGGCGTCTGGTTGTCAGAGTCTGACGGCGGTTGTAATTTTTGTAATTTCTCTTGAGCGGTACGTTGTTTGCTCTATTGCGGTGAGGGGTCCTTCTGACGAAGAAGAATCTTATCTACCTTGAATGGAGCGAAGAATGAGAGCCGACGAGAGAGAAAAACTTCTAAGAGAAATCGAGAAAAAAGAAGAGGCCGAGGCGACGCGATCGATGTACGTCCGCGTTGGCAAAACCGCGCATAAAGCGATTACGGAATTGGCCGCGATCAGTGGTACGAATAAGTCTGAAGTTGTTCGCAAACTTGTGACGCGCGGGCTCACGGGTAAGGACATTGAGATCGCGAAGGAAAGCCATTCGGTAAAGCTAGATTGGCTGGTGAGAGAAAGCAAGCGAAAACGGATCGATGCCGATGCTTTGAAAAAGTCGATCGACGACATTCGTGAACGGATCGATTGGATCGAAAGTTCAGAGCTGGAAGCATCGAATACATTTCGGAAATTGTTGCTCGAAATGTACTGCATCTTGCTTGCTGTTTTCTGGGCCGAAAAGCAGTCATTGTCGAAGCTCGTCAAACTCGCCGCATCGTCGTTTGATGAGATCCAGCACCCGGACGATATAGCGTCTCTAGACATGGCAAGCCTCCTCTCCTCTTCCGTCAAGGATCTGGATAATTTGGCGCGATTCCACGGCCTTAAAATAGGTCCGTCTTTCGGCGATAAGAACTACAACGGCATGAAGGTCGAACCAATTCGAGAGTTCGTTGCCGATCAGCAGAAGAAGCGAGATGAGGCGAAGAAATGAGAGCTATAGTAAGCGTTCAATCTCAGAGCAAAAGCACTCGCGGATTGGTTCATTATGTTGCCCACGCCAAGATCGATCCCGCTCATGAACAATCCGGCAGCCGTGATCTCTTTAACGACCGCTCGGACTTGATCAATGTTCAGCAGGCAAACTTCTCGCTCAAGCCCGGCGTCTCGTCGAACCGGCCTTCGAATGAAGACCTTCTGCATCTGGTAATTTCATTGCGTCCAGAGGACTTTAAGAGACTCGGAGCGAATGAAAAGGAACGCCGGAAATCTCTGAAAGAAATCAGCCGCGAGTCGATGCGAAATCTCGAGAAAACCGTCGGTGCCGAGTCGCTCGATTGGGTCGCGGCAATTCATCGAAACACTGACAATCCGCACGTGCATTTCGTGATCAGCAAGCGGTTCCTTTCGCTCGAAAGAGACAAGCACGAAATCCTCAAACGAATTCCAACCGCAGCCGTTCCGCACTACGAAATGAGAGATCAAATCCGAGTCTTTGTACCCGGCGTTTTAATGGACACGGCCGTTGGAAAAATGGACGAGATCATCGCACGCAAACCGGCAAAAGAACAGGCCACGCCAGCGCATATTTTGCGCGACAATAATCACATCGATAAAGTTCCAGAACGCGCTCCGATATCGCAAGATATCCGTAAGCCTAAACAACCGATCCAAGAGACGATCCACATCAGATAGACATTGGCGGCCGCTGTAACGAAATCGCACCACCGGTCCAAAAATCTGCCACGGTGGTGCATTTTTGTTTCTACATGACCCAATAGTCACTAATTGCTACTGCGGCATATTCCTTGCCCTGCAAAATCAATGGAGGTTTTTCTATGAGCGAACATGTAATAGACAAATTTGCTTTCTCGATCGAGGAGCTTGCAATGCTAACCACACTTTCGGCGCCAAAGATCCGAAAGGACATAAGAGAGGGCAGACTCAAGAGCCTGAAAAAGGGAACCCGACGCCTCATTCTCAAAGACGAAGCGATCCGCTACATCAACGTGGACGATGCCGACAGCCCGGAAGAAAAATAAGCGGAAGGCAGGTAGATAAGGGGAAATAGATAGGTCTTCGAGCCATCGCAAATCGTAAGCGATTGAGGTTTGGTGGATGGACACGCGGTTCGAAGACCTTATGTCTGAAAATCCACCAAGCAGAAAAGGGAAAGGGCTTGATCGAGCCAGGGTAAGCACGGCCAGTAGAGCCCTTCTAGATCAGCGCATTCATTTGTTCAGTGTCACTCCGACCGGAGAGAAGTCCCATGGCTATTTTTAAGAGAGGAAAATGGTACTGGATGGATGCTGTGGTAAATGGCCACCGTTACAGGGAGCCCTTGGGAACGACCGATTCCCGAAAGGCTCCATCACTTGAGCGCGAACGGGTCTCTCAATTAAAGGATAAGGCACCTGATCCAACGGCTAGAAGTAAGGCCATTAGTTCGATGTCGATCGCCGACGCGATCGAAACCTATATTACCGAAAGGTCTGCTCAAGTTTCGCCGCGGATGGTCGAGTACTGGCGTAACCAATGCAAACCGCTTTCCAACTCGAAGACGTTTGGCGAAGTCAAACTTTCGAAGGTTACCTCGGCGATGATCGGCGCGTACCAATCGGAACGACTCGCACAAGGCCGGGCACCGAAGACCATCAACGGTGAGATCTCGGTGCTGAGGCAACTGCTAAAGCACGCTCGAATTTGGTACCGGTTCCAGGAAGACTACAAACCCATACCGAACACTAAACCGCCCACCGGTCGAGCCCTCACCCCTGAAGAAGCCGCCAAATTGTTTAAGATTGCCAAGACGCGACCCGACTGGACCTATGCGCATGTTGCCGCGACGCTTTCGTTTTATTGTGGAATGCGGGCTTGCGAGATTCGTGGGCTGCATTGGAAAGATATCGACTGGAATAACCGTCTGATATCGATCACGCGTTCAAAGACGCCGGCAGGTTGGCGAACGCCCTCACTGAATACAACTTGTCACGACGCTCTTCGTCGGCTGTTTGACGAGGCCGCTTTGTTAGGCGCCGCAGAACCGGAACATTACATTTTTCCTTGGCACGGTCGCGAACAGAGAATCAATCCGACAAAACCGATGGGTTCGTGGCGGACGGCATGGCGGTCGATCCTTAAAGCCGCAGGCTTGAAGGGAGTTCGTTTTCATGACGGCCGTCACACAGCGATCACAACGTTGGCTGAGAAAGGACTTCCGGACTGGGTGATCCAAGCTCAGGTCGGCCACGTAGATCCGCAAATGATGAAGACGTACAGCCACATCCGCCGCGAAGCGTTGAAGAATGCTGCGTTGGCCCTTGAGCCAACTACTGCGACGGATGCCGACGTAACCCAAACTTGATAACAAATTCAAAGCCCGCCACGCGCATAGAGAAAGTACCTCAGAAATTCACATAAACACAAAAAAGAAGCCGACTTTACTTTCCAGCCAGCTCCTTTTCCACACATCCTACGGAACAATCAAAAATCGTACCTGAAAGCAAACTGCCGCCTGGCTTGAGGTTCAATGAGTCATTTCGCTCGATCCGGTCATGGGCCTTTTGAAGTATTTCAACTTCGCCTCTTTTGACATGTGGGCAAGCAGTCTCAAAGATCTCGGCGGGTGTCTGTCGCGTAATCACCAGTAGGTTCTCGGCTCCAAAATCGATCATCCTCGCCAATTCGTCTCTCGTAATCCGGCATCCAGCCAAGTATTCACCTTTGAAACTTAATTCAATGAGTTCCTGATGAGCCACTCCAATCATTTCATCCAAAGTCAGACCGAGTTCCGCTGCGGCAATCGCGAGCGGAACTTCGTAATATCCGTCGGGATAATCCAGTATCGCGAGTTCGCTGTAAAGTTCGTCGAGTTTATTTTGATGTCGGCATTGCCAAGTAGAAAACGCCTCAGCAGTCTTAAAGTCTCGCTGCGACTTCCTCGTGCGCTGTTCATGGATTCTTGTAATCTCTTTTTCTATTTGTCGGCGGCGGGTAGAAACCGGATCTTTGCTCATAATTCTGCATATTATCTCAGAGCTGGTGGTTCCGCATAGCCTGAATTATTTCCACAAATCAAGATATTTTTGTTAGGCGTCGGGGTCGGCGTCGGCGTGAGGACGTTGATTCTGGCAGAAGGTCCCGGTATGCGTTGACCTAGGAGGCAATATATTTTGCAGCAAGTAAATAGTTCTCATCAATCGAGTGCAGAGCATCCAGAGTTAGATGTTCACCGTCCCAATTAATAAAAGTGTCTTTAACCTTCATTACGTGGATCCACTCAATTTCAGGTAAACCTTCAATATTTCTATTACGGTCTAAAACTCGTTGCTTATGTGTCTCTTGGTCGGAACAAATACACTCTATGATTTTCAACTTTGCATTATACGTTTTTGCTATGCCCAAGAGTCGCGTTCTAAATTCTTCTCTCGCAAATACTCCATCAACAATTACGGACTGATTTAACTTCAATTGATTCTCTGCTAAATCCCCTAACAACTGATAGCCTTTTGCTCTGACTGTATCCCAACCGTTTTCAGCTAATCCAGTTCTAATAAAAAACGCTTTCAATAAATCAATAGAAAAGACTGGAATGGAGAGAACATGCCCGAGTTTATTGGATAAAGAACTCTTTCCGGAGCCTGAAACACCAGAAATAATTACTAGCGTGATAGGCATTGGCAATCTTATTTAGAAGCCTCAAAAATTGACTTAAAGGACTCATAATGACTGTCTAATTCCTTTTTACAATACTCCATTGAAAGAATAGCCTTCTTTTCTTCCAGCTTGAATTCGGCTTGCTTTACGATGTCTTCCAAAGAAAGATTCCGTTTTGTCAAAGTTCCGATGTAATGAATAACCCCTTTGGGGTGAATGAACCGGTAACAATCGGCATTCGCGACAATTTCAGATTCTAGGGAACTAAAGGGAACTGTTCCATGATGGGCTTCAATGCAGTTGATTATTTTGTTTTTTTCTTCTTCTGTGACATCGAAGTCCTTTAGAAATTCAACGCAAGCCTCCACACCCATTTCAATGTGCTCGTCAAGGCGCTTTTGAGCAAATGCCTCTCCCAATTTGATGTCCATTAGGCAAACACCTATTTCAGTCAATGGAATATCAGCATTCAATTTTTCAGCTATTTCTTGGGCTTTTTGCAAAGAAAGATCGAAGTGTAATTTAGTGGGTAATCCGAACTTCTCTATTTCTGAATAACCAAACTCTTTTGCTTTTTCTACTAGGATTTCATTTAACATAATACTATTTAGGACGGAAACTCAACGGTTTCTTTAACAAAGAATGGGTTTTGATACGCCGGAATGGTGTTCTCGACGATGTTTTCGATTTCTATGAAACTTTTCTCCTTCATACTAACAGTTAAATCTCTTCTCAATCTACACGGGGTGAGACTTCCCTCAGCTGAAAGCGATAGATGAAATAATCCTTCCTGGCAAGGGAAATGGTCACATTTTCTACAAATATCCGCATACGTGCTTCCAAGAGTGCCATCCTTCAGAGTCAAAGTAGCCGCTTTGCCTATTTTGAACTCATACATAGGAATTCCTCGATCATTTGATAATCTTACTAGCCGTGGCTCACCAAATCTTTCCGTTAACCGGGGTACATAATTAGCCAAATTGAAATATTCCCTTCTCCAATACTCTATCGGTTCCTCATCGTTTCTGACCAATATTTCATAAAAAACAAGGTCAAGTAATTTTAGCGAAATGCCTCTTTCAACACAAAATTCCAGTATTTCCCAAAAGGAAGAGGCATTCTTTTGA
Organism: Pyrinomonadaceae bacterium; assembly: GCA_046160805.1. Classification (GTDB taxonomy): domain Bacteria; phylum Acidobacteriota; class Blastocatellia; order Pyrinomonadales; family Pyrinomonadaceae; genus OLB17. The sequence goes on from JBJXHF010000027.1 coordinate 25,592, forward strand.
AAGACGACCATGTTTAGTTCAAGAGGGATGTTGTTCGATCGAAGGCTATTTATGCTATTCAAAACGTCATCGATTTTATCCAGATTTGTAATTTCCTTAAACAACGATCGATCAAGGGTATCTATACTAACCTTTACCTTGTTTATCTCATATTTCTTTAATCTATCGACGTATTTGAAGGTGTTAAAGCCGTTGGTATTAAGAATTATGTCGTTGATGCCCAAACTATTTAACTTATCCAAAATTGCAAAAACTCTGAGAGGGAAGATCATTGGTTCTCCCCCTGAAATACGATAGCTGACGACACCTGCATTGTGAGCGGCAGAGATTACGTCTAATACCGTATCAAGCTCAAGCAGACCTTCGGTGCTTTCCCAGTTTTCGCCGTAGGTGGGACAATATTCACACTTCATATTGCACTTTTCAGTGATATTGATGTAAAGGCAAGGCAAGATTTTATTATCGAAATTGTTCATTATCGATTTGCGTCCTAAACAAATCTAGATCCGCCTTCGACTCCAGATGTAACCAATTATCATTATACTCAAAGCTATCGACGCCCTGATTATGGAATAATTGTTCGGCGGTGAAGTCAATATCAAACGAGTTGTCTGGCAATTTCTGAATGCAGTTCTTATTTATGTAACTTAAACCGACAGAATACAGAAATTCGTTGTTCGACTCTGCGCCCTTATGCCGAAAAATTCCTACTAATTCTTCATTATGGAATTCAAAAACCGGGTGAGTTTTAGCGATTTCGTTCCGTGTTAAGACAAAGCTTGGAATATTTGGGTTCAAATAGGCCCGCTTCAGCAACTTTGATATCAATGCATTGTCGACCAAAATATTTCCGTGTGAGTACAGAAATTTATCGGGCAATTTATCTAAATTGCTATAAATCCCATAGGCTGTAGAATGTCGATCATTTCCCAGGTAGGTTACATTGATGTCTAATTCGCTTCCATCTTGAAAACAAGCTTCGACCTGCTCAGTTAAATATTTCGTAATGAAATAGAAGTTTTTTACACCACAATTCTTAAACTTCTCGACGATTCTCATCAGCAGCGGTTTGCCATTTACTTCAAGCAAGCACTTCTGATTACTCTCGGTTAGCTCATTCATCCGGCTACCTCTTCCACCACATGGAATTACAACGGAATCAATGTCTGCTTGCATTTGGAAGATACTCAATTTTGGAATTTCTTCTAATGACGTTACGCAAAAATCGGGAATAACAGAGGGTGCGGAGGAACTTGAGTTTTCTCTTTTATTATTTCTTCGTATTAACACCGACCAAAGACCTGACGCATTAGCTCCAAGCACATCGGTGTCGAGTCGGTCTCCTACAAACACAGAGTTAATTGGGCTTGATCCTAGATTAAGCAACGCTAGTCGGAAAATGCTTGTATCGGGTTTTTTGAATGCGGTCGCTCCCGAAGCGACTACTGTATCGAAGTCATCAAGAAGTGCATATTTCGTTAGGAACCTATATATTCGCTTAGCGTTACCATTAGCGATGATTCCCTTTTTTATCACCGTATCCTTTAAGCCCAATATCAAAGTCTCAAAATCTTCAAAAATTTGTATATTGTCTTGATATTGATCGAGGTAAATATCATAGATTCTTTCGATCTCATCGTAACCCAAATTCCTGTGTAGTAATTTCTCTACGATATGTTGCCAAAATGCAGGGTAATGTTGTAACGGATTAGTGTTAATCAGTCCAAGATATTGTTCAGCGAGTACGTCAAATTCTTGTTGTTGATCAACTGAAAGATCATAGATCTCAAAAATCTCATTTCTCACTTTCTGAATAATAAGAGGTAGCGAATCCTTATAGGACTCGTAATCTTCACCAACATTATTCAGATCTATGAGAAGGTTTCGGATTAAGTTCATTGAGATTCACTATTTCTTATTATTTGTGATGAAAAATATGATCACACCAATAACCAACATCGACATGAGAACATTGAAAACATGCCATCCCAGAGGAATAACGAAATTTCTATCTTTAATAAGATGAATCAAGAATGCGTTTGCTAAATTACCGGCCCCAAAAATACCAAAAACCGTGGAAATAATTGTCTGACGGCGTTGCGACGCGAATTGGTGTTCGGTATTCAGAAACAGGTTCAAACTTTCAAGCTTCTTTAATGCAATCTGCAAAACGTCTTCAACATTAAGAATCACCTTGAACCGATCTATACGATTCCGTGTTGTATCTTTTTGTAGAAAATCAAGATTGTAGTATTCATCCAGTCGCCTCATTTCCCGGTTTCTAAATTTTGCTAAAGCTCTAAGCGGCAATTCTTCCTTCGAAAGATTAGTGAAATAATCAAGATTACGGATGATCTTATAAACGTAATGCTTCATTGTAAGAACTAATTCGAGTTCAAAAGTGATTAGCACTTTGCTTGTCAAAACATCCGTTTCTATCTCGTGCGAATAAATCTTCAATGATCCTGTATTGTGCGTGAACCATTTAATGGATTCTCTGGTTGAAAAGCTAGAAGTTTTGAGAAATTCATCGACGATTTGATCAGTTTTCTTGTCCCAGTTCTTATCTTTGGCAACCAATCCCCGTATTTGCTTTTTGTTGTTTTCGACAAAAGTATTTATGAAATTGATATCGGCATCTGTCTTGTTTTTGAAATTAAAATGAAAAATCGGATAAGAGTCGATTTGTTCATGCACCAAAATCATATTTCTCGTTGTTTCCTGGCAAATGAACGAGTGTACATACTCCAAGGTTTTGTTATCGGCTAACATTTTCTTGACGACATTTGTTAAGGTCCGATTTTCAACATCACTCGCCCTTAGAGAATCGTCAAAGAAAATTGAATTTAGACAAATAATTACAAATCGTGCCAATTCTTCAATGCTGAAAATCCCGTCAATTCTTAATTCTTTGTTCGAACCGCCGGACCAATTCACTTTAGTTCGTAAATTTGCAGTGTCGCCAAAGCCAGACAGTCCTTCTGTTTGAAAGTTCTCTTTTCCTTCCAAATCAAGCCAGAAGACCACGGAACCTACTCCCATTTCGTGTATTTGAACAGTGGTATCGAGTCGAATTTTATTTCGAACCACTTCAACGGAATTGTAGGTCAGTCCATCGAGTTCGATTGGATCCAATTGAAGAATCAGCGACTTTCTTTGAACTAAACCGGCCTGCTTAAACCTTAATTCGTATATCTCTTTTTTATAAGCTTTTAGTAATAGGTGCTCGGAGCTACCGATTTCGATTTGCTTGCCTTCACCGAGGAAATAATATGTTGAAGTAAAGGTTTCTAAGCCTTGCTTCAACTTTGCACTTGATAAATCTAATATTTCTTCTGAGCCGAAATCGAAAGTAAAGACATAGCTCATCGAAAGGCCATTAATTGTTTGCGATGTAGGCATCGTGTGACCCCCCTGATCACTTAGTAACTTCAACTGACTGAATCGTTTAGTGCACGAATGGTAACATCAATCGAAATCGAATACAACAAAGTTCAGAGGCATTGTTTCAAGCAGGTTAGATGCCTTCAATGCCGGTCAATATAGCGTTAATTTTGTGTTAATTCTTCGCTGATCTAACAACCATATCCTGCTATCTGTGGAATGCCATTCATATTCGGTTGTTTTCGAGGTGGTGCCGAGGAAAAACAAGTGAATATTGGGCAAGGAAGTTTCCGAAGATCGAAAATTGTGGATCGTTAATCTTAGTTCGAGTGACGTTCTTGTCGGCTTTATACCGTTGTCAGGGGATGGTTAGCAGATGGAAGAAATGTACCCCAAAACGTACCCAAAATACTCCGCATAAATAAAGCAACTAAGTCGAAACCCAGTTGCTTGATTTTGCTAAGTGCCTGAAAACAGGCATATTTAACCCTCTTTTAGCAAGTCGATTACGGCCCTGTCACGTTGGAGGTCGAGGTTACTGCTACCCTGGAACCGGCGTCCCACACAACCTTTGGACCTCTCGCGAGTTCCCTTGATAAAAGCGAATTGATCAGTTAGCGTACCCTTCTCCCGGAGTTATGACACAATCCATGACACAAAAGCCAAACGGGCACCAATCTGGTGCCCGTAACTTGTTGACTAAATTGGCTCCGCAGGTAAGACTCGAACTTACAACCCTTCGGTTAACAGCCGAATGCTCTGCCATTGAGCTACTGCGGAATATGGCACGCCCGTTTTTTGAGCGAACATACAGATTAGGAATTTCGCCC
>JBJXHF010000028.1:0-41819 GCA_046160805.1 Pyrinomonadaceae bacterium
TCCTTCAAAATCCCAAGCACCTGCTGCTCGCTAAACTTGCTCCTCTTCATTTCAAGCCTCCTTCTGCGTTATTCTATCAACCGGAGACTCCATTTTAGATTGGTACTATTTTAAGGGTTGCTTACACAGCCGTCCGGTAATCGGCGTTGGCACTCCCGAAACGACGACTGTAAACTGCGTCCAGGCACTTGGAAAACTGCCGGTGCCGCTCGTGAGATAAGTTGGGTTAACATCGAGTAGCAGCGTTGTAAAATCGCCTACGTCCGTCGCGCTTATCCCGACGTTTGTGCTTGAGCCGGCGGTGCTCATGCGCACCTGCAAGCGATCGGGAAATGCAGGTATCGACACTGTTCGTGCGTAAAATGACAACACTGAGCCGTCTACAAGAGAGGTTTCGGGCATGAGCAGCCAGTTGCTGATCGTAGCGACATCGGCGCCGTTATTGAAATTTGCGCTGATGTAGGAGTTTGTTGCTCCGAATTGGGCCGTGAAGATCGACACGTCACCTTGAAACCAGTTAGCCTGAGACCCAAGTGGCTGGCTGAGATTTTGAAACGACCAGCCGTTCGGCGGCAGCGTCGAGACATTGTTAAATCCTTCAACAATATTGACGCATGGACCCTCTGCCGCGTTTAAATTCTGGCCGTCGGCTTTTGCAACTCGCTCTCCTGCCGGGAGAACCGTGAACACGCCGAAAAGAAATACGGCTGTCAAAATGATGAATACGGGCAAATTTATCGCCAAGTTACGCGGCTTGCGATACTTTGCGCTGGTTTGCGGCATAATAATGTTTTCCCAAAGCGTGATTTGCCACAATCATACGCCTGAAAATTGTTTATTGCAAGAAATTCTAGCTGCAAGTGTATGTTAACTCGATCTCTCAAGAACCTTGTCAATCGCGCTTAAAACTAGATCCGTTTTCACGCTCAGAATGCACCGCGGCTCGCCGAACTCTTTGCACTCGTAACCGGGGCACGGCTGGCAGGGAAATTCCTCGTAAACCATCTCGTTCGGAGCGTCGGTCCACGGCCGCCAGTGAGAGCGGTTTGATGAGCCGAAGATGACGACGCTCGGCGTATTGAGCGCCGCGGCAATATGAGCGATGCCGGAATCGTTTCCAACAAAAAGACTCGCTCTGGCTGCCAACGCCGTGATCTCAGGCATCGTTAAATCGTCGAAGGTTACGATCGGCACGCAAGACACCGCCTTTAGCTTTTCGAGGATTAAGGATTCGTGTTTCGCCGCCACGGCAACAGGCTGAAAATTTTTCTCTGCTAGAAACTCCGCTGTTCGCGCAAAGTTTTCGATTCCCCATTGTTTTGTTGCAAACGCTGCCGCAGGATGGATTAGAGCGATTTGAGATTTGAGATTTGAGATTTGAGATTTTGTCAGCTTGTCATCAATTGATCTTCCCGCCGCTTCCGTTACGGATAATCTGCTTTTTGGCCGGTCATCGACCGGAACGCCTGCAAGACCGAACAATGCAAGCTGCTGCTCGACGGAATGAAGAGTCGTGGTTCCCCAAAGATCTGCGGGTGATGAAAAAATGTGATTGTGCAGGAATGGATATTGATAGCTGGAGAAACCGAAACGATGCTTGGCACCGCTTGCAAATGTGAGGAATGTTGACGTTGTGCCGCCGTGCAGGTTGAAAACTGCGTCATAGCGGCGCCTGCGAATCTCCCAAGCCGCTTTAAGCCTTGCCGCCGAGCCCTCACCGACGGTGAATACATTATCGACCTCGTCAAATCCATCAAGCAGCGGCGCGACCCAGTCTTCGAGCAGAATGTCTATCTGCGCGTCGGGCAGAAATCTTCTGAGAACGATGAGCGACGGCGTCGCGAGAACCGTGTCGCCTATCGAGCGCAGGCGGATGACGAGAACGCGTTTAACAATATTCCAGTCGACGCTCTTCATAATGGATAATTGAGAATTGATAATGGACAATCATTTTCCGAATTATCCATTATCCACTTTCCATTATTCACTTTTCGACAGTTGCTTCTTCAATGAGCATGACGGGAATTTCATCGCGGATCGGATAAACCAATGAGCAGTCAGGATTAACGCACTTGAGACGGGTTTGCGCGTCATCTATCCTGACCTCGGATTTGCATTGAGGACAGCGGAGAATTTCGAGAAGTTCGGGACTTACAGCCATAAAAGTCAATTACGAACTACGAATTAAAAGAGCAAAAAAGCTCGCAATTCGTAATTATTCAGTTTTAGTGCCGCATTCGGGGCAGAATTTTGCACCGGCGGCAAGCTCGGCTTGGCAGTTGGTGCATTTTTCTTTTTCCTGCGTTGAGCCGCACTCGGAACAGAATTTTGCGCCTTCGCGAAGCGAGGCGCCGCACTTAACGCACGGTACTTCAACCTTAGCTGCGGCGTCCATTTTGTCGCCGCAGTCGGCACAGAATTTTGCGGTTGTCGTGTTTGGCTTGCCGCATGACGGGCACGCGACGTTTGCACTTCCTGAACCGCCGGCCTGTTGACTAAACACATTCGCCATCTGGCCGCCGACGGCAAAGCCGGCGCCGAGACCTGCGCCTAAACCTGCTCCGCCGCCTTCGTTCTGCGCGGCGTCACGCAGAGCGTCGGCCGCCTGAAACTGCATGTATTTCTGCGCGTCGCCGAGCGCTCCCATAGAGGCACGCTTGTCCATTGCCGCTTCGACCTCGGGCGGTAAGCTGACGTTCTCGACATAAAATTTTGTGACCTCAAGGCCGTAGGCTTTGAAATCCTCGTTGATCATGCCGCGAATCTTTTCGCCGATCTCTTTGTATTGCGCGGCGAGATCAAGAGCGGGAATTTTTAACTCTCCGAGAGCGTCGGAAAACTCTGTGACGATCGCGCGTTTTAACTGGCCGTCGATATCCTCGGTATGAAAATGAGCATTTGTTCCCGTGATCTCCTTGATGAACTCGCTCGGGTCGGCGACACGCAGGCTGTAAGCGCCGAATGCACGCAGACGCACTATCCCGAAATCCGAATCGCGAAGCATAACAGGATTCGACGTGCCCCATTTCATGTCGGTGAACTGTTTTGTATTTACAAAATAAACTTCAGACTTGAAAGGCGAATTGAAGCCGTATTTCCACGCACCGAGCTTGGAGAGGATCGGCGTGTTGCCGCCGTCTATCTCGTATTTACCAGGCGTAAAAACATCCGCAACTTGTCCCTCAAAAACAAAGACCGCCGCCTGCGATTCGCGAACGATAAGCTGCGCGCCGTTTTTGATCTCCTGCCCCGCGACCGGAAAGCGGTAAACCAGCGTGTCCTGCGAAGAATCGAGCCACTCGATGACCTCTATAAATTGGTTCAATGCGGCTTCTTTTACCTTATCAATAATGCTCATTATCAAATCTCCTCTACCTATGATCCTAACGATAAAATATGCCACAAAGTTCGGTAATTTGGAAGTGCGTTTCTTATGTGCAATATTGTGTTAGCTGGTAATTTCGTGTACCATTGTTACAGATGGAACTAAAACGCAAGCTTGAAATTTTGGCTGACGCGGCAAAATATGATGCATCCTGTGCATCTAGCGGTGCGCGCCGTACGCGAAAGAAAAACGGCATCGGCAACACCGAAGGGATGGGCATATGTCATAGCTATACGCCTGACGGGCGCTGCATCTCGCTGTTAAAACTGCTGCTGACGAACGTCTGCATTTGGGATTGTTCCTACTGCATAAACCGCAGAACTTCAAACGTGCAGCGCGCCCGATTTAAGCCCGAAGAGGTCGTTCGCCTGACCATCGAATTTTACAAGCGAAATTATATCGAGGGACTTTTTCTTAGCTCGGGCATAATTCAAAACGCCGATTACACAATGGAGCAGCTTGTTCGCGTTGCGAAAACGCTGCGTAAGGAACATGCGTTTGGCGGTTATATTCACCTGAAAGCCGTGCCCGGCGCTTCGCGCGAACTGTTGCTCGAGGCCGGCAAATACGCCGACCGGTTGAGTGCAAATATCGAAATGCCCGTTCAAGAGGACCTCGACAAACTTGCTCCTGAAAAGACAATAGTTGAGATCGAGGACACAATGGCCGAGATAAAATACGGCATCGACGACGCTCGTGATCGTGGGCAAAAAGCAGCATTTGCCCGTGCAGGCCAATCGACGCAATTAGTCGTCGGGGCGTCTGAGAGCACTGACTCGACAATATTGACGAAGGCCGAAGCTTTGTATAAAAAATTCCAGCTTCGCCGCGTCTATTATTCGGCGTTTTCGCCGGCCGATTTTACCGATCCGAATTTACGCAAGGAAAAAACACCGCCGATGCGCGAGCACAGGCTTTACGAGGCAGATTGGCTGATAAGAAACTACGGCTTTGCGGCGCACGAGATTACGACAGGGCTCGACGGCGGAAATCTCGATCTCGAAAACGACCCGAAGCTCGCCTGGGCGCTGCGGCACCGCAGCCTTTTTCCCGTTGACGTAAATCGCGCATCGAAAAGCCTTCTGCTGCGCGTTCCGGGCATCGGAGTTCGCAACGTGTCGCGTATATTGCGTATTCGACGCTTTCACCGATTGCGGCTCGAAGACTTAGCGCGCCTGCGCGTTACTTTATCGCGGGCGAAATGGTTTATCACCGCCGCCGATCACAACACGGACGTTTTCCTGCTCGACAGCGCAAAACTGCCTTCGCTATTGAAACAAAAACTTGTGCAGCCGTCACTTTTTGGCGAGCAGGATGTTATTTCGACCGCCGTTACCGGAGAGATCTAGCGATGATACACGTCGAGATCGAGGACAATTTTGAAAGTTGGCGATACACGGCGAGCGTCCTGCTCGCACGAGCCGCGCAGCCCGGAGAGATCGTCTGGACAAAACGCGGCGATGCAACTCTATTTGAAATCAACGCATTGGAGAATCTTTCCGGCAGGAAATTCGCCGTGCCAAAAGAATTTATCTCGCTGGCAGCCGCTGTCGCATGTTTCGACGATGCGGAAAAATGGCCTCTGCTTTACCGCATTCTGTTTCGCGTTGTTAAGGAAAATCGTAATTTGCTCGCCGTCGAATCAGACAAGGACGTAAGAGATGCGCGGCTGATGGAAAAAGCGGTGAAACGCGACGTGCACAAATTTCATGCGTTCGTTCGTTTTCGCCTTATCGAATGTGATGGCGAGGAAATCTATGTCGCCTGGCACGAGCCGCAGCATTGGACCGTCGAACGGGCGACACCGTTTTTCGCTCGGCGCTTTGGGTCGATGACATTCTCGATACTAACACCGAAAGGATGCGCGCATTGGGATTTGAAAAAGCTTACCTTCAGCGCACCGGCGGATAAAAGCAGGGCACCCACTGGCGATGATATGGAAGAATTTTGGCTGCTGTATTATAAGTCGATCTTCAATCCGTTTCGACTGAAAATAAACGCCATGAAACGCGAGTTTCCCGTGCGTCACTGGCCGACGCTGCCCGAGGCAAAGCTGATACCCGAACTCATTCGGAAAGGACGCGAATTGAGCGGCGATAGTTGATATACCAGATCACGCCGACGCCGAAACAAGCGCCGAGGCAATCGAGCAGAACATCATAAGGCGAACCGGTGCGTGTTTGAATATAACTTTGGTTAAACTCATCGAGCGCCGCGATAACTGCGCAAAGTGCGAAAGAAATGAGCGGCCATTTGAGCAGGTTGAGAGTTATAAACAGTCGTGCTGCGAGAAGCCCAAGTATCGCGTACTCGGTAAAATGTGCCGACTTTCTTATGTACGAATGATAAAGCTGCAGTGTTGATTCCGCGGCTGAAGGAAAAAGAAATTCGAGCAGCGGGCGGATAAACCGGGAGGTGTGTTCCATCGACCCGCTGCCGCTAGAGAGGAAAAAGATCACGCCGATCCACAATAAAAGCGGCGCGTAAATTGCCAGTATTGCGCGCTGGTTAGCCGTTGCCGAAAAGATCATAATGGGAGTCCGCTTTTGGATCTTCTCCATATTCGTTTGTCCCTGTATCTCCGGGCGTGACGGCGAACACGAATAAAATAATTCCGCCGATGCAGGGAATCAGTGCCAGCAGTATAAACCACCCGCTTTTGCCAGAATCATGGAGCCTTCTGACAGCAACAGCAATAGTGGGTACCAGAGTCGCCAAAGTGTACAAAATGTATAGAGGCCCATATCCGACATCCTTTATGGCAATCCCCAAGACATTGTCGAGAATCATCGCCGCAATTGTGAAAATCGCGTTGAACAAAACGAACATCCAATATTCCTTTCTTCGCGCCCGTCCGCTGAATACAGCGTATTTCTTCAATACTCCAAGATACCAGTTCATACCGAAATGCCTCCTGTTTAGTTAAAGTTGATCTGTGTCGTAAAAAAAGAAAAAGCAAACAAACCATATATGAAATTTAAAAAAACTTCAAATAGGCTTATTTGGCTCGATGTTTGGTATTGATTTGTAGTTCTACTTCAGCAAGTTTAATTACCGATGCGATCTTATTTTATGCGGCAGCGGCGCCGGAAACGACTTCAATAATTTCTTTTGTAATCGCCGCCTGGCGGATGCGGTTCATGTTGAGAGTTAAACTGTCTATAAGCTCGCCCGCATTTTTCGACGCCGAATCCATCGCCGTCATACGCGAGCCCTGTTCGGATGCAACCGACTCGATCATGCCCTTGTAGATTTGGGTTTCGATCTGTTTAGGCAGCAGCTTGCCAAAGATCGTGGCCGCAGGTTGCTCGTAAATATACTCAGCCTGCACGCCCGTCTCGGCATTTTCTTCCGTCGAGGTTCGCGCAATCGGCAAGAGCTGTTCGATCACCGGTTTTTGCGAAAGAACGGTCTTGAATTCGGTGAAGACGATGAAAACCTTGTCGATCGTTTCGTCCTCAGTAAATGTTTTTATGACTTTGTCCGCGATCGCCTTAGCATCGGAATAATTGACGCGGCCCGATCCGGTGAGCCCGACATATTCCTCGGTAAATTTCACTTCGCGCCGCTTGAAGAAATCTCTGCCTTTACGTCCGACCGGGATCATCTCGGCGGATTTTGCGCTGTTTTCTTTCATGAAAGCCTGCGTGGCTTTGATGACATTTGCGTTAAAAGCACCGGCCAACCCTTTGTCGGCGCTAACAAGCACGATTAAATATTTGTTATCGCCGCGCTCGTCAAGCAGCGGATGCGAGATCTCGCCTGCGACCTTGCCGCTCAAGCCGCTGAGGACCTCAGACATCTTGCCGGCATAGGGCCTCGACGCCGTAACTCGATCCTGCGCGCGTTTCAATTTTGCTGCAGCGACCATCTTCATCGCTTTGGTGATCTGCTGCGTGTTCTTGACCGACTTAATGCGCCGGCGCATGTCCAATAGGCTTGCCATTTTTCTAAAAAGATAAAGGTCGTATAGGACACATGCGTCCTATGTCTTAATTAAGCGGTTGCCGCTCCTGCCTTTTGCCAACGCGTCGCTTTGAAATCCTCGACCGCTTCCTTCATCTTCGCCTTGAGATCATCGTCGATTGATTTCTTCTCGCGAAGCGTATTCAGCACACCGGGATGCGCCTCTTCGGCAAATTTTGTTAATTCTATCTCGAAACGCTTAAGGTCGCTGATCTCGATGTCATCGGCATGGCCGTTGCTGACGGTCCAGATGATCAAAACCTGTTCGAGGACGTCCATCGGCACATACTGAGGCTGTTTTAGAATTTCGGTCAGGCGTTTGCCGCGTTCGAGTTGGTCTTGGGTCGATTTGTCTAGGTCCGAGCCAAACTGTGCGAATGCTGCAAGCTCGCGAAACTGTGCAAGGTCGATGCGCAGCGTTCCCGCGACCTGCTTCATGGCCTTGATCTGTGCCGAACCGCCGACGCGCGAGACCGAGTTGCCGACGTTGATAGCCGGACGCACGCCTGAGTTAAACAGATCGCTTTCAAGAAATATCTGCCCGTCGGTGATCGAGATCACGTTTGTCGGAATATACGCCGAAATGTCGCCTGCCTGAGTTTCAATGATCGGCAGCGAAGTCAGCGAGCCGCCGCCTTGTTTATCGGACATCTTGGCCGCGCGTTCGAGCAGGCGTGAGTGTAAGTAGAAAACGTCGCCTGGATAAGCCTCGCGGCCCGGCGGACGGCGGAGAAGCAGCGAGATTTCGCGATAAGCGGCGGCCTGTTTCGACAGATCGTCATAGATCGTCAAAGCGTGGCGGCCGTTGTCGCGGAAGTATTCGCCCATCGCGCAGCCTGAATAAGGTGCGAGGAATTGCATGGCCGCCGGGTCGGAGGCCGAGGCGTTTACGATGATCGTGTAGTCCATCGCTCCGAATTCTTCGAGCTTTTGGCGAACCTGCGCGACCGTCGAAGCCTTTTGGCCGATGGCAACATATACGCAGATAACGTCTTTGCCTTTTTGGTTGATGATCGTGTCGATCGCAACGGCGGTCTTGCCGGTTTGGCGGTCGCCGATGATCAGCTCGCGCTGTCCGCGGCCGATCGGCACCATCGAGTCGATAGCTTTCAAACCTGTCTGCAAAGGCTCTTTTACCGGCTGTCGATCGATAATTCCGGGAGCAATTCGCTCGACGGGAAAATAAGTGTCGGTTATGATCTCGCCTGCTTCGTCTATCGGATTTCCAAGAGCGTCAACCACGCGGCCTATCAATGCATCGCCAACGGGCACGCTCATGATTCGGTTGGTCCGCTTAGCTTCGTCGCCCTCTTTGATCTTTTGAAAATCGCCGAAAAGCACGCAGCCGACTTTGTCTTCCTCAAGGTTGAGCGCCAACCCGCGAACGCCGTGGTCGAACTCCAAAAGCTCGCCCGCCATGACCTTTTCGAGGCCGTAAATTTCGGCAATTCCGTCGCCGACTTTAATAACAGTGCCGACCTCATTGACGGTCATCGATGCGTCAAAATTCTCGATCTGTGCACGGATGATCTCGTTTATTTCGTTTGCTTTGATTGATTCCATTTTCTTTAGTGTCGGGTAACAGGTTACGGGTGACAGGATGTTCGGGTTTTCCCCGTCACCTGTTACCCGTTACCTGTCACTATCCGTTAATCAGTTGTTCTCTTAAATTTTCCAATTTCGTTTTCACCGAACCGTCATAAACCGTCGAGCCTATTCGGGTAACGACGCCGCCTATAATTTCCTTATCAATTGCGTAATTTACGGTTACCTTTTTTCCGGTCAGTTTTGCAAGGCTACTCTCAAAATCGGCCCGCTCAACCGGCGGCAATTCTCTCGCGGATGTTATCTCAGCCGAGATGAGTCCGCCGCGTTCGTCTAGAACGGCAACAAAACGTTCGTTGATTTCGCCAAGGTCGGTAAGACGGCCATTTTGCAAAAGCACGCGTAGGAAATTCGCGGTCGTCTTTGTTGGATTGGCTTTGGCGATAAGATTCTCAAGCAGCTTCTCCTTAGACGTATGTGCAACCGTTGGATTGCTGAAAACGTCCTGAAGCTCGGCGTTTCCGCCAAACAACTGCGCGCACATCGCCAACTCTGTCTTTATGGCGTCGCTTTCGCCCTTCTGTGCCACGGCATCGGCGAGTGCGGTTGAATATCGTCGGGCAATTGTCTCAGTGCTCATATCAATTCAGCCCTCCGATCTCCTGTATGCTTGCCTTTACAAGCCGAGCATCTTTTTCGCCATCTATCTGCGAACGGAGTTTTTCTGCGGCAAGGCGAATGCTCTCATTGGCCGAAAAACGCCTCAGCTCGGCACGCGATTGTGTAGTTAAACGTGCAAGCTCGCCATCTGTTTGCTGGCGCATGCGTTCGATTTCGATCTTTGCCTGCTCGGCGAGCCGATTTTTCTCGGCCGCCGCTTCGTCCTTTGCTCTTTGGATAACCCCCGCTTTTTCGGTCTCAAGCTGCGCAAGTTTTCCTTCGGCCGAGGTCAATTTGGCGAGCGCTGCCTGCTTTTCTTCTTCTGCTTTTATCAACTCGGATCGAATTTCTTCGCGCTTTGCTTTAAATGCCCCGCTCAAAGGCTTCTTTAAAAGCCAGACCATCACAGCGATAAAAACGCCAAGATTGATAAACTTCCACGCCTCAAAGCCGGGAATATTCAGATACTCCTCATAAAAGCCCATAAAGCCGCCCGAGGCTCCGGCAAGTAAAACGAAATTCGTGATAAGCGCAATCATATTATTGCTAATCGTCCCGACTTCAACTTTTCACTCCGCAATAAGTGATAACTGATAGGTGATAAGTTATAACTTTTCACTTATCAGTTATCACTTATTCCGAAGAAACTAAACTTTCAAAATATTCGCCGCGATCTTGTCCGCCATTTTTTCGGCGTCTGTCGCGATTGTCGCACGCGCATCGGCTGACTGTTTTTCAAGTTCGGCACGGCCTGCGTCGAGCTTTTCGGCGACCTCGGCTTTTACTTCGCCGATCTGTTTGTTTCTCGCCTCAGTCGCCGTCTTTTGCTCTTTTTCGATCAGTGCATAGCCTTCAGAGCGAGCGTCAAGCATCGAATGTGTATATTGTTGCTCTTTACCGGATGCACGATCGAGAATTTCTGCCGCTTCGCTAGAATGCCCGCCCTTGTTTTTTTCCCGCGCCTCAAGAACGCGATTTATCGGGCGGTAAAGCGTCCGGTTCAGCAGCCAAATCATCGCCAAAATGATTGCGATATGAACAAAAAGCGTCCCGTCCGGAAATAGCTGGATTGTCTCGGCAAATAAAAGCAGATGCATATTTAATAGGCTGATACCGCCCGATTCTCAAAAGATATAAGAGTATCATGCGATTATTTTTGCGGTCAAGGAAAGCTCTGATTTTCGCTGGTTATCGCGGCCGACGTTATTAAAACACTTTCGCTATGGTAGAGTTTTTTTGTTGCAGCTATGTCCACATCGCCAAAAAAAGCTAGAGCGCCGCGAAATCGGACCATTGAAATCACTGGCGATCAGAGCTCGCTTCTTAGGAAACAGCTTGTTTTCGCCGCGGAAAGAAAAAGCCTCTTAAACCCACGAAACAAGATCATCTGTGGAGATGCGTTTGACGCGCTTCGGCGGTTGCCAGAGTCGATATTTGACCTTTTGTTTGCCGATCCGCCGTATAATTTGACGAAGGATTTTGGAGCGGAGAAATTCAGTCGTCGAACTTCGGAGGCTTACGAAGCATGGCTGGAATCGTGGCTGTCACTCTGCCTGCCGCTATTAAAACCAACGGCATCCATTTATATATGCGGCGACTGGCGTTCCGGTTCTGCCATTCAGCGAGTTGGCTCGAAATATTTCAAACTTCAAAACCGCATCACCTGGCAGCGCGAAAAAGGGCGCGGTGCAAAGGCTAATTGGAAAAATACGGCCGAGGATATTTGGTTTTTTACGGTTTCGGATAAATTTACATTCAATCTCTATGGGGTAAAAGAACGCCGCCGCGTCGTAGCTCCATATCGCGAGAACGGCAAGCCGAAGGATTGGAGCGAAACAGCAGACGGAAACTTTCGGGATACGCACCCGTCGAATATCTGGACCGACATCAGCGTGCCTTTTTGGTCGATGCCCGAAAACACCGATCACCCAACGCAAAAGCCCGAAAAGCTGCTCGCAAAGATAATTCTCGCAAGCACAAACAAAGGCGATCTGATCTTAGATCCATTTGCCGGAAGCGGAACGACCGCAGTCACCGCAAAAAAACTCGGCCGCGATTTTGTAGCTATCGAATCGGACGAAAAATACTGCCTTTTGGCCCAAAAACGTCTCGAATTAGCCGAAAAAGACACGTCAATACAAGGCTTTTCCGACGGCGTGTTTTGGGAAAGGAACTCAGGCAAGAAATAGCCGCAAAAGGCTCAAAAGACGCAAAAATATGAGGACCAAAATTTTGCGCCTTTTGCGCCTTTTTGCGGCTAATATTTTTTTACTTTGTGTCCTCTGTGCCTCTGTGGTGAAATCTTCTTATGAAGATCGCAACCTGGAACGTAAATTCAATCAATGTCCGAATGCCGCAGCTTCTTGGGTGGCTTGAGAAGGCAGACATTGACGTCATCTGTTTTCAGGAAACAAAAACAGTTGACGAAAATTTTCCCATTACGGCGATAAAAGATGCTGGTTACGACGCCGAATTTATGGGTCAAAAATCATATAACGGCGTTGCGATCATTTCGAAATATCCGATCACAGACGTGCAGAAAAATTTTCTCGACGACGATGACGAATCGCCGAAACGTCTGATCGCCGCGACCGTAAACGGCGTTCGTATTGTAAACACATACATTCCGAACGGCACAGAGTTGGGAAGCGATAAATTCACTTTCAAGCTCGATTGGCTGCAGCGGCTGCGGCGTTTTTTTGACGACAATTGCGACAAAAATTCCGATGTGCTGCTGTGCGGCGATTTCAACGTCGCTTTAACCGACTTAGATGTCTGGAATCCGGCGGCGATGACCGGCAAACTTCATTTCTCAAAGCCCGAAAGGGCAGCCGTCACCAATGTAAAACAATGGGGCTTTACCGATCTGTTTCGCGAAAAGAATGGCGACGTGCAGGAATTTTCCTGGTGGGATTATCGGGCAGGCTCCTGGCAAAAAAACCAGGGACTGCGCATCGACCACATCTGGACTTCCGCTTCTCTGGCCGACAAATGTACAAAATGCTGGATCGATAAAGCTCCCCGAGCGCTCGAAAAGCCATCAGACCACGCTCCTGTCATCGCGGAATTTAGTATTTAGATTCGGTTGACGCTTTGTTTGTGCGGCAAATTTTTGAACGCGGATTAGGCGGATCAAGCGGATAAAAACGGATCTGAAAATTCAGATCCGCTTAATCCGCTTCATCTGCCTAATCCGCGTTCAAAAGTCGTCGTCATCCGTCGCTACCTGTTATATTATTTTGTAGATGAGTGTTTATGAGGAATTAAACGAATCCAGGCAATTCGCCTGCCGCGTGATCGCCGACCACGCCCGCTCGACGGCGTTTGCGATCGCCGACGGCATCCTGCCCGGCAACGAAGGCCGCAATTATGTCCTGCGCAAAATAATGCGCCGCGCGATCTATCACGGCCGCGAACATCTCGGCCTCACCGATCCTTTTTTCTTCAAAGTCTGCGATTTCGTAGTCAACGAAATGCACGGAGCATTTCCAGAACTCGAAACGCAGCGTGATTTTATCGGCAAGATGGTGCGACTCGAAGAAGAGCGGTTTGGCAGCACAGTCACTGTTGGTCTTGGAAAGCTTAACGATCTCGGTATTGGAGCTGCTACGTCAAAAGATGACCAGCTTTTCCTAACCATCAGCAAGCTTTATGACACCTTCGGCACGCCGCGTGACTTGATACGGGTTTATCTCGAAGAAAAAGGTTTGGAATTTGACGAGGACGATTTTAACAAACGTTTTGACGCTGCTCTGCAGGAACTGCAAAAGCAATCCGGAATCGGCAAGACCGAAAGAAAATCGGAAGTCTCCCCAGTCTATGCCGGCATTCTCGAGAAGGTCAGCGCTAACAAATTTCATGGCTATGAAATGACTCATCTCGATGATGCAAAAGTTGTCGCGATCATGGACGGCGAAAAGCAAGTTAATGAACTGAATGCAGGTCAGCAAGGAAGTATCATTCTCGACCAAACGCCGTTCTACGCTGAATCCGGCGGACAAGTCGGCGATACCGGCATTCTTGTCAGTAGCCCGCACGTAAGTAAGGGCTCAGCGTCGGATGCCCATACCGCAATTGATTCCAACAGCCGTGCGACAGTTGCTGACACTTACTCACCTATCTCAGGACTGATAATCCACAAAGTCACGGTCGAAAAGGGAACGATCAAAGTTGGTGATACAGTCACCGCGACAGTCGATGTTCAAAAGCGTGACGCCACGCGACGAAATCATACGGCGACGCATCTAGTTCACGCGGCGCTCAAGGAAGTTTTGGGAACGCATGTCAAGCAGGCAGGCTCGGTTGTTGCGCCTAGTTATTTGCGGTTCGATTTTACGCATTACCAGCCGATGAGCGGTGCCGAACTAGCCGAAGTCGAGGATCTTGTAAATCGCTACATCCTGCAAAACGAGCCTGTTTCGACAAACTCGATGAAGCTCGAAGACGCGATGCGAAGCGGTGCCGTGGCGATGTTTGGCGAGAAGTACGGCGGCGAGGTTCGCGTGCTCAGCGTCGGCGGCGGAGAGTTTTCAAAAGAGCTTTGCGGCGGAACGCACGTTCGCGCGACGGGCGACATTGGCTCGTTCAAGATTACATCCGACGAAGCCATTGCATCAGGAGTTCGGCGTATCAGAGCGATCACTGGCTTTGATGCATTCGAGCGTTTTCGCGAGGACGAGAAATTGATCGACGCCTCGCTCGGTGCGCTAAACACGCAGCGTGACAATTTACCGAATGCTATCGCCCGATTGCAGGAAGAGCTAAAACGCACACGCAAAGAAATGGACGATCTCAAGTTAAAGATCGCAACCGGCACACTGGGAAATGGTGCTGCGGCATCGAACGGCGACGAGGCGCGTGATATCAATGGCATAAAAGTTTTAGGAAAAATTGTCGACGGCCTCGACGCCAACGGCTCGCGTCAGCTTTCCGATACTCTGCTGGCTCGTCTAAAATCCGGCGTCGTCGTCCTCGGCCGCGCGGATGAAGACAAAGCGAGCATTATCGTTCGCGTCTCGGACGATTTGAAAGGCAAGGTCAAGGCCGGCGACATCATCCGCGAGATCGTCCCGTTGATCGGCGGAAAAGGCGGCGGCCGTCCCGACATGGCCGAAGGCGGCGGCAGCGAACCCGACAAATTGTCTGAAGCCATCGACGCGAGTTATGGCGTAATCGAAAGAATGCTTGCGTAGATTACAAACGATGAGCCTTGAACTTTACATCTTCATGCTGGACTCGCAAGTTCCCAGCCGAGACGCCTGGCAGCAAACGATGGATGAACTTGGCTTTCCCACAGTTCTTGATCCGTCGTTTGACCTTCGTCACGACAAAGGATTTAGTCCGACAACCTATAACGGTCAAATGACTGGCTTCGAGTTTTATCTTGAGCCAGCAGCGGACATACTTTCGACCTACTCTCACATCGCGTCTAAAGTCGGGAGTCGCGATACTTGCGCGACATTTCGTTGGGGCGCCGACATGGCGGAGTGCGCCGCTTCACTTTCGGCTGCCTCATCTCTCACGAAACTGACAGATGGCATTTATTTTTATCCAGACGACGACATTATCTATAGTGCGGATGAGGCGGTTGAAGCAACACGCAGAGACTTGAGTTCTATATGAGCGCAGTGCTCCCTAAACAGTCTAGTGAAATAATTTCCAGCAACCCAGCGACGGGCGAAGAAGTCGGACGTGTTCCGATAATGTCTGCGGACGACGTCAACGTGGCCGTCGAACTTTCGCGAGCCGCATTTCAAACTTGGAAAAAAACAACTTTCAAACAGCGTGGTGAATACATCATGAAAGCACGCGAAGTGATCTTGTCGCAGATGGATGAGATCGCTCACTTGATTTCTGCCGAGTCGGGCAAGCCGTTTGGTGAGGCGATCTCGATGGAGATCGCTCCGGTGCTCGACCTGATGCAGTACTTTGCGCGTAATACGGAAAAGCTGCTGCGGCCAGCAAAAATCAATATCGGTTTGTATGCAATGCTCGGGCGCTCGTCAAAGATCGTCTATCATCCGCTCGGCGTAGTCGGCATAATTCCGGCTTGGAATTATCCTTTTTCAATTCCGCTCGGCGAGGCCGTGATGGCTTTGATGGCAGGAAATACGGTTGTTATCAAGCCGTCCGATCTGACGCCATTCGTCGGGTTAAAAATCGGCGAGATATTTGAAAAGGCAGGCCTTCCAACTGGTTGCATGCAGATCATCACAGGTGCCGGCGAGACTGGAGCCGCTCTCGTCGAAGCGGCACCGGACAAGATAATGTTCACCGGCAGCGTTGGCACCGGCAAAAAAATCGCCAAAGCGGCCGCGAAGAATCTCACATCCTGTGTGTTAGAGCTTGGCGGCAAGGACCCGATGATCGTTTTTGAGGACGCCAATCTCGAACTCGCATCGAGCGCCGCCGTTTGGGGAGCGTTTTGCAATTCGGGGCAATCGTGCTCGTCGGTCGAGCGGCTTTATGTTCAGGAAAGCGTTGCTGAAGAACTGACGCGTAAGATCGTCGAAAAAGTTCGTGAGCTAAAACAAGGCGTCGGCGACAGCGAAGACATTTCCATAGGCGCAATGTCGTCCGAGCGGCAAGTCAAGATCGTCGAAGATCACGTCGAAGATTTTCGGGCGAGCGGAGCCAAAATTGAGACAGGCGGTAAGAGGAAAGTAAAGGAGGGGAGGAGTGGAGGAGTAGAGGAGACAATAAGCTCGCCAGATGTCTCCTTTACTCCTCCACTCCTTTCCTCCCCTTCTCTTTTTTTCGAGCCCACGGTAATCACTGGAGCTACAAACGACATGCGCGCGATGCGGGAAGAAACATTCGGCCCGACGCTTCCGATTGCGACTTTTAAGACAGAAGAAGAAGTAATCCGCCTTGCAAATGACAGCGAGTTTGGTTTGACCGCAAGTGTTTGGACGGGCAATAAAATTAAAGGTGAGCGTGTTGCTCGCCAGATCGAATCAGGCAGCGTCTGCGTCAACGAAGTCCTCTACACGCACGGCATCGGGCAAACGCCTTGGGGCGGTTTTAAGAACAGCGGCCGTGGCCGAACGCACGGCCGCGAAGGCCTGATGGAACTCGTACAGCCGCAACACATTCACATCAATCACGTCACGCTTCTGCCCGACGCCTGGTGGTTTCCTTATTCAAAAATCGCCGTCGAAACCTTTCGACAAATGGCGCGAAAATTCGCAAGCGGCTCGCTTATCAAAACCACGATGCTGCTCCCGCAACTTGCGAAGAGAATTAAGGAACTAGTAAGAAAGCAGTAACAGATCTCAGGCTTCTTCGATCTGAGAAGGTTGGGTGTTGACAGTTGATTTGGGGCGGTATGTTTTTATTAGCACAATGTGAATCGTGACGCCGATGGCGATGGCGGCGAGTAATAGCGTGAGCCAAAACGCCCCTGCGACAAACCAGATGCTAAAGCCGATCGACGCCCATAGAATCGCGATGGTTGTAGCTTTCTGTCGAACACTGATTCCTTGGCCGGATTTGTAGTTTTTGATGTATCTGCCAAGCCAGCGATTGTTTAAAAGCCAGTTATGAAATCGGTCGGAGCTTCGCGAATAGCAGTATGCTGCCATCAGCAGAAAGACGGTTGTCGGCATCAGCGGCAGAAGCATTCCCAAAAGCCCAAGCCCGACGCAGACGGTGCCGAAAAATATCAATATTGCCTTGCGTACGTCCATAAAACTGCAAATGACAGTTTAATCTTTACGGCGGTTGCATGTCCAACCTATTTTCTATTGTAGAATTAAAATCATTGGCGATGACCGATCAAACTTTGCCGAGATTCATTCCGCATATTTTCACAGAGCTTGCGCCCGATGAGCAATTACGGCGGGGCGATGAGTTTTTTGAACTGCTGCATCGACGCCGAACGGTGCGCGAATATTCGGACCGCGATGTGCCGTTTGAATTGATCGAAAAGGCTATTGCGACGGCGGGAACCGCGCCTTCAGGAGCAAATCTTCAGCCGTGGCGGTTTGTGGTTGTTCGTGATGCGGAAATAAAAGAGAAAATTCGCGAGGCGGCCGAAAAAGAAGAATATGAAAGCTACCACGGACGCATGTCAGAGAAATGGCTGCGTCGGCTGGCGGTTTTGGGCACTGACGAGCACAAGCCCTTTCTCGAGACCGCACCTTATTTGATAGTTGTTTTTCGGATCAATTCGATCACCGAAGGCGGCGAGACCGAGCCAACATATTACTCGCAGGAATCGGTCGGCATAGCGGTCGGATTGCTTTTGGCCGCGCTCCATAATATGGGTTTGGCAACGCTGACGCATACGCCCTCGCCGATGAAATTTTTGCAGGAAATTCTCAGCAGGCCCAAGAATGAAATTCCGTTCGTGCTGATTCCGGTCGGCTATCCTGCGTGCGACGCAAAAGTGCCGGATATCAAGAGAAAGCATCTTGATGAAATAATGGAGGTCATCTGACCTCAGGTTTGACCACCTCCATAAATCCTCGCTAATGTCGATTTGATCGCTTTGGAATTCGCCACAGTCAGCTTCCGCCGGCCTCGCTTGCTTATTTTCCTTTTAGCTCGACTATGATAACTTCAAAAGGTTTGTCGCCGAGGTTTTCGCTTAGATGTTTGGTCGGTTCGCGCCACATGACCTGGCCGGCTTTGATCTGCAAATCGCTGTTTTTTCCATCCGCCGCAAAGGATCTTGTGCTGATATCCGTCAGCGCGATGACAATGTTGGCGGGATGCCCGTGCATTTCGGTCTTCGCGCGAGCGCCTACAGTTCCTCGCACTACGCGAACGCGGTCGTTCTCAAACTCCACTTTGTGATGTTTCGCGGCCACTTTTATTGCATCGTCGGCTGCGTCAGGCATTGCGCCCAGGCCGCTTTGGTCTTTAAGCTCGACTAAAATCAATTCGTGTTTTCCGCCGAGATTCTCCGGCAGATGCGTCTCGCCAGGCGTCCATCTGACTTGTCCGGCCTTCATGCTTCTTTCTTCTTTCTTTCCATCCGCGAGCTTGAAGTTGCCGCGCATATCACTGAGGAAAATCGCCACGCCTTCGGGGTGCTTGTGCATTACCGATTTTTCCTTTACGCCATACTGAATGCGCAACACGCGGACATGGGCATTCTCAAATTCGACTTTGTAATGCTTAGCGTCAACCGCGACCGGGTCCTGTGCAACTGCTGGTTGTGCGGCCAGGATCATAATTGTGAGCGCAAATACGGCGCCAGTGATGTAAGTTAGCTTTTTCATTTCTGTTCTCCTTTTTCGAAATATTGACCAGTTCCAAGAATTATTTGATCGCGATCGGGTTTATTATGGCCTGCACACCGCCGGTTATGCGTGCAGGGCCGAGCGTGAAGAGGAAATCCCACGCCTTGTCGCGCAACATTTCCTCTGTGTTCATGTTTTCAAGAATGTAGATTCCATTTTGCGCGAGCAAAATCTGGTGAACTTCGTAAACACCCGAGCCATTCTCGAAGGGAATGACCTCGAAGTTCGAAGTGTCAGCACCGATCATCGCGACGCCGAGTGAGGCGAGATAACGCGCGCCTTCGCGGCCTAGGCCCGCGTTCCCAGAGATGAAACGCCTATTGTCCTTGCCGATCAATTTCATCCACCCTGTGTAAAAAAGCACGACGTCGCCTTTCTCAATAGACTTGATTCCCTGCCGTTTCATCGCGCCTTCGATCTCGGCGCGGTTGAATGCGGTGCCTTCTTTTACCATGTCGGTGCCGAGGAAACCTGCCATATCGAGCAGCACTCCGCGCGTCGCTATGGCAGGCACATTCTCGATGCCCAGTTTTTTAAGGCCGTCGACGCGGGAAAAGTCGTTCGCCTTGTTGCAGTTAAAGTAAAGCCCGTCTAATCCGGCGTGGCCCAAACCGTCAATCTGCGAACCCACGCCGACCCAGCCCGTGATAAGGTCGTCGTTAAAAGTCGTCTTAGTCGGCCCCCACGATGCTCCGCCGGCCTGGTCGGGCTGCAGCACTGTTAGCGAAAACGTGCGGTGGCCGTATGCCGGCGTGTTTTTGTTTGTCTCGATTCCGAGCCGGTAAGCTTTGCCTTTGGTAACAAGTTTTGTCGCGGCTAGAGTCTTTTCCGGTGTGACGTAATTCAGGTTGCCGATCTGGTCATCGGGACCAAACTTCGACGCCGTCGGGCAAGGCGTCTGCTGCGCCAAAACTGTCGCGCAAACTGACGCGGAAAGGACGGCCGATCGCAACACAACTGTACAAAGGCAAACAAGCTTCATCTTTTCTACTCCTTCGGGTTACTGGAACTATGACTGATGTTGAATATAAGATTTATTCTATTTGGCTTTATAAATCAAATCCTGAATTCCGCGACAACCGGCGCGTGGTCGCTCGGGTTTTCGAGTGCACGCGGCTCTCTGTCGATCCAGCAATCGGTGCAAAGCTCGGCCAGCGGCGGCGAAGCCCAAATGTGATCGATCCGCAAGCCCTGATTTTTCTCAAACGAATGGTGAAAGTAATCCCACCACGAATATTCGTCAGGCTCGCTGTTGATCTGGCGAAAAACATCCACAAAGCCCCACTTTTTTACATTTAGCAATGCGTCACGCTCGGGTTTTGTGAAGTGCATTCTATCCTTCCAATAATTCACATTCCAAACATCCATCGGATGCGGCGCGACGTTTAGATCGCCGCAAAGCAGCACGTCGTCATCGAGGCTGTAGTTCTGATCAAAGTATTTTCGCAGGCGAGCGAGCCAGTCGAGCTTGAATGTAAATTTCTCGGAACCGAGCGAAGTGCCATGCGGCACGTAAACATTGACGATGCGAATGCCGCTGATCGTGCCGGCTATCAGGCGTTTTGGAGCGTCGGCCTTGTCATCAGGAAAGTTTTTTTGCAGGTCGCAGATCGGATGTTTGGAAACTATCGCAACGCCGTTGTAAGCCTTCTCGCCGAGAAACTCGATATGCTCAAAACCAACATCTCGAAAACGCCGCTGCGGAAATTTATCGTCAACACATTTCGTCTCCTGCAAACACAAAACGTCGGGCTGATTTTTTTTGCACCAACCAACAACCTGCTCGATCCGCGAGTTAACAGAATTGATATTCCAGGTTGCGATTTTCATTAAACAAAGTGAGGGACATTAGCAGCAGAACACCGCGATTTGTTCACAAAAATTGCCTTTACACATACCAAACAATGTTATACACTAGAATGCAGTCAGGCTTTGTTCCACCGGCAAGTCCCAAAGAACTTTTCACTATATTTAGATTAGCTGTTCCTGGAAGGTTTCAATAATGTTCCCAACTCGTTCCCGTCTCACATTTTTATTGGTTTATCTGTTTTTGTTTTCAACGGTTGCGATTTTTGCGCAGGATAGGCGTTTGCCTGAGACCCTCGCACATTCGTTTCGCAAGGTCGACGTCGTACGCCTAAACGTACCGCGCAATTCACAGGCTTTTTCCTTCACGGCCGACGGCCGAGCGGTCACCCTCAATTTTCGGCCGCACGATCTGCGAAGCGGTTTCTATGAGGCACAGGATAAAAGCGTGCTCGGCGAAACCACGATCGAACGCGCTGCCGTAAAAACCTACAAAGGTAAAGTCAGCGGCGAAGAGAATTCCGAAGTCCGACTGATGATCGACGGCACCCGCGTCGAGGGATATTTCATGTCGCGCGGCGTGAGATACTTCATCGAGCCTGCGGTCAAATATTCATCCGTTGCGGGATACGACGAATTCGTTCTTTATCGCGGCGAAGATTTCATCGGCGGCGAGGCATTATTATGCGAATCTCCGATCGAAGAAAAGATCGGTATTGGAAGAAAACTGACGCAGCGTGAGTTTACCGAAGCGACGACGGCGCTAAAGCGTCTTGAGATCGCTACCGAAGCCGATTTTGAATTTGTGACCACGCTTGGCGGCGCTGCGCAGGCGAACAACGAGATCCTCGGCATCTTGAACATGATCGAAGGTGTTTATGAGAGCGAATTGAACCTCTCGATCAGCGTCGTCTTTCAGCACACATGGTCAACCGCTGACCCTTTTGCAGGGGCGAGCATGGACGCCGTGATGCAGAATTTTCGCGGCTATTGGAACACCAATTTCCCAGCGTCAACGACACCGCGCGATACAACGCACCTGTTCTCGGCAAAGCCGAACATTCTCTCGCAAGGCTATGCATATTTCGGCGTCGTCTGCGCGGCTCCTGAGTTTGCTTATGGAGTAAGCGGCCGAGTTTCATGGCCGGCGGGAAATTTACTGGTTACGGCGCACGAGCTCGGGCATAATCTGGGAGCTAATCACGCCGACGCTCCGCAGGGCTGCGCAAATACCTTGATGAACCCGACATTGTTGTTTATAACGCCGCTCTCGTTCTGCGCGTTTTCGCGAAACGAAATTTCAACTTACACATCGGCGAACGGCTCATGTTTGTCGCCTGTCGCCGGATGCAGTTTCGATTTTGACGGCGATTCGAGAGCCGACATTGCGGTGTTTCGCCCGGCGGGCGGCATTTGGTATCTGAATCGCAGTACCGCGGGTTTTACCGGACTGCAATTCGGAATAAACGTCGACAAGCCGGTCGCGGCTGACTATGACGGTGACGGTCGAGCGGACATCGCCGTGTTTCGCGAAGGGATATGGTATCGCCTCGACAGCTCGACAAACACTTTTCGTGCGGCTGCGTTTGGTTTAAAGGAAGACCTGCCCGTTCCGGCCGATTTCGATGGCGACGGCAAAGCCGACATCACCGTATTTCGCCCTTCAACCGGCTATTGGTATCACACATTGAGCGGCAACGGCGCTTTTGCAGCGGTCCGTCACGGCCTGAACGGCG
This sequence comes from Pyrinomonadaceae bacterium, assembly GCA_046160805.1. GTDB lineage: Bacteria > Acidobacteriota > Blastocatellia > Pyrinomonadales > Pyrinomonadaceae > OLB17. Next base: position 22,347 of record JBJXHF010000028.1, read on the forward strand.
ACGTTCCAGTGCCCGCCGATTTTGACGGAGACGGCAAGGCCGACATCAACGTATTCCGCCCGTCAAACGGAACCTGGTATCGAATCAACAGCGGCACAAATTTATTCTACGGCTTTCAATACGGCGTGTCCGGCGATAAGCCTCTGATGGGCGATTTCGACGGCGACGGCAAAGCCAACATCGCCGTCTGGCGCCCGTCAAACGGCGCATGGTACCTCCTGCAACCCAACGGCTCGACCGCCGCATCATTATTTGGATTATCAACCGACATCCCAACGCCCGCCGATTACGACGGCGACGGCAAAACCGACATCTCGGTCTATCGCCCGTCGAACGGAACGTGGTATCGGATGAATAGTGCCAACAACTCATTCGCCGCGCTGCAATTCGGCATTGGTTCGGATGATCCTGTTCAGTCTTACTACCTTCGGTAAGTTAGATCGGCGTAAATAAACCCATCGAACCGCTTTGTCATTGATCGTCGTTCGTCGCCGTACCCGGTGAAATCTGACGTATGCGAGTAGCCCACGACGGTTGGCCATTATTGCCGACTGTGTTGGTTAATTGCGTCAATCCGCTACCATTCACATTTTTCACATATATTTCACAGTCGCCATCGGAGGATTTAAAGTGGTGATAGACAATTTTCGTTCCGTCAGGCGACCACTTCGGTTTATTTCTTACTGGAGAGCCGTTCCCTCCGCCGTCGAAGACCCGACGATTTGTGCCATCGGCATCGGCGGTTTTGATGTACGGAAACCAATCTTCTGATAGTTCGACGAAAACAATATTATCGCCAGTCGGCGACCATTCCGGCGACACGTCCCACCCATAGCCCTGACTAGGCAGCACTTTCACATCGCTTCCGTCCGAATTCATCGTGTGCATTGTCGAATAGCCAACACGGTTACTGGTAAACAAGATGCGAGAGCCATCTGGCGACCACGCTGGCGCAATGTCATCAGCGTCGTGGTTCGTCAGATTTGTTCGATTGGAGCCGTCAACATTGATCGTGAAAATCTCGCCCTCATCATCAAAGGCGATCTTGCTGCCGTCAGGCGACCAACTCAAAGAACTGTATTCCCATTCTGCCCAATTCGGAAAGCGGTTCATCGTGACAGATGTAAGCTCGGTTTGATTTGTCCCGTCGGAGTTCATGATCTTGATCTTTGCAGCCAATGAGTTGGAAGCCTCTTGGCTGACATAGGCGATTTTTTTTCCATCTGGCGAGAAGGCGGGAATTTGATCTATGACGTTATTATTCGTCAGGCGGACTTGACCCGTGCCGTCGCTGTTCATTACATAAATTTCCCGATTGCCGTTGCGGTCGCTTGTAAACGCGATCTTGCCGTTCACGCGGAACGGGCCGCCCAGATAACGAGCCAAAACAAAGCCGTTATCTAAATCTCCACCGGCGGCGACAATCTTGTCGTCCGGCTGAAATGCTACGGAATAGGCGGCACCATAAGCTGCAGCAGTTACGACTGTGCCGGTGCCGTTAAATGTAGTGTCCAGCGAACCGTTTGAATTCACGCGGACAAGAGCAAACTTAACAATTCCCATTGTTGACCCGGCCGCAAGGATCTTGCCGTCCGGTTGAATCGCAACCGAGTGAGCGTAACCATTAACATTGCTCGCCGGAATAATAACTTTGCCGGTCCCTCCGAACGAAGTGTCAAGATCGCCGTTTGGATAGTAGCGAACAAGAGTAAAGTTATACTGTAGTCCAATTATTCTGTAACCGGCAGCCACGATCTTGCCGTCCCACTGAAGTTCCAACGATCTGGCTGCGCTCCTGGCATTGTCGAACGAGGTGATAACTTTTCCTGTTCCGTTAAAAGACGTGTCAAGCTGTCCGAACGCGGTGTAACGGACAACCGCGAAGCTCGTGCCTGCGCCACCAGCAGCGATGATCTTGCCGTCTGGCTGAATTGCCACCGAAGCAGCGTAATTGTTGGAATTAACGATCGGGGTGATAACTATGCCGCCGCTAAAATTAGGGTCTAGAGAGCCGTCGGCCCTATAGCGGACAACGGCAAAGTCGTTGTGTGAGCCGTTGTAGCAATATCCCCCGACTACGATCTTGTCATCTGATTGAATCGCAACCGAGGTCGCATATCCAGCAGCGGCACCAACGTCAGTGGTGACTATTCCCGAGCCATTAAACGAAGTGTCCAGCGAACCGTCCACGTTGTAACGGACAAGGGCAAAGTCATAGTCTGTCCCGTTTCTGCAAAAACCTCCGGCAACGATCTTGCCATCCTTTTGGATCGCCACTGCACTAGCCCCGCTGTAAAGAAAGCCCGGAACTGAGGTGAAAACCATGCCTTTGTCGCCAAATGACTCATCCAGCGAGCCGTCCGTGTTGTAACGGAAAACAGCAAAACCGGCAAAAGAGTAGCCCACCATGACGATCTTGCCATCCGATTGGATCGCCATGCCTGAAGCATAATTCACGTTTCCGTTGGGGGTGTTAACGATTCCCCCATTGCCGAATGACGCATCGAGACTCCCCGGCTGAGCATTTATGGTTGCCGTTCCGAACATTATCAGCGCGAAAATTGTAAATACGGGAGTCGAAATTGTGTTGTAATTCCTGGTTTTCATAAATTTTACCTCTTTCTCATTTTTGACTCTATGCTCTCGCCTAAAATTCTCATTTACGGCTGGTGCATAGCCGCGTAGCGGTATAAAGATCGCTCCCGCCGCTGCCGCCTTCCCGTGATGAGCCAAAATATAGAACGGAGCTGTCCGGCGAAAGAGCCGGGTCGGATTCGTCATTTTCGGAATTGAGGGTTTCAACATTGACGGGCCTTTTCCATCGGGCATATATCGAACCTCTTGTGGCGACCCAAATGTCCAGTCCGCCAAGTCCGCCGTTATCCGACACCAGGTATATTTCCAAACCGTCGCGGCTTGGGAAGGGCATAAAATCGCGTGCCACGCTATTTAAGAACGCACAATTGATCGCTGGGTTAAATGTTCCGTTCGCATTTCGCGTGCTTTGATAAATGTCAAAATCTCCCTGCCCGCCTTCCCGATCACTGGAAAAATAAAGCGTTGCGATCCCTGTTGTCGGATCTTCAAAATATGCGGGCGTCGACTCGCTGCCGTCCGGCGTGTTGATGTTCACTCCAAGATTTACAGGCGTGGTCCAGCTAAAATCGTCGTTCGGATTCGTTCGCGTGGAAATAAAAATGTCCTGGGAGCCTTCGCGGTTGCTGTTAAAGAACATCGTCAGCCCGTCGAGCGAAAGCCTGGGCCGATTTTCGACATTGCCGGTGTTGATGACCGTTCCCAGATTTTGCGGCGGTCCCCAGGCCGAAGTAAGCATCGGACGCTGCGAAACCCAAATGTCCCCCAATCCCTCCCCGCCGGCACGATTGCCGGAGAAATAGAGACTTAATCCGTTCGGCGCAACAAATACGCCGTTTTCGCCGCCATCCGAATTGACCGTTAAACCCAAATTTTGTGGATCGTGAAAATCTGTAGTGCTGGCCGTTGCATTCGACCTGGCCGTGTTGATTTGCGCAAAACCGAATATTGACGTGAATGCCAATAAACCAATTGTTGCGAGTGCTGTTAGCATAATTTTGTTTTTCATATTGATCTCTCCTTATTTCTTATTGCCCGGTGCTGCGTCGGCTGTGATACTATCGGGAAGAAGTTGCAATTCACTCGAAAGCTTCAAGCAACCGACGTTCTGTACCGTGCGATTACAGGCTAGAGCGTTGGAGGTTCAAATGTCTTTCGGAAATCTTCCTAATTTCTTCCAGAATTTTTCGGGGCGCGAAATGAGCGGCGAAGAAAAACATTTTTACAGATTTAAGTCCTTCCGGCTCGATGTCAAAGAGCGTCAATTACTGCATCACGGCAATAATGTTCCGCTTTCGCCAAAGGTTTTTGACGTGCTGGTAGCGCTGGTTGAGCGGAGCGGGCATCTGGTTGAGAAAGATGAATTGCTAAAACTCGTGTGGGCAGATTCGTTTGTTGAAGAAGTAAATGTCGCGCGAAGCGTTTACGCCTTGCGAAAAGTTTTGGGCGAAGATGAAAACGGCAGCAAGTTTATTGAAACGGTAGCGAAAAAGGGTTATCGTTTTGTCGCCAAAGTTACCGAAATGTCAGAACCGTCTGCGAGTGCGCCGGTTTTGTCAGAATCACCGCCGCAAATCGGAGAAGCCGTCATTCCGCCGGCCGCCCATCCGAACAATCCTACGCGGATAATCCTTTTCACCGTCGGCTTCGCGACTGCCGTCTTTCTGATCTTAATGTTGTCTTTCAACTTTCGATCAACATCTTCCGGGGATCCAAATGAGATAAGATCGATCGCGGTTCTGCCTCCAAAGCCACTAACGGCGGAAAACCGCGACTCAGGTTATGAACTCGGGATTGCCGATTCTTTGATATTCAAGATCGGCTCGGCAAAAGGGATTATCGTCCGCTCTTTAAATTCAACGGGCCAATATACTGACATAGGACAAGACCCGATCGCCGCCGGGCGTGAACAAAAGGTTGATTATGTCCTCGCGTCGAATTATCAGATCGCCGACGGCAAAATTCGCATCACTTCACAGTTGATAAATGTGCAAAGCGGCCTTGTTGAAGGCTCTTTCAAGGTCGAGCAGGAGAATGCAGCGATCTTTGCAGTTCAGGATGCGGTCGCGGCAAACATCGTCGGGCCTCTCTTAACGAAACTGGATCGGAAATCGGATGACCCTTCGGAAAAACGTTACACGACAAACGAAGAAGCGTATCGTCTTTATATTCAAGGCACGGTTTTGGTGGGCAAACGAAACAAAGAAAGTTCCCGCAAGGCAATTGAATACCTTGAGCAGGCTGTCGGGCTCGACCCAAACTACGCGCTTGCTTACGCACGACTAGCACATGCTTATAATACGCAAATATATACGGGAGGCACCAAAAATGGGGACGAGGATTATCTTAAAGCAAAGGCCGCAATAGAAAAGGCTCTGGCACTTGACCCTAATCTGGCAGAAGCACACTCGTATTTAGGCGAAATGATGGTCAATTACGACGCTGATCTTGCGGGAGCCGAACGCGAGCACAAACTGGCGGTCGCATTAAATCCGAATTCCTCGACCGCCCGCCGTATGTATGCATTGCTGCTGAGCAAGCTTGACAGATTTGACGAAGCATTCGCAGAGATCAAAACCGCCATTGACCTTGAACCGGCCACGCAGGTAAACCATCTCGCTTACGGATTTATTTTATGGCACGCCCGCCGCTGCGACGAGGCTATTACTGTGGAACAACGAGTTCTCGAAATGGACCCGAAGGTCTACTTCTCCTACAATGTGATCCACAATTGTTATCGTTTAAAAGGCGAAGACGACAAGGCCTTCGAGGCATATCTGCAGATGCAGATTCTCGACAAAGACGAGCCGGGCGAAATAGATAAATTGAAAGCGATCTATGCCAAACGGGGCTTGCGGGGAATTTCCGAGCGGGAACTTGAATATTGGAAGGCGGCTGAAAAAAGGGGCAATCGTAATTATAATCACTTGGCGTTTCATTCGATTGAACTCGGACGAAACGAAGACGCGTTGGCCTATCTGGAAAAGGCTTTCGTTGAGGATCGATCCTCATTGGTTACGCTTAAGGTTAATCCGCGTTACGACCCGCTGCGCTCCGACCCGCGATTCGACGATCTGCTGGAGCGCATGGGCCTCAAATGACGACAGAATTTGACGAAATAAATATCGGCGACATTTTTTCGTGGGAACAAGTTAATAAAATTCACAGAACACGCAACGGCATTTATCAGCGAAACGGCAGGCTCATTTCGCTGCTAACTGATTTTGGCCGCATCACTCCCTGCTATCCAGACACTCACGGCGAAACGCCCGATTCGATCTTCTACACCGGCAACGGCCGTCGAGGCGATCAAAAACTCGACGCCCTTAACCGCGCCTTGCTCGACGCAATCTCAACCGGAATAACCGTTCCGCTATTCAACAAACTCGCGCCCGGCCGATGGGAATTTCTCGGCCACTGGCGCGTAACCGACGGCAAGTATGTTTTCGATGAAAAGCGAGGTAGAATGATTTGGAAATTTAGACTTGAACAGAATTGATGAAGAAGTCTTTGAAGTAAGATTTAAGTTGACGGAATTAGTGTATATACATTAATCTATGTTTGATTGGGATATTGATAAAGCAATACTCAATTTTGAAAAACACGGAGTGTCGTTTGAGGAAGCCTCGACAGCGTTCGATGATGAAAACGGCCTGGATTGGGCGGACCCTAAACATTCGAAGGGCGAAAGTCGGCGAAAACGTTTGGCAGAGTCGGGTATCGGCCGACTTCTTCTGGTTGTTTACACAAAGAGGAAACAGAAAAATGGCAACGAAACCATCCGCATCATCAGTTCGAGAGCGGCATCGTACAATGAGCGCAGAAGATACTTTGAACTCTAGCATCGATTTTTCGGACATTCCCGATTCGACGCCGGAAGAGTTGAAGCGAGCTGTGCGAGTCGGCAGGCCATCGACTGGAAATGCTAAACAAATGATCGCCATAAGAATCGCTCCGACATTGCTGGAAAAGATTCGAAAACTTGCGGCGGAGAAGAAAACGCCCTATCAGCGTTTCTTGCATGAATTGCTCGAAAATGCCGTCGAGCGAGCCGCTAATAAGATTTGATCGTATTTCGCCATGCTTGTTGTTTCAAAAATAGTCGGATTCATACTGGTACTTTTTTCTGTAGTGGACGCGCAGAGTCAGCATAACGATTGGAAACGGTATCAATCGAAGGATGGATTTTCAGTCGAGCTTCCCAGCCCGCTGCTACGCGTCAAATATTTTGATGGTGAACATGGTGCGAATTGGGACACTCAACCAAAATGGGTGATGTCTTACAGTTCCGTGGAAACGAATGTGGATGAAGCGAGGTTCGGAATCAATGTGATGACGTTACCTGCGAGCTACACGAAGGGTGGCATAAGTTGGGAAAAAGTTCTGGAGCATCTTGCGATTCTTTATATCGGGGACGATGATGATTCCGACCCGGAGATACGGCGAGAGATCAATATCAGTAACCACAAGGCCACTGAATACTATTTTGTTCGTGATGACAAAGGAAACACGGGCTCTATTTATACAAGGGGCCGAGTATTCGACCTCGGACGCCGAAAGATAATAGTGTTGATTTTCATTGGCAAAAATCGAGCGGATCTGGATTCTAAACAGTCAGACCAATTTTTCAATTCATTTGCTTTAAGAAAATAGCTGTAATTTTTCATTTCTTCCCCAGATCAACAGCCCTCTTGTAAGCTGCGTAAACCGCCTTCGATAGTACCGTCCGCAGCGTGCCTTTTTCCATTTGGTAGATGGCTTCGGCGGAGGTGCCGCCGGGCGAGGTGACCATGTTGCGGAGTTCGGCGGGGTGTTTATGCGAGTCCATTGCAAACTTGACCGAGCCTAGCATCGTTTCCTGCACTAGCTCCTTTGCCATGTCGCGTGAAAAGCCGAGGTGCACGCCGGCATCGGTCAGAGCTTCCATGACCATAAAGATATACGTCGGGCCGGTTGCCGAGAGCGACGTCGCCATGTCGATCATATTTTCGGTCTCGACAAAAAGCTCTTTGCCGAGCGCGGCGAGAATGGAGCGCACGTGGCCGCGTTCGGATTCGCCAACGGCTTCTGTGCATGTCCAAGCCGTGATGCCAGCGCCGATCTGCGAAGGCGTATTCGGCATCGCCCGGACGATCTTTGCCGTGCCGAGCTCGTCGGCCAGATGCCCGATCGTCGCACCTGCAACTATCGACAGTACAAGCTGATCGACGTGCAGAATGTCGTTGAGATCAGCCAACACACGACCAAGCCGCTGCGGTTTTATGCACAGCACGACTGCCGAGTTTTCCTTTCCGGCTATCGCTTTTGCGGCGTCGGCGTTGTGCTCAAAGACTTTGATACCGTGCTTTTCAACCAACTCTCTCCGCCTCGATTCGCGCGGATGGCTCGCAATAATATTTTTCGGATCGACGAGGTTTTTCCGCAGCAGCCCGGCCGCCATCGATTCGCCCATCACGCCGCAGCCGATAAACGCAAGATGCACATTTTTCAGTTCGTTCGCCATAAATTTATCCTCTGAATTGCCTCAACTTAGCCGCATGTTTGCATAGTTTGCGCCGTTGCGTGAAAATGTCACAGGCGTTTTATGAGTTTCACGCAAAGTCGCAAGGAACGCAACGGCAGAGAATATGGCCGAGATACGAAAAGCCGAAGAGCGAGACAAAAATGCCGTCTGGCAGATCATTATCGAAGTCCTGGCCGCCGGCGACACTTACACCGACACCGATACTTCCGAAAAGCAAATGAATGCCTATTGGAATGCGCCCGAGAATCATCATTATGTAGCGGAGATCGATGATAAGGTCGTCGGCGCACTTTGTATCAAGGCGAATCAGCCTGGACGCGGTTCCCACGTCGCGAATGCATCATACATGGTTGCGAGCGAGGCGCGAGGCACCGGCGTCGGAAAGCAATTGGCCGTGTTCTCGCTCGATGAAGCACGCCGCCTCGGCTTCACCGCGATGCAGTTCAATTTTGTGGTAACAAGCAACACGGTCGCCGTGCGGCTGTGGGAGAGCGTGGGATTTGAGATAATCGGCGAGATTCCCGACGCCTTCGACCACGTTCGCGACGGCCTGACAAACGCTTATATAATGTATCGAAAGCTATGACCATCGCTGCACAACTTGAATACCTGAAAAAAGGCACGGTTGACCTCATTCGCGAGGAAGATTTAAAAGCTAAGCTCGAACGCTCGGCCAAATCTGGCAAGCCTCTGCGCGTAAAGCTCGGCCTCGATCCAACCGCGCCCGATATTCATCTCGGCCACACGGTCGTCATCCGCAAATTGAAGGCGTTTCAGGACCTAGGTCACACGGTCATCTTTCTGATCGGCGATTTTACTGGCATGATCGGCGACCCGTCGGGCAAGAACGTCACGCGTCCGCCGCTCTCTCGCGATGAGATCGATGCCAACGCCGAAACTTACAAGACGCAGATGTTCAAGCTGCTCGATCCTGACAAAACCGAGCTGCGGTTCAACGCTGAATGGATGGACAAATTCACCGCCGCCGATTTTGTTCGCCTGTGCGCAAAAACCACTGTCAAACAAATTCTCGAACGCGACGATTTTACAAAACGCATCGCCGACGAAAAACCGATCTCGCTCCACGAACTATTGTATCCGCTCGTGCAGGGCTATGATTCTGTCGCCCTAGAATCCGACGTTGAGCTCGGCGGCACGGATCAAAAATTCAATCTTTTAATGGGCCGCAATCTCCAACGCGAATTCGACCAGAAACCGCAAGTCATAATTACGACGCCGCTTCTCGAAGGCCTCGACGGCGTAAATAAAATGTCAAAATCGCTCGGCAACTACATCGGCATCACCGAGCCCGCGAGCGAGATGTTCGGCAAGGTCATGTCGATCGCGGACGAGCTGATGTGGAAATATTATGAGTTGCTGACCGACCTGTCTTTATCTGAAATTTCAAATTTGAGATCTCAAATTGACTCAGGAGAAAATCCACGAAACATAAAGGTAAATCTCGCAAAGCTGATTATCACGGATTTTCATTCTGCATCAGACGCCAATGCCGCCGAAGATGAATTCAATCGCCGCTTTGTCCAGAAGGAAATACCCGACGAGATCGAAGAAAAGCAAATTGCGACAGGCACATACAAACTCTCCGACCTGCTCGCCGAAACAGGCCTCGCCACGTCAAAAGGCGAAGCTCGCCGCCTCATTGAACAAGGCGGCGTGAAAGTCGACGGCGAAAAAGCGTCTGCATCGAATGCAGACATCGCGGTCAGTAACGAAGGCGTCCTACTCCAAGTGGGCAAACGCAAATTTCTCAAGATCTTTTCGGAATAACTGATAACTGATAACTGAGAATTCTCAGTTATCAGTTATCAGTTATCAGTTATTCCGAATGGTAACTTTCTTCCGAATTGCCTAATCTATCTTCTAGCTAATGAGAAACACCGCCACAAAACGCGTAAAACTTTCGACGCGAATAAACGAATACGTTGCCAGCGAAGCGCCGATCCGCAAGCTCGCGGGCAATTGGTCAAAGAAGGCAAAGGTCGCGCTTGATGAGGCGAACAGCCTGTCGCTCGAACGCATTGAGATTTACCTCGAGCGCCTGCCGAAAAAGCTCGATGGATTTAAGATCATCCATCTTTCCGACACGCATCACAGCCCTTTGACCGGCCTCGAACACATAAAACGCACGGTAAAGATCGCGAACCGTCTCAAACCCGATATATTTTTGCTCACGGGCGATTACGTCTCGCACGACCGCGAATACATCGCGCCCGTTGCCGAGGTGCTTGGAAAACTGAAAGCGAAATACGGCATTCACGCCTGTCTCGGCAACCACGACCACTGGACCGACGCCGATCTGGTCACGCATCTTTTTCGCGGCGAAGGAATTAATGTTCTCATCAACGAAGGCTTCAGGTTTGAGACGCGTCGAGGCTCATTCTGGCTCGCCGGCGTCGATGATTACATGGCAGGAAAAACTGATTTACCGGCTGCGCTTCGTGGCTCGTTCCCCGACGAAATGAAGCTGCTCCTTGCGCATAACCCGGTCATCTTCCGCGAAGCAACACGCCTCGGCGTCGATCTCACGCTCAGCGGCCACACGCACGGCGGCCAGATACGCCTTCGCGACACCGAAAAGAACATCATCCCGCGCCGCCGAAAAGCCGGCCTGCACAAGCGTCGCGATTCACAGATCTACATCACCCGCGGCATCGGGACGGTTGTAGTTCCAATGCGTTATCAGTGTCCACCAGAAATTAGTTTGTTGGAATTACGGGCGGAAACGCGAGTGTGAACGAGCGTGCCCATGGCGCATCTGCACGCTCGTTTACACTCGCGTTTCCGCCCGGCCTGTTCAGAAGATGAGCGAACCTCAGATATCTACAAAAGTCCTTACCCTTCCTAACATCCTCACTTTCCTGCGCATCGGACTTATTCCGGTTTTCGCCATCTTGCTCGTCTACAACCGCGAAGGCTGGGCGTTAGTCGTGTTCACTATCGCGGGCGTGTCGGACGGCATTGACGGATTTATTGCGCGTCGTTTAAATCAGGAATCCGAGCTCGGCACGATCATCGACCCGGTAGCCGACAAACTGCTTATGACGACCGCCTTTATAATGATAACCATACCGGGAATGCTCAGCGAGGGGCGCCATCTTCCGGTTCCGTTCTGGGTAACGGCCGCCGTCATCGGCCGCGACATCGCCATCATCGCCGTCGCCGGAGCGATCAACGTCATGACGGGCTTTCGCGGCTTCAAACCCTCATGGCTCGGAAAAGCCAGCACCTTCGTCCAAGTCACCGGCGTAATTTTGATCCTCGTCGCTGCCGTCTTCCCCGATCTCCGGGGCTTTTACCTGCCAACCGTTTACACAACCGTCGCCGCCTTCGCCGTCTTTTCCGGCATCCACTACATCTTCCACGTCGCCAAACTAATGCGGGAAGAGGAAACAGTGAACAGTGAATAGTGAACAGTGCAAAGTGAGGAAGGTCATTTTTCACTATTCACTGTTCACAATTCACTATTCGTTATCTTGCTCCGCGTCCGACCTCGACCACCTTCCCCAGATCAAGCAGCATCACGCCGTCGTTGTCGAGTTCGGCCTGTTCAAAAAGCAGCGTCCTGTCATACTTCAGCCGAAAATGCGAACAAAAAGCCGCCGCCGAGATCCTCTTGTAATTGCCGCCCTTACCGTGATGCTTCACAACAAACGCATTATGCCTGCGCGGATCGATCGGCCTCAAACCGATAATCCGCCGATTCCCGTCATAAAGCATCTCAACTGCCGCCGGCCTCTGCAAAGCCTCAAACGCCACCCCATTCAAATAAAAAGTCCCCTTAGCCCCAAGCGTAATTCGCGCCTCGCGCCTCGCCTCCGTCCTATACTGCCGCCCCTCAAACGTTTCCCATTTTGTGTTTATCATGTTCGTGTGTCCTCAAATTGTGTATTGTGCACTGTAAATTATGCACTAAAGAATGTATCATAGATGCAACGTAATGTCAAGTGTACGTCGATAAATGAGTCAAGCATAAGTCAAGTTATAAGTCGTATCTACTATCCCGAGCTGAGGAGGCAGCGGCATATTTGTAGCCACACGTGAAGGTTTCCGGAACGTGTGGAAGAGAAAATTATTAATTGAGCTTGCGGAGCATGCGACATAACGGTTCTTATGCCGCATGTTTCACACGCTCATCGATTATGGTGCACATCAACCCCACGTTACGCCAGGGCTTCACGTGGGGCTACCAATATGTCATCGGCTCCGCCGACTACGGAACGCGTTCATTTTAAATTGTTCTTGATCATTCCGCATCGCAGCCTTCACGGCTTAATAAATTGATGGCGGCTGCGCCGCCGCAATTCAAATCGCAGAATCGCTGGCCCGACACCCGTTTCTTACTAATTTTCTTTACTTAACAATTAGACGCTCGTATAATCCGTCAATGTCACTTTATCGACAGGAGAGTCATGGTACGATTAGCAGAAATGATCGCTAGGCTGTCAGAGGATGGAGCTGACCTAAATAACCCATTAGTAGGATATACGGGAGGCCCGGATATTCCGTTCCTAGACGGCCACACAATGCACTGTTCGAGAGCGACGCTTTTAGCTCAGATGGATGGTGAGAATATTATCGAGTTTGATACTCACCTTCCGTATGCGTTTCTTCATGTTGAAAGCAAAACCTTTGAAGGCAGATTGGCTGCTGCCGTGATTAATAAGATTGATTTTCGGAATGTGTGGACAATTAGTCAAAACGGTTGGTTCGACAATGGTGGCTACTCGGTTTATGTGGACTATAAACCAATAGCGCCGAAGTTCCTTGGCTTTATGAAAAAAGCTCTACCCCTTTATCAATTTTCCATCCTTAGGCCTCAAGGACCCATGATTCGATTACATGGCTTGAAGCGTTCGGAATTGTAGGCTTCGCCGACTCAAGAATCGCAGGCCTGACAACGTTTTCTTTATAATTTTACAGTTAGGCGTTCTGGCGTTAATCTTCGGGTCTTTCAGAAGACTCGCGGTGATTAGGTAAGTCTCGCATATAGTTCATTAAATCTTTTTTCACGCTCCACTGAAAATGAAGGAGATTGAAAACGAAGGTTATTGGCAACCACCAGAGAAGGTGTAATTTAGATACATTCAGGAATGCAGTAACGCCAAGACCGACAATCAAAAGGAGCGAATAACGCATTGCGAGCCGACGGGTACCTGGATCACTACCAAAAAAGATAAGCAATATATGAATGCTCAGAACAAAACATGCTAATCCCCAAATAATCCAACCTGCGATTTCCATTGCTTTCTCCTATATCTAAATGCTGTTTAATGCCGATGATAATACATTTGATCCTCCGTAATATCAAAACACTGAAGAAGCTGAGGGTCAGAAGAAGCTGAGAGAAGCTGAGGGTCAGACCTGCGATATTGCGATTTGCGGCAGTTCCAAATCGCAGAATCGCAGGCCTGACCACGATTACTAAAATTCCTTTATTTGTCGCTGGCGGATGAGTCAGTTTCTACGGAGCTTTCGATCGTCTTTGCCATCGCCTCCAATAACTTCTTTTGGCCTTCACTGTCCTCCATGTTAGGGAAGTCGACTACTGCCATCTTAATGGCATGTTCACCAGTCAGAAGTGAAACCAATGCCTTTCTGATGATATTTGCGTCGGTGTCAATTTCGCCCAAACCCTTGGGAAAGTACATCGATCTTCGGAGATGTACACGATCAAATTTGTATTTAAGCGCTCGGCCCATTTCATATAATAGGTCAGTAAATAGATCGTCGCCCTTGTTCAACCAGACCTCAAAACGCGCTTTCTGGTCCTCCTCTTTTTCTTTCTCATCCTTGGGAAAGTTATTTAGGTGGTCCCGGTAGTCCCGCCACACATCAATTACTTTTTCGAAACGTTTTGCTTTATGAAACTCTACATCGATCATGTTCAGAGCTTCTACATGCAAAGGGGAAACGCGGGCGGAACGCGTTGCCATCAATGTTTTGAAGATGTTAAGCCGCCTATTATCCGCATCACGCCCTCGTTCGAGAAGCTTTTGAACCTGCAACGCCAGAAGGGGAGCTAGCAGAGTTGAGACAACTGCCGAAATAGCGGCAAAAAGCAAGATGTAGTCGCTGGTGGTCATTTATTTATTACCTCACGAATAGTGAAGGCTTCGCCCGTTGCCGAGCGAAGCCTTCCGTTCTAGCTTGCACGCTAAAGCGTGAACTCTAAGCTCCGAAAACTTACATTCCCATGCCCATGCCGCCCATGCCGCCGCCCATGCCGCCCATTCCGCCGTCGGACTTGTCGTCCTGGACGTCGGCGCGGTGCTACCCGATCTGCACAGAGGTCATCGAGATCGATCCGCCGTCAAAACCTCCAACCGGAAATGTAACGCTTTCGCCCTCGCGACGCAAGGCTAAGATATACAGGAGCGGAAGGTAATGATCCGGCGTTGGGGCAGACAGCAAAGCATCACGCCCAAGCGTCTCGTAGTTAACCAGCGGCTCATGGTTGTCGTTCAATATTAGTTCGCGAGCCTTTTCGTCAAACCGCAGCGCCCAGTCGAATGCTTCAACGTCGTGTCTCCCCCAAGCGTAGCTATGCAGATTATGAACGAGATTGCCGCTGCCTATTACCAGAATGCCTTCGTCCCGAAGCGGAGCGAGCTTCTTACCGAGATCGTAGTGGAATGAAGCCGGTTCGTTTTCGTTTATCGAGAGTTGGACAACCGGAATGTCGGCGTCAGGAAAAACATGCACGAGTACCGACCAAGTGCCGTGATCTAATCCCCAATCACCTTCGTCGGCGATCACGTTCTCGCCCAACATCTCCTGTATCCGTCCCGCAAGCTTGCTCGAACCGGGAGCCGGATATTGCACCGCGAACAATGCCGCCGGAAACCCGCCGAAATCATGTATTGTCCGTGGCCGATCCATCGCTGTTACCGCAACCGCCGGAATATACCAATGGGCCGAGACACATAAGATCGCCTTTGGGCGGGGAATGCCCCGGCCGATCGCTGCCCACGCGTCAGTGTAGGAGTTCTGTCCTATCGCGTTCATCGGACTGCCATGTCCGAAGAAGATCGTTGGCATTGTTTTCGCCATATTCACTTCAAGTACAAAAGGCTCTGCCCGTTGCCGAGCAGAGCCTTCATGTTAGCTAACACGCTAAGCGTGAGTCTAAGCTCAGGAAATTACATTCCATGCCCATGCCGCCGCCCATGCCGCCGCGCCCTTTCGTCGAGGATGTCCGCGACCATGGCTTCATTGAAACCTGTCCGCTGCCGGACGCTAGGCATCTCGGAGTGTTTTCAATGCAGCTCCCCAAGCAACGATTTGGTCGATCATTGCGTTAACGGACTTCTCGTGATGATCGGCGGGTTTGAAGACGCTGAAATTCTCAAAATCCGTAAACAGCGAAAGTCCGACCTGTGCCCTTACGTCGGCGATCTGTAATTCGCCCATTACCAGTCGCAGATTCTCGACCGCTCGTGCGCCCAGCATGCTGCCGTAGCCTACAAATCCTGCGGACTTGTTGTTCCATTCCTTGTAGAGAAAATCAATGGCATTTTTGAGAGCACCGGAAGTGCCGTGGTTGTACTCCGGCGTTACGAACACGTAGGCGTCGAACGAATCTATCTTTGCCGCCCACTTCTTTGTGTGCTCCTTTGAGTATTGCCCCATCGACGGCGGCACCGGTTCGTCAAGGAGCGGCAGGTCAAAGTCCTTGATATCGACCAGCTCGAATTCGGCGTCGGTCCGCCTTGCCGCGACCTCGTGAACCCATTTAGCGACCGCTTCACCATTACGGCCCGGCCGTGTGCTTCCTAAAATTATTCCAATTTTGATCATAATATTTTCCTTTGCGGGTGATTATACACCACCACATCCTCGGCTAAAACTTGTCGGAAAAGATAACCGTTCGGCGAAGGAGATAGAGCGGCGACGATGGCGACACCGGCTAGCGGATATTGGCGGCGACAATGTAGATCGACGGCGAGTGTGCCTGCGGTCTGGCGGCAAAAACACCATAGACAAACACCCCCTTTTGGCGCGATCAATGGGCCATTTTCGCGCGTAACTGAGGCCTTTTGCGTCGCCGATGATGATCTTTCGTGTCGCCTAGGCCGCTAAATCCCTATGGATCAGCAGTTTACAGTTTTGAAAATGCCTTTTTCGCAATTCGCGTATTTTTTCGCCGTCAATCCAACTTATCGCCAACAACGTTTGGTATACTCCTTTCATTTTCCTCGGCGTTTGAAAATATTTGCTGATCCGGAATTTAAAGTTGACAACAACACACTCAGGTATTATCATTTTCATACGCTCACATCATAGTGTTATACTGAGCATAGCAATAATAGTATTTGGAGAATAAATATATGGGCAAAATTATAGGTATCGATCTGGGAACGACCAATTCGGTCGTGGCCGTTATGGAAGGCGGTGAGCCGGTCGTGATTACGAATTCTGAGGGCGGACGGACGACTCCGTCGGTCGTGGCGTTTGGCAAGGACGGCAATCGGCTGGTCGGGCAAGTTGCTAAGAGACAGGCAGTTACGAATCCTGAGAACACGCTTTATTCGATCAAGCGGTTTATGGGACGCAAATACGACGAGGTTTCTGACGAAATAAAACAGGTGCCGTATAAGGTCGAAAAGGCTTCGAATGGCGACGTGCGCGTTTCGGCTGAGGGCAAGCAATACAGCCCGCCGGAGATCGCGGCGATTGTGCTGCAAAAATTGAAGCAGTCCGCCGAAGATTATCTCGGCAGCAAGGTCGAGCAGGCCGTAATTACTGTGCCTGCTTACTTTAACGACGCTCAGCGTCAGGCGACGAAGGACGCCGGCAAGGTCGCGGGGCTTGAGGTTTTGCGCATTGTCAACGAGCCGACTGCGGCGGCGCTTGCGTATGGTTTGGACAAGAAAAAGGACGAGGTTATCGCCGTTTTCGACTTTGGCGGCGGCACGTTCGACATCTCGGTGCTCGAGGTCGGCGAAGGCGTCGTCGAGGTCAAATCGACCAATGGCGATACACACCTCGGCGGAGATGATGTTGATGAAGTGCTCGTCGGCTGGATCATAGACGAGTTCAAAAAAGACCAGGGAATCGACCTGCACAACGACAAAATGGCATTACAGCGGCTCAAAGAAGCCGGAGAAAAGGCCAAGGTCGAGCTTTCATCTGCGATGGAAACCGAGATCAATCTGCCCTTTATCACGGCGGACGCGAGCGGGCCAAAGCACCTCGTGATGAAACTCACGCGTTCCAAATTCGAGCAGCTCGTCGAGCCGGTTCTCAAAAAGCTCATGCCGCCCGTCGAGCAGGCGATCAAAGACGCCGGTTTGACTCCGAAGGACATCGAAGAGATCGTCCTAGTCGGCGGTTCGACCCGCATTCCGAAGGTCCAGGAGATGGTCAAGGCATATTTTGGCAAGGAACCGAACAAATCAGTCAATCCTGACGAGGTCGTCGCTCTCGGAGCGGCTGTCCAGGCAGGCGTTCTCGGTGGCGAGAAGACCGACATTCTGCTGCTCGATGTTACGCCTCTCTCGCTCGGCATTGAGACTCTAGGCGGTGTTATGACGCCGATGATCTCTAAGAACACGACCATCCCGACGCGAAAGAGCGAGATCTTTTCGACCGCATCTGACAATCAGACCTCGGTTGAGGTCCACGTGATTCAGGGCGAGCGGCCGCTTGCGGCGGACAACAAGACGCTCGGTAAATTCCACTTGGTAGGCATCCCGCCCGCACCGCGCGGAGTTCCGCAGGTCGAGGTGACATTCGACATCGACGCCAACGGTATCGTCAACGTTTCGGCAAAAGACGTCGGCACCGGCCGCGAACAGAAGATCACGATCACCGCTTCATCCGGCCTCTCTAAAGAGGAAATTGACAAAATGATGAAGGACGCCGAGTCTCACGCCGGCGAGGACGAGAAAAAGAAAGCGTCCATAGAAGCCCGCAACCGCCTCGACGGCCTCGTTTACAGCGTCGAGAAAACACTTAGCGAGAATAAGGACAAGCTCGACGCGGCAGCCGCAACCGAGATCGAAGCCGCGATCGCCGAATCCAAAACCGCTCTCGGCGGCGAGGACGTTGATGCGATGAACAATGCCTTCGAACGTCTGCAGACCTCTTCGCACAAGCTGGCAGAGGTGCTCTACAGCCAGTCAGGCACCCAAGAGGGCGAACCGGCAGCCGAAGAGCAGGCCTCATCGGCATCCGCCAGCAGCGACGGCGGCTCGACCTCTGGGTCAGATGAAAGCGACGTCATCGACGCAGAATACGTAGATGTGGACGAGTCAGGCAGCGACGAGAAAAAGTAAACCAAATTAAGGGTAAATAATGGCGAGGGACAAGAGATGAGCGGTTAAGTAATTTGCCTCTCATTTCTTGTCCCTCTAAACTTGTCCCGGACCAAACATGACGAAAAAGGATTACTACCGAATACTCGGCATCAAAAAAGATGCAAAAGCCGATGAGATCAAAAAGGCTTATCGCCGCTTGGCGCGCAAGCATCATCCTGATGTAAATCCGAACGATAAAGCAGCCGAGGACAAATTCAAAGAGGTTCAGGAATCTTACGACATCCTTTCGGATGAGAAAAAACGAAAGGTTTTTGACCGGTTTGGATATTACGCTGACAATCTCGACGCCGATTCGCCGTTTGCGACCGGAGCGACAGGCGGCGGCACCGCCGGTGGATTTGATTTTTCGGGCTTCGATTTTTCTGGTGCGGGACAATCGGGCACAGGCTCTGGTTTTCGCGATATTTTTTCCGACCTTTTTGGCGGTGGCGGCGCCGGGACACGGACGCAGCCCGAGCCGCCAAAGCCGATGCCGAAAAAGGGACGCGACATCGAGATGCCTCTCGCATTGAACTTTGAAGAAGCATTTACCGGCCTTACTACAAATATTACAGTCAATCGCTCTGAGCAATGTTCACGCTGTCTTGGTGCGGGCGACACCGGCGGGCCGGTTGTAACCTGTCCGACTTGTAACGGCAAAGGGCAGGTGATGCGAACCGGCGGACGTCTTCAGTTTTCGCAAAACTGCCCTGACTGCGAAGGCTCAGGCCGACGCCGCCAGCCGTGCAGCCTGTGCAGCGGCAAAGGTGTCACGCCAAAGACGGAACAGGTCAAGATACGCATCCCGCCCGGCGTCGATACGGGCTCGCGCGTTCGCATTCCAAAAAAAGGCCACGGCGGAAGACTCGGTGCCGAACCTGGCGACTTGTTTATTCTCACCAATGTCGGCAAGCACAAGTTTCTGGAGCGAAAGGGCGAAAATATTTATATCACCGTTCCGATCACCGTTTCCGAAGCCGCGCTCGGCACAAAGATCGAAGTGCCGACCGTCGAGGGCAAAGCACAGTTAAAAAT
>JBJXHF010000029.1:0-165503 GCA_046160805.1 Pyrinomonadaceae bacterium
CTGAGTCCACGCTTTAGCGTGCAGGCACGCTAAAGCGTGGACTCAGAACAAGTGAGGTAAATTATGTACAAAGAATTCTTTGGTTTAGACGACATTCCATTCACATTGACGCCCGACCCGCGTTTTATTGTGTTCACGCCAAGCTACAATGAAGTTCTGGCGAGCCTGTATTACGGGCTGGAAAACGCCAAGGGCCTGATCGTCCTCACGGGCGAGGTCGGCACGGGCAAGACGACGGCTCTGCGTTGGATCTTGCGGAGGCTCGACTCATCGGTTCTCGCAGCGTATGTGTTCAACCCACGCTTGTCGATTGACGAGTTTTATCAGCACGTCACGCAGATGCTCGGCATCAAGGATTGGTCGAATAAAAGCGAGTTGCTCAACACGCTTGGCAAGGTGCTGGAAGAACGTCATCGCCGCGGCCTTCGCACCGTCATCATCATTGATGAAGCTCACGAGCTGTCCGATTACGTTCTCGAAGAAATTCGGCTTTTGCTCAACTTCGAATCGGACAACGCAAAGCACTTGCAAATTGTGTTGACCGGTCAGACGGAACTTCGCGACAAGCTAAATCAAAAAAATCTTCGCCAGTTGAAACAGCGTGTTGCGCTCAGGTGCAATATGCATCCGTTCCCGAATGTCGAGGAAGTCGATCGCTACATTACCGAGCGTCTGCTGATTGCGGGCTCTGATCAGCCAAATATTTTCACGCCGGGAGCAGTCGATTTTATCTTCCAATGTTCGGAAGGCATTCCGCGTAATATCAATAACCTTTGCGACAACGCAATGCTCGCTGCGTATTCGGCAGGCGAACAAGTCATCGGCCGTCAAATCATCGAGGACGTTGCCGATAATCTCGATCTGCTGCCGCTCAACGGTATAATCATTGCCGCGGAACCGATCGAGGATGCACCGAGCGCACGCGTTTTGCGGTCAAGTGCCGCGGAAGATTTATGGAGCGGCCAGGCACGCACCGAGGCTGTTAAACCACGCATGTTTAAAGAAGAAGCCATACTCGAAAATGTCTATTCCAACGGCAGTTCAAACGGAAATGGTTACACGAATGGCAAGACCGACGATCTTATTTTCGAGGATGTCGAGGACGACGTGGCGCTTGAGATCGGCGGTTCATTTTACAAGATATAAAACGCGAGACTCTAAATAAAAACGGAGCATTCAACAATGAGCATTTTAAGAGCATTAGAAAGACAACGTACCGAAAGCGCAGACGGCGAAGCGATTCCGAAGCCGTCATTAAATATCGTGCCGTTCGAGAGAAACGGCCGACGCGCGAACAAGCCGCCCGAACTGCTTTCGGCGGACTTGAAGATCGGTAATCCAGGTTCGGCGTTCATAGGGCAGCCGCATTCCTCTGTCGGGACGGCACTCCCTGATTTGGAAACGGGCATAACTGCCGGGGCAAATATGAACGCCGAGAGCTTGACGCACGTCGCACCTCGACATCTGCCTGACTTTGTCAGTTGGACTGTCGACGCGACGCGCGTCGAGCCTCGACTTGTCGCGATAACTCATCCGCATTCAAGCTATTGCGAAGAGTATCGCAGCCTGCGCACACACGTTCTGCACAAGAGCCAACGCCAAAAGCTGCAGGCCATCGTGGTCGCAAGCGTAAATCCAAGCGAAGGAAAATCCGTTACCGCATTAAATCTTTCATGGCTGCTCGCGCAGACAGACGGCGTGAGAGCTTTGATCATAGACAGCGACCTTCGCATGCCGAGCCTCGCCGATTATCTCGGCATCGAGACAGACAGAGGCCTTTCGGATGTGCTCGCCGGAACGGCAACTCTTGCCGATTCGATCGTCAAGCTCGAGCCCGCCGGCCTTCACATATTGCCCGGCGGCGAAGCCCGAAACGATGTCGCCGAGTTGATCTCGGGGCCGAAATTTAAAGAGATCCTTCGTGAAGCCCGCGAGATGTTCGATTACGTCATCATCGACGCTCCGCCGCTCGGCATCTTCACCGACGCGACCGTGCTTATTAACCAGGCCGATGGCGCGATGATCGTCGTGCGTGCAAATCGCACAAGCTACAGCGCGATCGACCGCCTGCTTGAGCCGCTGCCGAAGGAACGTATCCTCGGCGTCGTTCTCAACCAGAGCGAAGCCGTGATGGACGAATCGCATTACACGTACGGCTATTACAACTACAAGCGTTTGAACGAAACGATCAGTCCGTAAGTTTTTCGATATGGGTGCCACAAGATTTAGTCCGAGGATTTTTTGGCTGATACTGGCTGACGCGGCGATCCTTTACGTCGGCGTCATCCTGGCAATGTATCTCCGCCTCGGCTTTGCCGGTTCCGAATACGAGCTGAACAGTAAGAACGGCTGGCTCAAGATCGCTCTCGCTTCCGCCGTCTGTCTGCTGATCCTCTACTTTTACGATCTTTACGATTACATAGTAATGACCAACCGCCGCGAGTTACTTCTGCGGCTTGTTCAGGCTTTGGGTATCGCGTGGGTTCTGCTCGCGATGCTGTTTTATTTCGTCCCGCAGCTTTTGATCGGACGCGGCGTTTCCGTGATCTCGGTTCCAATCG
The DNA here is from genome assembly GCA_046160805.1 of Pyrinomonadaceae bacterium. Classification (GTDB taxonomy): domain Bacteria; phylum Acidobacteriota; class Blastocatellia; order Pyrinomonadales; family Pyrinomonadaceae; genus OLB17. The sequence goes on from JBJXHF010000029.1 coordinate 2,562, forward strand.
TTCTAGCACTCCTGTTGGGTTGGAGAATCTGTATCCATCTGTTGACTGGCCATCCGGAAATCGGCGAGAAAATACTTGTTGTTGGCACAGGGCAAACGGCGCTTGATACGGCCGAAGCGGTTTGGGAGCGACGTGACGCGGGTTATCGTATCGTTGGTTTTGTATCCGAGAACGGAGCAAAGCCAAAAGAAAAACTTGGCCGCTCCGAAATTCTCGGCCGAGCCATCGACCTAGAAGGAATAATCCGCGATGAAAAAATCGACCGCGTAGTCATCGCCGTTCGCGAGCGTCGCGGCGCGTTTCCGACCGAGGCGTTGCTCAAGATGAGTCTCGCCGGTGATGTTTCGATTGAGGAATGCACTTCCTTTTTTGAACGCATTACCGGCAAGGTTCACGTCGATATGCTGCGGCCTTCGTGGCTGATATTCGCCGGGCGAAGGCGTGATTCGCCTATTCGCTCTGTCATTCGCGAAATAACCCATCGGCTGCTGGCATTGATCGGCCTTGTGTTTTCCCTGCCGGTCGCTCTACTGACTGCAATCGTTATAAAGCTCGAATCGCGCGGCCCTGTTTTCTACAAGCAGGAACGCATCGGAAGAAACGGCCGTCTTTTCGACGTAATAAAATTCCGGTCTATGAATATTGATGCCGAGGCCGACGGCAAACCTATTTGGGCAGCATCAAATGACGAGCGGACAACGCGTGTTGGAAGAGTCATTCGCAAACTGCGTATCGACGAAATACCGCAATTCTGGAACATCATAAAAGGCGAAATGAATTTTGTCGGCCCGCGTCCCGAAAGGCCGCATTTCGTCCGGCAACTGGCTACCGAAATCCCCTTTTATGAGCATCGACATCTGGTCGCTCCGGGACTGACAGGCTGGGCACAGATCAAATACCCCTACGGGGCATCAGTCAGCGATGCGATTCAAAAGCTGCAATACGATCTTTATTACATCAAGAATCAAAGCCTAGCCCTTGATATGATGATCGTTTTCGACACAGTTAAAACCGTCCTGTTTGGAAAGGGAGGCAGGTAGATTCTGGATTAGACGGAACAATAAACATTTTATTAGCGCACGAGGAAATTCTAAATGAAAGTAATTGTTAATATTTTATTGATCGCGGCATGTGTTTTGGTTTCAATCACATTGGCCTTCGGCCAGAACGCTTCGCCAAAGTTGACTAACGGAAAAACGGTCGCGTCAGCGGACGCCAAATCACAAAGGGAAATTCCGCTTCCGGCGCCGACTTCGACAGACGAATCAATCTCGGACGATCCTGATATCCCTGAATCAGACTCTGTCCTGCCGTATTACAACAACTATCTCAAAGAGTATCGGCTCGGTCCGAGCGACATGGTTTCGGTCGAGGTTTTCGGCCAGTGCCCCGATTATTGCAAGACCGGAATTACCGTTCCGCCGAATGCACGTATCTCATATCCGCTTATCCGCGAAGGCATAATGGTCGCGGGTAAAACCGTGGAACAGGTCGCCAACGAGATCACAAAAAAGCTTGACGAATTTATCATCGATCCAAAGGTTACGGTTACGCTCGATAAAGCGATGGCCACACGCTATGCCGTAATGGGCATGGTTGCCTCGCCCGGCGTTCGCGTGATGGATCGCAAGGTGAGCGTTTACGAAGCGATACTCGACGCCGGCGGTGTCACAAAAGACGGCGACCGCAACAAGGTTTATGTCGTCAGCTACGGTAAAGACCAGCGCCTCACTCGGAAAATCGTAAGCCTTAAACAAATGGAAAGCGGTAAGGCCGAGATGGTTTATCTCAGTCCGGGCGACCAAGTTTTTGTCTCGGGCAAAGGATTTACTATCGGCAAGTTTCTCAAAGTAATGTCAAACGCAAGTGCGGCAAGGGTACTTTTCTAAACTAGCTAGCAGCTAGTAGCTAGAATCAAACAAGCGCATGAACAAGTTATACCGCATTTCGATATTGCTGACTCTTTTGTTTTGCTTTCAAACGGCAAATGCCGAATGGGTAAAGCAGAAGTCCAACAGCTTTGCGTGGTTTCGCGACGTGTTTTTTGTAAGCGAATCCAAAGGCTGGATCGTCGGCAGCGACGGCGTGATGCTCTCAACCGAAAACGGCGGGCAAACTTGGGGGCAAACACCAAAATTTACGACGGACGCTTTTGTCCAGATCTACTTCACAAGCGAGACGACAGGTTGGTTATTGTGCGAGCGAAACATTTACGCGCGCGGCGTAAACGCTTCGTCATATTTGCGAAAAACGACCGACGGTGGACACACCTGGGAACGCATCGAGTTCCAGGACGGCGGACGCGAACGCGTAACAAAACTGCTCTTTAACAAAAACGGCGGCGGCACCGCATTCGGCGAAGGCGGCATTTTTTACAAGCTGCAGGAAGACGGCACGTCGTGGAAAAAAAGCCAAACGTCAATACATTTTCTATTGCTCGACGGCGCGTTTTCCGATGGCCCGATCGGTTCGATCGTCGGAACGGGCGGCACGATCATTTTCACCGATGATTACGGCCTGACTTGGGAAAAAGCTTCGCTGTTAGGCGACACCGACACGCGGTTCAACGCGATCTTCTTCGCCGGCGACAAAAACATCGTCGCGGTCGGAACCAAAGGCCGCATATTTCGCTCTAACGGCGGCGGTCGCCTCTGGCGGCAAATGGATTCAGCCACTACGGTGAATCTCAATGATGTTTATTTCACCGACGCAAATAACGGCTGGGCCGTCGGCGACGCCGGAATCATCGCCCGCACCCGCGACGGCGGCAAGACCTGGTCGGACGGCAATTCGCACACCGCTCACAACCTTGAAAAAATCACCTTCGCCGGAACACGCGGCTGGGCCGTCGGCTACGGCGGAACCGTCCTCACTTACGACCCAAGCTACAAAAAGACCGATCCCGACATCAAACCAACTCTGCAAAAACGAAACTGACCGGCCGGAGCGAGGACACTCTTGTCCTCAACGCCGGTTCCTCCGGCGTGACGAGTTTCGGTATTTTCAACTTGAGTGGATATCAGCGTTGAAAGTTGGACGCCGAAGCGGCGTCCATGAGGACAAGAGTGTCCTCGCTCCGCTAATACCTGAACGCCGCCTGCGTCGGTCTGTCGCCGTTTGTGCCGAATTGGAAGGCTACAAACTGACCGTTCGAGCTGTTCAGTCTATACCATGTCCCGTCCGTCGGGCGCCAAACGCTGATGTCCGCCTTGCCGTCGCCATCGAAGTCGCCCGGCGTCGGGATGTCGATCGACACGCCAAACTGTAGAGCGACAAAGGCTGCGTCTGAGCTGTTCGTGCGATACCACACGCCACTCGAAGGACGGTAAACAGCATAGTCCGTCTTAGAATCACCGTCATAATCAGCAGGCACGATCAAGTCCTCCGCTACGCCGAATTGGAACGCGACAAAAGCCGAGTCCGAACTGTTAACCCGATACCAAACCCCGCTCGAAGGCCTCCAGACCGCAATGTCAGCCTTCCCGTCACCGTCAAAATCCCCAACCGTCGGCTTGTCCTCGCTCACTCCAAACTGCAAACCAAAGAACGACCCGCTCCCGCTGTTCAACCTATACCAAGTCCCCGTCGAAGGCCTGAAAACGGAAACATCAGCCTTCCCATCCCCATCATAATCCGCCGGCGTCGGCAAATCTTCCGCAACGCCAAACTGTAACGCATTAAACGTACTGTTAGAACTGTTAAACCAATACCAAATCCCTTCCGCCGCCCGATAAACCGCAATGTCCGTTCGCCCATCCCCATCAAAATCCGCCGGAGTTATCTTGTCCTCCGACAACCCAAACTGCAACCCATAAAACCCATCCCGCGACCGCTGCACATACCAAGCCCCGTTCGACGGACGGAATACAGACATGTCAGACTTCCGATCACCGTCGTAATCGAACGCCGCTCGACCCGAAGGCGTTCCGGTCGGCGTTGCTGTTGCAGTATTCGTTGGTGTGTTCGTCGCAGTCGGCGTATTAGTCGGTGTCGGCGTAAAAATTGCGCCGGGTTCTGCCAAAGTCCAATCCCGGGCAAAATTCGTGACGCCGTTTACGCGAAAAGTATTCGCAGCAGTGTCAACGACACCAACCGGCTGCGTAAAAACCGAGCCGTTATATTTTTGAATGATGAAGTTTGCCTCGTTTGCCGTTGTAGGAATGTCAGAATCAAGATAATGAAAAGTAAGATCGGCTGTGATATCACCCGCTTCAGCGAGCGTCCAATATCGAGACAGAGCCTTTGACGGATTAATTATGTTTGGCTGAGCTGTCTGAAGAGGATAAACTTCGAGCCTCGCCGGGAAGTTTCCGGCGGTCACATCAACCTTCACCGGAGCGTAACCGTTCTCTGTTCCCACATCGAACATGTAAGTGCCGGCAGCTTCGATTGATCTGCTTAAATAGCCGTTGACATAGCCGTTAGTTCTAACTACACCCCCGCCAGCTCCAAAATACCAAATAGGGTCTACGACAGTTACGACGCCGTTGATGAGTTCAAGATTCCAAGCCCCGAACGTCGTATTCACGATTATGCCTGAGGGATTGTCGATCGCGAGCGTGTTTCCATCATTCACGCCCAACGAGCCGAGGCGAGTGATCGTTTGCTGTTTTTTTCCGTTAAGATTTATCGTTCCTCCGGGAAAACCAGGACTGAAATCCAAACGCGTACCGGGTGATGTAAAAATATTTCCTCGGATAGAGTGGCCGGGAGTGCCTGTCAGCCCAATACGTAATATTCCCCCGGTAAGATTAAGATCATCCATCACCAGTGCATTGGAACCTGTTACATAGAAATCAGCTCCCGGAACATTCATTTCAAAATTCGCATACTTTCGGCCCGAAAAAGATGGCATTAGATTTCCCTGAAGTTTGAAAAGACTGCCAGTATTAAAAACCACTGCTGAGTTTGGCTCAGTTGCTCCAAAGGGATCACTTCCAGCGAAACATATGTATTTGGAACCGCTTTCAAAAATTACCGAATTCAAATTCGTCGTTCCAAAAGGATTTCCGACGAAACCCTGGTCGGCAGTAAACACGGCCTGATCATTGAATATGACTGAACCCATGTCGGCAGCAGTCAATCGATGAGGGGCCGACCCTGATGACGAAAAAGTAATCGAACCGTTTATGATTGCCGTCGTTCCACTGAGGAGGTTTGTTGTGATCGCATTTACACCATTGAAATTAAGAGCCGAGTTTCGTTCGACGGTAAGGTCAATTCCATCATCTCCGCTGATAGTCAAGACAATCGCACTTTCAGCTTGGAAATTTATGATAGTATCTCCAGAAACGAATAACTGACCAATTGTTTGTGGCGGAATATTTGTAGCTGTCACATTTCCGCCTACATTGAAAATCAGAATGTCGTCGGATGCCGGCGCGGTTCGCGCCGGCATCCAGCTTGATGGTAATTGCCAGTCACCCGTCGCAGGCTGCTGCCAAGTATAAACTGAAGCAGTTGCAGTCTTAGTGTTTTTTGGACTCTGGACAGCAATATCGATGATACTAATGATCCAAATTAAAAAAAACACTTCGCAGATGGTAACAATCAAACTAATCATCCATTATTCTTCCTATCTAAAAATCTACTAATCAAATACCATCTGGCGTTTGTAGAACCTCCTTGGAAACTAGCTCCGCTAAGGACCACAACCTGGAGTACTTGTAAAGCCTATCATCGTGCCAAGATCCGCTTCCGCACCTAGATTCGCATAATAGTAGGGTGAATTGGGATCAAAGTTAGGTAGCCAGACAGGACCGAAATCTTCGGCTCTATATACACAATTATTATACGTTCCCGTAATTCTAATAGTCGGATGATTCACAGGAGACCAAAATATATTTGGGTTGTCATTATCATAGAAAACCGAGAAATATCCCAAGCCGTTTGTTCGCACGAAAGCGGAAAATCCTTGACCATTGGTTGCCCACACCGTCGCATTCACCAGCGGGGCAAGGGCGCCTCCACCACCCGGAATCACTATTTTAACAATCCCATGAAGACCAAGCGTAGTAGGCCCTCCAGGTGGAGGCGGATTAAATGGTCGGGTCTGAACGCCGTTATCATATCTGCTCGTAGGTGTATAGGTAACAATATCGCCGTTTCCGTAACAGTTAACCTGACTGGCATTCAGGTAGGTGACTAAATAACCTCCGCCAGACAAAAAACCTTGTCCATCAGTTGAATAATAAAAGTTAAAGTTCTTTGGGCCGTTTAGAGGAAGAGTGTAACTCCAACTGGGAATACCTTCGCCTGCGGCATATAGTCCGGATAATTAGTTAGCTGTGCATAGACTGGCGTTCCGCATGTCCACGGGGTGGACGCCGGAGTTGGTGCACCGCCATAAATACCTAAATTACCGATTTGCGCAGTGAGGGGGGGAGTAAACAATGTTAAACTCACCAACGCTAGGATTAACAATCTCATCGTAACTCGAAAATTCTTGTGTTTCATTTTTTTTGGACTCCTTTTTGATTTAGGCTCGAGTGTTGGGCTCGAGGTCAGGGTAAACTCGTCCGGGATCTTAAACAGCAAGTTCCGTTTGGGCGAAACAAAGTGAAACTACTTAAGTCGCGCACAAATATACACCCAAGACGCGCACAATGCAATAGCATACTGCCGAAACGCGACTGTTAAGGAGCGTGCACGCGCTTATGAAACCGCACGCTCGTTCACACTCGCGTTTCCGCCCGTAATGCTGTTTGATTCTTCAATCGCGTAGCGATGTATTGAATTTAGCCGTGGGTTTAAACCCACGGTCGGCGTCAAACACGATATTGCTGTCGCGTTAGCGACAATTGATTTTTCCGGCACGTTTCTCGCGGCTTGGCTGCTCTATTTGCGGAAAAGCTGCGCTTTTCCGGTAGCTGCCCTAGCCTCTTGCGGCTCCGCCGCCGCTTTGCATTTTGAGTCATTAAAGTTTTCGCTTTCCGAAAAACCGGCGGCGCAGCCGCAATGAAATTCACGCCCTTTTCGGAAAAGCAGAGCCTTTCCGCAAATAGATGGGCACAGCCCGGATGACGACACTGAAAAGAACGGCCAGAAAATGTTAACGGCGACAATGAAGAACACGACTGGAAAATGTTAACGAGGACAACGTGGATTAACGACGCCGACATTGCCCGGCGGCACTCGAAAAAAAGTGAAACGTAGATGGGGTAAAAGAGCTACGTAGAGATGGGTTTGACGCCAAGTAAGCCGCATTCATCTGTCATATTAGCCTGTAAAATCGCAAAAAATCGCGCTCGCCTCGTCTAAAGTGTGGAACGTTCCACACTTTGTGAAACAATTTTCGGGGGTGGAAATCCCAGGCAATTTGACGGGATTTTTGTAAGGAAGAATGTTCGCAAACAAACTTGTTGGAATAGTGAAAAAAAGTGTTCATTGAACCTTTTTACAAGTGGATTTCAGCGTGCAGCATTGCATAAGCGCGTCTTGCCAGGACAGGAAATTTTCGTTGTGACCGGGCGAAAACAGTTGATAAAAACCGACCGCAAAACTCAATCGTTAAGACAGCAAAGCGCCTGGCTCCTGGCGGCAAAGGTCATTGCGTTTGGATTCAGCTTCATGCTGCCGCTGTTGATCGTCCGCGCGTTGACGCAGGACGCGGTCGGGCATTATCGTTTGGCATTTCAGGTGATAACGAATGCCGTTATTATTCTGCCGCTCGGCTTTTCGATGAGCGCCTATTATTTTCTGGCACGCGAAACCGGCGAACGCCGCGCCGCCGCGATCTTTAATATTCTCATCTTCAATTTTGTCGCCGGCGGCCTGGCTTGTTTGACGCTATTTCTGTTTCCGCAGATAATCGGCAACATTTTTCAGAGCGAAGAGCTGCTCAATCTTGCGCCAAAGATCGGCATCGTTATCTGGATCTGGATATTCGCGACCTTCCTGGAAACGGTCGCCATCGCCAATCAAGAAGCGCGGGCTGCGACCGCATTCATCATTCTTTCCCAGTTCAGCAAAACTCTGCTCATGGGAGCAGCCGTCTTTGCTTTTGCTACTGTCGAATCGTTTCTCTACGCGGCGATGATTCAGGGGCTCATTCAAACCTTGATTTTGCTCAACTATCTTCGTATTCGTTTTCCCGGATTTTGGTACGCGTTTGATGCGGGATTTTTTCGCAAACAGATGGCGTACGCAATACCGTTCGGCTTAAGCGGCGTGCTCTGGATCGCGCAGACCGACATTCACAACTATTTTGTCGGTCACAAATTTTCGCCGTCCGAATTTGCCATTTATGCATACGGCTGTTTTGAACTGCCGTTGATAGCAATGCTTTCCGAGTCGATTACATCCGTTCTTATCCCGCGAATGAACGCTCTCCAACTCGCAAACGACCGCGATGAAATGATCCGGCTGATGGCAAGAGCGATGCAAAAGCTGGCTTTCTTTTACTTTCCGATCTACGTATTTTTGATGATCACGGCGAACACATTTATCACCACGCTCTTCACACAAAACTACGAGAGAAGCACCTCGATTTTCATGATAAATCTGACGCTCCTCCCGTTCAGTGTATTGATTATCGATCCGATTATCCGTTCGTATAAGGAGTTCGGTAGAGTATTTTTGCTGACGCGGTTTTTAGTTTTAATGGGTCTCGTCGCTGTGTTGTATTTTGGACTCGACCATCTCGGCCTAGCGGGAATGATAGCCGCCGCAGTCGGCGCCATTCTGATAGAGAAGCTGATCGCAGGAATCATGGTCATCCACAAGCTCGGACTCGGCTCACAAAATCTGCCGCTGCTCACAATCACAGCAAAAACGGCTCTCATCAGTGTGTTTGCGGGCGTCGTCACTTTTGTCGTCTATTCAAATGCTCACGACTATTTGCGACAGGCGGGCGAGAATTTTGCCGGACAAATCTTCTCGACGACGCAGCCGGCTACCTTAAATTTTGTCGGCGGCAGTTTTGTTTTACTCGTTTCGGGACTTGTTTTTGCACCTGTCTATCTGCTCGCGGCCAATTTTTGGGGAATCATCGAAAAAGATGAAAAACAGGCTGTCCGGAATTTTACGCGTCGTTTCGTTCCGAAACGCTGCATTCAGCCATTAACGAACAACTAATATGTGCGGAATTGCAGGATATATATCAAAAACGACTGATCGCAAAGAGGAGTGTGCTTCGCGCCTCGAAGCGATGTGCCGTGTCATCACCCATCGCGGGCCCGACGAACAAGGAATCGCAATCGAAGGCCGCGCGGCCATGGGAATGCGGCGCCTCTCAATCATCGATCTTGCGACTGGCCAACAGCCGATCTATAACGAAAACAGAACGAAACTCATTGTATTCAACGGCGAAATCTATAATTATCGCGAGCTGAAAAAAGACCTCGAATCACGCGGTTACAAGTTTCGCACAAATTCAGACACCGAGACGATCATTCACGCCTACGATGAATTTGGTGAAGATTGTTTATGGCGTTTGCGTGGGATGTTTGCGTTTGCTATTTGGGATGAACGCGAGCAGAGTTTGTTTCTTGCACGTGATCGCGTCGGTAAAAAGCCGCTGTTCTATACGATCACAGCGGAAGGAGAATTCGTCTTCGGCTCCGAGTTGAAAGTCCTGCTTGAGCACGGCGGAGTCACGCGTGAGATTGACCACGGCGCTCTTGACGCATACCTGACATTTGGTTACGTGCCCGAAGAACTGTGCATTTTCAAAGGCGTACACAAACTCGAGCCCGGACATTTTCTTATTTTTAAAAACGGCCAAATTCGTATCGAAAAATATTGGGACTTTGATTTCTCAGGCGACATGCTTACCGATTCAGAAGAGAAAATTGCCGACGATCTGCTCGATAGATTGCGCGATGCTGTGGAGACGAGACTTATTTCAGAAGTGCCACTCGGTGCGTTCTTGTCGGGTGGTGTTGATTCAAGCGCGGTTGTGGGGTTGATGTCGCAGGCTTTGACTCAGCCCGTGAAAACATTTTCTATTGGATTTAACGAAGACAGTTTTGACGAACTTAAATACGCTAGACTAGCGGCAGATCACTTTAAGACCGATCATCACGAGTTTATTCTTACGCCCGATTTTGTCGATATTGTGGATGATCTCGTTTGGCATTTTGACGAGCCGTTTGCCGACTCCTCCGCATTACCGACTTACATGGTGTCGAAGCTCGCCCGGGAACATGTGACTGTGGTTCTTTCCGGTGACGGCGGCGATGAGCTTTTTGGCGGCTATACTCGCTATGTGACTGATCGCGAACGTATCGGCCTTGAAAGTTTGCCGCTAGCGTTGCGGCAAAAACTAATTCGGCCTTTGAGCGAAGCTTTGCCGCACGGCACACTCGGCAAGAATTATCTTTTTAATATATCGCTTGGTGCCGCCAGTCGATACATCGACAGCATCTCGCATTTTAACGGGCCGCGAAAACGAAAGCTGTATTCCAGCGAGACCAGATCGAAAATGAACGGCAGTTTTGAGCGCGGCGAAAAGCTGTTTCGCCAGATCGCCGGGAGCGTTCCGTCGGAAGAACCGTTAGAACACCTTTTATATCTCGACAGCAAAACCTATTTGCCAAGCGACATTTTGACCAAGGTTGACCGGATGAGCATGGCATCTTCGCTAGAAACACGAAGCCCTCTGCTAGATCACAAGCTGATCGAATACGTGACGCGCATACCGTCTGCGATGAAACTGAAAGGCAGAGAAACGAAGTATATTTTCAAAAAAGCTGTTAGAGATTTTGTTCCGGCGGAAATATTACATCGGGAAAAGCAAGGCTTCGGCGTTCCAATCAACGAATGGATAAATTTGCAATTAAAAGAACGCATTACAAACGATCTCGCCGACCGGCGTTCACGTGAAAGAGGATATTTTGACGCGAAATACATTAATTTGCTGCTCGACGAACATCGACGAGGCCGGCGAGATCATTCTCACGCTTTATGGACGCTCTGGATGCTGGAGCTTTGGCATCGGCGCTATATTGATAGTTCTTCAATCTAGCTCGTAGCTGGCAGCTAGTGGCTAGCAGCTAGTATTAATGACTGCGAATGACCCAAAACCACACATCATTAATCACAAAACTCGCTTGGAATCTGCCATGGCTTGCGCGTTATCCGTGGTCGCGTGCACGGTCGTTTCTTGAACAGACGGCATTTGAAAAAAAGCATATTATCATTACCGTTGCCAATCACTTCGAGCCCGGATGGAGCAAAAATGGAGTGCTTGATCATAAGACGCAAATAAAGCGGCTCAAGACTTATCATAAAATGGCCCGTGAGATTGGCGATGGTGTCTGTGATGCTGACGGAACAAAGTTTCAGCACACGAATTTTTATCCGGCGGAACAGTATCATCCTGAAATTCTCAATGTTATGGCTGATATGCAAGCCGAAGGTTTAGGCGAGGTCGAGGTGCATTTGCATCACGGCGTTGAGCAGCCTGATACGGCGGAAAATCTACGTCAAACGCTGGGCGAATTTCGCGACACGCTCGCCGAAAAACACAACTGCCTTTCGCAAATGGACGGCGTCGGCAAACCGATGTATGCGTTTGTTCACGGCAATCTCGCGCTTGCAAACTCCTGCGGCGGACGGTTTTGTGGAGTTGACAATGAGATGGAAATTCTTCGCGATACAGGTTGCTATGTTGATATGACGCTGCCGTCGGCACCCGATCAATCGCAGGTCGCAGTCATCAATCAAGTCTATGAATGTGGTTTGCCGATCAACAAGCCTGTGCCTCACAGACGCGGAAATCGGGTTGGAGCAAATGGAAAACAAACGCAATTGCCACTGATATTTACTGGTCCGCTGGTATTTAACTGGACTAGGCGCATAGGCGGCTTCCCGGTTCCGAGACTCGATGATGGAGCGTTGACGGCAAATCAACCACTTGACACTGCTCGGCTTAAAAGATGGCGGTCGGCAAATGTAACCGTTGCCGGAAAATCCGACTGGGTTTTCGTAAAATTATATTGCCATGGTTTTTTTGACCGCGACCAATCGGCTTGTATTGGTGAAGACGCGAAACGCTTTTTTAGTTCTATTGTCAACGAATCGGAGAAAACAAATTCCTACAAAGTGCACTTTGCGACGGCACGTGAGGCGTTCAACATCGCGCTCGCCGCGATCGACGGTAAAAGCGGCGGTCCGAACGATCACAGGAATTATCGGCTGAAATCACTCATGCAAAATGGCCAAGTAATTAAAAATCAGGCAACGGCAGGTGTAATATGTCAGTAGAGACAATGGCGAAACCGCTGGACAAAATAAAGAAGATACGTAGTTTAGATGAGGTGTTGACTCGCGGCGGTCAGGCACTATCAGTTTACCGCGAGCAGCGACGTGCGGGTGCGTTGCCGACGGACGAAGAATTTGTGCGTCTTGTTGATGCCGCGCAATTCGGAACAAAACCGATCATAGCTGAAGGTCTGTGGCGAAAGTTTTTCAAGGACGCAGATGAACACTTTTTCAAATCGTTTCGACGGCCCGCCGCTTCAGTCGAGACTTATAAGAAAACATTTGGCGAGGAATCTGCTCAACGTTTCATCGATGCAGCCGAAAATATTGTTCGCGGCAGGATCGATCTGCTCGGACTGAAAAATCTCTATGTAGGAACGGACATCGACTGGCACCGCGAGCCGCTTTCAGAAAAACGTTCGCCGTTGAAACATTGGAAAGAGTTCGACGACGTTGACACAACAGATACCGGCAACAAGAAGATCATTTGGGAACTCAACCGCCACCAGCACTTCTTTACGCTCGGTTTTGCATTCTGGCTGACGGGCGACGAGCGTTTTGCAAAAACCTTTGTCAATCATCTCGAAACATGGATGGAGCAAAATCCGCCCGGGCTTGGCGTCAACTGGTCAAGCAGTCTCGAAATTTCATTTCGTGCAATGTCGTGGATTTGGGCGTTTCACTTTTTTGAAAACTCCGATCATTTTAAACCGGAGCTTTTCAAAAAGGCCCTAAAATACTTATATTTGCATGGCCGCCACATCGAGCAATACCTGTCAAAATATTACAGTCCTAATACACACCTAACCGGCGAAGGCCTCGGCCTTTATTATCTTGGAACACAATTAGCGTTTTTCAGTCGTGCGAAACAATGGCGGAAACTCGGAGCCGACATTCTGTTTAGCGAGATAGAAAAACAGATTCTGCCCGATGGTGTTTATTTTGAACAAAGCACTTGGTATCAGCGTTACACGGTCGATTTCTATTCGCATTTTGCCGTTTTGAGATCGCTTTTCGACGAAACTTATCCCAAGACTGCAATCGCCAGGCTCGACAAACGGCTTCCAAAGGCTTTCGATTTTCTAATGCAGATCACACTGCCCGACGGTCGCACGCCGATCATCGGCGACGACGACGGCGGCCGTATGCTGCCGCTCACCGACACCGAGCCTGACGATTTTTGCGGTTCGCTCGCGTTAGGTGCGGCAGTTTGTAATCGCGGTGATCTCAAATACATTGCAGGTGGGCCAAGCGAAGAAATATTTTGGCTGTTGGGCGCAGTTGGAATAAAAACTTACAAGGCTTTAAAAACGGACGAACCGAAACAGACCTCACGGGATTTCACCGACGGCGGCTATTGCGTAATGCGCGACGGCTTTGACGAGACCGACAATTATCTCCTGGTTGATTGCGGTGACGTTGGTGCTCTTTCGGGCGGACACGGCCACGCGGATGCGCTTGCGATCGAAGTTGCGGTTCACGGTAAAACTCTGCTCGTCGATTCCGGCACCTACACATATCACGAATCGCGCGATCTGCGCGATTATTTCCGTTCCAGCACGGCACACAACACAATGGCCGTCGATGGCCGTTCTTCGTCTGATCCTGGAAGTACTTTCGGTTGGACGACTCGTGCCGAAACCGCGCGACATTCATGGATCGCCGAGGACCGCTTTGACTTTTTTGAAGGCTCGCATAACGGCTACCAGCGGCTTAGCCATCCGGCGACACACACGCGGAGCATACTTTTTCTAAAAGGTGATTATTGGATAATGCGCGATCTTGTCGAAACAACGGGCGAGCACGAGTTTTCGCTGCATTTTCATTTTGACAGCGATCTAAAACCTGTGATCAGCGACCAAGGTCAATGGGTAGGCGACGATCATCACCGACTGTTTGCCTTTGGCGACAATGGCTCGTGGCAGCAAAAAGAAAGTTGGATCTCCAACAATCACGCAAACAGAGTCAATGCGCCCTTTATGAGATTCCTGTCGAGCGGAAAAGGCACTCAGGAATTCTTTACTTTCATCTTGCCTGTTACGCAAGGCATTGATCCGCCTGATGTGACCGAAGTTACTACGCAAAAGGGGCGCGCTTTTGTCATTAAATACAATGGTTACAACGACGTTTTTGTTTTCAACGAGGACGGCGAAACGATTGAAACCGGAATTTTTGATTCCGATTTTCTGTATTCGTGGGCCCGCCTCAGAGAAGGTGAGAGCCTGCCCGACGAGTTCGTTTTAATTGATGGCAACAGGCTTAGAATCAACAGTAAAAAGATCTTTGAAACACCCAATATAGAACACGCTGCGGTTCGCCGGCTCGGTCAGGAGCTTTATGTCAAAACCGACAAGACGCGCCGGACGGTTTCGCTTGATAAAGCAAAACCGCAAAAAAGTCGTGCACCGGTCGAGCAGCGGAATCGCGATCGTCGAAAGGGAACAACGGATCGCCGCAAGCCCACTTCGAACCGTCGCAAGCCGCCCGCTAAGTGAAGAAACGAGTCCTACAATTTATCGGCAGTTTTCATCAGGGCGGTTCCGAAAGTCAGGCAGTAGCGCTTGTAAAACTTTTGAAGAACGAAGGCTCATTTGAAGTCTTTGCGGCAACGCTGAACAAAGACGGAGTTCTGCGCAAACAAATTGACGGTAGCGGCCTACCCGAAATTCCTGAGTTTCCGCTTACTTCGTTCTACAATCCAAATTTCGTCCGTCAAGTACGGCGATGTGCAAATTATTTGCGCGACAATAAAATTGACCTTGTTCATACGCACGATTTCTACACGAATGTTTTCGGAATGGCCGCGGCGGCACTCGCCGGCGTTCCTGTCCGTATATCATCGAAACGAGAAACCGGCGGCATGCGATCCGGCCCTCAGAAATTGGTCGAGAAGATAGCTTTCGGATGTGCAAATGCCATAGTTATTAATTCTGCGGCGGTTCGCGAATATTTGATTGGACAAGATATACCTTCGTCAAAGATTCACGTCATCTACAATGGCATTAATATCGAGCAATTCACGGATAAGAGTGAAAATAGAACTGCCGTCTGCGACAGATATCGATTGCCGACCGGTGAAAATATTCGCTTTATCACGCTAGTCGCAAATCTGAGGCACGATGTTAAGAATGTCCCGATGCTGTTGCGAGCAGCAAAACGAGTGAACGAGATTCTCCCGAATATTCATTTTGTCATCGCGGGCGAAGGCGCTCTCGAGATGAAGTTGAAAGAAACAGCGACGCAATTAGATGTTGCCGATAATGTTCACTTTATCGGCAGATGCGATGAAGTTCCATCGTTGCTGTCTATTTCGTCTATGTGTGTTCTGACATCTATCGCCGAAGGTTTTTCCAACTCTATACTCGAATACATGGCCGCTGGCAAACCTGTTGTCGCAACAAATGTCGGCGGTGCGCCCGAAGCAATCATCGACGGTAAGACCGGATTTGTCGTCGCGTCCGATGACGATGCGGCATTGGCAAACCGGCTCATGGAATTGCTCAATGATGAACATAAAGCTCAGGAGTTCGGCACCGAAGGAAAACGGATCGTGGAAAAAAAGTTTTCGCAAGACGCACAGCTTGAGACGACTATCAAGCTATACAATTCTCTCCTTCAAAAATAATCAATGTCGCTGCGCGTTCTACAACTCGGTCCGTATCCGCCGCCTGAAGGCGGAATAAGTCGAAACATGCTCACGATCCGCGACGAGTTGCTCGCTCGCGGCCATAGCTGTTCGATCATTGCCACTTCTGCAAGCAGCCGTATGGAAAGTGAACCTGACGTGTATCATCCGCGTTCGATATTCGCATTGTTAAAGCTGTTGTCCTCACTGAAATATGACGTTCTGCATCTGCATATCGGCGGTGACGTAAGTCAGCGTGTGCTGGCACTCGCATTTGCGTGCTCTTTTTTTGCCAGAAAGAAGAATTTTCTCACGCTGCATTCAGGCGCTTTCCCTTTAACCGATAAAGCTCGAAAAGCCACGCCGAATTCTTTACGCGGTTTCATTTTTCAACGCTTTTCAACACTTATTGCAGTGAATGAAGCAATCGCCGAGGTCTTTCGACGATACGGAGTTCCGGCAGATCTCATTAGGGTAATCTTACCGTTTTCACTACACCGGCCGGATGAAAACGTAATAGTCCCAAATGACTTAGTCACCTTTTGCAAGAAACACTCGCCCGTTCTGCTCGCCGTCGGCGGGCTAGAGCGAGATTATGATCCGCTGTTTCAAATAAACGCGATGAAGCAAATCCTGGAAAAGTTTCCAAACGCCGGATTAATGATCGTCGGCGATGGCTCATTGCGGATAGAAGTCGAGACGGCGATTGTCGACAGCAGTTACGCAGAAAACATTTTTCTCACTGGCAATATCGAGCACGCTGTCACACTTCATTTGATAAATAAGGCTGACATTATGTTGAGGACTACGCTGTTTGACGGCGATGCAATATCTGTCCGCGAAGCATTGTTTCTCGGCACGCCTGTAATCGCGACCGATACGGCTGTGCGACCCGATGGCGTTAATCTTATTCCGGTCAGCGACAAATCCGCGCTCGTTGATGTCATGAAGGCCGTTGCAAATTCAGAGAGAAAAGAGAAATATCAAAGTCACGCGGAAAATCAAAATATCTTCGATATTGTGAATTTATATGAAGAGATAGCGAAACCGAAATAACCGGCTTATATTTTCGTTGACTTAACAAACAATTAGGTTTAGATTCTACTCAATTTAGTCCAAGGCGGAAAAGTCATGAAAGGTCTCTCGATTCTCTTAGGATTTCTTTTGTTTTTAGTTGTGACGCCAGTCATAGAAGGACAAGTCGCGGTCGATGTTCTTCAAATGAAAATACAGACTACTTTATTTTGACAACGAAGTTATTTTAGAAGGTAATTATTCACTTCTTTTTGGGAAACCCTATGTCAGTCAGTCAGGTCGAAGGATTACAGACTTTAAAAGCGTTGTCTATAATTTTGTCAAACCACTTTAGTCTGATACCGATGGAAAAATACCGTTGCGGCCCTTCCCTCTGAATCTGCTGCCTGCACTCAATCGAAAATCTTTTGCTGACGGGTCTGCGAATCCGACATCGGCGATGCCTGTGACTATATAGTTCCCGGACGGAAATGAATAATCGTCAGGTGAGACTCGATTTAGATTCATAAAGACATTTTTGTAAAACATCTCTTTCGCCTCTGCCGATTCGAGGTCGAGGCGGCCGTGAATACCGTAATCGCCGTGGCCGGTTATGTTGTCGCGAAAAATGAATCGACGCGGCAATTCGCCGTATAACGTGGCGATGTTGCCACTGTTAAATACGGTGTTGTTGGCAATGGTGATGTCTTCGCCGTTCGCGATCTGAACAAAATAGCCCGAGCCTTCAAAACCGTTGTTGCCTGACAGATTCAGAAACAAATTATTTTCAATGGTCAGCCGCTTTAGAGTTTGGCTCGGATATGTGTCGTCCTTTCCGAGTATGTTGATGCCTTCACCCGAACCGTCGATGACGTTGTCGCGGATAACAACGTCTTCGATAGTCGAGAAAGGAGCCCCGTCGTCTTGGTTGCGAACCGTAATACGAAACGCCGAACCCTTCCAATTATTCGTGAGCAGGTTGCCGGTGAATTGAACGCGTTTGGCGTTTTTGAGCTCGAAGAGAGTTTTGACCGTCACTTTTTCTTTCCATACTTCCGGCTTGTTGAGGTGATTGCCGCGAACCTCGATGTCGATAGGAATTAGCTCGGCAGAATCGGGATCGGCACCGCCGAACATAATATTTTCGGCGCCGCCTTCGATGTAATTATTAAGAATGCGAACGTTGCGTGTGCCCGTCCATCCACAGATGCCTTGCGCCTCTTCGCCCGGATAGCCGAAGCCTTCAAAATAGCTATTCTTGATCGTCGTATTTGCGCTGTTCAAGGCAACGCCGCGACGGGCGACACCGGTTTTGTGGGGACGAAAATACGAGCGGTCTATCTCGATGTCGTGCGGCAATTTGGCAACCTGCGATTCGCCCGAACCGAGCGTGACGAGGCCGTAATTATAGAAACTGCTAGACGCAGTAAATTCGATTCCTACAAAGCGATAATGATGAGCGCCGTTAGCCGCCGAAACTGCAGGCCGTCCCAAAATGCCGGCAACGATCGTTGCCATCGAGGCTTTCTGAGCCGGACTGACACGTTTTTCCGTAGGCAGATTACTAATGGCTGACGATTGAATCGTCACAAAGTCGTTCAGGGGTTTGTTTGGCAGGTTAATAGTTCCGGAGTAGATAGCACCGGCCTGAAGTTCGACGATATCGCCGCCGTTCGCTCGCTCGATGGCAGCCTGGACGTTCCCGCCAGGCGGAACGCGGATAATTCTGTTTGCACCGTTGGCAAGTATCACCAGATGTGGGCCGATAATGCCGAGCCTTCCCGAATACTTGTCATATCCGAGAATCGAAGCGGCACCAAAAACAATGGCTGTAATCGTTAACAGCCACGGCCGAAAGATTGCTTTAGGCCTTCGGCCAACAGCCTTACTTCTAACTCTTATCCCATTTGCTGCCATTGCACCAACCATAAACGCATTGATAAATGATAAAAGGTCTAAAAGACTTCAAAATCCACGATATCTCCACCGTAAAACTTCTGCAAAAACAAGCTTATTCCGCCTTTTTAGAGTCCGTATGTGCGGTATCAACGGCATAGCTTTTTCCCCACGATCCGGAAAACAGGCAGACAAAGCGAAACTCGTGCGAATGCGAGATATTTTGCACCATCGCGGCCCTGACGACGGCGGCGTGTTCGTTGATGGAAACATCGGTCTCGGCCACCGCCGTTTGAGCATTGTCGATGTCGCTCACGGAGCGCAGCCAATGTTCAATGCCGACCGCTCATGCGTGATCGTTTATAACGGCGAAGTTTACAATCACGCTGACCATCGAGACGACCTCAATGCTAAAGGCTACAAATTTCAAAACCGGAGCGATACCGAAACCATTCTTCACCTCTACGAAGAGTATGGCCGCGATTGCGTCGAGCATCTGCGCGGTATGTTCGCATTTGCGATCTGGAATGCGAATAAGAAAGAACTGTTTATCGCCCGCGACCGCTTTGGCGTAAAGCCTCTGTATTACGTTCACGACAATGAAGGAAATCTGTTTTTCGCATCCGAAATAAAATCTCTGCTTGAAGCCGGAGCTATCAAACCCGAGATAAATTTCAATGCGTTGCCCGATCAGTTTGCCAATCACGGCACGAGCGGAGGCGAGACACTTTTTCGCAGCGTCAAACGCCTTCTACCCGGACACACATTGACGTGGAGTGACGGCCGTATCGATATTCGTGAATTTTGGGATCTCAGTTTTGAGCCGAAACACGAAGTCCGCAGCGACGAGGAATATATCGAAGAATGGCGCGACCTGTTTAGAAAATCGGTTGAGCTGAGATTGATGGCTGACGTGCCATTGGGTATGTTTCTGTCAGGCGGCATCGATTCAAGCGCTATCGCCGCGATGATGTCCACGATGGTTAAAGAGCCGATCAAAACGTTTTCGGTCGGTTTCAGCGAACGCGATGCAAACGAGCTTGAATACGCACGACTCGTCGCAAAAAAATTCGGCACCAATCACCATGAGATCATTATAACGCCCGAGCAGTTTTTTGAAGCATTGCCAAACCTCGTCTGGCACGAAGACGAGCCAATAGGTTTCGTCGCAAGTGTGCCGCTTTATTTCGTTTCCAAGCTCGCTCAGGAACACGTAAAAGTCGTGCTTACGGGAGAAGGCAGTGACGAAACACTTGCAGGTTACGGTCGCTATCAGAAAGCACTGACGCTGCTCAATTACGGCGAGAAATACGAGCAATTAACGCCCGCTTTTGTTCGCGGCGCAGTTCGCAGCGGCGTGGCGACGCTGCCCGCGACTCTCAACCGAAAACTCAACCGCACATTTCTATCGCGTGAAACTGACATCGAAAATCTGTTCTTCGACAATTTTGCGGTCTTTCCAAAAGCGATGCAGGCGAGATTATTCAGCCGCAAAACACGCGAAAAGTTCGAAAACTCAAACCCGTATTTTCTACAGAATCAATCATTGGAAAAAAGTGATGCCAATGATGTTCTCGACAAATTGCTCTACGCCGATACGAAAACGTATCTTCACGAGCTCCTAATGAAACAAGACCAGATGTCGATGGCCGCGTCTATCGAAAGCCGCGTGCCGTTCCTCGATCACAAGCTTGTTAAATTTACCGCGCGAATGCCGCGCGAAATGAAGATTCGCGGTGGCACGACAAAATGGATCCTCCGCGAAGCAATGAAAGGCATTTTGCCCGGCGAGATTCTTGACCGTCCGAAGATGGGCTTTCCTGTTCCAATTGGAAAATGGTTTCGCGGCGAATTCAAACATATTGTTGATGAATACGTTCTGGGAAAACGCTCCCTCGACCGAAACATCTTTGACGCAGATTATTTACGCTCGCTGGTAGTAAGACACCAGCACGGAGAAAATCACGACGAACGGCTCTGGTCGCTGGTCAATTTTGAGATATGGCAGCGTCGATTCATAGACGGGGAGTCGGCAGCATGAAACACATAATTCTCACATCAAAACCCGATGGCGACTTGACCGCGAAATGGAATGCCTGTCTTGCCGATTGTCAGTTCGCAACGCACTACGTCACGCCAAACTATTTTAATGACCCGTATATTCAGGACGGTTTTGCGGTTTTGGCAATCGAGGATGACGGCAGCGTTGCAGCGGTTATGACGGGTGTTCTCGATGGCGCAAAAATCGTTTCAGGGATATTTTCGCGGCCGCAGATGGCCTTTTGTAAAGGTGCCGCTCGCAAAGTATCGATTTCGGCATTGATTGAAGGAGTCAATGAACTTCATGACAAAGCTGAATTGATCGAGTTGTATTCATGGGAAAAATTACTTGTATTTGACGATCTCGGCATGCACATTCGCCCGAGCAATACTGAAACATCAGTCGTGATGATCGGTCTTTCTGTGGGTGCCGACATAATATTCGCAAATTTTTCGTCATCCCGCAGAAACAACATACGCAAGTTGCTCAGAAAGGATCTGGTCGAAATAAAAGAGCTCGAAACCGAATCCGAACTCGCCGAGCTCTATGAAATACATTGTGCCTGGAACGCCCGAAAAGGCAACATCGCCGATACGTTTGAGCAGATGCATGCGGCAGCGTTCGATCGTGAAAACCGTCGTATCTTTATCTGCAAATTGGACGGTAAAGTGATCGCGGGCAGCTTTTATCGTTTTGCACCAGGCGGCGTGGTCGAGTATGCGGCAAATTTTTCGATGCCCGAATATCAAAATCTGCGGCCTAACGATCTGATAATGTGGCGGGCGATAGAATGGGCTTGCAACTCAGGTTTTTCGCATTTCAGCATGGGTGGCTCGCATCTTTTTCTACGGCGTTTTGGCGGCGAGATTATGACGACATATCGATATAGGCGCGATCAAAGCCGGTTTCGCACCTACGAGTTACGTGAAAGCGTTCATGACTTCAGCATCGCGGCTTATAAACGTTTGCCGGAGAGTGTTCGTTCCGGAATGCGGAGGGTTTTGGCAAGATAATAATGACCACCGTAACGGAAATCAACAAGATCGACCTTGCCGCACTGAACGAATTGCGCGGCCGAGATATCTTGTGTTTCTGCAACGACTGGTCGGGTGATCCGCTGTCAAAAACGCATCTGATGCGTGTGCTCGCAAAAGACAACCGCATACTCTGGGTCAACGCCATCGCCAACCGCATGCCGACGGCATCTCCAAAAGATGTTTCGCGAATTTTCAAAAAGCTAAAAGGTTTTTCAGAACCAGTTCACAAAGTCGAACCGAATATTTTTGTCCTCAATCCGCTGGCTTTTCCTTCATACGGAAACAAATCGATTCTCGAAGTCAACCAGCGATTTCTTGCAGCTCAGGTTAAGAAAGCGATGCGGCGGCTGAATTTTGAGAACGTAGTCAATATTGTTTTCAATCCGGCAGCCGGGATGATCGCCGGTAAATTGGGCGAGAGCGAAGTCATCTATTACTGCGTTGACGAATACACCGCTTTCACCGGCTCATCGCGCGGCTTGAAAGAGATTGAGGAAGACCTGTTCCGCCGTGCTGATCTTGTAATCGTGTCGGCAGAAACATTGTTCGAGTCGAAAAAACATTTCAATCCGAATACGTCTATCATTCGCCACGGGACAGATTGGCACCATTTCCGCACCGCGCTCGATCCTGAATTACCGATACCGTCCGACATTACCGATCTGCCGCGGCCGATCATCGGGTTTCACGGATTGCTCGCGGATTGGGTCGATTACAAACTGATTAAGAAAGTTGCCGAGCATTACAAACAAGGCTCTGTCGTTCTCATCGGCAAAACTGCTGTCGACGCCAAACAAAAAATAAAAATTCTCAACGACGTGACGAATATTCATCTGCTCGGCCGCAAACCTTATGCAGAGCTTCCCGCTTACTGCAAAGCCTTTGACGTTGCGTTGAATCCGTTTGAGATTAACGAATTGACGCTCGCGGCAAATCCGCTGAAGGTTCGCGAATATCTTGCCGCCGGACTGCCGGTCGTCTCGACCGATATCCCCGAAGTTCGCGTTCTTGAAAATTGTCTCATCGGCACGAACCATGACAATTTTATTGTCAAGATCGAACAGGCGCTGGCAAATCCAAAGCCGCGCGATTTAGTAAGCGACGACATCGCTCACGAAAGCTGGGAAGCCAAGGTTGATGAGCTGCGAGAAATTGTCGCGAGACGAAAAAGGACCTTTCCGGAATAACATGCAAGATATAGCATTAGAACATCGTATTGAAATCGCAGCCGGCGAACGGTTTGAGTTTGGCAAAAACTGGAGCGCGTTCTTAGCTGTGCTCGACGACGAGCGAATTGCGAAGGCCGAAGAATCGCTCAAGGAAATGCTCGAATATGATGAACTCTCGGGCAAGACATTCCTCGATATCGGTTCGGGCAGCGGGTTGTTTTCGCTGGCAGCGAGGCGTTTGGGAGCGAAGGTCCATTCGTTCGATTTTGACAGCAATTCGTTTGCCTGCACCCAGGAACTCAGAAAACGGTATTTCCCGAACGACCCAAACTGGCGCGTAGAGCAAGGCTCGGCGCTCGATGCCGAATATCTTGATAGCTTAGGCAAATTCGACATCGTTTATTCCTGGGGTGTTCTGCACCACACCGGCGAAATGTGGAGAGCCTTAGAAAACGCCATAATTCCAGTCGCAAAAAACGCGAAACTATTTATCGCAATCTACAACGACACCGGCAGCCAGGCTAAACGCTGGCATTGGATCAAGAAAACCTATTGCCGATTGCCGGGCCTGTTAAAAACGCCGTTTGCCATCGCCGCATTCCTGCCCGATGAAGCAAAAAACCTTCTCCGCTCTCTTATCACGCTAAAACCACAGCTTTACTTTCACTCCTGGACACGCTACAAAAGCGGCCGAGGAATGAACCGCTGGCACGACATCATCGATTGGGTCGGCGGCTTTCCTTACGAAGTCGCTACACCCGACGAAATCTTCGAGTTCTACAAAAAACGCGGCTTCTCGCTCACCAAACTCAAAACCGGCGGCGTCGGCCTCGGATGCAATGAATTCGTGTTTGAGTCACTGACTCGCACGTAAAAACTCGGAATCGTCCCATCTGTCCCATCTGTCCCAACTGTCCCCAGCGTCCTAAAGTGTCCCAAACCTGAGTGCGTCGTTGTCAACTTCTGAATTGAGAGATGAGAAATTGAAAATAGAGAATGTCGGAAGAATTTTCAATATTTCATTCTCCATTTCCAATTTCCATTTTCATCGTTCCAAACGTTCCAACGGTTCCACGCGGTCCAGCCGTTCCGAATCGTTCCAAACTTGAGTGCGTCATTATCAACTTTGCGTTGCATAAGACTTAAGTTTTCAAATATCGATACCGCTCAGTCGGAAGTTCCAAACTGAGTTATGAGAAGACCTTAGCACATTGTTGCGTCTTTGTCAATAAGTTTTATCTGTGCAACACTGTTTGTGTTGGAAACTTCTTAAAATGAAACATAGGCTTTCAAACTGCTAGGTCCGTTCCGATCCAAACGAAGGATGCCGACTATCGTG
This sequence comes from Pyrinomonadaceae bacterium, assembly GCA_046160805.1. Taxonomy (GTDB): domain Bacteria; phylum Acidobacteriota; class Blastocatellia; order Pyrinomonadales; family Pyrinomonadaceae; genus OLB17. Next base: position 26,887 of record JBJXHF010000029.1, read on the forward strand.
CTTAACAATGAGAATCTTAACAAATTGCTCGTCAACTATCTGATAAAGGATGTGATAGGGAAATCGAGTGAAGTTCATTCTCCTTACATCTTGCCTAACAAGTGGAAATGAATAAGGAAATTCAGAAATGCGGCGCCGGCATCTGCGAAACTCATCAAAGAAATCAGCAGCAATTTTCGTCCCTGCTTCGCCCACATAATACTCCATACCGGAGCGAATATCAGAATAAACTTCCCGGTTTAGCTTTACACGCATTCAGGAAATTCGTTCCTTATCATTTTATCAAGTTCCTCAGGCGTAAGTGACGCTTCCGGATTTTCATCCATCTCGCGACTTCTTCTCAACGCTTCTTCAAACTCTTCATCCTCGATGAAATCTTCCGGCAATGACGCTATCAGGCTGTCAGCCAGCTTGGCTCTTTCATTTTCCGAAAGGCTAAAGGCGAGTTTTTCTATATCTGCAAATGCGGTGCTCATATCAGCTTCAGATTACTAGAAATGCACAATTGAATCAACAAATTTTCCGTTTTTAAACCCTAAAGTTTTTTATCAACTTTTGCGAGTATAAAGTCTACATGTTCAACTCGAGGCTCACTTCCGTCCAAGTTCATCGTTACCGCACATCCATTTCTTTTCGTTGTTGAATCTGATGGATGGGCGTATCTGAAAACAATCGTCCAACCGGGAGTATCGTTTTTTCTCTTTTGGTTTAGACCAAAAGCCTTTTTCTCCAATGTGGTGTGTCGGCTCTTTAGTATTGCATCAACGTTAGATTCCCATTCAATCGACTTGTACGATAAATTGTCCCTATCCGGCGGCAGATCAGTATATCCATTTTGCGCCACGAACTTTTCGGCCATCCCAATTGCCTGGATTTCTGTAAGTATTCGTACCTCGGAAGGTATAGCGTGCGGAGTGAAGGAATCAGTCTGCGCACTCGAAATCGACGTTTGCGAGCAACCGAAACTTGCGCAAGCGATAAAGAAAATTAAAACACATTCGTACAGCTCGATTCTAATCCCCATTATTCATCTTCTCCATCAATTCCTGCCAGCGTTCGTCGTCGCGGAGGGAATTGAGGTTTGTGTCGGTTTCGAAGTAGGGGCGGTTTTGGTTGCCGAGGCGGATGGCTTTGTTGAGCCATTTGAAGGCGAGGTCTTTATCGCCGAGAAGCGCGTAGGTTGAGGCGACCCAATAGGCCATGTCGTGGTCGGCGCGTGAGAGTGCGAGGGCTTCTTCGGTGAGCATGGCTTTTGCGTCTTCGAGGCGGCCTGAGCCGGCGAGGAATTCGGCGGCGAGCGGGCGGATGCCGTCCATTTGCGGATGCTCTTTGAGGACGCCGGCGATGAGGTCGTTGGCCTCGTCGAATTTGCCCTGATAGTAATAAACGCCTGAGCGAAAGATCTTGAGCATTGGATGATGCGGCTCGACCTTAACGCCTTTGTCGAGTTCCGCCAACGCTTCGTCGAATCTCCGTTGATAGATAAATAACCGTGCACGGTTGTAAGCGGCGACAGCGCGGGCTGCGGGATCGAGCTTTGTCAGCTTTTCAAATGATTTGAGCGACTCCTCGTATTCGCCGTCAAGGCGGTGCATCGTGCCTTTGACAAAATAAAGCGCGGCGTCGTTTGGGAATTGTTTCTGCAGCAACTCGATCTCGCTGCGGGCTTTTTTCTTCTCGCCGCGTGCCATGTATATCATCACCATCAGGACGCGGGCCTCAACGACATTCGGGTCGTAGAAAAACGCTTTGCTAAACGCGGCTTCGGCGTAAGTATAATCTTCCGCTTCTCCTAAGCCTTTGAAAACGCGGTTGGCGTAACACGCTCCGAGGCCGCTGTAGGCGAGAGAAAAATGAGGGTCGAGCTCGATGGCGCGTTTGAAATTTGCCATCGCGGCATTGCAGTCTTCGGCTTCGAGCGTGCGGAAAATAAAACGTCCGAAATTGTCTCGCCCGCGAAGATACTCTTCCCACGCCTGTGCATTTTCGGTGGCGCGCTTGCCGAGCTTTTCGGCTTCGAGATCGGTTAACTCAAGCCGCAAGCCTTCGAGAATTCGCTGGGCAATGCCGTCCTGCAAAGCGAGAATATCGCTGCCTTCGGCGTCGATGCGGTCGCTCCATAGAATTTCGCCGGTCGCGACATCGAGCAACTGAGCCGTCACACGCAGCTTTTCGCCGGCACGAATAAATCCGGCCGACAGAACAGCGTGAACACGCAATTCCTTGCCCGCTTCACGCGGATCAACTTCCTTGCCATGATATTTTGCGATCACAGAGCTCGGCCTGACGATGATCGAGCGAATTTGTGCAAGCTCGGTAATCACCGAGTCGGCGAGCGCGAATTCGTAGAAACTAGACGCCGGGTCCTGGCTCAAGTTTTGAAACGGCAGAATCGCGACGCTTTTTTTCTCGACTCCGGTTGAGGTTACGGAAATATCGGGAGCAAATGTGGGCGTTATCGCCACCGAAGGCGTGTGTCCAACCGACGAAGGTTCGGGCGTCGATTTGCCAGTGAACCAGTTGAGCATGCGCTTGACGGCGCTGCCGTCAACATGGCTCGGAGCAAAAGTATCGCCTGGCATTAGCTGCGCCCCGGCGACTTGCTGCATTACGGCACGAAGCTCGTCTCGCATCGCTGCGATTTTTTGATAACGATTCTTCGGGTCCTTTTCCAGGGCCTTATCGACGATCTGCTGCAATTGCGGCGGCAGCGTTTCCTTTCGCATATCGGTGAGGGTTTTCGGTGTACCGTAAAGCACCTGATGTCGCACGTCGATCACCGTTTTGCCCTGGAACGCCCAAATGCCAGTGAGCATTTCATAAAGCAAAACGCCGGTCGAAAAAATGTCCGAACGATGATCGGCCCGTTCGCCTTTCGCTTGTTCCGGCGCTGCATACGTTGCTGTTCCATAAGGAATGCCTAGTTCTGTGATCTGCGTTTTGTCGAGGCCTTGTGTGGATTCTGCTTGTTCGTCTTCAAGAAGTTTGGCGAGACCAAAATCGAGAATTTTTGCTTGCCCCGTGTCAGTGACCATTACATTTCCGGCCTTGACGTCGCGGTGGATGATGTTCTTTGAATGTGCGTATGCAAGCGCGTCAGTTACCTGAATCGCGATCGACAGAGCGCTTTTTAATTGCAGCGGCCGGCCGCCGACGAGTTGGCGAACATTTTTGCCTTCGACATACTGCATCGCGATATAAAAAACGCCGTCGGCGCTGTGAAAATCGTAGATGGTGCAGATGTTCGGATGATCGAGCTGCGAGCAAAGCTGCGCCTCGCGCTCGAAGCGTTTAAAATTTGCGGTCTTTTGAGTGAGTTCAGGCGGGAGGACTTTGATAACGACCGTGCGGTTCAGCTTCGTGTCGAGGGCTTTATAGACAGTCCCCTGCCCGCCCGAGCCGATCTTTTCGAGGATCTTGTATTGGTTAATTTGAGAACCAACCATAAAAGTGCAAAATGCAAAGTGCAGAATGCAAAATAAAAACGCTTACGCGCCTCAGTAGAAAATCAATAATGAAGAATTGTAATGCAAAGGATTAAATTTTGCACTGTGCATTTTGCATTTTGCATTGTCTCTGTCCGGCCAACTGCCGGTCAATCAGGGTGGATCGTTCAGCCACGCGGCGGGTCGCCCCAGCCGGAGCCGACGTAAACGCCATTTTCTACGATGCATGGAACCGTTACATCGCCGCCCGAATACTCGAGCATTTCCCGCTGTCTGGGCTTGTCATTCTGCGCGTCGTACTCCGTAAACTCAATGCCGTGCTCGTGGTAATGATCCTTGGCCTGCTGACAGTAAGGGCAGCCCGGTTTCGTGTATATAAATAATGCCATTGTTCAAAATTACACCTTTTCGATAAGATATTCTAGCTTGAGCCGTCACAGTTGTCGAATATTTTATGACTTTGCCCGAAATATTTCAGCCTTACGATAAATTGATCGAGATCGAGATACTCGGCACGATTTACAAAGTCCCTGAGAACAATTCGCTTCTCCGCTGTTTTCAGTTTCTCGCGATGGAAAATATTTCCTACGGCGACTTTTGCTGGAACGGCGAATGTCTCAACTGCCAGGTCTGGCTTGAGCAAGGCGAAAAGGAAAAAGCCGTCATGGCCTGCCGAACGATGGTCGCCGAAAACATGAAGATCATCCGCCTCGCCGAATGCATCGACCTGTCAGAACCGCCTGCGTAAACGGGCGGCAAAAGAGTCGATTGACCTAATATTTAAGCACACTGGGATCGACTTCATTCGACCACGCAGTTATTCCGCCAACAAGATTTTTCATATCTCCATTAAAACCTGCCTGCTGCAAAGCCTCTATAGCACGAGCGCTGCGACCGCCCATCTTGCAGTGGATAACGGTCTCGCGGTTCTCATCAAGCTCGTTCATCCGCGACATTATCTCACCTAGCGGAATAAGTTTTGCGCCCTCAATCTTGGCAAAGGCATACTCATCCGGCTGCCGGACGTCAATCAACTGAATGTCATCACCCGCGTCCATTCGCGCCTTCAATTCCGACGCAGTTATTTCTAGCATAAATTCTCCAATGTTGCTTTACGTAATTTTAACACGATCTGAACAATGCAAGAAAGGCATCGGAACATTGTCCCGACGCCTTTTGATGAGAATCATCTCCCATCTGTCATCTATTCCGGACTTGATAATAGATCGTAGATAGATGAGAACCAGGATTCACCTCATTAGAATTTAATCACCTTAGCTTCGACTGGAAAAGCCTTTGCTCTGTTGACAGTTACTACGTAAAAATGGCTATTGTTTTGTTCGTCAAAAATGCTTCGTAATTTTGAATCAGGTGCGACCGACGAATTATTGATAAACGCAGGTTCGGCAACTGCAAGTCTTCGGAGGCAGTCGTAGAGATGTTTGCGGCCAACTCCAAACTCTCCGACAAAATCACCAATAACCAGCCTGATGCTCGCATTTTCGTCTGCGAACCGGCTTATGATCGCTGCCGACAGGCTTACACCGCGCTCGAATTGCTCGGAAACAATTACGCCTTTGCCGCTTTGCTCGGCTTCAAGTTTTTCGCGCAGCGTCGGCATTTTTTTTTCGTTTTTTGGCAAGCGGTTGTCCAAAACGATAGTCACCCGTTTCTCGTCCTCTGCTGCAAATTCGCGAACCGTCAACGTCTGAACGCGGGCCGTGGCCTTCCAGTCGATATTCCGCAGATCGTCATTCGGCCTGTAATCTCGCAATGCAAGAAGGTCCTGACCGGCGCCGCGTTTATGGGCGGCGAATTGGCCCACATCAAGAGGCGTGTCATCAAGAAAATCGGTAAAAGACATTAGACGCGGAAAAACGATCAGCTCGGTCTCGCGAGCCGGAAGCCGTCTGCGGTGATTAAAAAATCCGAATGGAAACTTGGTTGAAAGCTCAAAGTCTTTTATGATCAGGCGGCCTCGATTCGGGAAAGTGTGCTCTGCCTTTGATTCCAAAGTTTGTCTTGGTCCGACATGAACGAAATGATTCAGCGTTCGGCGAACGATGCTCGCTCGTCCTAACCTTTCGGCGATCCATCGCGGAAGGATTGCTTTCAAGTCATCGTCCGCGATAGAACGTTCACGCTCTTTGCCTCGAACTTTGGCGACAACGGAAAACGCCGGGAAGATGCGTTTACGATTGTGCAGACTGACAAGTATGGGCGTCGCCTCGCCCGCAAAGATCGTCTCGGGAAACCGCATCTTCACGTCGAGTTTTTTCAGGCAAATATGACCTGCGACAAATCCGACCAACATCGTCGCGAGCAAAAACGAGAGCACGATAAAAAGCAGATTGTTGCCCGTGTTCCACGCCGAAAAACCGACGATCATTATAAGCACAAGAATGATCGCACCGCCGGTCGTAAACTCGAACGGCAGATTCATCTGCGAAGCCTCGCGCCCGGCGTTTCGGGCTAACGGCGGCACGACAAAGATCAGGATAAGCAGAACAAAAACAAGTGAAAGACCGGCCGAAATCCCCGCGAGCCGGATGTCGCCGGTTCGATGCGCATAAAGAGTCACGAGGGAAAGGCCGATTCCGCCTAACACGACAATGACCCCTAGCGCACCATTCCTGAGATCGCGCACACTGAATAGTTCTGTTAATGCACTGATCTTCATAACGAAAGAAGTTTGCCCGCGAATAACACGAATTAGCGCGAATCAGAAAATTTGACATTATTCGCGTTTATTTGCGTTATTCGCGGGCAAAAATCTTATATCGGCACACTTACTGTCTGCAATATTTCCCTCAAAACACGTTCGGCTTCGCGTGTTCGCTGGCGAAGAGCGCCGGAGCGTGAATTTACGATAATTCGATGGGCGAAGCAGGGCACGACGAGGCGTTTTATATCGTCGGCGATGCAAAAATCGCGTCCTTCGAGAACGGCGAGAGCTTGAGCCGAGCGAAACAGCGCGAGTGTTCCCCGCGGGCTGATGCCGAGTTCGAGAGCCTCCGAACGCCGCGTAGCGTCAACTATCTGAAGCAGATAATCGAGCAACGATTCGTCAAATCGAACCTCCGAGACCAATTGCTGCAGTTCCAGAATGTCGGCCTGTGTCATAACCGGTTCGACGTTGTCGAGCGGATCGGAGTCTTTGCGATCACGCAGGATGCGTCGCTCGTCTTCGAGGTTCGGATAGCCCATGTGCAGCCGGAGCATAAAACGGTCAAGCTGCGATTCTGGCAGAGGATACGTACCGTGATGCTCAGACGGATTCTGTGTTGCGACGACGATAAAAGGCAGCGGCAGCCGCCGCGTGACGCCTTCGATAGTGACCTGTTCTTCGGCCATTGCTTCGAGCAACGCCGATTGGGTTTTCGGGGTCGATCTGTTTATCTCGTCGGCAAGGACGATGTTCGAGAATATAGGACCGGCCTTCCATTCGAAATCACCCTTTTTTTGATTAAAAATCGACAGTCCGATTACATCAGACGGAAGTAGATCGGAAGTAAATTGAATACGCTGAAAAGACAGTTCCAAAGCCCGCGCCAGCGCATTTGCAAGCGTTGTTTTGCCGATGCCGGGTACGTCCTCGATCAATAAATGTCCTTTTGCAAGCAGCGCTATAAGGGCAAACTTGACCGTTTCCGATTTGCCTCGAATAACGCGCTCTATCGCTGATTGCAGGTCGGCGATCTTCTCGGAGGCATCGAAATTCAGGACGGTTTTACTATCGACGCTGGTTTCTGTAACTATCCAATCTCGCATCTTTAAATGAGCGAAAATTCCGCCCGAAATAATATTCTACCCGATTTTGAACCCCCTCCGCATCAAAAAGTTGCATGTTGTTCAGAGTCCCGCCTTTAGGCGGCCAGTGCCTGCTAAAGCAGGGACTCAAAACGACAATTGAAATTCCGGCCAAAACAAACTAAACTTTTGAAACTAAACACACGCGTTTTCGTGAAGAAAAGCGTAAAGGAACCACAGCATTTATGAACAATTTAAGACATCGCTTTAAAGACCAACGCGGTTTTAACCTTATCGAATTGATGATCGTGATCGCGATCATCGGCCTTCTGATCGGCGTCGGCAGCCTTGCGTGGCAGGCCGTTATTAAATCGGGCAACGAAAACGCGGCTGCCCAGTCGGTGAGTCAGATTCGCACATACCAGGCACAATATGCCTCACGTAATAAAGGTAATTTCGCGACATTTCAGGAATTGATCGATAAACTCGGACTCGACGAGAAGTTCGCGGGCGAAGCTCCGGTCGTGAACGGTTACGTTTTCACAATGACGATAACACCGGCATCTTCGAGCGGTGCCGCCAAGTACGAAGTATGGGCCGACCCGCAATCGACCGGCGCGACGGGCTCGGGAGCACGATATTTTTACACTAGTTCCACCCTTAGTGCGATCAAGGGAAATGACACCGAAAAAGCCAAGGAAACCGACCCTTCGATCTAGCAACAAAGCCGTCTTAGCTCAGTGGTAGAGCACTCGCTTCACACGCGATAGGCCACAAGTTCAAATCTTGTAGACGGCACCAGCAAAACAATGGAAAATTGATAATTGAGAATGAAAAATCCTTCCTTAATTTTCAATTTTCCATTCTCAATTTTCCACTAAATTTCCACCCCTAAAAATTGTTTCATAAAATGTGGAACGTTCCACATTTAAAATGTCGCGATCGTAGTTTTCGTGATTTTATGGGCTATTTTTGACAGTTAAGTGCCGCCTACTTGGCATAAAAGTCATCTCTACTTAGCTCTTTTTCCCATCTATTCTCCGCTTTTTTCTTTAGCCGACTCGCGAAACTCCATTCATTGTCTGTCGCTCTCTTCATTAACATTTTCCGGTCGTGTTCTTCATTGTCGTCATTCCCGGCTGTTGCCTTTTGGATTGCAAATATCAAAAAAACAGGTATTATCTTTCTAATCAATTTGTAGCGAGTTTTGGCAACGAAAAATCGATGAAAACGTGCCCGCAATGTAAGGCAGTTTACGAAGCCGATTATCTCTTTTGTCTGTCGGATGGAAACACTTTGCTCGACGAGAGCGGCGAGCAGGAAACGGTCATCGCAAACCGAGGAGTGTTTTTTGAAACGGCTGCGGAACCGATGTTCGGGTGCCCGAAGTGCGGGCTGGCAAACCGACTGAATTCAAAATTTTGCAAACGATGCGGCGGCAGGCTCATGGGTGCTCACGCTACGCCGCCTACAAGCGAGCCGCATCAGCCGACTGCAAAAAGCAGTAAAGCACCGATCTTTATTCTAATGGCAGCGATTGTTTTGGGGTTGTCGGTTGTTGCGGCGGCGTTGATCTACACGTCTCAGCCGGAATCTAAACAGACGGAATGGAGCACAACGTCGACAACCGGCAAACCGATACCGCCGACTGCTCCGGTAAACGTCGCTCCCGCGCGAAACGTCGCGGCGGTAAAACCTGCGCCGTCGCTCATCGGGCGCAAAGGGCGTTTGACGACGAACCAGAATATTCGCTCCGGTTCGAATAAATACTCCGAGAGTTTGGGCGTTCATTATCAGGACGCGAGAATTCAGATTCTTGAGGAAACGACGTTTACCAACGACGACGGCTCGCTCGCGGTATGGTATCGGGTTCGCGTGCTTGAGGACGGCTGTGACCGTAAAACGAATATGGGCTGCGGCAATGATTTAGATGGAATAAAAGGCGAAGCCGCGCGTGAAGGCTGGATGAGCGCAAAGCATATCTTGCTCGACTAAACGGATTTAATGAAACTTATTTATCACACGATCATTTTTTTAATCTTACTTTCGGGCACACTTTTGGCGCAAGTGCAACCGAAAAGCGATTTCAAAACGATTGTCGAAAGCGTGCTCAAGAAAAAGTTTTTGAATGGTTCTCTCTCAAGAGTATGTCAACAGGACGATCCGGTTTCGGCGAGGGTTTTCGCGGATTATGGAGCGATATTTATCGCCGATGGAATTACTCTTCCCAACAGATGCATTTTTGAGACTGAGAGACTGGTTCAGAGATTTCAGTCGCAGGCGGAACCCTATGAAATGACGATTGGCGGCGTGCGGGTGGTCCTTCAAAGAGCGGCAATGACGGCTTTTGAGGCGGCTTACGATGAAGCAGAAAAAAGGGGACTTAAGATCACTCCGCGAGGCGGTTCGGCGGCATCGACAAGATCGTATACGAAGACGGTCGAGTTATGGCAATCACGATTCAATCCGGGTTTGAATCACTGGACAAAGAAAGGCAAGATCAGCGCCCGTGACGCTGCTGTTGCCCGAGCCGTGCCGATCGCAGAACAGGTAAAAATGGTTTTGGAATGGGAGAAAAAGGGTATATATTTTAGCCAAGACCGCTCTAAATCAATTCTCTATTCGGTGGCCGTGCCCGGTGCGTCGCAGCATGTTTTTATGCTGGCGCTTGACGTGGAACAATTCGGCAATAAGAAAGTGAGAGAAATTCTCGCGAAGCACGGATGGTTTCAGACGGTTAAAAGCGACCTGCCGCACTTTACCTTTCTTGGGCGAAAGGAAAGCGAACTGCCGCAGTTGGGATTAAAGCGCGAGCAGTTTGGCGACCATATTTTTTGGATACCGAACATGTAACGGAGGGACGAGTATGATCTGCACAAACTGTAACACGCTAAACGGAGCAGGCGATGTTTTTTGCATAAACTGCGGCAGGGCTTTGACGGCCGCTGCGGGTTATGCGCCTTATCCAGCGCCGCCGCCGGTGCAGCCTTCGAGGTCGGCCAAGCCTTTTATTTTCGTCGGCGTCGGGCTGGTGCTCGTGTTTATTATTGCAGCAGTGGGATTAGGACTCATATTCATCATGCCGAGGATCGGGCAACAGGAGGTTCTGCCCGATCATTTGGGCATGTTCGTTCAAACCGAAGCGAAGGACCGTTACAACGAGATCAGAAAGCAAGACTTTGCGAATGCTCTCGACGCAAAGGCAACGTTGGCTACGGACGAAACTCTGCCGACAATTCCTCCGGCGCCGAATCTTATTTTTAGCGCGGACAGCAGAGACATCAATGTGAACGACATGCGTCTTGTTTTTCTGGACACGATCAAGGACGACGGGACGATGAAGCAGATCGACTTTCAGGTCGCGCAGATCGACGGCAGGCCCGACATGAAACGTCTGCGTGTCATCGAAGCTCTCGCCAACGGTAAATACGCATTTGCCGTCTTCGACAGCTACCTCAATGAAGGCAAGCAGCGATTGTGGCCTTTCCAGGTGCGGAATTCTTCAAAAAGCGACAACGGCGATGCTTTGAAAGCCACGAGCGTTCCGATCAAGCCAAAAGAAGCTGCGCCCAAAACATCGTTGCCGACCGTTTCGCGACCGACCGTAGTTCCGCCGCCGCAGGCAGGCCCGCCGTCGCTCGGGTTGAGAAAGATCAACGGTAACGGTGTAAGGCTCCGAATGGCCCCCAGCATGAGCGCGGCTTTTCACGCGACGTATCGGTTCAATCGCGGGGCGACCGTGAACGTTGTCGGATACATCGGTAATGAGTGCCCGCCAACCGGGAAAGGCTGCGGCCCGTGGGCTCAGCTCGACAACGGCTACTACGTGCATTCCTCGCTGTTGAGGTAGAAAGATGAAAACTACAATCAGCATAGCGATTTTTATTGCCGCTCTATTATTCTGTAACGGATGCGGCTCGGACGACACTAAGTGGAAAACCATCTCCGCGTCGCCGGACTCGAACAGCAAGTCGATGACAACTTCGGACGAGAACAAAAAAATAGGCGGAGGCTTCACCGCAAATTTGCCTGACGGATTTCAGCAGCCGTCGGACGATGCCGGCAAGCGCCTTTTGAGAGAATACGGCGCGGTGTTCGTCGCCCGCGGCGGAGCGGTGCCGCCGAATGTTGTTGTCTTTAAAGACGAGAGTGAGGTTTCGGCATTTCAGGCAAAGGCCGGTTCGTCGCGCGAGACTATTTCCGGCGTTTCGATTGAGCTGCAGCCAGCGGCAATGGCGACGTTAAAAAAGGCGGTTGCCGATGCAAATGAAAGCGGCGTGACGATTACGCCGCGAGGCTCTGACGCGGCAAAGCGTTCTTACCAGGACACCGTTGAGTTATGGGCAAGCCGTGTCAAACCGGGCTTGACGCATTGGACAAGTCAGGGACGCATTTCATCCGCCGACGCCGCCCGCATCAGTGCGCTCTCGCCGTATGAACAGGTGCCCGAAATTTTCAAACTTGAAGCACAAGGTATTTACTTCGCCAAAGACCTTTCGAAATCAATTATCTATTCAGTCGCTCCGCCGGGAAGCTCGCAGCATTTGTCAATGCTGGCGCTCGACGTGACGGAACACGATAACTCGCAAGTCCGTTCGATCCTCGCAAAGCACGGCTGGTTTCAAACCGTCGAATCCGACCTGCCGCATTTCACTTTTCTCGGAGTTCCCCAAACAGATTTGCCAAAGCTCGGCCTCAAAAAAGTCTCCCACAGTGGCCGCGTATTTTGGGTTCCGGAAATATGAGTCAGAACCGACTATTTGTTATACGGAATTCCAGGAAGTGACGGAGGTAAATCAAACAACCCTCCTGAACTTGATGAAAATTTTTCTTCCTCGTCAGCAGCGTTCTTATTTAATAGTGCATTGGCAATATACCATCTGAAAAACAACCGTTGATCGGGATCTGTAAAGCGGTCGGCAAGCCTCACAGTTCGTTCAAAATCTGCGTGCGAAAGCACACGAATCACCTCGATCGCGACTGATGAATTGTCAGCTATTTGACGCCGCCTCATTTCAAAATTCGCGCTTCCTTCGCTTTCTCCGCCAGTAAAATCTCGAAGCTCCCTGGAAATATTTAGAAGCCGATTTGCTCGATCCAAAAGTTTCTCAGCCAAAACAAATCCTCTCGTTGGCTCAATCTTTGCCAGCGACAAAGCGTAGTTTTCGGCAAGAAAAAATTCTTCTTTGTTTTTGGGCTCAGTCGGCACCAGCGGCTCTATCTCATCAAACAGCTTTTTCGCTCCGGCCAAGTCGTTTTTTTTCACCAGAGCGACCGCCGAAGAGGTCAGCAAACTGATCCGATCCAACATATCCGATTCACCCTCAATCTTCAATTTGGTCTTGGCTGTAGAAGTATTGGCCGGCTGAGGCAGGGTAGGTTCGATATCAAACAAACTGCCAGATAACGGGATATCGGAAGGTGTATCAAAAAGTCCGAGAAAGTCCGGTTTGATCTCCTTTCGCTGCTTGAGCGATAAACTCCTTTCAAAGCGGGCAAACTCCACCGTCGCGTACTTCTTAAGGTTTTGATAAGCTGTTCTAACAAAATAGGCGTCAAATTTTCTCGCTTTTCTTAAAGAGATTGCCATCCAATTGGCAAGCTCCTTTATTTCCGACTCGCTGAGAAAGACCGGATCTCCTGTCTTTTTTGCTTCCTCGCCCGCGCGGACGGCAAAGTTTAAAAGTGCCGCAGCTGCTGAAAGAGGCACTCGTTCGTCAGCAGAATCGATCGTTGGAGCCAGGCGGTTTGTCGCGGTGTTTAAATTTGCAAAATTAGCAACGGGCTTCGTCCAGTTTGCCGGAGGCACATTGAAATTAAAAGCGAAGTTGCCCGAAGGCCGATATGGTGTGTGCACTTGAAGTGATTTACCGCTCAGTTTTTTGAGAATTGCGCGGGCCAAGTTTGCTCCATCGCCCCTGTTTACGGCATAGAGCTTTCCTAATTTTCCGTCTCCTATTGTGTTATACATGGTTTTCACGTAAGGGAGATAATTGTTTGCCTCGACATCTCTCTTCGCCTCCAGAAATGCTTCATCCGGATATTGCTCGACAAAATAGTAATAAACTTCAGCCTCATCATACTCATTAAATAACGATCTCGACGATTCTGATATCTTATAAGCGAGTTTTGCGTCGCGGCCGGCGATGCGAGCAAGATTAATGGTGTCATAGTAAAAAATTTCCTTGTCTGCTTCAGAAGCAAGGGATAAAAAAAATGTTCTTGCCCTTTGTTCATCCTCTTCCCAAAGCAGATCAGTAAGCAGGAAACGCATTTTGATCGAGTCTGTTTTTGGTTCAATGGCAGCCGACTCGGCCATTACCTCGTTGAGAAGTCGAAAGGCCTTTTTTCTCACCTCCGGCGAGACTTCGGGCATTATTGTTTTGATCTCCTTTACCGCCGGCTGTGTATTTTTGCTTGCCTGCCCAAGCCATGCCCAACTTCCAAATCCGATCAAACTGAAAACCATTGCAAAAATTTTTACGTAGATCATATCGCCTCCTTTTGCGCTATCGAGCTAAACGAAAGTCGCCATTGTTTTTGCTCTTTCCGGTCAAATTCTTATTGTCGGCCGAGAGCAGCATCCGGTAGTTATCATAGATAACAATGTCGTTGGGGTCGTCTTTTCGATAGCCGGCTAAAAACACTTTTCGGGTGGTCGGGTCGAATGTGCCCCGAACATACTCTGTCGCGACTGAACCGGCCTTATACATCTTCTTGGGATTTGTGCTGCGTTCCAAAGTCCAAACGATTTGTCCCTCAACACGACCGTTTGTTTCCTGAAGTTGGACGCGTGCGGTAAAGTAGCTTCCGCCTCTGCCCGACCAATCGCCATTCCACGTTCCTGCCGGCGATAAACTGTGATCGACAGGTGGTGCCGATCGCGGCGGCGGTAAACTCGCTTGCGTCGGTAAAGCAGCGGCTACTGTCGTCTCCTTAGCAGTCTCGATCTTAGGACTGTCGGTGACATCGCCGCGTTTGTCCTGATCGCGAGCCAGAAACACATACAATCCAACTCCAACAAGAGCAGTGGCCAAAATGCCTATCACCAAATATAAAACGTTCGAAGAGCCACCCGGCGCGGCGACGGTGTTTTGCCGACGCGGAATAAATTGCGTAGGCAACTCAGTCGCGGGCCTCGAACCGCTGACATACTCAACAACAAGCGGTGTCCCGTCATTCAGGCAAAAATCGTTTTCGTCACCGAAGATCTGATAACACGCTGGGCACTTTTTCATATCTTTATTAACCTCACAATGAAGCCATACTATTCGAGTAATTTAAACTGCGAACTATGTATCACGCCCTGTCGCCCGCAGACATCTGTGTAGTACCAAAGACCGTTGTTGTCATAAACGCCTGTGTCGCCATAAATATTTATTGTGGATCGGCTCCGAACCGTGCATTGTATTTCTCCATTCGGCGTAAATCGGACATTGGAGGGCGGCTTGATTACCAGACCTGAACGCGCTCCCGGAGGGCGAACGGTTTTAACAGGTGGAGGGCTGCCGATCACGACGGCGTCTGTCGGAGATGGCCGAGCCGGACCGCTTTGATTTGACGGAGGGTTGGAACCGGGAGGGTTGGCCGCTTGATTAGTCTGGGCAGTCGTATCCTTTGGATTGTCACCTCTGCTGCTCATGAAAAACGCAACGCCGAATCCGACCGCCACAATTGACAGAAGCAGAATCACACCGAACATCAAATAAATCAAAATGCTCTGGCCCGGTTTGCCGGCCACCTCGGCCCTGTTCTGGAACTGTTGGCCGGAAGAGGATTTTGGCAAAACGACTGTGTCCTGCGTTGATGCCAGCATCATAAGCGGCGTTCCGTCGTTCAGGCAAAAAGCGTTTTCGTCGCTAAAAAGCTGATTGCAGTTTGGACATTTTTTCATAACTGTTGACTTTTTATTAGGTCGAACTTCGCCGGACGGCAGCCGGCCGTGGCAATCGATCCCGAAAACACAGGAACCGTAATATCGTGAATTTACAAGCGGAAATATAACCTAACTTTGAGAAATTGGCAATTTTTCGATGCATTTCTGATTAAAAGGATGAAGAATTTAGGTTTAAAAAGCGTAAATACTGTGTTATTCTTGCCGGACACACAGCGAATTACATGCAGGCTCTCGCAAATATCGAGAAATGTTCGGCTTGCGTGCGGTTTTTATGTAGAAACCGCTGAAAATCTTTATGTTTTGCACGGAATGTGGGCGGAAGAATCCGGATTTGAATAAGTTTTGCAGCGGCTGCGGCAATTCGATGGTCGATGACCTAATTTCATTGCTGGAGGTAGCTACATTGACGCCGCCACCGGCTGAATCAAGCCCAACTCCTGAACCCGGCACAACGGCCGAAGACATAAATTTGGCCACCGACGAATTACCTGCGTTCTCCCCATATGATACTTATCGTGAAGGTCCAAAGGCAGAATCGTCATCCGAAGCAGAGTTAATTCCTGCGACGCAGCAGGTGACCGTTGCATTCGATGCGACGAGGTTTACCCAGGATCGTGAGGTTGTTGAATCGCAGAAGATCGATCTCCAAACGAACACCGTAACCGAAGAACCGCCGGAAACGGTCGCTTTCGAGTCGCGGCCGATCGATATGCCCACGGTTGCTTTGGAGGAGCCGATCATTCCGATCGACGACCTTGTGACGGAGATAGACGATGTTGAGCACGGAACAAGTCCGGCCGGCCCGCATCCTGAGTTCGATTTGCAGCTTCCGGGTTCGCAGCAGCAGGAAGAGACGCTTGCTCACAAATTGCTACAGGTTGAGCGGGATATGGCAAGTCTCGTTTCATCTCGAAAAGTGAGCGTGCCCGACCCTGCGGAAGTGGCGGAATTTGAACTGAAATTTGAACGCGTCGATGAACAGTCGGCGGCTCATAGCACGGCTGCCGAACCGACAATTGCAATTCAGGGCGGCGTGACGATTCCGGAACAGCCGCCGACCGTTGCCTTCGAGTCGGGCGAGCACGAAACTCAAGATACAATTCCACCACCGGCAGATATAGATTATTCTGCCGCCGGCTTGGAATTAGGCTCACAATCGGGGCCGCTTTTCAGTTCGTTCGAGGCTGAGGCGAAAGTCTATTCGGGTGTTGAATTCTCTCTCGAAGAGCCTGGTCCACCAGCCTCCGATCTTAAGGAAGCGGAACCTGTTTCGGAACCTCCGCCCGAAATTGCACCTTCACAAATTGATGACCCGTTCTTAAATACCTATGCGGAAGAAATGCTCGCGTTGGAGCGGGAATCCGAGGGCGATGCCGGTTCGTCGAAAGCCGAAGTCCCCGCCGAAGCATTGGAACTCGACACGCAGTTATTCGATCCAAAACCGCTCATCCTCGACACCGTAAAAGACCAGCCCTATCAGACTGTCGTCGATGCCCCAACCGTTGAACCGCCGCCCGTCGGATATCGATCTATCGATACACAACCTGAAACAAAATCGGCGAGCAAGCTTCCCTACATCGCCGCCGGAATCGGTGCGTTTCTTTTGACGCTGATAGTTGTGGGTTTCGCAACGTATTTTCTCCTCATCCGTCAAGACACCGAACAGCAACCAACTCAGGACGCCAAAGCCATCCCAGCCGCTCCGGCCGAACAGGCGCCAGCTCCGCCGGCCAAAATTCCTGACCATATGGTTTACGTTCCGGGCGGGAAGTTTGTCATGGGACGCGACGATGGTATCTCAGAAGAACGTCCTTCCCATGCTGCGACTGTTGAGCCGTTTCTTATCGATAAGTATGAAGTGACGAATGAGGAATATGCAAAATTCGTCAGTGCGACAAATCACAAGGCACCTCGCGGTTGGAGAAATAAGAATTTCCTCAAGGGACAAGACAAACTGCCGGTTGTAGGCGTAGATTGGTACGACGCCACCGAGTATGCAGAATGGGCGGGAAAACGTCTGCCGACCGAAGAAGAGTGGGAATTTGCCGCCCGCGGCCCCGCTAGTCTTTTATATCCTTGGGGAAACGTATGGGTGGGCGCCAATGCCAACATCGCAAGCCGAAAATTAGCGGAAGTCGGCCAGTTTCCCGGCCAATCCCCTTTCGGCGTTTATGACATGGTCGGCAATGCCGGCGAATGGACTTCCAACGATTTCAAACCTTACAAGGGAGGTGAGCTTGATTCCAGATACGACGGAAAAAGGGATTTGAAAACGCGGCGTGGCTCGGACTTTACTAACTCGCAGCGGGTTGCGACGAATGCTTTCCGCTTCGGTCTGCCGGCCACCGGAGAGAAATACGAGGTCACTGGATTCCGCTGCGCCAAAAGCGTGAACAAATGATGCGTCGAGTTGTTTTATTACTATTAACTTTCGCAACGGTCGTATTGAATGCGGCCGTCGCCTCGGCGCAGCTTTGCGGGGTTCCAGACAAACCCGATTGTCCAAAGCCGTCAGTACGCCCAACGGTTAGAACAGAATCGAAAGCCGAAGCGGCCGAGCGGCGACGACGGGAGGAAGCTCGGCGAGTGGCCAGGCTCGTCGAAAAAAAACGTCGGGAAGACATATCGAGGCCGCCGACCGTTATCGGAGGAACACAATCGAAAGCGCATTTAGAGCGAGGAATCGACTACTTGAACAACAGTGAATACGTACAAGCCTTCGCTAGCTTATCAAAAGCCATCACCGCAAATCCCAATTCTCCGAAGGCCTATTATTCGCGCGGTCTTGCCAATGTCGGTCTCCGCAAAATCGATGCAGCCGTAGCCGACTACACCGCAGCCATCGGGATCGACGATAAGTACACCGAGGCTTACAACAATCGCGGAACACTGCTCTTCATGGAAAAAATGGATCCTTTGGCCGCTATCAAAGACTACAGCGTTGCGATCACTTTATTTCCGTTTGACATCGATCTCCCGACGATCTACACCAACAGAGGAAGGGCTTACCAATTCACCGAAAATTTCGAGGCCGCGATTGCAGATTTCTCCAAAGCGATAGAGGGAGATACGGCTTACACAAAGGCCTATCTTCACCGCGGCATTATTTATCTCGAGATGAAAAAATACGCTGCTGCCGTTGCTGATTTTGACATGATCCTCTCGATGAACCCGCTCAATGCCGATGCAGATAAATATAAGAAAAAAGCGTTAAAAGATGAGAACGACTACAAGGCGAAGATCGAAAAATTAAAAACAACTGCGCAGGCGGGCAGCACGAGCGGCAGCCCGAGCAATGCCGATGACTACTATTATCTCGGTAATGCTTATCGAGACGGTAACGACCCCGACAATGCGATCCTTAATTACGACCGGGCCTTGGCAATAAAGCCCGATTTCAAATTTGCCTATCTTAACCGTGGAAATGCTTATTTGATGAAGAAAAATTATGACGATGCGCTGCGCGATTTTACCGATGTGATCAACCGCGATCAGGCTTACGCCGCCGCCTACCGATATCGCGGTCTCGCTTATTTCGGCAAAGGTGATTATGATGCGGCGATCAACGAGTATTCGGAAACCCTCATGCGTGACGCGAAGATCGTCGATGCTTACTTTAAACGAGCGCTCGCTTACATGGAGAAAAAGACGCGCGAGACGGACGAGGCCGCACTGCGCGATCTGACGGAGTATATCGCCAAAAACCCGACGTTTCCGGCGACCTACCGCATTCGAGCGGACGTATATGATCGATTGAGCGAGTCTGCACCCCTGGAAAACCGGCAAAAATTAAAAGACGATGCCGAAAGGGATCGCATGACCGCGAAGGACAGATACCAAAGATAATTTAGGCCGTAGGATCCAAAGTCTCTTTAGACGCGAGAACGAAACCTATTGAAGATTTCTTGGGCTTGTCTTCGTTTTTCGGCGGTTTCTTATCTCCGGGAGTTACGACCGGCGGGTTGCCCTTTGGCGGCGGCTTCTTTTGATCGTCGTTCTTTTGCGCGGAAACAGCCAATGACAAACCGACAACCATCGCAAACGTAAATAATATTTTATGTAAAACTTTCATCATTTTTCCTTCTCTTTCCTAATTTCACGCTCCGGGGAAAGAGGGAAAGCCGCGTCCGCTGGATTTAATTGCAATCCTGATGCCACGCTTTCAGCATTCACCATTCACCATTCAGCATTAAGTATTCATTCAGCATTCACCATTCACCAGTCACCATTTATCTACGTTTTCCGTTATTTTCATACGAAATAGTGAATTCGGCAAGTTTTTGAGCGATAATTGGCAAATGAGAGAAGCTGCGAATTCGCGAGATAGGATGCGTGCGGCGTTGGTGATAGTTGCCGTGATTGCGACTATCGGTTTTAACGCGCTTGCCGCCGCAGGCCTCGTCAACGGCGTCACGCCTGCCCAGATCTCCGAAAAGTATCCGACAGTTTTGACGCCTGCCGGCTACGCCTTCTCGATCTGGAGCCTTATCTATCTCGGCATCACCGCGTTTGCCGTTTATCAATTGCTGCCTGCAAATCTGCTCCGTTTCAGACGCGCTCGGTCGGTCTTCATTCTCACTTGCCTGCTAAATTGCGCATGGATATATTTCTGGCACCGAGATCAGATAGCAATTTGCCTTGTTTTAATAATCGCACTTTTGGCCTCGCTGATTATGATGCTTGTTCTGTTTGGCCGGTCTGAGTCTGCCGTCGAATCGCTGTTTACGAACGCGCCTTTTGGAATTTACGCAGGCTGGGTAACGGCGGCGTCTTTAGTCAATTTCCTGATCTTTTTGAAATATGAGCGTGTGGAACTTTCGGTGTTTGCATGGAACACGCTCGGTGCCGTTTTGATAATTCTAGCCGCTGTTTTAGCCGTGATAGTCCGGTTGAAACTCAGGAACTATTTTTATCCGCTCGCAATCGCGTGGGCGTTGACTGCCATCGCCATAAAACAAACCACCAATACCGCGATCGTCGTTGCCGCCGCAATCGGCGTTGTAACCTGCCTCATCACGGCGGGCACATTCGTTGTAAACCTAAAGGATTCAACCAGTGAATAACGGCAAGATCTGCGTCTCGATTTGTGACAAATCGGTAACGGGAACAATCGCTAAAATCGGGAAGGCAGAAAAATTTGCCGATGTAATCGAGGTGCGGTTTGATTGCCTATCAAAGCATGTTTTCAACATGTCGATGGATTCACCCTTCTTGAATCTCTATTGGGGAAATATTCTTCGGGCAACAAAAAAACCCATAATTTCTACTTATCGTCCCGTTGACCAAGGCGGCCACCAACATCTAAATGAAAAGGAACGCCATATGTTCTGGCATGCGGGAATGGGAGCCGAATACTATGATGTCGAGGAAGATATTGTTGCTGATGATGTGTTGTTGCTTCAATTTACTTATTCTTTTGAACACCTGATAGTTTCGCAACATTATTTTGCAAACGGCCCCTCAAATCTCAATCAAATCTTTGATCGACTTGCTTCTTACAAGGCCGATATTGTAAAGATAGCAGCCGCAACAGACGACGTTACTGATGCTATTCCCGTCTGGCAATTGCTCGACCGAGCGAAAACAAACAGGAAGAAAATAATTCCAATTGCCATGGGTGAGGCCGGCAAGTGGACTCGCATCCTCGGTTTGGCTCATGGGTCGTATATGACCTATGCGTCCTATGACGAAGGGCTGGAAACTGCGGAAGGCCAGATCACCGCGAAAGATTTAATCGAGGTTTATCGTGTCAAAGAACTCGATCTTAACACAAAAGTTTACGGCGTGATCGGCGATCCTGTTTCAGAGTCTCTTTCGCCGTATATGCATAATCCGGCTTTTGTAGAGCACAACATCAACGCCGTATTTATACCGCTGCAAGTCAAAAATCTCGACGAATTTATGCTCCGAATGGTGCGGCCTGAGACGCGCGAGGTCGAGCTAAATTTCGGCGGTTTTGCAGTAACGATGCCGCACAAGCAGTCGATCATCGAACATCTGGACGCGATCGACCCAACAGCAGAAAAGATCGGCGCCGTCAACACCGTCAAAATCGACGACGGCAAACTTACGGGTTATAACACCGATGCTGTTGGGTTTATAATGCCGCTGATCGAAAAATTCGGCGATCTCAAAAATGCACGTGTTGCAATTTTCGGCGCGGGCGGCGCCGCCAGAGCGTGCGTTTCTGCTCTTAAAGAGGAAGTTGCGGAAGTGACGGTTTTTGCACGTGACGTTAAAAAGGCAAGTGCGTTTGCGGACGAATTTGGCGTGGAGATTTCTCAAATTTCAAATTGCAAATCTGAAATATCAAAATCGCTTTCCCATAATTTTGACATCATCGTTAATGCCACGCCGGTGGGAATGAAGGGGCCGCTTGAAAACGAATCACTTCTTACAGCTGAGCAACTCGACGGTGTAAAATTTGTTTATGATCTCGTGACGAGAAGCGGTGACACGCCGCTTATCAGCGAAGCAAAAAAAGCAAATGTTCCGGCAATCGGCGGAATTGAGATGCTGCTTTACCAAGGCGCGAAACAGTTCGAGATTTGGACGGGACAAACGGCGCCGATGGACGCGATGAGAGAAGCTGTTTTCAAAAAATTGGATAAGATACAGAAATGACGGTAGAAGCATTAAATTGTCCAAACTGCGGCGCTGGCGTTGCGAGTGACAGGACTCAATGTGAATTCTGCAAGACGCGGTTGAAAACCGTTGGCTGTCCGACATGTTTTGGCCTGATGTTTGTCGGCAGTCAATTTTGCGGGCATTGTGGCGCTAAGGCTGTGCAGACGCAATCGCAGGACAGCGATGAGACTGGTGAATGCCCTCGTTGTCGGAAGCAGCTTGACCCACTTCAGATCGCCGATGTTCAACTGAAAGAGTGTCAAAAATGCGGCGGAATGTGGACTGATGTTGAGACATTCGAGAAGGTCTGCGCCGACCGCGAGCAGCAATCGGCGGTTCTCGGCTTTATCGGCAGCCGCGAGCTTACAGCCGAACCGCTTTCAAAGATCAGCTACGTCCCTTGCCCCAAATGCAAACAGTTAATGAATCGCAGCAATTTTGCGAAAGCATCGGGCGTGATAATCGATATTTGCAAACAGCACGGCGTCTGGTTCGATGCCGACGAACTGCCGAAAATAATCGCGTTCATTCAAAAAGGCGGCATGGATATCGCTCGCCAGCGCGAGAAACTACAGATCCGCGAGGAACGTGACCGCTTGCGTGACGAACAGCGGAAACAGGCGATACAAGAGCAGCGATTTGGTGCAGGAAAGGCGTGGGACAGAGATGAAAGCAATGGAATTCGCGGTTTTATAGAAAAACTTCTTGACTAGATGAACGAACGTTACAGCCGGCAAATTTTATTTCGCGAGATTGGCAAGGCAGGGCAGGAACGGCTTTTGAATTCGCGCGTTTTGCTCGTCGGCTGCGGCGCGCTTGGAGCGTCTCATGCCGAAATGCTCGCGCGTGCCGGTGTCGGACATTTACGAATTGTAGATCGAGATTTCGTAGAATTTACCAATCTTCAACGCCAGACTTTATTCAAAGAAAGCGACGCGGCCGAACGTCTACCAAAAGCCATTGCCGCACAAAATCGCATCGAAGAAATCAACTCCGAAGTAAATGTCGAGGCGATCATTGCCGACGTAAATCATTCGAATGTCGAATCGCTCATTGCGGGCTGCGATCTCGTGCTCGACGGCGCCGATAATTTTCAAATTCGATATTTGCTCAATGACGCCTGCGTAAAGATCAACAAAACTTGGATATACGGCGCTGCGGTCTCCAGCTATGGCACGACAATGACGATCATTCCCGGCGAGACACCTTGTCTAAGGTGTATCTTCGACGAGATGCCAGACGCCGGTTCGTCGCCGACCTGCGACACGGCGGGCGTGATAATGCCGATAATCGCCACAGTTTCCGCAACACAAGTGTCCGAAGCGTTAAAGCTGCTTGTCGGTGACTACGCGTCGTTACATCGCTCACTTATGCAGTTCGATTTATGGGCAAACGACCGCCAGCGCATCAAACTCGGCGAACCAAATCCCGACTGCAAATGCTGCGGCCAAAAAATATTTGAATTTCTCGACGCCGAATCACAGGAATTTTCTGCCGTCCTTTGCGGTCGCAACGCGGTCCAGATAGCGCCCCCAAAGCCAACTGATCTTGATTTGTCTCAACTTGCGGAAAAGTTGAGTAGCATTTCCGATGTAAAACAAAACGAATATCTCGTGCGTTTTACTTCCGGCGAGAAAGAGGTTACCGTTTTCCGCGACGGTCGCGCGATAATAAAAGGAACGGACGATATTTCCGTCGCCCGCTCCATTTATTCACGTTTTATTGGCATATGAACCGTGCTACAATTTGCTTATGAATGCAGAACTCGTATTGCCTCTCGAAAGAATGACCGTTGCCGAGAAGATGGATGTTGTCGACCGCATTATGGACGACCTTTCGCGTAATTCATCCACGGTTCCGGTAATAGAATGGCATGGCGATATGCTGAAACAACGTGCCGAAGATGTCAAAACCGGAACTGATCGTTTTATTACGATCGAGGAAGCAGAAGTCAGAATTCGTAAAAAAACCGGGCGCAAATGAACGTCGTCATTACCGAATCCGCATCTGACGATATTGCCGAAGGCTATTTATTTTACGAAGAGCAATATCAAGGCCTGGGCGATTATTTTGAAGCTTCTATTCTGGCAGATATAAGATCACTTGTGATCTACGCAGGCGTGCACGAAATTCATTTTGGTATTTACTATCGAAAGATCGCCAGCAGATTTCCACCTGCGATTTACTACACAGTGGAAACCGATGCCATCATGGTTTATGCTGTAGCCGACACCCGCCGTGATCCAGCTTGGTTCAATAGTAGATTGAATGACAAAAACTTATGACCGACCGGCCAAAAGTCGTAATTATCGGCGGCGGCTTTGGCGGTCTGTGGGCGGCTAAGGCTTTAGCGAACAAGCCTGTCGATGTCACACTGATAGACCGAAAGAATCACCACGTTTTTCAACCTTTGCTATATCAAGTAGCTACGGCGGTTTTAAGTCCCGGCGAGATAGCGCAGCCAATCCGCCGCATCATGCACAAATACAAAAATATCGAAGTCATTCTTGGCGAGGCTGTTGGTTTTGACAAGGAGAATAACAAAGTGAGGCTCGCTGGTAGTTCGGAGATTGGTTACGACTATTTGATCGTCGCCGCCGGCGCTCGGCATTCTTATTTTGGTAACGACGACTGGGAGCGCGAGGCACCAGGATTAAAAACTCTTGAAGATGCAGTAGAGATTCGCCGCCGCGTTCTTCTTGCCTTCGAGTATGCCGAGCGCGAAGCTTATTTGACCGGCAACCAACGCGAATTGAATTTTGTCGTCGTTGGCGGTGGCCCGACAGGCGTCGAGCTTGCCGGTGCAATTGCAGATATTGCACGAAAAGCGCTTGCAAAAGATTTTAAGGCAATCGACACACGTAAAGCGAAGGTCACGCTGTTTGAAGGTTCTGACAAAATCCTCGGCACATTCGGAAAAGATCTGTCGGAAAGTGCAAAATCGCAGCTCGAATCGCTTGGCGTTGAAGTGCGTCTAAACAGCTTTGTTACCGATGTCGAGCCTGGCCGCATAAAAGTCGGTGACGATTGGATTGACTGCGACGTTGTTCTTTGGGCGACGGGCGTTGCAGCTTCGCCGCTCGGCAAATCGCTCGGCGTCGAGACAGACAAAGCCGGCCGAGTGTTAGTCGAAAAGGATCTCTCAATTAAAGGCTCTCCAAACATTTTCGTCATCGGCGACATGGCTTCTCTGCTACAGGAAAACGGCGAGCCTGTTCCCGGCGTCAGTCCGGCCGCGATGCAGATGGGCACCGCGACTGCAAATAACATTCTTGCGGAATTAAAGGGAAAGGCGCGGGAAAATTTTGTCTATTGGGACAAAGGGACAATGGCGACGATAGGCCGTCGAAAAGCCATCGCTCAAGCAGCAGGATTAAAGTTCAAGGGCTTTATCGCTTGGCTGATGTGGCTGTTTCTACACATTTTTTTCTTGATCGGCTTTCGCAACCGGCTCATCGTCATCTTTGAATGGTTTTGGGCATACTTAACCCGCGAGCGAAGCGCCCGCCTCATCACCGGCGACGCCGAAGAAATGCGCGATGCAATGCGCTTTCTCGAAGCCCGCAAGGCGGCAACTGTCAGAACCAAGAGCGGTAGGGACCGGGTTCCGACATCCCGTTGATGTTATCTGTTATCATTGTTTATCTCTTCCACTATCACTCAAATGAATAAATATTTGTTGATTACTCTTGTCATTTTTTTATTTGCGGCGTCCACATTTGCCGCCGGTCCGTTGGTTTGGTCTGTGAATTCGCGTACCGATTTTTTAAAGGGTGACGCGAAAGGTGTTTCCGTAGATCAAAACGGCACGATCACGCTTGCGCCGAAGTTGACCGAAGTTTTTAAGACCGAGCAATCGTATATTTGGTCGAGCGCCGCCGATGTGGCGGGAAATGTCTATCTCGGCACCGGAGGCGACGGCAAAGTTTTTAAGGTTGACGCAAATGGAAAAGGTGCCCTGCTTACCGATTTGAGCGAACTGAACGTCACCGCGCTCGCAATCAAATCTGGCGAACTATTCGCCGCGACTTCGCCCGACGGCAAGGTTTACCGTATCGACTCAAGCGGAAAAGCCGAAGTCTATTTCACGCCGAAGGAAAAATACATCTGGTCACTCGCCATTATGGCCGATGGCAGCCTCGCGGTCGGAACTGGCGACGGTGGAAAGATCTATAAGATAAAAACCGCGAATTCGACACCGGAATCGTCGCTCATGTTTGACACTAGCGAACTTCATATCATTTCGCTCGCGACTGATAAACAAGGGAACCTCTACGCGGGGACTGATTCGAGTGGAGTCGTGATGCGTTTTGGCCCCGACGGCAGGCCGTTCGGTTTGCTTGATTCGCCGCTGCGCGAAATTCACGACATCGCAGTCGGTTTGGACGGTTCGATCTACGTTCTTGCATTAGGCGAATCGGCCTCGACCGCAAAACCGGACGTAGCAGCAGTCGCAACGCCGGAAAATAAAACCGTTTCGGCTGATAAACCGAATCCGGCAACTCCGGAGCCGTCTGCAAAAAGCCGCTACGATCTGACCGGCGCAAAGTCTGCTGTCTATCGAATTCTGCCCGACGGCGGAACGGATATTTTGTGGACGTCTTCAACCGTCACCGGTTTTTCTTTGTATGCGCATCAAATCGGAAACGGCGTTCTGCTAGGCACGTCTGACAAAGGCCGCATTTACAATATCGGGAACGATGGCCGTGACACGCTCGTTCTGCAGACCGATGCGAATCAGATCTCGACAATTCAAGTCACGGGGAAGAGTTTGATCGCAACTTCGAGCAATCAGGGTTCGTTGTTTCGATTCGGGCCGGAAACCGTCGCCGAAGGCACCTATGATTCGGCAGTGCTCGATGCCAAAACAACGGCGACGTGGGGACGCATTTGGTGGAACGACGCCGGCAATGTCTCAATCCAAACCCGAACCGGCAACACCGAAAAGCCGGACGAAACATGGAGCGCCTGGAGCGCCGCTCAGACCGATCCGAAAGGAGCACAAGTCGCAAGTCCAAAGGCAAGGTATTTCCAATGGCGTGCGTCGCTAAAAGCTAACAATGCGACACTCAGCGAGGTTAACCTTGCGTTCATCGCCCGTAATATTGCGCCGGAAGTCTTATCCATTCAGGTCCTGCCGACAAACGTCGGCCTCGCGGCCAATCCGCCGCAGCAGATCGATCCGAATATCGAACTGAACGGCCTCGACCCGGCTACGTTCGGCATCCCGAATGTTGCGATACCGCCGCGCCGCGTTTATCAACGCGGAGCGACTTCCCTGCAATGGACAGCCGAAGACCGCAACGGCGACAAAATGGTCTATGACATTTATTATAAAGAGGTCGGCGATACGAATTTTAAATTACTTCGCGGCGAGCAGACTGAAAATTTCATTGCCATCGACGGTCAGTCGCTTGCCGACGGCCGATACATTTTCAAGATCGTTGCCCGAGACGCGCCCTCAAATCCTTCAAACTTAGCGCTGTCAGGCGAAAAAACAACCGAGCCGATAGACATCGACAATACGCCGCCAATTGTCACCGCATCCGGCACGCCAAAAATAACCGGCGACAAGGCGCGGGTTGTTTTCGATGCCGTTGATGCGGCCGGCTATATAAACCGTGCGGAATACAGCATCAACGGCGGCGAATGGATGACCGTCTATGCGGACGACGGCATTTCAGACAGCCCAACGGAACGCTATGCGATTGATATTCCGATTAAAATTGCTGGTGAATATGCTGTAACGATTAGGGTCTATGATGTGAACGGCAATTCGGGAAACGCCCGCGTCATCGTTCGTCGGTAACAAAGGTTACGAAACTTGCTCTTTGACAACTTAACTTATTTTTTGGGTAGGGCCATTGTTTGCCCTTCGCTGTCGATCTCAAGATGGCGGGTTGTGTTTTCGGTGACGCTTGGCGGGACGAGATCGCCGGTTTTGTAGCGTGATTCGGGTGCGACCCATTCGGTTTGCTGAGGAGGTAGAGCGGTGTTTTGGGATTGCGGCAGAGCATCGGGTGACGCTGAATAAACGACGCCTCCTTTTTCAGCTTTCTTGAGTTGGATGAACTGTGCGATGCCTGCGCCGAGACATGTGAATGCCGGTATCAACATCCAAAACCACCAAGCCTCGCCCATTCTTGTTCTCGAAA
Source organism: Pyrinomonadaceae bacterium (assembly GCA_046160805.1). Lineage (GTDB taxonomy): Bacteria > Acidobacteriota > Blastocatellia > Pyrinomonadales > Pyrinomonadaceae > OLB17. Next base: position 54,762 of record JBJXHF010000029.1, read on the forward strand.
GAACTATCGATATGATGAGAAACGCGAGGCCCGTGCCGAACTTTGAGAGCGCTCCTTCCCAATGTATCGGCTTGCCTTTGTGATTAACGGGCTGCTGCGGCTGCGATTTTGAAGACAAGGCATTAGATACATTGCCGAGATCGGTTCCGCAGGCTCTGCAGAATTTTACGTTCTCCAAATTTTGTCCACCACATTTTGGGCAAAACATAATGTTAGTTAATAGTGAATAGGAGGAACATTTGCTGTTCACTGTTCACTGTTCACTGTTCGTTGACGCCTCGCTTCAAAGAGTATTACGCCGGCGGCGACTGAGACGTTCAAGGAATCTATTCTTCCATACATCGGGATTTTTACCAAGACGTCGCAGTTCTCGGCGACGAGTCGATGCAGTCCGCTGCCCTCGCCACCGAGAACGATAGCACTAGGCCGCGTCCAATCCCAGTCGGAATAATCAGTTTCGGCATCGGCGCTCGTGCCGACTACCCAGATGTTTTGCGCCTTAAGTTTCTCGATAAACCGGTTGAGATTTGGGGTTTTTGCGACCTTTACGTATTCGATCGCTCCTGCCGACGATTTAGCAACAGTATCATTCAACCCAACTGCACGGCGTTCGGGAATGACAACGCCGTCAACAGCCGCGCATTCGGCAACACGCAGAATTGCTCCCAGATTGCGCGGATCTTCCACTCCGTCAAGAACCAAAATTAACGGTGTTTCACCCGCATTCTCTAATATTTCGTCGGCGTTTACGTAATTCGACGCAGCCGTGAACGCTAACACGCCCTGATGATTTACGCCTGCCGGGAGGTGTTTTGCAAAACTCTCGCGCGGCACGCGGTTCCATGCGATCGAATGTGCGCGGCACAGATCGATTATCTCCGACAGCCGATGCTCTTTGACGCCGTCGGCGATTAGCACCTTATCTATTCGCCGAACGTCTGCCCGCAGAGCTTCAAGAACCGGAAGCACGCCATAAATCACTTGAGAGTGGAGAGAGAGTGGAGAGTTGCGTGAACTATCGCCACGAGATAATTTCTCCCGACTTTTGTCTTTATAGCCTCGTCCACTTGTCTTCATGCTTGTGTTAAATGCAATTTTAACATTTCTAACTAAATTTGCTTGACCGTTCTGTAAGTGACGGGCAAACTAATAACAGTCTTTTGCAGCAATGATAGATGAAACTTTTCACCGAGGCTGAGGCAAACTCCCTTTTGCCGGATATCATTCCAAAACTGGAGTCGATCCGACGCTTATATGTTAAGGTCGAAGGTCTGCGAGACGCATCGAGACTGGCGGCTGCGGCCTCTAATTTCGGGGGTGGCATGGAAGGCGGCACACCGTATGTCAACGCCCTCTACAACATCGGCAAACTCACGACAGAATTGCATGAGCTAGGCGTCCAGCTAAAAGATTACTCACGCGGCTTGATCGATTTTCCGAGCTTGCGAGATGACCGCGTTGTCCTGCTTTGCTGGCAGTTTGGCGACGGTGAAAATATCGAATGGTGGCACGAAACCGATGCCGGTTTTGCCGGAAGACAGTCGCTTTGACACAAACTTTTTCCACATAATCTTCCACAATATTTCCACAGAAAAAAATTATTCAAATCCTAAGGTTTTCTAAGCTTTACGATTGACGAGTTAAAGTAACTTCTGATACCATCAATTAGTTTTCGCACTCTCGCGGCTTGAATTTCAATAAAATCCGTCTTGAAAAGCATATGAATTGTCCTGTATGCGCTCGCAGTTTAGCAGCTACTTTATCAATTTGCCCGACCTGCGGCGCGATGATGAACGACACCATCCGCGTACAAACTAAAATATCGGCCAGGCTCACGCCTCGAATTAATACCAGCACAGCTCTCGCACCACCGCCTCCTTCGATCAAACCTCCTGTCACTGCCAAAAAGCGTGTGACCGGGAACCTCTTCTCGTGTAAGACCAGCCAGACACTTGTGGAATTTCAAAACAAAAAAACATCGCTGCCCGATTGGCGGATACAGTTACAAAATGCGGTTCAGCATCGAAAAGGCGGCTCCGCAGAAACTCCGGTATTCACAGAATCAAGCCCGGCAGCCTTAAAGGTCGCAGCCGATGCTCCGCCGGCCGAAATAGAAATCGATCAGGCTATCGCCGACCCGCGCGTCGCAAATGCGATGCGCCGCATTGCCGAATCGCGAAAGACCTTTCACGAAACTGCACCAAAACAAAAGAGGCCTGTTCCACTGCGTCCGTTTGGCGTGGTTTCGGCCGGCAAGGCTTTTTCAAACTCAACTGCGACGGCAGCCGCACCGGCGAGAATCAGCCTTGCGCCAAAACCGGTGTTGGTTAAATCGCCTGTCGCCGAAAAACGCGACACAAACAAATTGCCGCCTATCGCTCCTGCGCCTGAAAAACAAACTGCAACTCCGGTACTTGAAAACGTCGAAAAGATCCTTAGCGGTTCCCTGCCGACAAAAACTGCTGCGATACATCGAATTGAGATCAAGACGGAAACTGCCGACATACCTGTCTCAGAAGCGCCCGAGTTCCAGACCGATGAGATCGAGGATCTGGCTCCAATGTCGATGCGGTTTGGTGCCGGGCTTTTTGACTTCATCATCGGCGGATTTGCCGCGATGATCTTGCTCTCGCCGCTCGCGTTCACAAACGCGAATTGGTTCACCACGTCGAGCATTCTGACCTTTGCCGGCACATTCGCTTTAGTTATGTTCGCGTATATGACCGCCTGTCTCGGCTTTTTCGGAAAAACCATGGGCATGCGTCTCTTCCAACTCGAACTCGTCGATGCGGTAGATAATGAATATCCAACACTTCGCCAGGCTGCTATCAATTCATCAATCTTCATTCTCACGGTGCCATTTGCCGGTGCCGGATTTTTGGCGATTTTCTTCAATGAAGAAAGGCGTGGCCTCCACGACCTTTTGTCAGGCACTATCCTCGTCAGGGAATTTTAAAGATCAACAACGGATTAACACAGATTTACACGGATAAGATATAAATTATCTGTGTAAATCTGTCTTAATCCGTTGTTTCTTCTTCTGCACATGGTAAACAAGCCACTAATCAAAAACGAGAACGACGCTGACGCCGAATGTGATCGGCTCGGCGTCACCGTCCGGCGAAAAGTGCTTGCGTCAATAACAAAGCAAAGAAAACTCGTTGCGAATCTTCTCGGCGATCTCGAAAAGCACGGCGATCCGGAAACGTGGAAACGTTACGGCGATCTCTTACTTGCCAACGCCGGCAGTGCTGTCAGAACAGCCGATCGAGTGATCGTAACCGACTATTTCGACGAATCGGCGCCGACAATCGAGATCGAAGGCGAGGTAAATAAATCGATCAGCGAGATCGCCGAAGGTTATTTCCGTTTATACACAAAAGCACGCAACGGCCAACAAATTGTCAAAGAGCGAATAAACAAAACTGAAACTTCGATAAAAACTGCCGAAAACCTTTTGCTTCAAATTGAAGCGGCCATCGAAACTAGGGATGTCGAATTTCTAACTTCTCTAACCGAGCCAAAACCAAAACCCGCAAACCTAAGACAAAAGAAAAAAGCCGAGACTGCGTTCAAAGGTGCCAGGCGATTTATGTCATCTGACGGCTTTGAGATTCTTGTCGGCAAAAAGGCGGCGGACAATGACTATCTGACTTTCCGCATCGCACGCTCACTTGAGATCTGGATGCATGCGGCCGATTATCCGGGCTCGCACGTCGTCATCCGAAACCCAAACAAAAAAGAAATCCCAAATCTAACTCTTCTCGAAGCCGCTCAGCTTGCCGCTTTTTACAGCAGCGGGCGAAAACAGACAAAAGCGGCCGTCCATTACACTCAGAAAAAATTTGTCAATAAACCGAAGCGTTCGGCTTCGGGTCTTGTCAGCCTTTCAAGTTTCAAAACAATACTTGTCGAGCCTAAAATCGGAGCGGTCACTCGGCCATAACTTTGTCGAGATTTTGCTGTATCATGTCGTAGTTTCTCTGTCCGCCGCCGATGAAAGTGCCTCGCAAACGCCCTTCGCGGTCGACGAGAAAAGTTTGCGGAACGACCTGTTGTTTTGTAAGCAGATAAAACTGGCTGACGATCGGATATTCGACACGGGCGAGCGTGTAATCGATCTTCATGTCAGTTGCAAATTTCTTAATGTTCTCGACCGGTTCGGGTTTGCCGTCATGGTCGCCGATGTTGAGGCCGAGAACCTTCAGCCCTTTGTCGCCATACTGCTTGTGCATCGCATTCAGATGCGGCATCTCGTCGCGGCAAGGCCCGCACCAAATGCCCCACAGATTGAGAATCACGACGCTGCCTTTGTGCCCGGACACCTTTGTTTTTACCCCGTCGAGCAAAACGATGTCGCCCTCCGCAATCCCCGAAGCCAACGGCGGATAACCCGACCCCTTGCTGCCGTCGCTCGCCTTCGAACTTCCTTTTGCGTTCGCCAAATTATTATTGTCCGCCTGCGTGCCCGTGCACGCCGTGAACGACGAAAACGCAATACACAAAACTAAAAATAATGCCAGATTAATAATAAATTCTCTCATCGAACCTCTCTTGAGCGCCGCCCTTTACAATCGCTGAACGCGTAAGTAATGATACAAAAAACGCAAGACGGTAGCCAATAATAGTTTGCAGTAAGCTGTGAGCGGTAAGCAGTATGCGAAACTTGATCATTTTTCCATCTAGACTCTATTTCCTCTCGTTCTGCATTTTCCATTCTCAATTCTCAATTTTCCGTTCCAATCTCGCCGTCAGTGTCCCAAGTGTCCCAATTCGTTTTGGGACAGATAACTATTGCAAACAAACTCCTTAACCGCAACTGTCCCAGTGTCCCAGCGTTTTTTTTCCAGAGCTTGCGCGGTAGTGTTGCATTTGATCGTTCCAAACGTTCCAATCGTTTCACCCGTTCCAGCCGTTCCGAATCGTTCCAAACTTGAGTGCGTTGTTGTCAACTTTTGTTTCACAACGAGCCGATCGGTCACTCTCCATTCTCAATTCGCAGTTTTCAACTAACCTCATCCCGCATCATGCTGGCACATCACGCGAGAAATTGAAATACCAACATTCCGAACATGACGCAACTTTCTCAATATGACGCAACTTTCCGAATATGACGTGGTTTTCCGATAGTCAGCGGCGAAGCCGCAAAAGAGTCCGTAGCCCGCACATGAGTAAGGGCTCAACGCTGAGTGGAGATCAACGATGAGCCCTTACATACGTGCGGGCTACGGACACGGAGCGTCAGAACCTAGGTCTAATATGTAAACGCGGCCTGCGTTGGCCGGTCGCCGTTTGTGCCGAATTGGAAGGCTGTAAACTGACCGTTCGAGCTGTTTAGGCGGTACCATGTACCGTCCGTCGGGCGCCAGACGCAGATGTCGGCTTTGCCGTCGCCGTCGAAGTCGCCCGGCGTCGGGATGTCGATCGACACGCCGAAGGCTGTAGCCACAAACGCTCCGTCTGAACTGTTTATTCGATACCAAATGCCGCTCGAAGGGCGATAGACTGCATAGTCCGTCTTCCCGTCGCCGTCATAATCCGCCGGCACGATCAAATCCGTCGCCACACCAAACTGGAATGCGACAAAGGCTCCGTCCAAGCTGTTAAGGCGATACCAAACTCCGCTCGAAGGCCTCCACACCGCAATGTCAACCTTCCCGTCACCATCAAAATCCCCAACCGTCGGCTTGTCCTCACTCACGCCAAACTGCAAACCAAAGAACGAGCCATTACTGCTGTTCGTCCGATACCACGTCCCGGTCGAAGGCCGGAACACGGAAAAGTCAGCCTTCCCGTCACCATCATAATCCGCCGGCGTCGGCAAATCTTCCGCAACCCCAAACCGATAAGCCCAAAACGTGCTATTCGAGCTGTTCAACACATACCAAATTCCAGTCGCGGGCCGATAAACCGCAATGTCGGTTTTGCCGTCACCGTCAAAGTCCGCAGGCGCGATCCTGTCAATATCCAGCCCAAACAACGTCCCGAAAAATCCATTCTGCGACTGCTGCAGATACCATGCGCCATTCGACGGGCGGAACACCGAAATATCCGACTTACGATCACCGTCGTAATCAAATGAGCTGGCTGGCGCATTAACCAAAAACAGATAGGCATTAATGCTACCGAGTACGGGCGATGAACTTGCTTCCGAGCCGTCGGTAGCAAAGAAATAGATGATATGTACGCCGTTTCGCAATGCTGTCGGCTTGGCGCTTGCGGTTAGGCTCGTGCCGGTGCTTGAGGTATTTGTTGCCTTTGTCCATGTCCCGTTCGTCGTGTCTAACTGGAAATAGATGTTTCGTGGCGGTGGCGCAGTTGGCGAATAGGTCGAGTTTGCCGTCAGAGTGAACGTTGGTGCCTCACTAGCGGTCGTATTTCCGGCAAGCGGCGTGACGGCTGTATTGAGCGGACTGGCATTAGTTGGTGCCGGTGTTATCACTGTCACATTGGTGCTGGCGTTTTTAGTGACATAGACCTTATTCGTCACCGTATTAACGGCGACCGCACGAATAGTTCCGCCGACCGGGACGGTTGTCGTCGTGTTATTTGTCCCGTCAATTATTGTCACATCCTGGGTGTTTCGATTCGGCACATAAATCTTATTTGTCGCCGGATTGACGGCAACATCTTGAGGTCTAGTGCCAACACTGATCGTGGTTGTCGAGTTATTCGTTCCGTCAATCATCGTTATGCTACTGTTGTCTTCATTAGCTATGTAGATTTTATTCGTTATTGGATTGACCGCGACCGCAAGAGGATTTATGCTAGCCTCGACGGTTGTCGTCGAGTTGTTCGAACCGTCAATCACGGTCACAGTACCACTGAGGTTTTGATTAACAACATAGATCTTATTTGTCACCGGATTGACCGCCACGGCACGGGGATTTGTTCCAACTTCGACCGTTGTCGTTGAGTTATTAGTTCCGTTGATTACGGTTACGTTGCTGCTGCCGCTGTTAGCAACGTAGATCTTATTCGTCACCGGATTCACTGCGACCGCTCGTGGCTCTATGCCAGCCTGCACGGTTGTTCTCGAATTGTCCCTTCCGTCAATTACCGTTATGTTGTGGCTGCCTAAATTAGGGATGTAAATTTTATTGGTTACCGGATTGACACCAACGGCAAACGGAATCTCACCAGCTGGCACGAGGGTGGTCCCGTTATTTGTTCCGTCAATTACCGTGACACTTGTGCCATTTTGATTGGCGACATAGGCCTTATGCGTGATCGGGTTGACGGCGATGGCAACTGGACTTGATCCAACTGTGACCGTTGTCGTTGAATTATTCGTCCCGTCGATCACCGTTACGTCGTTGGTGTTTTGATTAACGACATAGACCTTATTCGTCACCTGATTGACTGCTACTGCAGGGTGATCTGAAGGATTTGGAGGAATCTCCACTATCACCGTCGTGTTGTTAGTTCCGTTAATCACCGTTACGTTCCCGCTGTTTGAATTAGCTGTGTAGATCTTATTCGTCACCGGATTGACCGCGACGGCAAAAGGAAAGGAACCAACTGCATTAGTTGTTGTCGAGTTATCCGCCCCGTTGATTACGGTTATGTTGTTGCTGCCGTTATTCGCGACATAGATCTTATTCGTCACCGGATTGACCGCCACGGAATTCGGATTCACACCAACCACGACGGTCGTGGTCGAATTATCGTTACCGTCGATAATTGTTGCGGTGCCGCTATTGGTATTAGCAACGTAGATGCGATTTGTCACCGGATCGGCCGCGATACCAAATGGCTGCGAACCGACAGCTACCGTCGCAGAGACCGCCTGATTCGCACCGTTGATCACGCTTACACTGTTGCTTGCACCGTTTACCACATAAATCCTGTTAGTGACGGGATTCACAACTAGGCGGAAAGGAGCCGTACCGACGCCAACGTTTGTCGTTGAGCTAGTCGATCCATCAACTACAGTGACGGTATTCGTGAATTGATTAGTGACATAGACTTTATTGGTTACAGGATTGACGGCCACACCAACCGGATTAACTCCTACGCTGACAGTTGTTGCACTGTTGTCCAAACCATTAATCACGGTGATGTTACCACTGCCGTTATTTGCAACATAGATTTTGTTCGTGATCGAATTGACTGCGAGAGCATAAGGAATGCTCCCTGCAGTCACCGTGGCTGTTGTGTTATTTGTCCCGTCAATAACTGTCACGTTGGCGCTGCCTGAGTTGGCAACATAGATCTTATTCGTGAGCGGGTTGACCGCTAGGTCGTAAGGTTGTATTCCGACCGGGACGGTCGCAATCGTATTATTCGTGCCATCAATTACCGTGACCGTGCCCGGATTTGGAAAAGTTCCTTCATTAACAACATATATCTTATTTGTTACAGCGTTAACTGCTATCGCTCGCGGACCAACGCCCACTCCTACGTTCCCAATACTCGTATCTGCTTTTACAACTCGCCCGCCAACCTGAAAGAGTGTGAATATAACCAAAAACAATATTGGGAAGCCAACTAAGAATGAACGGGCATGAAGATGCCGGACGATAGACGCATTACGCGCTGGATAATCTTGTTTCATAAGATTCGTCTGCGAGCGTTGATCTCCACGTTAGCATACGCCCGAAGGGTAATTTGTTCAAGGATTACGGCAGATGATTAGTCCGAATTGCCATCTTGCCTTTGCAAGAAAAAAGGCCTGGCTACCTGATGGTAGTCGTAATCCATAAAGCAAGGCGTCAAACTCAGATTGCCGGAAGTGGACGTCGGTTGCGAGGGCGAGGTTCTTCATCGCGTAGCATCATATGTCCTTAATTCGTTTTAGGTTTTTAATCTGGATTCAACAAATGTGAACGGAGCGGTAAACGGCAGGATGAATGGAGGTGTAAGAGCTTGGGGTAAGCGGCTGTAGGCTGAATGGTGAAGGCGGGCATCAGAAAGTCAGAAGGAGAGCGAAAATTGATGTAACTAGACGCAAAAAACCAGCGACTTTAGATGCAAAAACCGTCAAACAAGCATAGTTTGTAGGCAAATAACCGCTGTGGATTTGTTTGCGGGCGGAAACGCGACTGGTAAGGAGCGTGCAGACGGCCAAGAGGCTTCTTTGCCAAAATGCACGCTCGTTCACACTCGCGTTTCCGTCCGTAGTTATTATTACGGTTTTAGGAGGCGCTGTTTTCCGGCCATTGCGTCCTGGAAGGCTCCAATCTGGCCAAGTTTGATGGCTTGGTCGTAGAGTTTTATGGCGTCGTCGGGTTTGTTGAAGTGTTCGTAAATGCGGGCGAGGGCGACGTAGGTTAGGGAGAGCAGCGCCGGGTCGGTGTCGGGTGTTTTTACGCGGAGGACGCTGCTGTAGGCTTCTTTGGCTTCGATGAGTTTTTCGGCTTGGGCGTCGGGGTCTTCGATTGTCGTGGCTGCGAGGCCGGCGACGCGGCCAAGGGTGTAAAAGACTCGCGGTTCGGTCGGGTTTTGAGATTGGAGCTGTTTCAAGTCGGCGGCGGCTTTGGCGTAGTTTTTGGCGTCGATGGTTTTTTGGATGTCGCGGAGTGTTACCGTTACGGGATTTTCGGTGACCGTGATTCGGGTTTCGGGATTAGTTTTGCGATCGTCGCGTGCGGCGAGGGCGCGTTTTCTGGCTTCGGCGGCGGTTGTTAATCGGGTTGCTTCCCGGACAGTGTCGAATGAAGTGATTATGTCGCGGAGCGAGGCCGCGATGTCGAAACCGGACTCTTCGATCTGGCGAAGCTCACCGTTAAAGAAAAACACGAGAACGAGGCCTTTTTCGTAATCTTCGAACAACTTGAGGACGGCTTCGTCGGCGAGAGACTGTTTATATTTTTCTACCTCGGCTGCAACGGCGCGTTTTTCCGTATCGGTTTTAAGCGTCGCAATTTTTTTGCGCGCCTGGTCCATTGTGATGCGTTCGCGCAGGTACTGGCTCTCGCGAATATCGACGGCTGCGGCAAGCGAGCGGGACATTGCCAGAAAAACATCGGGCGAAACATTGGGGTTGGCCTTGCGGCGTTCGTCGAGCTGCTGTTTTGTCCAATCGCTCAAAACAACGATCTCCTTCGTGCTGCTCAAAACTAGCGGGTCTATCACGAATTGCAGAAAAGCCCGGCGCACGTCGGAAAAACTGAGGTCTTTATCCGGCGGCAAAATTACGTAGTAATCGTCACGCGCATTGAGAAAATTGACACTCGATTGCGGCGCGAGCATTTCGGGCACTATGAAAAAATGTCGCTCGAGCGTGCGAAATTCGGTCTGTTGAAGTTTTCTCTTACTGTTGGATTTTTGAGTCTCGATTTTCTTTTTTTCGGTGATAAAAAGCTGCGGCCGCGTGTGCAGGTAATCGAGCAGCTCGCTGACCATTTCGCGCGACGAAATTCGCAGCACACCATCGGCTTCGACGCGATACGCTTTTGCATATTCGTCGAGTTTTGAAACGATGCCCGAACGACGATAAAACTCGCGCGCCAAAGGCGCAAAATCCAACACGTCAAGCAGATTTCCGGGCAGGTCGGTCGTTATTACCGGATCGAGCAGTTCCGGCACCGGCGTCAAAGTGAAAGCCATCGACATGAACGGCGCGACGATCTCGGCGTCGGTGGATTTTGAGTGGCGCTTTTTGTATTGAGCAACAAACAGCGAAATGCGCCGCCGCAGGTCAACATCCAAACCTGCATTGTCCCGCAGCAATTGCGCGCGAAAGTTTTTGCCTTTTTCGGAAAGCGGCGTGTTGATCAGCTTTTCTGTAACGCCTGCTTCATTCTTCGTCTCGGCCATTTCAAGCGTGGCGAGAACGACGATCAGTCGCTTATCTGGCTCGATCTTCACGCCGTAATTGCCGAGATCGAAACCTTGCTGGACGCTTTGCCCGTTGGCAATGCATGTTAGACACAGAAGAAATGTTAATAAGATTATCGGTCGCATCAATCGAGGTGTTTTATTATCCGTTTGCAAAGATGATTTTCAGGCTATTTTGGATGCATTGGATCGATAGAGAAACGAATAGCCGAAAAACTGATTTTTAACGCGGATCGCGCGGATTAGGCGGATAAAGACGGAATAGTTATTGAATCCGCTTTATCCGCCCAATTCGCGTTAAAAATTACTGACAAATATCGAAGCTTAAAAACTACTGAGTGCCTCGGCCTCGTCGTCGTAAACGTCAAAAACGGTGAGTAGCTTTGTGATCGCGAGAAGGTCCTGGATTTTCTGCGTCAATTTCAAAAGCTTTAGCGAGCCGCCTTCTTTTTTGACGGCCGTAAAGCTCGACACCAGCTCTCCGATGCCGCTCGAATCAACGTAGCCGACGCTTGCCAGGTTGAGCAGGATCTTGTTCTTTCCCTCGCCAAGCAAACGGCGAATGGTGGTTCTCAAAGCGACGCTGCCTTCGCCGATCGTAACCTTGCCGTCGAGATCAAGAATGGAAACATCGCCGGCCTGGCGTTCTGTAATATTAAGATCAGACATTATTTTCTCCTCGTTTCATTCATTAATTTAACACCTGATTATAAAGGGGAAAAGGTAAAAAGGGAAAAGGGGGAAATGTGAAAAAGGGGAAAAGTCGTAAATTCCAAACTTTTTCCCTTTTCCCCTTTTAACCTTTTTCACTTTTTGACTTTCTTCATTTTTACGATCAGGCCGCCGTCGGGGCTGTTCGACCATTCGACCTCGTCCATGAATGACCGCATAAACAAAATCCCGCGGCCGTTGGTTTTCAATAAATTTTCCGGGTTTGTCGGATCGGGGATTTCGTCAACCGAAAATCCTTCGCCATGATCCCGAACGGTCACTTCAAAACCCTCGTCTGTGTCTTCGAGCGTTATTTCAACGTTTTTAGACTCGTCGAACTTGTTGCCGTGCTTGACCGCATTTGCAACCGATTCGCGTACCGCCATGTCGATCGCATAGATGTACTCATCATCGCACCCGCGCGCGCAGGCAAATTCTTCGGCTATTGACGCTGCTTTCTCGACCGACTCTATGCGGCTTGGCAGCTTGATTTCACGCGCTTCCGACACAATATATGCTTGTAAGTTATCGGTTTATGACAGTTGCTGTCAAGACAAACCGTCAAGATAAATCTTAGAATGATCGATATGAAGATTCTTCCGGCGAGATATCTACGCGGCACTGTCAACATACCCGGCGACAAATCGATCTCGCATCGGGCGGTAATGCTCGCCTCGATTGCCGTCGGCGAAACGCGGATCGAGAACTTCAGCACAGCAGAAGATTGCCGGACAACGCTCAAATGTCTCGAACAATTGGGCGTCTCGATAACCAAATGCGGCAACGATGTGATCGTCAAAGGAGTCGGTAAAAATGGCCTGCGAAAACCGGAACAGCCGCTCGATTGCGGCAACAGCGGCACGACGGCGCGTCTGCTGGCCGGTATTTTGGCCGGCCAGCCGTTCGATTCAGTTTTGACCGGCGACGAATCGCTTTCGCGACGGCCCATGAACCGCATCATCGAACCGCTGACCGAAATGGGAGCGAAAATCGAATCTCGTGATGGCTGTTTACCACTGCATATTTTCGGCGGTCAGAACCTTCGCGGCGTAGAGCACGAATTACCGATCGCTTCGGCACAAGTAAAATCCTGTCTGCTCCTTGCCGGTTTGTTTGCAGAGGGAAAGACAAGTGTCGTCGAACGCACGCCGACGCGCGATCATACTGAACGTATGCTTGAATGGTTTGGCGCAGGCGATGCGAGTTTAACAGCACGTGATATTAACATCCCTTCCGACGTATCTTCTGCCGCGTTTTTTATTGTCGCCTCTGCTTGTTTGAGCGGCTCGGACATTCTTCTGCCAAATGTTGGCTTGAATTCAACACGAACAACGATACTGAATGTTCTGCAATCCGTCGGTGTCGATGTGCAGATTTCAATGACTGCTGAAATTTGCAATGAACGTCGCGGGTCGATCCGCGTTCGCGGCAGACTTGAACAAGATTTAATCAAGAAACGATTAATATTGGACGGCGATATTATTTCCAAAATTATTGACGAGATTCCAATACTCGCAGTGCTAGGAACGCAGCTTAACTTTGGCATTGAGATAAGAGATGCGAGCGAGTTGCGTGTAAAAGAAACTGACCGCATATCTGCGATAGCTGAAAATTTAAGACGAATGAATGCAGTTGTTGAGGAATTCCCTGACGGATTTAAAGTAGAAAGATCAGATTTGAAAGGAGCATCAATTGATTCATTCGGCGACCACAGGATTGCGATGGCGTTTGCCGTTGCCGGACTTTTGGCGGAAGGCGAAACTGAGATACAGAGTGCCGAATGCGTAAACATTTCATTTCCCGGATTTTTTGAAACGCTGTCGTCTGTCGTAGATTATTGATATCTTATGAATAACAATATCCGCATCGCGCTGACAGGTTTTATGGGCGTTGGGAAATCCAGCGTCGCGCGGCATCTTGCGAATATGCTGCGGTGTCAGAGGGTCGATCTCGATTCGTTTATCGAGAAAAACGAAGGACGCAAAATCGCGGAAATCATAGATACGGACGGCGAAGCTGACTACCGTAAGATCGAAAGCCGGAATTTGAAGGAGCTTTTAAGTTCGTCCGATGTAAAAATTTTATCACTCGGCGGCGGTGCATGGACGACGCAGCAGAATCGTAAAATGTTGAAGGAAAATGGTTTTACGAGCGTTTGGCTCGAAGCTTCGTTCGATCATTGCTGGCGAAATATTACGTTTTCGCGAAAAGAAAGGCCGCTTGCGAGAGACAAACAAAAGACGATGAAGTTATTCGACGACAGGCAAAAACTTTACTGCCTCGCCGAATGGCATTTTGTGATTCGTCCGGATTTTACTTCATACGACGTCGCCCGGGCGATGAAGGAGGAAATATTTTCATGATTTTCGCTCCTTCGACTATTGCGAAAAATCTTTTTTTGAATCAATATAATTCACTAGACCCAATTTTTGGAGGATATAATGAAAGTTAAAATTCTTACAGTTTTTACTCTCGCTCTGGCTTTATTCCTGAGCGGGTGCGGCGGCGGCAAAAGTGACGCCGATCTGCAAAAGGCCGTTTCTGACAAGCTGACGGCTGAGAAAGTGACCGGCGTTATTGTCGCGGTCAAGGACGGTGTAGCAACGGTTAGCGGCGAAGTTGCCGATATTACCGTGAAAAACAAAGTCGCGAGCACCGCAAAAGGCGTTGAGGGCGTTAAATCGGTGACCGACAACACGACTTTGAAAGCGCTGCCGCAGCCGGCCGAGCCGGAGCAGTCCGATCCGTCGATCAAAGTCAAGGTCGAGGAAGGCATAAAGAAACTTGGCGTCAGCGGAATTACGGTCGCGGTTGCCGAAGGCGAGGTCACGCTGACCGGCACTGTGCCCAAGGACAGGCTCGCCGAGGTCATCAAGGCCACGATGGAAGCCGACGTAAAAAAAGTCAACAACAAACTCACTGTTAAATAGGCCGATTAAGGAGGAAATATGTCATTACAAGAGAAATATCAAACACTTCTTGAGCTCGCCAATTCCAACGGCACGACCTATGAGTTGAGCGAGGGAGACGGAGTTCTGCACATAAACGGCACGGCCCCGAACGCCGAAGCCAAAAAGGCGATCTGGGACGAATACGAACGCCTCGACCCCGAATTCCGCGCAGGCGACCTGGTGTTGGATTTAAAACAGACGGACCTGCCCGAAGGCGGCCAGGCAAACACCTACACCGTCGAAGCCGGCGACAGCCTCAGCAAGATCGCCGCCAAATACGGCACCAACTGGAAAGCCATCTACGACGCCAACCGCGACACCATCAAAAACCCCGACATGATCCACCCGGGCCAGGAATTGAAGATTCCGGGTTAAGTTGGATTTTGAATTAATGTGAAAAAGCCTGCATGAAAATGCGGGCTTTTTTTATTTGGTTTGTGCGTTAAGGTAATTGATTTCATAAACCGCCATGAAACTTAAAAATAGAAAAACGGGGGCCTCGTGACGCTCATCTAGATGGAATAGTCAATCAAATTATCCTATAATGTAACTATCGCAACTCCACAGAAAGCGTTAATACCAACTTATCCACAGAGCAAAAAAATAATTTTTTCCGGCTCTAACCGAGCGGTTTCCTTTACTGACGATACGAAGCCAGATGCGCGAAAGATGCGGCGACAGATTGCTGTGAGCGCCATGGTTGGGAAACACAGTCCTCTTGATTGGTACTACGACATACTCAAAAAGTCTCAGAGTGAACTTGGAGAAATTAAAGAAACTTCGCTGCGAATTTTTAGATTAATGCCTAGACTCAATCGTCTTAAGCTGTGGGACACACTAAAAATCGTTCAAATAAATATCTCGGATCCTCTTCCATATCAGCTGCAAACAGATGAAATACTAAAAGCTGTTTCAAATAAAGCGATGTCCATTGAAAGGATTCGAGCCAAAGCAATAGCTAATGACCTTGTAGCCAAGAACCTATTAGAGAAAATTAACAACCATACTGCTGAACAGATTCTGTTTGACGCACCTTCAAGGCGTTTGGAGAGTTTAATGTATTATTTTGACAATCCAATGGCGTCGCTTCCCAATCCACCGAAAGGACTGGTTCCACCACCGCCAAACTATAAAATCGATCTTAAACACCTTCAAAGTAAGACGCCGGGAGCAATAGTGAGAACCGCAACGGAATGGACAGCTAAATCAGCGTCGGCTTTTTCGGAGGCTATCGACATCCCCTATCAGGAAAATATAGAGGCCGATATCATCCGATAAATCCTGTATACAACGCTTTAAGAAAAGCTCACGCGTTTGACGAAGGCAATGATGCTGCTATTGAACTAATGGAAGAAGAGCGACGACGCCTTACAAGACGGATGAAATATTTTGAATACCACATCGGAGACGATTACGGGTTGCAACCTCTTGAAGGGCGGATTGAATCTAGTAAATCTTATTACATTCAAGCGGCTGACATAGCTGGTCGGATCGCTAGCTTCTTACTCGAAACAGAAGGATTGTTTATAATTGCACGTAGCTTCGAATATGTTATGTATAACGGGAAGCGAATCTCTGAGAAGCTGCTTTCAATATTGCTCATGAGCACAAAAGTTTAGGTTACTGATTCTAGGCGCTTGTTTTCGTAAGCCGGTTTAAAAAGAGACAATTGTGCGAAGGAATAGACTCCAAAAACTTGCGTGACAAATCGGCATACTGTAGTAAAATCGAGGAGGAGGATTTGTGCGATGTTGACAGCAATCGAAACAACCGGGACAAATAACGCAAATCATCAGATTGTTTTAGATGAAGAATTGCCGGACAATGCGCCGAACCGTGTGCGGGTAATTGTTTTGTATGATGATAACGGAACGAACGGCACCGCTAAGAAGCGTCGCAAAGCAGGGAGCGCTGAAGGTTTAGTAAAAATGTCGGATGATTTTGATGCTCCGCTCGAAGGTTTTGAGGACTATCAACCGTGAGCGTTACATCCGAAACTACCCGCGTATTGCTTGATACGAATGCCTTTCTTTATTTCATTAACAATGATCCCGCATTAAGTAAAACTGCCAGAAACTTGCTCGAATCGGAAATTGACTTGCTGATAAGTTCCGCAAGTTTATGGGAAATTGCCATTAAATTCAGCATCGGCAAACTCACCTTACCCGATTCCTTTGCCGGTTTTATTCCGTCGCAGATTCGCCAAAATGACATCGAAATCTTACCTGTAACTTTGCCGTATCTTGAGAAAGTTTCCACGCTGCCGTTTCACCATAAAGACCCGTTTGACCGTTTAATAATTGCGCAATCTATTATCGAAAATTTGCCCGTCGCGAGTTCTGACGCAGCCTTTGATTCTTACGAAATCGAAAGAATTTGGTAGATGTCGCTCAAACCACGTTTTGTGGCGACAACAATCACTCGCGGCCCTCATTTTTGGCTTTTCGTAAGAACTTTTCTGTTAGATTTACACCTTTAATTGTATTGCAAAGCTGCCTGATCCTCTTAAGGTGTTATGTTCTGCTGTCCATTTCAACATTTTTTCGCAATTGCACGAGCATTTCAACCGAAGGTGATGCGTATTGGTTGATCCAGCGGTCGTAGATTTCGCGGATGGGGACGACGTCGATGTGGTTCCAGCGGTATTTTCCTTCTTTTTTGACGAATATCAGGCGGGCTTTTTCGAGGACGCCGAGGTGCTGCATGATGGTGCAGCGGTCGAGCGTTTTGAACGAAGCGCACAGGTCACCCGTTGTGCGCGGACCATCTTTTAGGAGGTCGAGGATCTTGCGACGCTTGGTGTCGGCGAGGGCTTTGAAAACAAGGTCGTGCGATTTCCTGCTTGACATGTTATAAATTTATAACATATACTGGTTGACAAATCAAGCAGGAGGATTTTATGGACATTAAATTTCAGGTACAAACAAGAATTCTAAAGCCGGTCGCGGAAGTTTTTGATGCGGTTTACAACCCGCAGAAACTGAGCGGCTATTTTACAAACGGCGGTGCGAGCGCACCACTTGTGGAAGGCACAACCGTCGAATGGGCATTTGCCGACAACCCCGGCGATGAGAAACTCAAGTTTCCGGTTCAGGTCACAAAGGTCATTACGAACGAACTCATCGTCTTGGGTTGGGAAGGAGCAAAAGGCCTCGACACACGCGTTGAGATGCAGTTCGAGGCCGATGGAGACTCAAGTACTATCGTCCGCATAAGCGAAACCGGCTGGCGGGAAACTCAGGACGATCTCAACAGCTCCTATCTGAATTGTATGGGCTGGTCGCAGATGATATCGGCGCTAAAGGCCTATGTTGAATACGGGATCGATCTTCGAAAGGGTGCTTATGAAGGCCTCTACAAGGCGTCGGATCACCACGGAACGGCGACGGCATAGGCGGGCTAATGCAGAAGCCCGACCGTGAGGGAGGGCGTAAAGATCAAGGCGAATGTTACGCCCTTGCTTATGTGCGGGCTTCTGCATTACATTCGTCTCAATGTCTCTGGTTACGGACTTTATCGTCATCGGCAGCGGTGTTGCGGGGCTTCGGGCGTCGATCGAGCTTGCTGAAAGCGGCGGGCGTGTTACGGTTCTCACCAAGGATAAGGCGAGCGAATCCAACACCGAATATGCACAAGGCGGCGTTGCGGTCGTGCTTTCAGATGACGATAATGCGGAGCTTCATGAGGAAGACACGCTCGTCGCGGGAGCAGGACTATGCGATCCGCAGGCCGTTGAGACGCTCGTCAATGAAGGCACAAAATACATCAAGCAGCTTATCGATTGGGGAACCGAATTTGACCGCGAAGGCGGCAAGCTTGTTTTTACGCAGGAAGCCGCACATTCGCGGCGGCGGATATTGCACGCTCACGGCGACTCGACCGGCGCAGAGCTTGTCCGTGCACTGATTGCTCGCGCCGGGCAGGAACGCACGATTAATCTGACGCCGTTTGCGGCCACTGAAAGTTTGATCGTTCGCGACGGACGATGTGTCGGCGTTCGATTTCTCGATCCGGTTTTGCGGGCTCCGCGTGAGATATATGCAAAAGCAGTTATAATGTGCACGGGCGGCGCGGGACAACTTTATCTGCACACAACAAATCCGCCCGTCGCAACCGGCGACGGAATGGCGATGGCATATTTTGCCGGTGCCGAAATGGCCGACATGGAATTCATCCAGTTTCATCCAACTGCGCTTGATCTCGAAAAAGCGCCGAGATTCCTGCTCTCCGAAGCAATGCGCGGCGAAGGCGGTATCTTAAAAAATAAGGACGGCGAGCGTTTTATGCCGCGTTACGACGAGCGAGCCGAACTTGCGCCGCGCGACATAGTTTCACGCTCGATTGTCGCCGAAATGCGCAGAACCGGAACGCGCAACGTGTTTCTCGATATGACCGCGTTGGATAAAGATTTTCTCAAGCAGCGCTTCCCAAAAATTTACGAAACCTGCAAATTCTACGGCCTTGATATCGCCACGGACATGCTGCCGGTGTCGCCGGCATCCCATTACTGCATGGGCGGAATTCGCACCGACCTTTGGGGTCGCAGCACTATTCCCGGTCTTTATGCTGCCGGAGAAGTTGCATGCACGGGCGTTCACGGAGCAAATCGCCTTGCGTCGAATTCCCTGCTTGAAGGTTTGGTTTTTGGCGCGCGGGCAGGCGAAGCAGCGGTGGAAGACAATTTCAGATTTCAGATTTCAAATTTCAAATCTTATACGCAGAGATCTGAAATTTGGAATCTGGAATCTGGAATTTCAACGGCTGTAAAGAAGCGCATTAAGCGCGTGATGTGGGATCGGGTAGGAATTCTTCGCGACCGCGATTCGCTTGTTCGGGCTTTGAAGGAATTCGATCAAATCTCGGCGGCGAAGTTGAGCGTGTCGTCGAGAAACTTTGTCACACTTGCTAAGCTCGTCGCGACAGCCGCTCTTTGGCGCGAAGAATCGCGCGGTGGTCACTTTCGCACGGATTTTCCAGAGCAGCACGACCATTGGAAAGCTCATTCATTGCAGCGGTTCGACAGCGAGATCAAATCAACAACGCAGATAAATTTTCTCAAAGAAACTGTTGTATAATTATTATTAGAAATTTCGAAAAATTAACTCGTTTTTAATTTAGTGGGAAGCTCTGCGACAACTTTAAATCTGGCGTCGATAATTTCGCACCATGCCAGGCTTACGCCTGACAACGAAGCTGTCATTTGGGAAAACGTTCGCATGTCGTTTGGCGAGTTGGATAGATGGTCAAACCGCGCCGCTAACGCGCTTGTCGAAATGGGAATCGGGTATGGCGACAAAGTCGCTTTGTGCTGTCCAAATATTCCGTATTTCCCAATTTTATATTACGCGATCATGAAAGTCGGAGCCGTGGTCGTGCCGCTCAATGTTCTGTTCAAGCCGCGGGACATCGCTTATCATTTGTCCGATTCTGATGCTAAGGCCGTTTTTGTTTTCGAAGGTGTCCCGGAACTGCCGATTGCGCAAAATGTTAAAGAAGGCTTTGACCAGGCCGAGACGTGCCGCGATCTGGTAGTAATGACGAAGGATGTTTTTGGTACAAGCCCGTTTCCCGAGCACAAAACATTTACACAGGTTTTAGCCGACAAGAGCGATAGTTTCGAAATTTATCCGACGCGGCCCGACGACACTTGCGCGATACTTTATACCTCGGGAACAACTGGCCAGCCAAAAGGCGCCGAACTCACGCACATGAATCTGATGACCAACGTCACGACCACGTGGGCGATTCATCTGACGGCGCTCGATTTTACCGACGGCGCTCAAAAAACTTGCCTCATCACCTTGCCGCTTTTTCATACTACGGGACAGACCGTGCAGATGAATACGCACCTTTACGGCGGCAACCGGATCGTTCTTCTCCCAAGATTTGACGCCAAAGCCGCACTCGCTGCCATGACTGCCGAGAAGGTGAATTTTTGGGTCGGCGTGCCGACGATGTATTGGGAGTTGCTCAAATACGTCGATGAAAATGACTGCAACGTAAGCGGCATTGCTGAAAATATAAAGCTTTTCAACTCAGGCGGCGCGCCGATGCCGGTCGAATTGTTAAAACGTTTTCACGAGAAATTCGGCGTCAAAGTCGTTGAAGGCTATGGCTTATCCGAAACTTCTCCGCTCGCGACCTTTAATCACATTGAGCGGCCTTCAAAACCGGGAACCGTCGGCCAGCCGATCTTTGGAGTCGAGATAAAGTGTTTTGACGATGACGACAATGAAGTCCCGGTCGGAACACGCGGCGAGGTAGTCATTCGCGGCCCGAATGTGATGAAAGGCTACTACAAACGTCCCGAAGCGACCGCCGAAGCGTTTCGCGGCGGCTGGTTTCACACCGGCGACATCGGCGTGATGGACGACGAAGGCTATCTGTCAATCGTTGACCGCAAAAAAGATATGATACTCCGCGGCGGATATAACGTTTATCCACGCGAGCTTGAAGAGGTTATCATCACGCATCCGGCCGTTTCGCTCTGCGCGGTCATCGGTGTTCCATGCGAACGGCTCGGCGAAGAGATCAAAGCATTCGTTGTTTTGAAACAAGGCCAAGAACTCACCGCCGAAGAATTCATCACATGGTGCCGCGAACAATTTGCGGCAAATAAATACCCTCGTCACGTCGAATTTCGCACCGAACTGCCCGTCGGCGGAACGGGCAAGATATTCAAGCGCGCCCTTCGAGACCAATCTACCTAGTGCAGCAATTAAAGATAATCGTTACTATCTTTATGTTTGGTCTTGGGTTGGCCGCGTGCTTTTCATCCTCATCTGCTCGGTACTCGATAACAAATAGCAAAACTTACGAAGCCTCTCTCTTCCGCCAAAACTGCTCCATCTGCCACGGCCTCGAAGGCGAGGGAAAAACGCTCGATGACGGGCTCATTACGCCGAATATTCGCGATGGCGAGCATAAATACAAAACTGACGAAGAGATCTACAACCACATCGCAAACGGCGGCAATGGAATGGTGCCTTTTCGAGATCAATTAACCGAACGTGAATTGCGTTTGATGGTAGATTTTGTGCAAAACGATCTTCGCGGCCATAATAAGTAGTTATGAAAGTACTTATCACCGGTGCGAGTGGGTTGATCGGAACGGCATTGCAAAAATCGTTCTCCGAAAAAGATTACGAGATGCTCCTTGCTTCGCGGAAAGAGTCGACTGACGATCAACATATCCAATGGGACATCGAATCCGGATTTACCGATCCCGAAAAGCTCGAAGGCATTGACGCAGTTGTGCATTTGGCGGGCGAGAGCGTTAGCGGACTGCGGTGGACGGACGACAAGAAAAAGGCTATCCGCGACAGCCGTGTTTTCGGTACGCGAAGCGTGGTCGACGCTATATCGAAACTTAAACATAAACCAAAAGTTCTCGTAGCGGCTTCGGCTATCGGCTTTTATGGCGAACGCGGCGATGAAGAAGTTACCGAATCGAGCGCGGCCGGTGATAATTTTCTGGCCGAAGTTTCAAAAGTTTGGGAAGCCGAATCGCGCCGCGCTGAGGACGCCGGTATACGAACAGTTCTTTTACGAACCGGAATAGTTTTATCAAAGGACGGCGGTGCGCTGGCAACGATGCTCACGCCGTTCAAACTCGGCGTCGGCGGTGTGGTCGGCAGCGGCAAGCAGTGGATGAGCTGGATCTCACTCGACGATCACATTGCAGCCATTAACTATGCAATCGAAAACGAAACTCTGCGCGGAGCGGTGAACGCCGTCAGCCCGAATCCTGTTACAAACGAGGAATTTACAAAAACTCTTGGCGAAGTCCTCTATCGCCCAACTTTCCTGCCGCTACCCGAATTTGCCATCTCGATGGTATTTGGCGAAATGGGCGATGCACTGCTGCTGACAAGCACAAAGGTTTTGCCCAAACGCCTCGAAGATTCTGGATTTGAATTCAAATTCCCAGAACTAAAAGCTGCTATCGAACATGCGGTGTCAGAACCCGCTGCGTAAGCGGCGGGCCAGTTTCGTTGGCGTTGAATATTGTAGGAGTAACTGGCCGCCCGCTTACGCAGACGGTTCTGACAAGAGCAGAAGTGGCCGGCTTGGTGCAGCATCAGCCGCAAACGGCGCTATTTGAAGATTCATTAAATACTCACCGTCATCAATCTCATTAGGTACATAGATCATTTCAGTGATTGTGCTGTCGCTTCTGGTGTCAGCACTAACTTCACGACTTCCTGGCTTGACGTTCCAAAAAATCCGATGATTCGAGAGTTTGCCTTCGTCAAACAACCTATCGATCGACGGCATATCGACGAGCAGATGTTTGAAGCCTCGCTCGACAATAAGTTGCATCGCATCAGTTGTAAAATACGGCGGGATGATGTCCTCGTCATAAAGTCGCGACAACTTGCTGTCGTCATTCGGCAGCGTGCGAACAATGAGGGCAGAACCGCTTGCGTAACCAAGTGGCGAAGCGCCGGACGAAATCACTGCATTTAACACATCGCGGCTGATCACAAGATCACCGTTTGTCGATTGAGGTTCTACCGACACCAACGACGCCGTCATTAAAACATCCTTCAAACATTCCCTGACCGAAAATCTCTCATGTGTGATATGCCCGACGCATTCCGTGTGCGTTCCGTTGCAATGCGGAATAAATGTGTATTGTTCAAAATTAACGCTCCCGCCGCGCCGCGTGTCGCCGACAAGCGAGCCGTACTCGCATGCTTTCGACGATGCCGGCTCGACGCCATAGGCATTCGGCTGCGAACCGTTAAAAATAAGCGGAATCGAAATGTCAGCGATCAATTTATACTGATTCATGAGCTTATATTTCTCAACTAATTACTAATTATGAATTATTAATTAGTGATTATCTGATGAAGATTAAGTCGCAGAGTTTCAAGGTCAACCGTGTTGACGTCGTCGATTTCGCGGCAAAACTCCATAAGAAAAGCGTCCTGCGCCTTACCTTTTTTCTTTGCGGCTGAGTAAGGCATATCTTCGCGAAACGTGACCATTGAGTATTTTGAAAAATAATCGGGATATGTTTGTTCGAGTTTTGTTTCGAGTTCACGTTTGCGGATGAAGACCGGATCGGCGACGGCGTCGCGCATTTCGTAAAAATTTTCCTCGGCCATGTCGGCAATAGCATCTGTGTTGACTTTGCGCAGTTTGCCATATTCATCATAAACCGTTTCCCAATTAGTACCATGCTTTTCAATAAGCTGATCGAGAACGCGAACATCCTCAAACGCGCAGTTCATCCCTTGCCCGTAAAACGGCACAACCGCGTGTGCTGAATCGCCAAGAAGCAACGTTTTGCCACGAACATTCCACGGCCAGCACTTGACGGTTCCCAAGAGGCCTATCGGATGATCGAAAAAATCCTCCACCAATGTAGGCATAAGCGGGATAGCATCGGCGAAATTCGTCTTAAAAAACTTCATCAAACGTTCTTCAGCTATTGTTGCCAACGGATGTTTCCAGAGACGGTAGCCGGCTTCATCCACTGGAGCGGCATTATGTTCAGCCGCGTATTTTTCATCCTTCCATTCTTTCGAGAAAATGGATTCAAAACTGTCCTCGGTGCCTTCGTTAGCGAGGAAAAGCGTGCACGTAAAACTACCGTTGGAATTTGGCAGGGCGATCATCATGAATCGATGTCGAGGCCAGATGTGGAGAGCATTTTTCTCCATCTGAAATGAACCGTTCTCTCCGGCCGGAATTGCCAACTCGATGTAGCGATGTTCCAGAAAAACTTCGGAGTGATCAAAACCGGGAACATTTGCCGCCATCGCATTTCGTATTGCCGATCCGGCACCGTCCGTTCCAATAAGCGTGTCGGCACCGACCGGAGTGGCCTTTTCTGTGTGCCAATTATGAAGCATCGCGGACCCTTCCAACACGTAAGGAACTAGGCAACGCTCGTTGAAATGAAACTTTACGCCGCTGTATTTTTCGGCCTCGTTTATTAATGCAATGTTGAGGCCGGCGCGGGAGACAGAGTTTATGTATTCGCCCTTGCGTCCCGAATACGGCAGAAGTTTTGTCTCACCCGAGACGGAGTGAATCATCCTCCCATACATCGGTACGGCCTCGGAAAGCATGTATTCGTCCATGCCAACCTCACGCAGCGCCGCGATGCCGCGATCCGACAGAGCGAGGTTTATCGAGCGGCCGACGGCGACTTCCTCAAGCCGCATATCGCCGCGCGCTTCGTAAATATCAACCTCGATCCCTCGTTTTGCAAGATATATCGCAAGCAGCGAACCCGCGAGCCCGGCACCAATGATGACGACCTTTGACATATAGGAATTTTAACGCAGAGATCGCAAAGGACGCAGAGAAAACCAATATTATATCTCTGCGGTCTCCACGATCTCTTCGTTTAAAATTTGACGCAATCTCGAAGAATCTCAGCAAAACGAAATGCATCGTTGAAGGAATTATAAAGCGGCACTGGTGCGACGCGGATAACGTCCGGTTCGCGCCAGTCGGCAAAAACGCCGCGCGAAGTTAGCCGCTCGTGCAGCGACCTATCTCCTCCTCGGACGCGTATCGACAACTGACAGCCGCGTTCATCCGGATCGCGCGGCGTAATGACAGATATCCGTTCGTCACCAATGTCGTCAATCATCGATGCGAGATAACCGGTCAGTTTGCGCGATTTTTCCGCCAGTGCGCTCATTCCGGCTTCCTCGAATATTTCCAGCGACGCACGCAACGCCGCCATTTGCAAGATCGGTGGATTTGAGATCTGCCAGCCTTCGGCGCCTGCCATCGGGCGAAATTCAGGTCCCATAAGAAATCTCGTTTCTTTATCGTGCCCCCACCAACCGGCGAATCGCGGCAGTTCGAAAGATCGAGAGTGGCGCTCGTGAACAAATGCCCCGCCGACTGATCCAGGTCCGCCGTTGAGATATTTGTACGAGCACCAAGCCGCAAAATCTACGTTCCAATCATGCATTTTCAGTTCGATGTTGCCCGCTGCATGTGCCAGATCGAACCCGACGACCGCTCCAGCTTTATGTCCGGCCTTTGTGATCGCTTTCATATCGAACGCCTGCCCGGTGTAATAATTAACACCTCCGAGCAAAATCAAAGCTATCGAATCGCCCTGACGTTCGATCAATTCAATAATATCTTCGGTCCGCAACGTCGCTTCACCTTCACGCGGTGTCAATTCCAATAAAGAATTCGCAGGATCATATGAGTGAAAGCGAATTTGCGACTCGACCGCATATTGATCAGACGGAAACGCTCCTTTCTCGATAACGATCTTATATCTTGTAGAAGTTGGGCGGTAGAACGACACCATCAGCAGATGAAGGTTGACGGTCAGCGAATTCATCACAACCGTTTCAATCGACTGTGCTCCGATGACCGCCGCCATCTGCTCCGTCAAAAATTCGTGATACGGCAGCCATGGATGTTGAGCGTGTAAATGTCCTTCCACAGCGAGACGTTCCCAATCGGACAACTCCTGTTCAACATATTCCCTCGCCCTTTTAGGCATCAGTCCAAGCGAATTGCCCGTGAAATAAATCGGCTCAACGCCACCTTTTGCCACTGGAAAATGAAACCGCTCGCGAAAAACGCTCAGTGGATCGCTTGCGTCTAATTTAATGGCATCATCAATTGGCATTGCTTGATCATTCATCATCTTCGTCCAGCCACAGAGCGATCACGTCAACATCATACTTCTCAAGTATCGGATCGGCAGTCATCAGCCGCAATCCGTTAGTTCGAGCCTGTGCGACTAGCAGTCTGTCAAAAGGATCCTTGTGGTGAAATGGAAGATCACCAACAGCACAGGCGTCACGAATTGTTACAGCCAATTGTGAAATGCCGGAAGTTGCAAGAAATTCTTCGATAAGCTCGTAAGGCGGCTTGGGTAACTGAAGTTTTCCGAGCGACCATTTAACCGCAATTTCCAAAGCCGTCACTGACGATAAGAAGACTTTCTCTTTCGGATCGTTCAATAGAGCTATCACCGACGGCTTAAGACGGGGGCTTTCGGCAACCGCCCAAATAAGCACGTGAGTATCAAGGAGAATACTCATTTTTTCGGATTGCGAGATTCGTTTCTTTCCTTAAGGACTTTATCAAGAAAGGTTTCTGCCTCACCGGTGAAATAAGCCATTGTCTCATCGTCCAGAGAATCGAAATCTTCATGAATTTTTATTTGCCCCTCGTACATGCCGATCCAGTTACGTTTTTTCTTAGGAACAGGAGTCAGGCTAACCGTTTCTTCCCCGTTCCGCGTGATTATCACCTCTTCACCTTCGAGCGCCCAGTTTATCATTTGGCTAAGCTTTGATTTTGCGTCGTAAACACTGACCTTCATGTTATACATGGTAAACTAGTCAGACTAGCTAGTCAAGTCATTTATTAACGATTTGAGCACAATGCTCGGAAATCAACCTCCATTGCTGCTTTTCCTTCGCAAACACTAGACCGCATCGCTGGTCATCATCTATTTTCTCTTTTCCATACATTCCGCGTCCTTTCCAGCGACTGCTCAGGACGGCAACTCCATTAGTGTTGTAGAGGCTCACTATTTCGCTTCGTTCCACGAACGTTAGCTTATAATCGGGCGAGGCTAGAAACTCCAACGTGCGTTTTCGGTTAGTAAGGCTTCCAGTCGAGCTGAAATATACGTAATCTTCGGCAAGTATCTTCGACACGCCCCCAACGTCTTTCTTATTCCAGGCGGCATCATACGCAGTAAGGGCCTTCTTGAGATCAGCACTGAGATTATCTGGTGTCTGGGCAAGTGAAACGGAGGACAACATTAAAATAGAGCCGAGCAAAATAATGCTTCGCATAATTACTGAAAATCTCCTTTTTCCAAATTAAGCCAGTTCAAAGCCGCGCCGTGTAGCAGCATCGCCTTTATTTCCTCGTCATACTCGGAATTTTGGATCAGATTGCCCGGCTCGGCCTCGCCGAGCGGGAAAGGATAGTCGCTGCCGAGCATAACCTGATCTGCGCCGACCAGTTTTATTAAGAAGTCAAGTTTTGACGCGTCGTGGACTAGTGAATCGAAATACATCTTACTTAAATATCTTCGTGGACTGTGCTGATTGTCGGTAAATAGGTCGGGGCGGACGCTGAATCCATGATCGATGCGGCCTATAGTTGCGGGAAAAGCTCCGCCGCCGTGTGCAAAGCAGATGCGCAGGTTTGGCAATCGCTCAAGCACGCCTGAAAAGATTAGCGAACATATAGCGCGCGATACTTCGGCGGGCATACCGACTAGCCATGGCAGCCAGTATTTCTGCATATCCTTTTCGCCCATCATGTCCCATGGGTGAACGAAAATAGCCATTCCCATCTCTGCGCAGGCCGCAAAAAAGTCAAAGAACTGCGGCTCGCCGAGGTTTAGCTGATTGACGTTAGTTCCGATCTGCACGCCGGCAAGGCCCAGCTGTTTGCAATGTTCTAGTTCGTTGATCGCGAGTTTCGTGTCCTGCATTGGAATTGTTCCGAGCCCGACAAAACGGTGCGGAAATTCGCTAACGATGTCCGCAATATGTTCGTTCAGAAACCGCGCAATCTCTGCTCCGTCTTGCGGCTTGGCCCAATAACTAAACATCACTGGCACGGTCGACAGAACCTGGACATTCACTTCGGCAACATCACATTCCTCAATCCGCTTTTCAGCGCTCCAGCAATTTTCCTCAATGTCACGGAACGATACGCCGTCGTCACGTACCATCTTCGCGGAACACGACTCGTAATGGTCCAGCGTAATAAACCCACCGTAGCCAAATTTTTCCTTCCAACGCGGAATATCGCGCGGCAGGATGTGCGTATGAACGTCGATCTTTAGCATTTACAATTTTTGTCGAGATTCATTATATGCTTTTAAAGAAAACAACATCAGCAGCACGAGCCACGTGACACATGAGACGGCCAAAAAAATCTTAATTGAAAGCGGCTCGACGAATTTTAAGTCTATCACTGACTCGTCGGATTGAACCGGTATCGTAATTGCGCCGTCGACTGTTTTTGATACTTCGACGGGCGTTCCGTTTACTGTCGCTTTCCAATGCGGGTAGTAAGATACGGCCAACCTTACGTTTTGAGCCTCGCCCGCATCGATTCTTAACTGTTTATCAAAACCTTCCCACTTATATACTTCGTAGTCTCTGCCATTTGCAATTACTTTTTCTTTTACCGAAAAAGCTGATTTTTTTGTCCAAATTGTCTGCCACACATCGTAAGTCGGCTTGTGAGAGTTAATGTTCACGACTTTTTGAAGCTCTTCACTTGCGATCACAAAACTCACGTCTATCAGATTTGCCCTTATCACGTATGCGTATGTGAAGAAGAGATTTGAAACCAAAAATAGACTTATCCATAATGTTAAGACAATTTTCTTTCCAGCTAAAATTTGAGCCAGTATTGAAGTTGACACCGCAACTAATATCCCGAAACCTATCGACGTGACCGTGAACCAACGCCATGGGAACTGGACATTTTGCAGAACTGGAAAAACCTTCCAAACAACACCGCTGTAGGTTGTGGACATAAAAATCGAAAAGACGGTCACAATAATCAATGGATAAATTCTTCGTTTTGTATCACGGCTTGCCTTAAATAATATGACGGCGATCGGAACCGCTATCAGAAAAATGAAGTTAAATAAAACCAGATCTCCGAAGAAAAATGCCGTTGCATGATCTACAAAATAGTATTCATAATTTTTATCGGAAACTTTTAGAAATTCAGGGTCTGAATGATTGATCCAATTCAGTTCTGAAAACAATCTGTATAAGTAGAAAGATGAGCCCAATACGCCGGTTACAAGACCAATTAATAATTTTAGCCCCTTGCTAAAATCACTTCTGAAGAAATAAAAACAGCCCAATGCATAGGCACCTAAAACTATTGAACCAATTAAAGTTATCGGGATATTCGACAAAATCAATAAGCTGTAAGAAACGGCCAGACCCAAAACATCCCCAGTCTTGCCGTGCTTCAAAAGACGAGTCGTAAACAGAAAACAAAAAACCAAAACAGAACCCGCAACAAACTCTGCATTTGCAAAAAGGGCGTTGATTTGTACGTTGTGATAGGGCTCAAAAATATACAAGATGGAAGCCAGGAAGGCATATTTGCTATCGAGCCATTCTTTGGAAAAAAGGAATATGCCAATCCCGCCCATTGACATCCAGAGCCAAAAAAAGAGAAATCCTGCGACATGCCAGCTCTCAGTAATAAAATACAAGGACGCAATAGAATATGCCGCAAGCAAAGGATAAAAACGAACAGTAAACGCTCCGTATCCGTTATTAGCTTCCGGCTGTCCGGACGAAATCAGGTTGCCGTTGTTTAAGGAATCGTAAACAGCACTCGCGAATGTAAAATGAATGAGCGAATCGTCATTATTTGGAACACCATAAATCAGGAAGTGAGAAGTGATTACCAGCGCTGCCAATATTATCCCAGCGATGAAAAACTGAGTTGAATGCAATTTGATCGCTTTCATTTGGGAAATAGCTTGCTCAATCAACAATTTCAGCCGACAACGGGCGGCGGCTCCATCACCTCGCCGCAAGATTTGCAGGTTCGTAAATCTTCGTCGCCGTAAAATTTCCTGAATACAGTTTGAAATTGCGTTGTGATGTCGGCCAATTGAAAATACTCTTCGTAGAGTTTATTGTTGCAGTTTTCGCAAAACCAGAGAAGGCCGTCGAGCTCGCCCTCGCGGCGTTTGCGCTCGATGACGAGGCCGATGGTGTTTGCCCCGCGAATCGGGTTGTGGGGAATGCGCGACGGCAACAGAAACATCTCGCCTTCGCGAATCGGCACTTCGACCGCTTTGCCGTCTTCCTGTATCTGAACTTTTAGATCGCCTTCGAGCTGATAAAAAAGTTCTTCACCCTCGTCCCAATGATAGTCCTTGCGAGAATTCGGACCGCCGACGACCATAACTATAAAATCGTCGTCATTGTAAACGCACTGATTCCCGACCGGCGGCTTGAGCAAATGCCGATGCTCGTCAATCCACGTTTTGAAATTAAAAGGCCTTCTTATTGCCATGAACACTCTTCGTATATGATAGCTCAATTTGGTTTCCTACAGTATAGAATCGAATGGGTAGATGGTTATTCCGTTTGAATTTAGCTATGGTAGGATTTTGTAAACGAATGTTCTTTTGAGGGCTGCTACAGACCATTCCGACCATCCCGCCAACGCCGCCGGCATTGGACCATTCGGATTCAAAACTTGGAATTGTAGCTGCCACTTAGGGTGTTCAAAATGGTCATTTAGCCATCAAAAACGTGGAAATCCTGCATGCAAAATGGCAACTTTGACCGACTTTTCGTCAAACGTTATATATTCCTAGACTGATGCACTGTCATAGGTGATTTCGTCGCTGCGGAACTTATGAAACTTTGATCAAACGAGCCTTTTTGGCTGGTCAAGAATGGCTTGCTGGGCACATATCCTTCGCTCGACCGCGATATCGAAACTGACATTCTCGTTGTCGGCAGCGGCATTACCGGAAGCTTGATTGCTCACCGTTGTATAGCTGACGGCTACACGACGACACTCATAGACCGTCGCGAGATAGCTCACGGCAGTTCGTCGGCCACGACATCAATGCTTCAATACGAAGTCGATACGCCACTGCATGAGCTTATAGATATGATCGGCGAGCGCGGAGCAGTAGAGAGTTATTGGGCTTGTTTCAATTCAATCGACGATCTCGGGAAGGTTTCGCGTGAGATTCGCTCCTTGTGTGGTTTCAAGAAGAAAGACTCTCTTTATTTTGCTGCTTTGAAAAAAGATGTCCAGTCACTGAGGAAAGAGTTCAATGCACGCGAGAAGCACGGTTTCCCAGTAAGTTGGCTTGAGAGCGCGGAGATAGAGGAAAGGTACGCAATTGAAGGCACTTTTGGCGGCATTTTATCGCTTCAGGGCGGCAGTGTCGATGCCTTTTGCCTCGTCCATGATATTCTCAAATTCAATCAAAAACACGGATTGACTATATACGACAAGACAAATTTGATCGAAGCCGATCACAAACGGAACGGCGTCCGTTTTACAACCCAATATGGGCATGTCATAAAGGCTCGAAAAGCTGTTTATTGCAGCGGTTATGAAAGCACCGAAATGATAAAAGACAAGTTCGTCGATCTCATGTCAACCTACGCGATCGTCGGCGAAGTTTCCGAGGACGACCATTCTCATTTGAGCGAAACGGTTTTCTGGAACACCGCCGACCCGTATAACTACATGCGAACGACCGACGACAACCGCATCCTGATCGGCGGCGAAGACGAAGATTTTCTTGACACAGAGAAACGCGATTCGCTCATCAATAAAAAGGCCGAACGGCTTGAGAAAAAACTAAAAAAGCTGATGCCTGCTGTAAAATTTCGGACAGATTTCGCCTGGGCCGGAACGTTTGGCGCGACCAAAGACGGTTTGCCATACATAGGAAAGCATCCAAATTTCCCGTCCGCCTATTTCGTCCTTGGCTTTGGCGGTAATGGGATCACATTCTCCGTAATAGGCATGGATATGGTCTCCGCGATGCTCCGAGGCGAAGGCCACCCGCTTGACAAATATTTCCGTTTCCGGCGTTAATAAAAAAGGAGGCAACATGGAAATCAACGAAGATAAACTCAACGAACTTATAGGAAAATTTGTAGGCGATCTCGGGGCGACGATGCATGCAGGTTCAATAGTTATTGGCGAGAAACTTGGTCTTTATAAGGCCATGTCGAATCCTGACGAGCGCATTAACGCAGAAGATCTGGCAAAGCGTACAAATACCAATGAGCGATATGTCCGTGAATGGCTCAACGCTTCGGCTGCCAGCGCAGCGGGTACATCCAATATGACGCCGACGCAGACAGTTACTACATGACGCCTGAGCAGGCTTTTGTCATGACAAACGAAGACAGTCCCGCGTATTTTCCGGGCGCATTTATTCTCGCAACCTCTGCCTTAAAAGCCGTGCCTAAATTGATCGACAGATTCAAAACCGGTGAAGGCCTCGGTTGGCACGAGCACGACCCTGATCTATTTCGAGGCACCGAGCTGTTTTTCCGAACTGCCTACAATGCGGATTTGCTTTCTGCGTGGATACCCGCTCTCGACGGAACCGAGCAAAAACTAAAAGACGGCGCCAAGGTTGCCGATGTAGGATGCGGACTTGGAGCTTCGACTATAATCATGGCTGCCGCTTTTCCCAATTCTGAGTTTGTAGGTTTTGATTATCACGACAAATCAATCGACCAAGCTCGTGAAAAAGCGAAGCAGGCAGGTCTTGACGGCAACATTTCCTTCGAGGTTGCAAGCGCTAAAGAGTTCCCCGGCAACGATTACGACCTGGTCACATTTTTCGATTGCCTGCACGACATGGGCGATCCCGTTGGCGCCGCGAAACACGTTTTTTCATCCCTGAAAAATGACGGAACATGGATGATCGTCGAACCTTTTGCCAATGACCGCCACGAGGACAATCACAATCCGGTCGGCCGTGTTTATTATTCGGCATCGACACTGATCTGCACGCCGGCATCGCGCTCGCAGGAAGTTGGATTGGGCTTGGGAGCGCAGGCGGGTGAAGCAAGGCTCAAATCTGTCGCTAACGAAGGCGGTTTTACTCGCTTTAGGCGAGCAACGGAAACTCCTTTCAATATTGTTCTTGAAGCGCGGCCTTAGAGCTGACTTTCGCGTGGAATGAGTTGGCCCATAATGTTATCCGTAACTTTCTAGATGCCGTTTACAGCAAGGTTAGAAAACTTGCCAGATGCAACATTATAGATCACGCCCCAATTTGTTCCGCCATCGCAAACGATAGACGCGCGCTGCTTCCAATATTCGCAGAATTCGTCAAAGATAATTCCATCTTTATCAAAACATGGGCCAAGTGGTTTTTCCGTCGATACGGCGCTTATATAGATTATCTTTCTACCTTTCCAAACTAATGCTGCGTATTGTAAATACCATTGCTCTGCGTTCTCGATCCGTTCTCCACCAATACAACACGCTTTCGCTTTTAGCCTGGAAATTCCACCCAGGTTTACCTCCATTGTATTAATTTGCTTCTGGGATGGTATCCAAGTATGGGTGAAGTCCGACGGACTCAAGCGTGAACATTGCGCTGCCAATTTTTTGGCTTCTTCGCCTGTCAACAAAACTGACTTTTCGCGAGTAGTCTGCGCATTGGTTACAAACGCTAAAATAACAAGCCACAAAAATCCCAAAGTCAAACTTCTTGTTAAAAGACAATTCATGATGACCTAAATATCAATCAACCCCAAACTGATCTTAATTGCAGCATTCACTCTCTTTAAAGTTATTTCACTGACCTTGCCGAGCTTTTTAACTATTCGAGTTTTGTCAATACTGCGAATTTGGTCAAAAACGATCACAGAATCTTGTTTGAGTCCGGCTTCACCAGCGTGAATCAAAACTTCCGTGGGATATAGCTCATCATCAAACTTTGACGTAATGGCTGCTACTATGGTTATCGGGCTGTAGCGATTTGCAAGATCATTTTGAATAATGAGTGCCGGACGTGTCTTTCTTATTTCCGCTCCCACCGTCGGATCAAAATTGATAAGATAGACCTCGCCGCGTATGACAACTTTTACTTTTGCCACAATTCTTCCTCAATATGAAACCATTCTTCGGCCATTTTTAGGTTGCGTTCGGCGCGCGCAATTGCTCCTTGTTTTACTCGTTCGCGCAGACTCGGCTGTTTTAGAGTTTTAACGTGAGTCTGGATTGCTTCATCGATAAATGTGCTTCGCGAACCTTTGGCGGCAACTGTTTCGAGCATAGCTATGGTTGATTGAGGGAGCGTGATGTTTATGCGTTGGTAGGCACTATTTCTCATGTATCAATAATACACATCCATTCTACACACTGTCAATGTTTTACTTCAGAGAGTGGTGAGTCTCTCAACTGTCCGCCAATTGCGGCCGGTTGTTGGCGTCTTTAATTTACCTTCGATAAAGTTCTTCTTGAACACGACACTTTCGGCAAGGCCGTCGAGCAGCATTGCATAAATCTCGCGTCCTGTGACTGCGAACTTTTCCCGATCCGTTTGCTGTTCGGCCAGCGCGGCTTGTTTTTCGACAGGCATTTCATCGCGCATAAAGAGCACGTGCATTTGCTTGTGCGATTCAAAATGCCCTTTGAATGGATTATTTGTCAGCACATCAGCAATGTGGCCTCGTTCGCGAACCATTACGGAAATACTAAGGCCGAAATCTTTTTTGATCGCTTCTTCGAGCTTTTGTACAAGTTTCGCTTCCGCGATCTTCTTACAATCAAACGCCAAATTCCCGCTGTTAATGTAGCTGACGACATTCGTAAAGCCGAGTGACTCAAACGACCGGCGAAGCTCTTCCATCTTTATCATGTTCGCTCCGGTGACATTGATTCCCCGAAGCAGAGCGACGTATCTCATTTACGCATTTTTCATGTCGATCACGAATCTGTATCTGACATCCGCCTTGACAGTGCGGTCATACGCTTCCTCAATGCGGTCGGGCGAAATAACCTCGACATCTGAGGTGATGTTGTGCGCGGCACAAAAGTCTAGCATTTCTTGTGTCTCTGGAATGCCGCCAATTAGCGAGCCCGCAAGCGTTTTATTCCCAAATATAAGCGAGAAGGCGTGTACGGCATGCGGGCTCGGTGGAACGCCTACCACCACCATCGTTCCGCCAACTCCGAGCATTGTTATGTAAGGATTGACATCGTGATCGGCCGAGACCGTATCGAGGATAAAATTGAACGACCCGGCGAGCGGCTCGAAATTGGCTGGATCCCTCGTGACAACAAAATGATGCGCGCCCAAAGCTTTGGCGTCAGCTTCTTTGCTGGGCGACGTGCTGAAAATAGTAACTTCCGCACCCATTGCGACAGCAATTTTTACCCCCATGTGTCCCAGGCCGCCAAGACCCACGATGCCGACCTTTTGTCCAGGCCCGACGTTGAAACGCTTTAACGGAGAATAGGTTGTAATGCCCGCACAGAGCAGCGGGGCGATGCCTGAAAGATCGCCGTCTGCTTTTATCGTGTGTGCATAACCCTCGTCTATCACATATTTATTGGAATACCCGCCGTAGGTCTTGGTAACGCGGTCCATCTCAGTGCCGTTGTAAGTATATGCCGCCATCTTAATGCAAAACTGCTCCTGGCCGCTCATGCAGTTTGGGCATTCGCGGCACGAGTCAATAAAGCAACCTATTCCGGCAGCATCGCCCACCTTAAATTTCGTCACCGCATCGCCAACTTGACTGACTTTTCCGACTATTTCATGTCCAGGCACCAACGGGTAGTTTGTCGGCATCGTATCTTTCCATTCATTTTTCGCCTGATGAATGTCCGAATGGCAAATTCCGGCGTATTCTATGTCGATGAGTAAGTCGTTCGGGCCGACCTCACGTCGAGTAAATTCGAACGGTTCAAATTTCGCCTCCGTGCTGTGTGTTGCGTAACCTTTTGTTGCTGTTCCCTTTGCTTCTGCTGCTATCATTATTTTCTCCTTTCTTGTTAATCTATGATTGCTATCACTTTAAGCTCGATCGCGATCGGAGTCGGCAGTTTGTTGACTTCGACCGTTGTCCGACAAGGTTGATTGTCGGCAAAATACTCCGCGTATATTCTATTATACACTTCGAAATCGTCCTTCATGTTTGTAAGGAAGACAGTTACGTCAACCATCTGCGCCCAAGATGAACCGGCGTCTTCGACAATTTGCCGTACATTCTGAAACACCGACCGGCACTGAGTTTCGATGTCGTATGAGATTATCTCGCCTTTTTCATCAAGTTCAACGCCTGGAATTGACTTCGTTCCTCTCTCTCGGGGCCCGACGCCCGACAGGAACAACAAATTCCCTACCCGCCTCGCATGCGGATACAACCCAACCGGCTCCGGAGCTTTCGAAGAATGTATAATATCGTCGTTCATGATTCAGTTTATTTTAGCAGTATTTTCTTGCCGACTTTAAATCCGATCACTGAAAAAATGCGAAAATATACTTTGGGGAATAAGATGCGTGAGTAATGGCATCTAAGTCTGTAGGAGTTATCTGAAGATGTTATTTTTTACAAAGTTCATTGTTGTTTTATCTGTCGCCGTTGCAATTGGGTGTAGTATCGCAAATAGTTCGGCGTCAATTGCCGACCTTGCAGTTCCTGAACCGACACCCTTATCCGAAAATCGTTCCTCTGTGCCAAAAGAATCGCAAACTGCCGTATTTGCTGGCGGCTGTTTTTGGGGCGTCGAGGCCGTTTTCGAGCACGTCAAAGGCGTGACCGACGTTAAATCGGGTTATGCAGGCGGCGATGCAAAAACCGCCAATTACGACAAAGTAAGCAACGGCAAAACGGAACACGCCGAAGCAGTAAAAGTTACGTTTGATCCTTCAAAAGTCACTTACACTCAGCTTCTTACTGTTTTCTTCTCTGTCGCTCACGACCCGACGCAGCTAAACCGCCAAGGCCCGGACACGGGACCTCATTATCGTTCGGCAATATTCTTTGTTGACGAGGAACAAAAGAAACTCGCTCAGAACTATATCGAATCAATAGAGAAATCAAAGGCTTTTCCGAAGCCGGTTGTAACTCAGGTTGTGCCGCTAAAGCAATTCTTCGAGGCTGAAAGCTATCATCAGGATTATCTCGCTCATCATCCCGATCAGCCATATATCGTGATTCACGATCTTCCAAAGCTAGCTGATTTGAAAAAGAAGTTTCCGGATTTGTATCAATAAGTCAGAACCGCCTGCGTAAGTGGGCGGCATAAGACAAAAGAAATTTGGCCGCAGATAAAAGCAAATAACGCAGATTCAAAACTTCTTATCTGCGTAATCTGCGTTTATCTGCGGCCAAAACTTACTTCGACTTCTCGGCCCAGATTTGAACAAGATTGACAAGCATCTCGGTTGATTTTTCCAATCCCTTTCGCGAATTAAATTCCAGCTTTCCATGAAAGTTATGCCCGCCGGTAAATAGATTCGGCGTCGGTAGGCCACGCGTGGTCAGGCGCGACCCGTCGGTACCGCCGCGTATCGGACGTAGTCGTGCGTCGATCCCGGCGCGTTTTGAGGCCTCGATGGCGTAATCCGTGAGCTGCGGATAATCCTTCAAAGCTTCTTTCATGTTCAGATAGCCGAGGACAGAGCTGTATTCGATCTTGACGTTCGGATGCCGTTTTTGAACGTCGACGATGAGGTCTTTAACTGATTGTTCTTGAGCCGCTAACCCACTTATATCGAAATTTCTCAACAGAATCTTTATAGTCGAAATCTCGACGTCAAGGCTGCCGATGTAAGGATGCAGAAAGCCTTCGCGGCCCTCGGTCGTTTCGGGGCGGTTCGGAACGGCCTTTGGAAAACTTGCAAGAAAGTCGCCCGCCGCAAACGACGAATTGACCATGATTCCTTTTGCCGTGCCTGGATGTGTGTTCCTGCCGCGGAAAGTGACCGTCGCCGTTCGTGCCGACCACGTTTCGTTAGCGATGTCGCCGAGTTCCTTACCATCGACTGTGTATGCGAACTTCGCTCCCCAGCCCGCAATATCAAACAAGTCCATCGGCCCGCCGACTTCTTCGTCGGGCGTGAAGGCGATCGCGATGTTACCGTGCTTGATAGACGGATTCTGTTTGAGGATGTCGATCATCGTCATTATCTCGGCGCAGCCCGCTTTGTCGTCGGAGCCAAGCAGCGTCGTGCCGTCCGCCGTAATAATGTCATCGCCGATAAGATTCTTGAGATTGGGATTTTGAGCAACGGTGATGACCTGCGTCTTGTCATTCGGCAAAACAATGTCGCCGCCCTGATAGTTTTTGTGAATAATAGCGTTGACATTCGCGCCGGAAACTGCCGGCGAAGTGTCCATGTGAGCGATGAATCCTATCGTCGGCACTTTTGAATTGTCCGGCAGATTGCCCGGAACCATCCCGTAAACAATGCCTTCAGCACTGATCCGCACGTTTTGAACGCCGAGGTCTTTCAACTCTTTTTCAAGCAATCTCGCCAGCACAAGCTGCTTTTCAGTGCTCGGAAATTTTCCAGCTTCCTCAGCCGATTGAGTGTCGATCTTGACATAGCGCAGGAATCGATCCATAGCCGATTCGGTCGGTGCTTTTTGTTGGGCCAATCCGGTTGACGACAATATAAGAACAATAAAAAAAATAAGTATGGAGTTTTTCATAGAAATAATACTGGCCGCCCCCTTACGGAGCCGGTTCTGATAGTTTTACGCAAACATTTTTCTCTTCGGTAAAAAATCTCAGCGTTTCAAAGCCGCCTTCGCGGCCGATGCCGCTGTCTTTGAAACCGCCAAAAAGCGTTCGCAGATCACGGAGCATCCAGCTATTGACCCAGACGAAGCCGGCTTCGATCTTTGATGCTACGCGGTGCGCGCGCGAAAGGTTTTCGGTCCAAACGCTCGAAGACAAACCATAGCGAACCGAGTTTGCGTAACCGAGAACTTCTTCTTCGGTGTCGAACGGCATCAGCGTAACAAACGGGCCGAATACTTCTTCCTGATTCGTCCGGCAGTCGAATGGCAGCCCTTCGACAACGGTCGGTTCGATAAACCATCCGTCGGCACACCGGCCATCGAGAATTGCTTGTTTGCCACCGGCGAGAATCGTTCCGCCTTCTTGCTGCGCAAGATCGATATACGACATTATCTTGTCAAAATGCGGCTTTGAAACAATAGCCCCGACATTTGTATCGGCCTTAAGCGGATCACCTACTTTTAGCGATGACACTCGGCCAAGAAAATCGCCTTTGAATTGCTCATACATAGGCCGCTCTACAAAAATGCGCGAGCCGCACAAGCAGATCTCGCCTTGATTTGAGAACGACGAGCGGATCGTGGTTGCCAACATTTCTTCGTAATTGCAGTCCGCGAAAATAATGTTTGGATTTTTCCCGCCGAGCTCAAGAGAAAGTTTCTTGAACATCGGCGCGGCAACGCGAGCAATTTCCTCACCCGTTTTTGTGCCGCCGGTGAACGAAACGGCTTTAATGTCCTTGTGTTCAACAATTGCCGAGCCGACCTTCGGCCCGGTGCCATGAATGATGTTCAAAACACCTGGAGGCAGCCCCGCTTCGATGCATAGTTTTGACAGCAAATACGCCGTCATCGGGGTGACTTCCGAAGGCTTTGCGACAACCGTGCAGCCGACGGCTATTGCCGGAGCGATCTTCCACGTAAAAAGATAAAGCGGAAGGTTCCACGGCGAAATACAGCCTACTACGCCCAATGGTTGCCGCAGCGTGTAATTCAGCGCGCCGATTGCAAATGAGTCGTGCGATTCGTTCGCCGTGTGCATCGCAGCCGTCGCGTAGAATTTGAAATTCGCTGCCGCTCGCGGTATATCGACGGTGCGGGCAAGAGAAACAGGCTTTCCTTGATCGACAGACTCGGCCAATGCCAACGACTCAAGATCACGCTCGATCAATACAACTAGCCGCATCAAAATATCATGCCGCGCTTCGGCGGACGTGTTTGACCACGCCGGAAAAGCGGCTCTTGCAGCTTCGACTGCCAACTGCACATCGCGCTCATCCGAATCGGCAATTTGCGAATACACTTGACCAATCGACGGATCGTAATTGTCGAGATACTCGCCTGATAGAGGCCGAACCAATTCGCCGTCGATGTAATTTTCGATCTTTTGCATCTGTCAGAACCACCTGCGGTAGCGGGTGGTTTAAGTCCGACTATGTTCAACCACCCGCTACTGCAGGTGGTTCTGACTCAAACTTTCGCGAACGTCAATCCAGTCTGCCCCTGATATTTACCGCCGCGGTCTTCGTATGAAACCGCGCAATCCTCGCTCGATTCAAAAAATAATATTTGCCCGATGCCTTCGTTTATATAAACACGAAGCGGAAGATTTGCAAGGTTTGCAATCTCGACGACGAGACGGCCTGTCCAACCGGCTTCGAGCGGTGTTGTGTTGACGAGCAGACCGGCGCGGGCATAAGTCGATTTGCCAAGCGCGATTCCGGTCACGTTTCTCGGCATTTTGAATGTTTCGACGGTCACGCCGAGGCCGTAGTGGTGTGGCGGCAGGAGAT
Source organism: Pyrinomonadaceae bacterium (assembly GCA_046160805.1). GTDB lineage: Bacteria > Acidobacteriota > Blastocatellia > Pyrinomonadales > Pyrinomonadaceae > OLB17. Next base: position 95,265 of record JBJXHF010000029.1, read on the forward strand.
AGTATTTCGAGCCGTCTTCAGATGTGTGCTGTTCCGGCTCGATCAGCGAATATTGTTCGTCAAAGTGTTTCGGGTCGATCTCTTTGCCGTGAACGGATGAGAAAATACGAAATCCGTCGTCGGCCAGCCGCATATCGTAGCCATAGCTCGAACAGCCTGCCGAGATAACGCGTTTGCCGTCGGACTCGCGGACAAGCTCGGCGAGAAAAGGCGCTATCATGCACTCTTCTTCGGCCATTTTGCGCAGCCAAACATCGGATTTTATGGTCATAAAAAGTTCTGAGTTCAAGCTTCAGCTTGCCTTTATTATACGAAAAAGCCAACTGAAGTTGGAACTTCGGAACTTAATCTGCCAAACGCATCAGTTTTAACGTGCCGTCGCCGACGGTAAACTTGAGCGATGAGCCGCCAACGCCCACTTTCGCCATTATCGATTTTTCTGTAAATGGGATTTTTCTATCGCGAGCTTTTAGATCGGGCAGAAGATTTTCGATCGAACCGGTGCGCAGGATCGTCGCGTCGATCTCGGCGCTCGCGCTCGAAGGCAGCTTAACACTCAGATCACCACTTCCGATACTAATATTTGCCGCGCGTCCGCGCCAACCGTTTACACCGAGAGCGACAGTGACACTACCACTGCCGACTGTTATATTCGTCGCGCCTACACCCGCGAGAATATCTGCATTTGTTTCCAGAAAATTGATACGCAATGAGCCTTCGACGCCGGTAATAGACAAATCGCCTTTGCCGCCGTCGATCTCAAGATCGCAAAAACGCGGGACGCTGATAATGTAATCGATCCTTAGCGGCAAGCCCATGAGATTTTTGGGAAACTTCTTCCAAAGTTTTTTTTCTCCAAGCTTTTTAAATGTGCCGAAGCTGATAATACCTGTTCGCCCGATCGTTTCGTCGGTCAGGAAACCAGTAACCGGAATCAGTTTGTTAAAATCGGCCTCATTCGCCGCCTGCAGTTCGATCCTGGCTGTTATTTCGATCTCATTTTTACTGTTGCCGACAACACGTATCGAACCTTCCGGAGCACCGGTGACGGCAACAGTCCCGCCGGCTCCGAACTCAAAGCTGTCGGTTTTTGTTATTGTTTTTTTTATCAAAGACTGTGAAGGTTGCGCGTAAACAAAATATGAACCGGCAAAGAACATGACAAATGCCACCGCGATGTGCGGAAGTTTAGAATAATTCATTTATTTTTTTCCGTAAGATCTATGATTTAACAGCAGATTCGAGCACGTCTTTTCCCCATTCGTTAATACTCTTGCCTGTAGCGGCAGCAGCTTCCGCTATCTTTTCATGCAGCTTATTTGGCAACCTTAACATTACATTCCCTGAGTATAGCTTTTTCGGATTCTTGCCGACTTTCTCACACACTTCGATGTGAAAATCAACCGATTCTCGAAAAACTTTTCTGAGCTGTTTAACCGTTTCCGCATGAAAGGAAACAATATCTTCGATGCCTATCAAACGGCCGAAAAAGACATTATCGTCCGCCGAAAATTCAATTTTCGCCTTAAACCCTTTGTATTCAAGAATGTTATTCATTTGCGTATCCCAATCTTTGCAAAACGCGTCGCGCTGATTCTACCTGATATTTCTTCGCTTCCTTCTGCGGATGCGGGCGATGTTCTTCCCATTGAATGCCGCTTGGAAAAACAAAGGCGACACGGGAACCGCGCCCTTCGATAACAATCGCGCCCAATGAAATGAACAGCTTCTCAATGTCGGAGAACTTTATACTTCCCGATGTCGGAACCGAAAATATGGATGACAGAACCTTTTTCTGCTTTCGATTCACAAAATTATGCTAGCTGATTCTGCTAGCAGTGTCAATATTGTTTAGCACGAGTGCTTCGCGAATTTGAACTATCTTCGCAGAAATGCAATGTTCCCTCGCTGGTTTGTTACGGTCAGCGTGGCGCTGCCGTCACCGAAACGGCCGACGATGCGGCGGCCGTCGCCGAATCGCATATTCGGGTTCGCAAACGGCCCTAAGGAAATATTGCGTGTCGAAGGAGCAGTTGCAACGCAACTGAATGACGAATTGAACGGTATGCGCAGATTGATGGTGCCCAGCCGCGAAGTAAAACGGTAATTGCCGTTGTCCAGTATTTCTCCGTCAAAGAAAATATCCCCGATGCCGTTGTCGGCGGCAACGGTAGAAGAAACAATGTTCATCAACGTGATGTCACCGTCGCTTGTAATGTGGGCGCGCACGAGGCCGCTTCGGACATTGCTGACGTTGAGATTTCCCACCTTAGTCTCGATATCGACCATCGTGCTGTAAGGGACACGGATCAGGAAGTTGACATTGCCAACTTCTTTGCCCTGATTATCGCGGACGAGATTGATAACGATAGTTCCGCTCAAGGTTTGCGGGACGATGGTTGCAGCGGGCGATTCAAGAGTTGCTGAGATGTTGATCTCGGCTTTGTTCCAGCCTTCCACGGTCACGGTTCCGGTTCGGTTTAATAGCTGCAAACGCACATTCTGACCCGCTGTGAAGGCGCGTGAAAATTTCTTTTGCGCCGCGACTTCGCCAACAAAAATCGCAAAAAAAACTACGCTCAAAAGGATCGTAGTTTTTGCAACCGGCACGATGACCATTTTTGATCTACGGATCATTTCAATAAAACTAAAGGTCGGAAAAATCACGAAGCAGATTCATCTTATCATTCATCACGGAATCGAGCATCTCGCCTGAAAGCTCATCGTCAGGATCCTGCTGCAGGATCATCGTGTAATCATTGACCGACTCGTCGATAACTTTCAGATTTCGGTCAAACGCATCGCGCGTAATGCGGTCCCATTGATCGCGTCGCATCTGAACGCGTGCGTTCCAGTAATCGATCGCCGCCTGCTGTTCCTTTAGCCGTCGATCACGGGCCTGCTGCGGCGATTCCATCAAGCCGATCTTGCTGAGAGCTTTTTCGATCATCGTCTTTTCCGAAGCGGAATTTGCAAGATCGCCGGACGCCGGCTGAATGTAACTTTTGATGGCGACAACTGTAAGAACCGAACTTATCAGACCGACACACAGCACAGCGGCCGACACTTGCCAAAAAGAAAACCGCCAGCGATGACCATGTGGTTGTTCGACCGGCGGCTCGGCTTTTGGCTCGCTCTCGATAAGATTATTAATGCGGCACCAAAGTGCTTTGGAATTTGGCTGAGTGAGTTCGGTAGAGGCTTCCGATGTGCAAACATCGACAATCGAAGCCATGTCCTCGCAATAGAGAGCGCAGTCCGCGCAAACAGTAAGATGGGTGCGAACATCCGACGCTGTTACGGCGTCTATCTCATCGTCCATAAAGACGCTTATCAGATTTTTGCAATCGTCACAATTCATTTTGACTGGAGGGCGAGCATCTTGCTTGCCGGTTTAGGCGTAAATATCGCTAAACTAACTCACTAATATAGATTATTCAGTGCCCGCAAAAGTTGCCTTTTGAAAACCGCTTTCGATATAAAATTAGTAAATATCGACACAAAAAACACGAACGGCTTTTCAGCGGTTCGTGCATTGTCGTTTGAATTTTTTGCACTCAATCCTGGCTCTTTAACAAAAGCCCGCGCAGCTTCAGTCTTGCTTTGTGAAGCTGCGATTTCGAAGTGCCAACGGAGATGCCCATCATGCGGGCGACCTCTTCGTGCTCGAAGCCCTGGACGTCGTGCAGGACAAACACTCTGCGATAGCCGTTCGGCAATTCTGCGACCGCGTTTTTCAAAGCGATGCGGTCAATGACCTGCATTTTGCTCGGATTTGCCGAGCCGCGAACAGTTTGCTCTGGCATCTCGCCGTCATCCGAAGTCCGCTCGTTTTTTACGCTCCGGCGCCGAAAATGCATCAGCACCTGATTGACGGTAAGCCTGTGCAGCCAAGTCGAGAATGCCGAATCGCCGCGAAAGCTGCCGATCTTTCGGAATAGCTGGATGAAGACTTCCTGCGTAAGATCTTCGGCCTCGGTCTGGCTGCTCGTCATCCGCAGACAAAGGCTGTAGGTGCGGCGATGATACCGCTCGTAGATCAACTCGAACGCAGCGAGGTTGCCGCCCGCCGCCAAACGGCATAAATCAATGTCAGGAGCAGATGCGTCAAAGCTTTCGTCCTGCCGACCGCCGACTGCCAACTGCTGACTGCTCGAGGACGAGGCTTCAATCCCAAACGCAACATCCTGCTCGATCGCTGCCGAGTTTGTGTTCATTTTCGCTCCGAAAATATCACTGCCTGGTTTTATAACTTCTTCGCTGGCTATGATGGTTGCCCTCCAAGTTAAGGTTGCTCAAACTACCCGATGATTTTATTCCTAATATCAAAAAAGGTAAAGAACTTTTCTACGAAAATTTTTCCAGTCAAATTGAAACCGAAATACGTCCCCCGAAAGTTGTTTCACAAAATGTGGAACGTTCCACATTTAAAACGACGTGAGAGCGGTTTTTTGCGATTTTATGGGCTATTTTGACTGATAAGAGCCGCCTACTGAGCGTCAAACTCATCTCTACGTAACGCTTTTACCCATCTACGTCTCACTTTTTTCCGAGTGCCGGTCGCCGATATCCCCGTCGTCAATCCACATTATCGTCGTTAACATTTTCCAGTCGTGTTCTTCATTGTCGCCATTGTCAGCAAGTGTCCGGAGCCCGCACGTGAGTATGGGCTCAACGTTGATTTCCACTCCGCCTTGAGCCCTTACTTACGTGCGGGCTACCGACTCGTCACCTGTTTCGCTCCTGTGTTCGTCCAATTGCCGGAAACCTCGCCCATTAGCAGAGCGATGAAATCCTCGCCCGCGATGTTGCCGGTAACGGAGGCGTAGTTTCTGATCGCCGGAAGAAATATCCAATTCGCTGTCGATCCCGAACCAGGAACGCCAGCGACATAACGTGCGGTCTGGCCTGCATCGAAGGAAGACAGTGTGCCGTTGCCGCTCACGTCGGCTACGATCAACTGGTTACCGGTCAGAGTGTTGATGCCCGCAACGTGCTGCGAGACTCTTCCCGCATCGAATGAAGTTATTGAAGCACCCACGCCGCCAGTCTTGCTCGGCGTAACAGTATAAGCACCCGAACCAAACCCGCTCAGCGAATAAGTTCCGCTCGGAAAACCAGAAAAAGCCGCAACCGGCACCGACCCCGCGCCGCTCAACAACACATTAGAAACAAACCTCGGCGTCGGCGCTCCAATCGCGTTGCCGTATGTAACTGTTCCACTGACAAAGCAACCCGAGGTATTTGTTTCAACGCTATTTATTGCATTGCCCGCTGTCGAATCATATCCAGCGACAATAAGCGCCGTCTGGCCGCCTGCAACGTTTAGGGTCACAGCATCAGCGAATGACCTCGCGTGATTTAAGACTTCGGAACTTACCCATGTGTTTGCAAGGGGGTCATAGACCTGGGTGTTAGTGAGTGACTTTGGATGCTCCGCTGGCCTGAACGGGTTCCCGCCACCTATGACCCACAGCTTGCCGCTCACCACTGTACCTGCAGCGAAGTTAGCCGGAACTTCCATTGGTGGTCCCGATGACCAACTGTTTCCGGCGATATCATAAACGTAAAGATTGTTAAGGACACCGCTTTCGTTGCTTCCTCCGGCACAATAGATTTTTCCATTTATAACGCCGCATGCCATGTTAAATTCAGCTTGCGGCAGCGGCGCACGAGTGGCCCACGTATTGGACGCTATATCGTAAGCGTAAACGGTATTGACTGAGACGCCACTTGCGTTACGGCCGCCGATCACGAAGATCTTACCGCCAAACACAACATGACCTTGGTCGTTAATAAAACTTGGTATGGCCGCTCCCGTGCTCCAGCTATTCCCTGTAATGTCATAAATGCGGTTTAGCGTTCCGCCAGTAAGCCCGCCCATTAGATAGATCTTTCCATTGCCGCCGTACTCACCACGGAAGAGGTAATCCGCGCCGGAGGCAATAGGAGCGATCGGCGTCCAGGTATTAGTAAACGGGTCATATCGATTGGAATCAGCAAATGTCGCTCCCCCTAAAATGTGACCGCCGAAAGTATAGGCAAAAGTTCCATCAGTTACCGTTGCTGCTCCATATACGGCCAATGGATAAGGCGCCGCCATAGCCCATGCTCCCGGTGTGCAGCCTGGTCCGTCAGTCGGGGTTGCTGTCGGCGTGTTTGTCGCGGTATTTGGAGGTGTCAGTGTCGGCGTGGATGTTGGGCCGTCTAAGAACGTATTCCGCACGAACTGCTGATTGCTCTCCCAACCCTCAAATTCGCCGCCGAGATAAAAACCCCGCGCACGTATGTAGAGGTCGTATCCGGACGGTAGATTCAAACCCGACAATATCCAACTGTTGCGAGAGGCAGTGCTTCCGAGCGGAGCATAATTGACGTTTTCAGTTGAGAACTCAAACGTGACGCCGTCAATGAGAATTTTGCCGTCAGGTTGAACTACGACGATTTCAATCTCTCCATTTGCATTCGGGTCAAAGCCATCGAGAGCGGACTGGGTATGAGTTGTGACAGCGAAGCAAGCAATTAGTACCGACAGCGCGAAAATTCGCTCAGGACGCAGGAAAGAGTTTATGCTCGACATGGCTCGATCTCCGATTAGTTTTGCAAGTACGGATTTAAGATTCGATATCTGGAATGTTAAACAGATTGGTCAGATAAGTCAAAAAATTTAAGAGGTGAATTGCGGCTTCGCCGCTCTATTTGCGGAAATGCTACGGAGCCTGTCTCAAAGCTTTTATTTTTTATCAATTGCCACTAGTTTAGCTAGTGGATAACATAGCACAAGAAATTCGGGCTTTAGCCTAAGCGGTGTGAGATGAATGCACAAACTTCTTGTTTGAACTAGTTAGCCAAGCTGCTTTCTTTGCGACGGACAGTTGGGCTAAAGCCCCATTTTTTTTTGAGTTTTCCACTAGCTAAAGCTAGTGGCAATTGATGAGGAAGAGCGGCGGCGTAGCCGCAAGGTTTTTTTAGCAGTCAACGGAAAAGCGGAGCTTTTCCGCAAATAGAGCGGCAAAGCCGCGAAAGAAAAGAAAGGCGGGCTGAAAATCTTGTTTTCAGCCAGCCCCTTTTGATTATGCAACAAGCACCGGTTTTATTGTTCGGCGATCATGTCGGCGGTTACTGATTGGCCGGTGACGCTGATTGTTAGCGGCTTGAACGTGAACGCGCGGGACTCGACGCTGAGGGTGTATGTCTGGCCGACTTGGAGGCCCGCGAAGCGGTAGACTCCGAAGCTGTTGGAAACAACCGAGCGAGTCTCGCTGGTTGGGTCGGTCAGTGTGACGCGGGCGTTGGGGACGCCTGCTCCTAAGGAGTTGAGCAGGCGGCCTTCGAGTTCGGCTTGGTTAGGCGCGGCGTCGGAAAGCGACACCTCGCCGCCGGTTATCGTGACTTGTGGGTCGCCGTCGTTCATCATCATTCGCTCCCATGTGAGCGGTGATACTGAACCGGATTTTCCGAATGCGTCAAACCTGAGATTCATAAGAACGCCGTCGTTCTCTATCGGCATTGGGCCGTAAACGGCTACTCTCAAGAGTCCGGGTTCATCAGCATTGACCGCGAATGAGAGGCCTCGGCTGACGGTTCCATCGAGATCGACTGGGTTGCCTTGCGGCTGGATTACGGTCGGATCGTAACGGAGATCGAATTCGTAAGAGATGATTCCCTTGCCTTTGATGCCCTCGACAGAGACCGGTACGATTACCTCGTTGTCCGCAGGCGTTACAACGAGCGGAGCAGTAACTTTGGCGGTGTCACTGCCGCCGAAGTTGGTTGAACGCAAAGATCCCGAATCGGTCCAGTTGCCCGTAACCTCGCCCATGAGCAGCGCGGCAAAATCGTCGCCCGAAATATTGGCGTACACATTCGGATGCGAATAATTCAAAGGATTGAACTTCCACGTGCCCGTCAGTCCCGAATTCGGAAGACTGACTGCGTAAGCCGCGATCTGAGCCGCATCGAATGACGAGACGCCGCCGTTATTGCTGACATCGGCCACGCTAAGCTGCGTTGGGTTGAGCGGACTCATGCCCGAGACATGCTGCGAAATCCTTGCCGCATCGAATGACGAGATCGCGCCGTTCTGGTTGCCGGTTTTTGAAGCCGTTACCGTGTATCCACCTGAACCGAATCCGCTGAGCGAATAAGTGCCGGGCGAGCCGGTCGTCGTTGAAACGTTCGGCGAGCCCGTGCCGCTGATGAGTGTATTTGAAACGGGACGCACCGCCGGCGCTCCGATTGGGTTGCCGTAGGTTACGGCTCCGGAGATCGTTCCCGCGATGACAGTCAAAGTGCCGTCGGTCACAACTGAACACGGATCGCCCTCGTTATATTCAAACAGGATAACTTCAATCGCACTGACTGTGCCCGGCAAGCCGACAACGTTGAAGTTTAAGTTGATAAGATCGCCGCTGCCCTGCATTTCGGTGATGCCGAAGACGGATATAACAAGCGTTCCTGCGCTCGGATTATTTACAGAGAGCGTTCGGCCGCCGCCGTTCGAATTGCCGACCGTGCCGAGCGTAACTCCCCATGTTCCGTTAGCCAGAGGCGTCAGCACCGCTGGATCGTAGGTGAGCTGGAGGTCAGCCGATATGGCATTGCGCCCGGTCAGGTTCGTAGTATTGACCGGCATCGTCGCCGTAACGCCCGTCAGAGATTGCGAGTTTGGAATGGAAACGGCCAGGCATATCGGACTTGCAGTCGGCGTTGCAGTTGCCGTATTAGTCGCCGAGTTGGTCGCTGTTGCAGTGTTCGTGGAAGTGCTAGTCGGCGTTGACGTATTGGTCGAGGTGTTTACCGGCGTGTTGGTCGGCGTAAACGTCGCTGTGCTGGTCGAGGTTGCTGTCGGCGTATTAGTCGGCGTGAACGTCGCCGTGTTTGTCGAAGTTGCCGTCGCTGTATTTGTCGCGGTAAATACCGGCGTATTCGTTGCCGTGTTGGTCGGTGTACCCGTGTTTGTCGCGGTTGGCGTTGAGCACGGGCCGCCGTCGGTGCCTAAGATCTGGAAGCCCTGATCCGGCGCCGCCGCTTCAATCGCGCAAACTGCTCCTCTTGCAGCCCAGCTTGTGCAGGCCGGAATCGCAAAGCCGCCGCCCGGATTCTGCCAAACGGCAGCCGAATTGGATTGTGTAGTGCGATTTGTCCAAGCCCATTGTCCGCCCGGCGTGAAGTCCATTCTCACCTGGATCGAGACCCAGTAAGTTCCAGGATTAAGCACGAGAGAACTCGGCAGCGTGATCGTGAAGATATCACCAACATTTGAATACGAAGCTCCGGTAAAGGTGCCGCCCGCAACCGCGGAGCCGGGCAAGCCGGCCGCATTGTTGTAGAAAGTCACGTTGAACGAGTCGGCCGGTCCTGATCCGTTAAAGTATAAACCGTTCGCAATGATCTGCTGAAGCGTCCACGTCTGGCCGCCCGGCACGACGAAATCGTCGGCAGCCTGATTGTCGAACGCGTCATTGGCGGTCTCGAAATCCTGCGAGCTCGTCCCGTTGGTGCTGACATTGTTCGACTGGTCGTAGAGCACCTCTTGACAAGGAGGCGTTTGTGTCGATGTCGGAGTCGCCGTATTTGTTGGAGTAAATGTGGACGTAGCCGTCGCGGTGTTTGTGGCTGTAAAGGTCGCCGTTGCCGTCGATGTTGAGGTTGAGGTCGGCGCCGGCGTTCCGGTAAAGGTCGCCGTCGGCGTATTTGTATTTGTTGCCGTCGGCGTCGGGCCGCAGCTTGTCGTGATGTGGATAGCCCAGCCGCCGCTTAAGCTGCCGACATCGACTCCGAGATCGTCGCGTACATACAGAGACCAGGTTCCGTTAGGACTCGATCCGTTGAACACGGACAAAGCCGCTCCTCCGGCAGGTGCAGGAGCAGGTGCCGGGAACACATCCGTGTTTGTGTCGATGTTCGTGGGCTGAAAAGTTCCGCTGGTTAACTGCCCGCCGTCGGACAATGCAGTCGCAGCGGCGTCGTCAAGAGTAAGATTGATGCTGGTTATGTCATTACCGCCGCCCGCGTCGGACATTATCATCGCGTTTTGGCCGCCCGGCCCAACAAGCATAATATCTACGTCATCGGGAAACGTGTGGCTTACGCCGGTAAGATCGACCGTCACCTTCGTGACCGTGCCGGCCATTCCCGCAACCGCAATATCCGAAGGATATGGCGCACCGGCTGCATTGTCGTTGATCGTGATCGCAGCCGGATTTGAGAAATCGCCCGGCGTGCAGGCAGGCGTTCCTGTGAAGGTCGCCGTTGCCGTTGCGGTCGCTGTTGACGTATTTGTCGCAGTAAACGTTGACGTAAAAGTTGGTGTTGCAGTATTTGTCGGCGTGGAAGTGTTGGTTGCCGTAGATGTCGATGTCGCTGTTCCCGAGACGCAGCCGGACGTAGTGATAGTCAGTGCCCATCCGCCGCTTATGCTGCCGACATCGGTTCCTGCATCATCACGCACATACAACGACCAGGTTCCGTTCGGATTTGTGCCGTTGAATACCGTGAACGCGACTGTAGCTCCGGGCGCCGGCGCAGGTGCCGGAAATGCATCGCTCGCAGTGCCAACGTTGCTCGGCCTGAATGTTCCGCTAACTATCTGTGTCGAGTCACCTATCGTAGTCGCCGCAGCGTCATCAAATGTGAGATTTACGTTCACGATGTCACCACCGCCGCCCACATCGGACAATAGAAGAGTGTTCTGTCCCGCAGGACCAACAAGCATTAAATCGACGTCGTCAGGGAACGTATGACTCATTTGCGTCAGATCGACAGTTACCTTTGTGACTGTTCCCGATAAGCCGGCAACCGAGATATTGGAAGGATAAGGCGCTCCGGCAGCATTATCATTTATCGTGATCGACGTGGTATTAGAAAAACTGGCCGTGCACGCCGGCGAAGGCGTTCCCGTCGAAGTCGCGGTCGCGGTGAATGTCGCAGTTGCAGTATTCGTTGGCGTCGCTGTATTAGTGGCTGTGGACGTGTTGGTCGCCGTGAACGTGTTCGTCGGCGTAGGCGATGCAGTCGCGGTGTTGGTCGCTGTTCCGGCGGCGGTCGGGGTCGTGAAACCCTGAACGACCGTCGTTCCGTTATCCGTCCCTGTCGCACCCAGGCCGCGGATCGCAAACCCGTGCCATACATCAGCGACATCGACGGCTGCGTCAGGCGCCAATGAGCTGGCCTGAGCCGCAGCGAGAAGAGAATCACGCTCCTGCTGGAAGTTAGGATTGCTCTGAGGCCCAAGCTTCATCCCGTCAACGACGAACTGAAGCATCTTGAGGTTACCGGCAGCATGGCCGAGACGGGCGATTAGCCGGGCTCGAACTTCGTGGAGCATTGACGACCAAATTTCTCCGGTGTTATGAAACTGATTACACGCGCCGCCTCCGCTTGGCGGAAATGCTCCGTCAGTGATAACACAGCCGGTATTTACGTCACCGGCGGTCAAGGGATTGTGAGGAAGGTTGCCGGGGCCGCCAGTAAAGGCAATTGGGGCGTAAGGGAACCGCCGGATGCCGTAGTAGGCGTTATCGGTGCCGATGCCAAAGGCCGCTACATTATACGTGGCGTAAGCACCGGTCGTGTAAATGCCGTTGATCGGATCGGTCGGCTCGGAAAGCAGGCAGGTGGCAACAAAATCCGACCAGCCCTCGCCCATGCCGCGGGGGCGATTGTTCACTAAACCCGATCCATTTCCGACCAACCGGTTCGAAAGCCCGTGGCCAAATTCGTGAAAAACTATATCGCCGTCAAAATCGCCGTCCCGCTGGACTGGTGTGTTTACAAAAACATACATCTGCATTCTCCCGCGTCCGCCGTCCGCCGGCGTCGAGAAGTTAGCGTTGTTCGTGCCGGACGAATCCTGGGCCTCGGCCGAAACCCTGTCAGCCCCTACCCCGCCTCGGCCAAAATTGTCGTTCTGGAAATTCCGAGCCGCCTCGTTAAAGCCGAGAGAATAGAACACATCGTGAAAGCGATTGTTGTAGTAGAAAAGCTGTGTCACCGCCCCGCTTCTGAGCGCGGCTGTTGCGGGTGCGTCGCCGTTCGGCGGGCTTCCGGGTGGCGGGTTATAAGAAAAATTAAAGACGCGGTTGGTTCCGGCCTGAGGTGCATCGACACCGTCTGCGCCGCCAAGATCAAGGCCCGCTTCGACATTATTACCGTCGGTGTGGCCGTTCACGCCGTTTGTGCCGTCGGTTATCCAGCCCAGATTATTCTGGCCGGGATTTGGAGATTCGTTGCCGATAAGCGTGACGTTTGTGCGCGCCTGAATAGCGCCCTGCGTGCCGAGGCCCGGATCGATCGGGCCGGGCGTTATCGGAGCCGGGCTGTCGAGGGCGTTAGACAAACTCGTGGTGTTCGCATAAACATTATATGTAGCGGCCTGTGTCTGGTCGCTCGTGATGTTCTTGCGCCAAAGCATAGTGCCGGTGTGGGCATCGACGATGACGTAAAATGCATTTACGGGCTTCCAGATCAAAACGCGCCAGGCCGGAACCGCAATGCCGGGTTCGGTCGGGAAATACATCTTCTCAGCAGTTATATCCCAGTCGCCGCCTGCTCCGAATCTAACCTTTATATTGGAGGATGCTGCTCTGTTAGGAAGAGCATCATTTGTCTTTAACGCGTAGCCTGCAAGCGGAGCAGCATACCGCACCGCATCGATCGGATCGCCGAAATCTGTGGAAAGACTATTGTAATCGAGTCCCGGAGCCAGATTATTTAAGACACGAATCAGCTCGCCTTGCTTTGTGAAACCAGCTTTTACGCCGCCGCGGAATACGGGAATGCCGTTGATGTGCTGCTCAAGCTCGACCCACGAAAGGTTACCGTCGGGGTTCGTATAATCAGCAAAAATATGAAGTGCATCGATCTGTTGATCGGTATTGCCGACGAGAGAATTATTATCTTTGAGGAAATTTATAAGAACATCGGCGTGCTTTCTGCCGGCAGGCCGCGTCGCGCCAGTCAAAAATGCCCGGCTTATAGCCGGGTCAGGTCCGATGACCTCGGGAATGCGGATGTCCAAGTTGTAATCGACCTTAAGCGTCGGAATGCGCGATCTGAGTTCGTTTTCACCCTGAACGAAAGCTTCGCGGAGAGCGGCTACGTATGACGCATCTTTCCCAGCCGCGCTTCGATAACCGGCGAGCGCGTCGGATATTCTACCGGCCGCATTCTCGCGGATGTCGAAATTTGGATAAGCCTCTTCTTCACTTACGGTCCTTTGTGTAAGGCCATTGCGCCTTTCTCCGGCTGCCTTTGTACCATATTGATAAGGAACGACGATGATCGCAGTGATCAATCCTAAAACAAACAAAGATAATAAAAGACCCCTGCGAGCCTCAGCTTTCGACCGTAAATACATCCAAAACCTCCAAGATTGCTGATTTAATACAGATATTTAAAATGCGACCTTACAGAAAGATCGCACTTTCCACGATTTATTAGGCCGGAACTTTTAAAGCTAATAAAGCTCTATCATTATACACTCAATCCCGCATTTGTCAAAGGTTTATTAATGCATAAGCCCGCACGTTAGTAAGGGCGGTACACGCTGGCGTTGAGTGTACCGCCCTTACTAACGTGCGGGCTTATGCATCTAAAAATTCTGGCTGGGTTCGAAGCTGTAGAGGATTGAGGCAAGTTCGCCTTTTACGCCGATGTCGTTAACGCTTTTCACTTCGTCGGCGGCTGAGGTTGCGAGCATTGTGATTTCAAAGCCGTTGCGAACGCCCGGACGAGAGGCGGGAATGAAAAGACGCCGTCCCCATACCGAGATCTGCTCGCCGGATTCTGATTTACCGCTTCCGTGAAATTTTACTTCATACGCACGCCACTCGCCGTTGATTTTGGTCTCGCCTTCGGAAACCATCACGTAGCCGGGCAAGATTTTTTTGAGCGTTTCGTTTGTTTCTTTTACAAATTGCGGGAATTTGGCGGCGTCTTCTTTATACGTGCCTTTGCTTGAGTAATAGCTGACGAGCATTTGCTCTTTCAGGCGGCCTTCGGACGTGAGGCGTGAAATGTCGAGAAACTTTCCGCGTCCGCTGGCAGTTGAGCTTTCCTGCGGGCCGTTGACCGTCCAATCTTTTGGGTAGTATAAGTTAAACCCGACAAAATTACGGATCAGATCCCCTTTGAGATTTTGCTTGGTGTTCTGGTAGAAATTGGTATTCGGCGGCTGCGGAATGTTGCGCGGCAGCGGCGGCATTTCTGTTTCGACGACGGCTTTCGGGGCAGGATTTGTCGCGTTCTGAACGGCGCTAATATTATTGCTTGTCGGAGCCTCGACGCTAGCCGGATTTTTTGAAACGTAATACCAACCTAAACCAAGTATCGCCAACAACCCGAAAATTCCGCCTGCGGCGATCGCATTTGTCCGGTTATTCTCGACTTGCGGCGGTTCGGGCGAGCGGTTCTTCCAAGCCGGTTCGTCCGCCGGCGGAATTGGCGCGGCCGCTCTTGCTGTTTTCTTGTCTATAGCCGCTTGCTTCTCCGGAGCTATTTCGGCAACCGGTGCATCGGCTATTGCGCTATAAAAAGCATCGCCAAAATCGCGCGCCTTTGCGTATCTGTCGGAAGCCTTGAACGACAAAGCCTTCTTGAGCACGTCGTCAACCCCGCGAGGCAACTCTGGCCTGATCTGCGACGGAAATCTTTCGGGACCGGCATACTGAGACCTGACGATCGCCCTCGAAGTCGGCCCGGTAAAAGGCATCGCGCCGGTCAGCATTTCATAAGCTACGACAGCAAGCGAAAAACTGTCGCCGCTTATCGTCGAAAAGCGGCCGTCGAAAACTTCAGGAGCTTTGTAACCGATGTTGTGGGCGTTTGCCTGGCCGTTTGAAGCTCCGAAACTGACCAGAATGGTTTGTTCGCCTTCTTCGCCGGCGGCGACGATGATATTTTCGGGCCGCAGGTCGCGGTGAATAATGCCTTCCTGATGAACTTCATTCAAAGCATACGCAACCTGCTTGATGATTCGGGCGGCACGCATGCCGTCGATCGTCCCATGAATGGTCAGGATATCGTTTACCGAAAGTGCATCAGTATATTCGCTTATCAAAAACCGCGTCTTGTCCTTAAACTGCCCGGAATCTACAAGCCGCGCAACATTCGGATGGCTGATATGCGAAAGAGCGACAAGCTCGTCGTTGATGATGCCCGCTGTGGCCTCATCAGTTTCTTCGAGCAAGATCCGAACCAAAACCGTCTTGTCGCGAAAGATCTTGTCATATGCGAGATAAGCAAAACTCTTTTCGTCGCCGCCCAGCAATTCGGTCACTTCATAACGCCCTTTTACGGTGCGGCCGATAAAGCTTTCGGGATCGTCGGCGCGGAAATCGGCCGAATCGGTCTGCGGTCCGCCTTTATTCAAATCGACGTGACCGGCCGGAATTTCGTATGGTTTGATCTTGCGAGCCTCAGGTTTGGGTTCGGTTGATTCGGGGATTTCAATTATAGGCTCAAGAACATTCTCAGGCTCGGCGTCTTCAAGCACGAAGAAATCGCCCGTGACCTCGATCACTGTCTCCGGCTCCGAAGTCGCAGGTTCAGTTATAAAAAATTGAGGTATGTCGGGGATCGACTCGTCCGATTCACGGTTGACATCGGTCTTAGGAATAAGATTGGAAAAAATTCCGCCGGTCGAAGGGTGAGCTGCGGCACTGGCCGCATCAAAAACAAGACGTGCCCCGTCGTTCGGGCAAAACCTTCTCGAACCTTCTTCAAAATTCTCTTTACACTTCGGACAATACATTTTCGCTACCAACGTTCCGATCACTGTTGAATCCGCCTCATTTTTCAGCTATGTAATGCTTTTCCTGCTTCACAACACTCTTAATAAGGCATGATTTTCAAAGACGCCGCCAAAAACCGTTCTACTTCTTCTGCGATCCGGCCAGTTTAGGGCGAAGCGTTTCTCTTTCGGGGTCGAGAGCGATTGCCTGTTTATAAACCCTTTCCGCGGCGCCGGATTTTCCGGCTTTCATATATCCGTCGCCGACCATTTCAAACTGCAGCGAAAGATTTCGCTTGTCATAGGATGAAACAAACCGAAGCGCCTGCAGCAACGAATTTTCGGCCAGCTCGTATTTTTTTTGCCGCGCGTAAAGCTCCGCCAGCAGCCGATTCGGCATAAAAGCGTTCGGGCTAACCACGAGACTTCGGCGCAAAAACTTTTCTGCATCATTATATTCGCCAAGCGTGGTCAACGTCTTGCCCAACAACATCAAACCGGCAGGATTTTTCGGATCGTCCTCAACGGCACGTCGAAGAAGCGGTTCCGATTCGGAATAACGCTGGTCGGACTGCATCACTTCGGCAACAAGGATCATCGTCGGCGGATCGCTCGAACGCTTGACGGCGCTCTCATAAGCCGAGGCAGATTCCTTCTTTCTGCCCTGACGATGGAGCAGCCGCCCGAGATGCGCGTAAGCCGGCGTAAATGAGGAATCAAGATGAATCGACTTGCGATAAGCGTCTTCGGTCTCTTTTGTAATCTCCCCGCGCAGCTCCATTGCCAAACCCATCTGATCGAAGGCCAAAGCGCTCGACGGAGCAAGCTCGGCCGCTTTGCGAGCAAGCTTTTCCGCTTCTTCGTAACGGTCCGACAAATTCGGAACAATGATCGGCTGCGAAAGAACATAACTGAGCGCGACATTAATGATCGCGTTATCTGGGTCGGTCTTCATCGCGGCACGATAAGCCGTCTCCGCTTCTTCCCAACGCTGCTGATCGCTATACAAATTGCCGAGGCCGTAAACCGCCCGCGAGTCCTTCGGCTTAACATTTTTCGCCCGCTGATACGCCGTCTCGGCCGTCGAATAATTGCGCTCGTCTCTTGCCACATTTCCATCGACGATCAGCCTCTCAAACAATTCGTCCGCTGCCGGATTAGAAACTATAACCTCAACCGGTTTTGGAGTCGAAACAGGTTTTGAAACCGCGACAGTAGATTTCGGCGAGGTGTCAGCAGGTTTTGGCTGAGTTACTGCAGTCTTCTGACCAGATTTTGCTTTAGTGTCGGCAGGCTGGGGATCACGTTTTGATTTAGTGGCGGCAGCCTTTGGATCGGGCTTGGGTTTAGTGACAGCAGCCTTCGGATCAGGTTTCGTTTTAGCGACTGCAGCCTTCGGATCAGATTTCGGTTTAGTAACGGCAGCCTTCGGATCAGCTTTTGGTTTAGTGACAGCAGTTTTTGCTGGCGGTGTTGTAGAAGTATCGTTCTTTTTAGGTTTAGAAGCGGCTGTAGTTGGTTTCGAAGCAATTTTCTGCTTTGCAGTCGGCGCCTTTTTCTTTGCCGGAGCAGGTTTTCTCACTGTTGCTTTTGCTGTTTTTGGCTTCGCTACTACAGGTTTTGCCGCGGGCTCTTTCTTTTTCGCGGTTTTTTTCTTCCCGCCAAAAAGGTTATTGCTGCTGCCGAGGTCCTGGCCCAATGTGCAGATCGAGAACAAGAAAAACAAACTGCAAAATATTCCTAACGCCCGAGTCATAACACCTTAAAAACAGATAAAACTAATTCTGGGCAACAAGACGAAATCCAAGCTCCTTATCACGTTTAGTTGCTTCAACGTCAACGCGAGATGTCGCCGTAATTCCAAACTGGCCGGCCGATTTATAAAAAGCAGCTCCTCCGCGGATCATGAAACGCGGCTCTTTTGTCTCTTTAGTCATTCCGCTGCTTCCTTTATAAAGGCCCGCTTTTGACCCAGTCCACTCAAAAACGTTTCCAATAAGATCGACTACTCCCCACTCGTTCGGACATGACATCGAACCGACAGGTTCAGGCTCTGTATTGTCTTTATCCAAAACCGCGCACTTCGCAAGATATGTATCGCCCCAAGGATAAAGGTTATTCTTAACCCCGTTTCGTGCGGCATATTCCCATTCGGCTTCTGTCGGCAGACGGTATTTTACGCCGTCGCGCTCCGATCGCCATGATATGAATTGATTGATATCATCGACATTTACAAATCGAACCGGCATTTTTTCAGTTCCGGCCACCGGCCTCGAGCTCACCCAATGCCCAGGCACGGGGCTATAACTCGTTGCTGCGATAAACGAGTAATATTCCGCGTTTGTAACTTCAGTCTTGTCCATTCGAAAACTCGGTACTTCCACTATATTCTCAGGGTTTTCCTCCGGTTTGCCCTTGCCTTCGGGTCGCCCCATTTTAAATGTGCCGCCCTGAATAGGGATAAGCTCGGACTTAAAGATCGGCAGTGGAGTCGGCGTAGCTCCTGGGTTAACGACCGGAACATCTTTGCATTCTGCCACCCAGCATTTTATGGTGCCGCCAAAGCCGATCATTCCGATCAATAAGAGGGCCAATGCTCCAGCGATTCCCAAAAAGGCTGTCGAGAAGAGGCGTTTCCTGGATGTCGGCGGTTGGGTTCCGACAGAAACCGGCATTTCCCCTGACTGCCAACTCTCCTGGATCGTCTGCCTCATGCGGCCGGAAGCATTTCCAAGCGAACGATTCGCCATCGTCTCGGGGCCGAAAACTACCGTTCCGGATCCGGGTTTGGGGATTGCCATATTGCTCTGCGTCACACCGGTTTGAAGTTCGGCGATCACTTTTTGCGGCATGCCGTCGCAGACGACCTCGCTTTGCCAATCGTAAAAACCCTTGTGACTGACGCGAAGGTGATGATTGCCGCTTTGAATGCCTTCGAGCAGCAGCGCTCCGTCGTCTTTTGTGTCGCCGACCGAAATATTGTCAACATAAACGGAAGATTTCGGCGGTTTTGTAATTACCGTCAGCGTCGAGACCGGCAAAGTTTGCCCTGTATTGACGAACAGCGCGCCCGGTCGAATTGCCATCCTGAGTTCCTCGACAAAAGTCTCAACCGTTGGTGTTCGTTTATCAGTGTCTTTTTGAAGCGTGTGCAGAACCGCTCGTTCGATCTCCGGCGCTATGCTCACGCCCGCGGACGCAAATGTCGGCAGCGGATCGGAAATGTGCTTCTTCATGATCGCCGGTATGGACGAGCCTTTGAACGGCACGTCACCCGCCAACATTTGAAACATCATCACGCCAAGCGAATAAATATCGGCTTGCGGAGTCGGCTCCTCGTCAGCCCATTGCTCAGGCGCCATGTAATAAGGCGAGCCCATCAAACCCGTCGTCTGCGCCTGTATGAAAGAACCGAGAAGCTCTCCGGATTTAATTTTTGCCAAGCCGAAATCGAGTATCTTCACTGCCGAGGAAAGGTTCGGTTTGTCGAAGCAGATCATTACGTTGAGCGGCTTGAGATCGCGATGCACGATTCCCTGATGATGAGCCGCTCCGACACCCGCACAGATCGCCGAGATCAAATCGAAGGCTCTGTCCGGCGCAAGCGTCTTCTCGCGCCCCAGCAGATCGTGAAGTGATTCGCCCTCGACATACTCCATCACGAGAAACGGAACCGAGCCGTCGATCACGCCGTAATCCGTAACGCTGACAACATTCTGATGACGGATCGCCGCCGCCGCCAGAGCTTCCTGACGAAATCTGGTAACGAGCTGCGGATCGTTACCGACAAGATCAGGCAAAATGACCTTGATCGCGAGAGTGGTTTTCAGGTAAGCATGACGAGCCTTATAAACAATGCCCATGCCGCCCTGCCCGAGGCGGCTTTCGAGATGATACTTCCCTTCCAAAACCGGCGCCCCTGCTAAAGTATGCACAGTCGGCATCCCGTCATGCGGACAACTCAAAACGTCGTCCGCAAAACAGGTCTTACATAGCTGGCATTCTTTCATCGAAGGTTAGAACAAAAAGATGTTGGCGTTCCGGAAAGTATCTTCCAGACACTTAATTTTAGTTTTTTTGCATTTTTCAAGCAAGGGCAACTAATGCACAGTGCAAAATGCAAAATGCACAACTCAAGTGTTACTCAACTTCATATTGCGATAAGCTCTTAACATTTTGCACTGTGCATTGTGCATTATGAGTCGTGTATTCATTTGACAACTATATTCACGAGCCGCTTTGGCACTACGACGACTTTTGCGACCTCTTTGCCGTCGGTGTGTTCGCGCACCTTTTCGTCCGCGAAAGCCATCTTTTCAAGCTCTTCGTTTGACGCATCGGGCGAAGCCATCAAACGCGAGCGCAACTTGCCGTTAATCTGCACAGGTATCTCGATCTCATCGGCTTTGGCAAGCTCTTCCTGGTATTCAGGAAATCGCGCTCGGTTTTCCAAAATACCTTTCTCATTGCCGATCAGAACCGAGAAAAGCTCTTCGGCCGTGTGCGGAGTGAACGGCGTCAACATCAAAACAAGGCTCGTCAGAGCCTCGCGCACGGCAAAAACATCTTCTTCGTTCGCATTATCCGGCTCAACTTCGAAATCGCCTATCGCGTTCGACAATTCCATCAACGCAGCAACCGGCGTATTAAATTGCAAACTCTCAAAATTATCCGAAACGCGCTTAATAGTCTGATGAGTTTTCTGCCGTAACTTCCTGTCAGAACCGCCTGCGGTAGCGGGTGGTTGAACGCTATCCTGAGTTAAACCGCCCGCTACCGCAGACGGTTCTGACAAAAGGCTTTTCCACTTATAGACCAACCGCCACACACGCTGCAAAAAACGAACCGAGCCTTCAATGCCGGCCTCGTTCCACACCAACTCATTCTCGATCGGCGCGGCAAACATGATAAACAAACGAGCGGCGTCGGCTCCATACGCTTCGACCATGTCGTTTGGATCAACGCCGTTGCCCTTTGATTTGGACATTCGCTCGATGGCGTATTTGAGTGTTTTTCCTTCGGCAGAAACGGCGCCTGTGATCTTGCCTTTTGCGTCGCGGGTCACGGTGACATTCGCGGGGATGTGATAATTCTTCTTGCCCGTCTCAACATCAAAAAACGTCTCGCCGACAACCATTCCCTGCGTCAGCAAACGTTTGAACGGCTCGTTGAACTTGACCAATCCAAGATCGCGCATCACTTTTGTCCAAAACCGCGCATAAATTAAATGCATCACGGCGTGATCGTCGCCTCCGACATATTGATCGACCGGAGTCCAATACGAGGCTGTTTCTGTATCGAACGGAAAGATTTCGTTTACCGGATCGGTGTAACGGAAAAAGTACCACGACGAATCGATAAATGTATCCATCGTATCTGTGTCGCGTTTTGCCGGGCCTGCGCAGTTTGGACAGTTCGTTTCATAAAACTCCGCCACTTTCGCAAGTGGCGATTCGCCAGTGCCGGTAAAAGGAGCGGTCTCGGGTAAACGCACCGGAAGATTCTCAAATTTTTCAGGCACGACGCCGCACTTTTCGCAATAAATGATCGGTATCGGCGAACCCCAAAATCTTTGCCGCGAAATTCCCCAGTCACGCAAACGATAAGTCGTTGCGGCTTCACCAAAACGATATTTTTCTGCATACGCCGCCATTTCCTTTTTGGCCTCTTCACTCTGTTTGCCATCCCACTCGCCGGAGTTGACCATTATGCCGTAATCGGTGAAGGCCAGGTCAGAACCGCCTGCGTAAGCTGGCGGCAAAGAAGAATGCGAATCCGCAGCGTTTGCTTTTACCGATAATGTTGAACGAGAAGCATCGCCATTGCCCCCCGCTGACGCAGGGGGTTCTGACACAATTACCATCTTTATCGGCAATCTAAACTTTTGAGCAAATTCAAAATCTCGTTCGTCGTGTGCGGGCACGGCCATAACCGCTCCCGTGCCGTATTCCATCATCACGTAATTGCCGACCCAAACGGGCAATTCCTCGCCGCTGAATGGATTAATGGCTTTGAGACCGGTGTCGATTCCGTCCTTTTCTATCTCGATCTCATGATCTTTCGGGCGCGTGTTCTCAACGCGGATGAGGGCGATTTTTGTGGCGACTTCCTCGGCAAAATTATCGAGATTTGCCTGTATCACAGGATGCTCGGCTGCCAGTACGATCGCGTTGGCTCCGTAGATCGTATCGATTCGCGTTGTAAAAACGCGCACGCGGTTTTTACCAAGATCCGAAGTGCTTGTAACGCCGTCAACCATCGGACAGTAAAACAGCGAGTCGCCCGATGCGACGATCTCAAAATCGATAAAAGCGCCTTCCGAACGCCCGATCCAATCCCGCTGCCGTTTTAGAACGTTCTGCGGCCAGCCCGATTCGATCTCGGCCATGTCATCAAGCAACTGATCGGTATAAGCCGTCGTTTTCAGAAACCACTGCTCAAGGTCTTTTTTTGTCACCGGGTTGCCGCAACGCCAACAAATACCGCCGCTTGCCTGTTCGTTCGAAAGCGTCGCCTGGTCGTTCGAGCACCAGTTGACCTGCGTCATTTTTTTATACGCCAGGCCCATTTCATACATCTTCAAAAAGAACCACTGATCGAATTTATAATATTCCGGCGTGTGGGCATACATCTGCCTTCGCCAGTCATAGCTGAGGCCCAGCCGCTGAAGCTGGCCGCGCATTATGGCGATGTTTTCCTCAGTCCAAGTGCGCGGATTGACGCCGCGTTTGACCGCCGCATCCTCAGCCGGCTGCCCAAACGAATCCCAGCCGACCGGGTGCAGAACATTAAACCCTTTCAGCCGCTTATACCAGGCGAGAGAGTCTCCCGCCGTATAATTCCGCACATGCCCCATATGCAAATTTCCCGACGGATAAGGCAGCATCTCGAGCTGATAAAATTTCGGCTTCTCGTCATTTATCTCAGCATTAAACGCTCCGCTCTCAGCCCAGATGCGCTGCCATTTTTGCTCTATCTTTTTTGCAAAGTACTTCTCGTCCATAAATATCGTATTCAGAGCTCTTTCCCTGAAACAGCAAAAGAATCAAGTTTAGCGAATAAACAACTGTGTATCCACTTTCATCAGTTTCGACTTGTATATGTGAGTTTTCGCCGCGTCGTCAAAGCGCATTGACGCGCGGCTATCTAAGGGCGAGGCGGTAGCTAATTTGTTTCATGGAAAAAATCTATAGATTTCTCTTCGATGCATTACTACTTTAACAACAATTACTTCGTTTTCATAAATAAGACCTACTCGATAGTCACCGAATCTGACCTTGAAGCACGATCTATAACCGTGCATCTTTTCGATATTCCCGCTTTGAGCAAGCGAGTCCAGTTCGGGCAATGTCTCAAATACAAAAAACTCGATTCGCTCGCGAACGTCCTTTGGCACTAACGCCAACTGCTTCAAAAAGTTCTTCTTGACCTTTATCCGCATCAAGCCTTTTCCAATTCAGCATAGGCTAATTTGGCTTCATTTATATCAAGTACTTCGTCGTTGTCCGTTTCTTTCATCATCGAGAAAAGCGCGAAATTTTCTAACGTTTCCTCTATCTTTTCAAATGTCTCGATATCAACTTGAACAGCAATCCTTTGATCCTGTTCGTCAACAATATACTGTCGCCTAATCTGCATGATAATTGATTATAGCTTATTTCTCTTGGCGCGAAAATAAAAACGTGATATTCTGTCAAAACCTTATATCAAGGAGCCTTATATCGAAATACTTAATGTTAACTACTACAGCTTTGCAGCCGGTCAATACTTTATGCTATAAACTCGCGGTTTGACCGTCTGCCCAATAAGGAGGCAAGACAATGGTCAACCGAATCAATCCTAAATCGTACGGCAAGCCCGACAAAATAACCCCTCGAAACACTGCGACCGCCGTCAATTATTTTTCCGAAACTCGATCTCAACTAAAACAATCCGACGATCTCATCTTATCGTTAGCGAATGCTCTCGAAAACCGGCGTGCGCGTCAAGTGACCGAATGGGAGCAAATGCGGCGGCAATAATTTTCAGTCAATCGGACTGACGCTGATTTACAATTTGCCAATCCATAATTACCAATTGGTTGTTTATTTGGTCTAATTAAGGAATGCAGGCAACGGTGAAAGGTGAAAGTCCGAAGCTGGTTGAATATTACCGTTCCGTCCGGTCAAATACGGAACGACTTTGCGAGCCGCTTGAGACCGAGGACTACATCCCGCAGCCGATAGTCGATGTCTCTCCGCCAAAATGGAATATCGCCCACACGACATGGTTTTTTGAGGAGATGATCCTCAAAAGATACGCACCTGATTACAAAGTTTTTGACCCGCAATTCAGCTTTCTTTTCAACAGCTATTACAATTCCGTCGGCAATCGAACTCAGCGAGATCATCGCAGTTTCAGCCGCCCGACCGTCAAGCAGGTTTTTGAGTATCGCAAATATGTCGATGAAGCAATGCTCAAGTTGATTGCCGATACGGGCGGAAACGCGAGTGTTAACGAGCGTGCACACGGCGAAGAGGCTCGCTCGGGCGACCGCATGCTCCTCAACAGTCGCGTTTCCGCGCGCGATCTCGAATATATGATTATCCTCGGCCTCAACCACGAGCAGCAGCACCAGGAACTATTCCTCACAGATCTCAAATATACGTTTAGCGTTAATCCGCTTTTCCCGGCTTACCGAGAAAAATATGCACCGGAAGAGTCAGAACCACCTTCGGTATCGGGTGCTTGGTGCAGCATCGAAGCGGGCCTTTATGACATCGGTTATCACGGCGACGGGTTTTGCTTCGACAACGAGCTTGCGCGGCATAAGGTTTATCTCGACGATCTTGAGATAAGCAACAAGCTCGTTACCAATGCCAAATTTATCGAATTTATCGACGCCGGCGGTTATAAAGATTTCCGTCTCTGGCATTCGGAAGGCTGGGATTGGGTCAATCAAAATGGAATCGAATCGCCGCTTTACTGGCACAAGTACGACGACGCCTGGCGGCATCTCACGCTTGGCGGCCTGCGAACATTGCCGCCCGACGCGCCTGTTTGCCACGTTTCTTATTATGAAGCTGCCGCATTCGCGGAATGGAAAGGCATGCGTCTTCCGACAGAATTCGAGTGGGAAACTGCGAGCACAAAATTAAATTGGGGCACGCGTTGGGAGTGGACGAACAGCGCATATTTGCCATATCCCGGCTTTAGTAAAGCCGCCGGTGCGGTTGGCGAATACAACGGCAAATTTATGATAAACCAGATGGTCCTGCGCGGAGCGTCTGTAATAACGCCCGAAGGCCATAGTCGTCCAACATACAGAAATTTCTTTCATCCGCATTTAAGATGGCAATTTACGGGGATCAGATTGGCGAAGTGATATTTACAGGATGGACAGGATAAGCAGGATGGGAGCATTGGATTTCGATTCCTCTGATCCTGTACATCATGTATATCCTGTTTGAATAAAACTATGATTTCATCGACTTCTCCGGAACTAACGACATTCGCCGAAGATGTTCTCACCGGACTTTCTTCGAATCCTAAATCGCTTTCTTCAAAATATTTTTACGACGACGAAGGCTCGCGGCTTTTCCAGGAGATAATGAAGCTGCCGGAATATTATTTGACCGGCTGCGAACATGACATATTTTCGACTCAGGCAGACGCGATATTTCGCGCGTTTGCAAACGGCGAAAAAACCTTTGACCTGATCGAGCTTGGCGCAGGCGACGGAACCAAGACTGCTGTTTTAGTCGAACATTTTCTCAAACAGAGAGCCGACATTTCCTATTCACCAATCGACATCTCGCAGGAAGCGCTTGACGCTCTATCAGCAAAGTTTTCCATTGAGTTCCCTTCTCTCAAAGTCAAACTGCATAACGGCGACTACTTTGGAATTCTCAAATCGTTAAAGAACGGCTCCGGTAGGCGGAAGGTATTGCTCTTTCTCGGTTCAAACATCGGCAATTTCAGCCGCAAGCAATCGCTTGATTTTTTTCGGAATTTGCACGGTGTAATGAATCCAAACGACTTGCTGTTCGTGGGCTTTGACCTCCAAAAAGACCCGCGTGTGATAGTGCGCGCATACGATGATGCAACAGGCGTGACCGCCGCGTTCAATCTCAATCTGCTAAAACGCATCAATCACGAACTCGATGCCGATTTCGACCTCGATAAATTTTCACACTACGCCGTCTATCGCCCCGTCGAGTGCGCCGCGCGTTCATTTCTCATCAGCCGCGAAAAACAGAATGTGAAAATTGGTGCGCTAAATCGCACTTTCGAATTCGACCAATGGGAAGCTATCTTTATGGAGATATCGCAAAAATATAATCTCAAAATGATCGAAGAAATTGCGAGAGAGAGTGGTTTTCAAATCAAACAAAATTTCTTCGACACCCGAAATTATTACTGCAACTCACTCTGGCTAGCAGCTGGCAGCTGACAGCTAGCAGCTAGCACCAATTCCTGTCATGAACATCACGATCCTCCGATTCGACACCATCGACTCAACTAATAGCGAAGCCGCAAAACACGCAAAACTCGGAGCCGACGAAGGCTTGTGCATCATCGCCCGGCAGCAAACCGCAGGCCGTGGCCGTCACGGACGAACGTGGGTTTCGGATAAAGACGCCGGCCTCTATTTCAGTATTGTTCTGCGACCGAAATTAGAGGTGAGATTTCTGACGTTGATCACGCTGATGACCGGTGTAGCTGTTTACGATACATTGAAGGAATTTGATCTAAAGCCCGACATTAAATGGGTCAACGATATTCTCGTCGGCGAAAAAAAAATAAGCGGCATTCTTGCTGAAACGGTCGAAACTCAAATAGGGCTTGCAGTGATCGTAGGCATCGGCATCAATTTGATATCACAAAATTTCCCTGATGAGATCGCCGAGGCAGCCACATCGCTCGAAGCTGCGTCGTCAGCAACGGCAGCCATAGGCGAAGTGGAAATCGTTTTGTGTAAATACCTCAGTTACTGGTATGCGATCCTTTCCGATGAGAACGGATCCGCAAAAATTCTTGAGGAATGGCGGCGGCGTTCGTCGTATTTTAGCGGAAAGAGCGTGCGCGTCGCTCTCGGACCCGAGATTATCGAAGGCACCACCGACGGCCTCGAAGAAAATGGTGCCTTGAGGGTGAGGACGAGCGACGGCTCGCTTAAGGTCGTGCAGGCCGGTGAAGTGGAGCAGTTAAGGAAAAGCTAGCCGGTCGAAAAAACAATAGTCAGGAACTTTTCACTTTTCACTTTTCACTTTTCCCTTATTCCGGTGTAGTTTGTAGATACATTATGATTAACGAATTTGACCTTGACGGGGATTTTGACCTCGACGAAGAATTTGACGAAGAGCTTGCCGAATTTGACGAGTTTGACGACGAACTCGGCAATTTAAAAATGCGCACAGCCGTGATGCAAAAAAACAATATGATCGCACTCCTCTGCATCAAGACTGCGACCGCAGGAGCGGCCATCTGCCGCGTCGATCCGCGCGAAGATCATCCAGCCGTTCAGATTTACGACGATGCTGATGCAGCGGTCGAATGGTTTTCCAAAAGCCTGAAAACAAGCCGCCAAAACGGATGGAACATTATCTATGACGGCCTGCCGCTCCAAGGTTAATGGCGCTCATGCTGCTTGCCGTCGATATAGGAAACACATCAACCAAGTTCGGCATTTTTGACGGCGAAAGCCTAATATCGAAATTCTCGATCCCGACCGATCCCGACTCTACAAAAGACGATTTAATATCTGCCATTGGTCAGAAACTGAGCAAAACTATTTCTGATGCTATAGTCTGTTCCGTCGTGCCTGACGCAAATGTGTCATTGCGCGAATTTCTGATCAGCCTCGGTGTCGATGAGCCTTTGTTCGTCGAAAATGATCTAGATTTCGGACTAAAGATAAACTACGAACCGCTTTCGGCAATGGGCACTGACCGAATAGTTAATTCTTTTGCAGCCGTAGAAAAATATGGAGTGCCGTGCATAGTTTGCAGCTTTGGCACGGCGACAACGTTTGATGTTGTCGATGAGAACCGTATATTGCTCGGCGGCATTATCGCACCTGGAATGAAAACGATGGCAAAAGCCCTTCATTTAAACACGGCGAAATTGCCCGAGGTTGAAATAGAAAATCCGCAAAGTGTCATCGGGAATACGACTGTCGCTTCAATTCAGTCGGGCATCTTTTATGGCTATTTAGCAATGGTCGAAGAGATGATCCAGCGAATCCAAAACGAAATCGGCTACCTTTCAAAGGTGATCGCCACCGGCGGTTGGGCTCCTGTTATAGCGGAGAACACTGCTCAGGTAGATGTCGTCGACGACAACTTAACGCTTGAGGGCTTGAGCCTACTTTACCGCCGCTTAACGAGTCTGCATATCCGTTGAGCTGTTTATTACGATGCTCTCATTGATTGCCAACGGATGTACGCATTCGCGCAAGCCTGCGCGTTCTGCCTCCATCAATAATAAACGCAGCGGCTGGCTTGGTGGTTCGTCTGAAAGATCGAAAGTGCCGTAATGCATTGGCACTAGTTTTTTCGCACCCGAATCCTGAAATGCCCTGAAAGCTTCCGCGGGTGAATTGTGATTCGGCTCCATCATAAACCGCGGTTGATAGGCGCCGATGCCGATTAGGAAATAATCGATCTCGGGAAAAAGCTCGCCCGTCTCTTTGTAATGCGGGGCGTAGCCGCTGTCACCACCGAAATAAATCGTCGTGTCTCCACTCTCAATTACGTAACCGCCCCATAGCCGCCAATTCATATCGAAAAGCCACCTCCTCGACCAGTGACGGACAGGAACAAAAGTGATTTTCACCTGATCGTTCGCAAGGACCGACGGGTCAAACTGTTGGAACCAACCTGCCGTCATGATCGTGTTCGACTGATTTGCCCACTCGTTCAGAACGTCCTCCGACCGTAGCCCGGCGAGGAAGGCCGCCTCCGGAAATTTTTTTGCGACGTTGCGGAGAGTTTCCTCGTCCATATGATCCCGATGGTCGTGCGACAATAAGACGTAATCAACGTCACGAATTTTTTCGAGCGGTGAGGCGACTGGTACAAGACGCTTGAGTGGAGTCGGCTCGTCGAAAACCGGATCGGTCAAAATTCCAATGTCGCCAAACCTGATGTAAAACGACGCATGTCCGAGCCACAAAATTCCGTCGGCGTTGCCGTCGAGAAACTCCGTTGGGTCTTTGACCGCTACTTGCCAAGCATCGTTACGTTTTTCTTCTTTGTAAGGATTAGTGGCAAGCGTCCATTTCAACAAGGTGCGCGTCTTCGGCATGTAAGGGTTTCGCTCGTCCATGAATCGCGATTTTTGATCGAGAGCATTTCCGGGCCAATCCGGTTTGATCGTTGGTAACTCATCATTTCTGATCCGTTGCGCAACTGTCTGATGGTCGAGGGCTTCGCATACGAGGCCAACGACCGGCACGGCAACGATTACCGAAGCAAGAATTCCCAGCCTGATGAGCCATTTCTTCATTGTTCACAATGGTAACAAAACGCAGTCTCAGAAGAACGCTTTTGTGCGTTATACTTCATCAATGGACTCGCGCTCATCTGACATCCCACCTCCGAAACTGATTTCGGCGCTTCGCGGGTTCAATCTTCTCCCGGCGATCGTTTTTTTGCCGACCCGACGGCGTTGTGATGAAGCGGCAGCGGAAGTCGCCAATGATAAGTCGCAGCGAGCCGACCCCGAACGCCAGGCACAGCGGCAGAACATATTTCAAGAATTTGCCATAGAAAATCCGGAGATTCTCGATCACAAACACGCCAAGCTGATCGTGCGCTCCGGCGTTGCGGCACATCACGCCGGTCATATTCCATCTTGGAAACTGCTGATCGAAAAGTTGATGTCCGCCGGCTTGCTCAACGCACTTTTTGCGACCTCGACTGTTGCTGCAGGCGTCGATTTCCCTGCGCGAACGGTCGTCGTTTCAAACGCGGACACGCGCGGCAACGACGGCTGGCGTCCGTTGACCGCGAGCGAGTTGCAGCAAATGACCGGCCGAGCAGGTCGTCGCGGACGCGACAAAGTCGGTTTTGTAGTTCTCGCTCCGGGCCAGTTTCAGAATCCAAAAAAAATCGCAGAGTTGCTAAAAGCTCTGCCCGACCCATTAGTCAGCCGTTTTCGCGCAACCTACACGAGCCTGTTGAATTTGCTTGACGCGTTCGGCAATTTTGAGCAAATACAAGAGATCGCAGAAAAAAGTTTTTCAGTATTCCGCAATCCGAAATCCGAGATCAGAAATCGAGAGAATTGGGAGCCGTTCGACCGGCGTGCGAAGGTCCTCGATCACTTCGGCTATCTCAACTACGGTTTGGAAACCGTCACCGAAGAAGGTAAATGGCTCGCCGACCTTCGCATCGACCGGCCGCTCCTTGTCGGCGAAGCCTTGCGGGACGGCATTTTCGATGAGATTACAGTCGCCGAAGCCGCCGGCCTGATGGCGTCCGTTGCCTCGGACGCCGACCGCAGCTACGGCGAAATGCGGGCTTCGCGCTCTATGTTCGACCTCCTTGCAGATTTCGAAGACCTGGTCGTCAAAGTTTCAAATATAGAATGGAAACACGGCGTCGAACCCGCCGAAGAGATAAACTATTCCGCCGCCGCTGCCGCCGAACGCTGGACAGCCGGCATGGAATGGGACGAACTCGTTGCCCGCACACGCGCCGAAGAAGGCGACCTAGTCCGCCTGCTCTCTCGCACCGGCGAGGCTCTGCGTCAACTTGCAAATCTTCGCGATTCAAATCCGTCAGCGGCTTCGATCGCTCATGCGGCTTCCGGGGCCATGCTGCGCGAGCCAGTTCGATGATTATTCAACTGATTCAATCCGATCTAAATACACATTAACCAGTTTGGATTTTGCAGATGCCGACCGTATCAAATTCCAATTTTCTTCGAGAAATTTGTTTAGGTCTTGTAACCGCATATTTCCAATTCTCAAGTGAATAATTTTTGGAGGTGGTTCAGACACGATTATTCGATTTGAAAAATCTGCGTCTTTGGTTACTATCGTGTGGTTATTTTTGCGAGCGTAATTCCAGATTTCTGAATCGGACCATTCTTCATCAATGTCGGCTACGAACCAAAATTTTTCTTTCTGCCAAACATCGATCTTGTAAGGTAAATTTGCGTCAATAAGGAATCGCTTCATGCCATAACGGGTTCAATTTTATAACTGTTCTGCATCAGATCCGATGCAAATTTTAGGCAGGCATAAATATCTTCTCTTTCAAGCGTAGGATAATTCTCCAGAATTTCATCAATATCATCGCCATTGCTCAGAAATTCAAGAATTGTTTGAACGGCTATACGCTGCCCACGAATTGCGGGTTTGCCATTTAGCTTATCAGGGTCGATTGTAATTCTTTTTTCAATTACGTCCATATCTGAATCTTAGCCATTTATTCGAGTATACGTCAATAAAAAAGCTGGCTCACCTGTTCAATGGCTACATGGTCTTTACCATCTCATACTGACCGAGCCGTTCATAAAAACCGCGATTACGAAAAAAATTCATCGCCGTTGTGATCGACTTGTCGAGATTAATGATCTGTAATGAATATCCGTCAGCCGTCTCGGCTTGCATCGCCAGCATCAGTGACGTGCCGATGCCGCGATTTCGATGGTTTTTGTCAACGGCTATCTGCGCAACTCTTCCAAAATTCGATGAAAAAATAATATAGCCGATACATTTTCCGTCTGAATAAGCTCCGAGCATTCGCTTCATTTTACGGCTTCGATTGATAGCATCAACCGAATTCTGCCAGGACGTTTCGCCGTCCCAGAATGTTGTCAGTAAATTCCAGTCGGGCGTATCGATCTCGCGTATTTCGATATTTTGCGGCGTTTCGACGCACGTTATCAACTTGCCGTCGCATTGCAATAGCCCCAACTCTCGTTCCGAGCGATAGCCAAGCTTCTCGTAAAGCTTGATCGCCGCGGCGTTCGTCGCGATCACCTCAAGCAAACATTGCTCGATGCCTTCGACCTTAAAGATCGGCAGCATCATTTGGAACATGGATTCGCTTATGCCTTGTCGTCTGAAGGCGGGTATCACTCCTGTTCCGGCATCATAAACTGTGTGTTTGCCGTTCCACTGACCAAATCCGTTGAGCGAAAAACCGATCAGCCTGTCGCCGCCCATGCAGCCGACTGTCCGCCCGAGATCGACCGCGTTCAGGTTGATGTGATTGCGAAACTGAGTCTCTGTCAGCGCGAACGGAATTACGTAATCGGAAAACGCCTCGGTAAAGGCTTCGTAGAGCGCCCGAAAATAGTCGTCATTCAAAAACCGGCATTTCCACAAGACGGTTTCTATTCCATTTGCCATTTGCTAAAATCGAGACAGGTAAATGTGGGTAAGTAAAAAGTTAGTTAAATCATCATACGAATGCAAGTTTTATTAGCAGATGAATACGGATTTTGTTTCGGTGTCGAACGTGCGGTAGAGATGGTCGAGAACGCTCTTGCCGAAGGCGAAACCGTTCGCAGTCTCGGCCCGCTGATCCACAACAAGCAGGAAATGCAGCGCCTCGCCCACGAAGGCGTTACCGCCATCAGCGAACCAGTGCAGATCGCGCGAGGTGAAACGGCCGTAATTCGCGCCCACGGCGTAACACCGCAGGTGCAGCAGGAATTAGAGGAAAAAGCGACGAAGGTCGTTGATGCGACTTGCCCATTTGTCACTCGAGTTCAAAAACTTGCCGCCCGTGCCGCCGAACAGGATCGCCACGTCATCGTCGTCGGCAGCCCGGATCATCCCGAAATGATAGGCGTCAAGGGCTATGCTCCCGATCACGCCTTCGTCATAAAAGACGAGACCGAGGTCGCCGGCCTGCCGTGGCTGCGGCATCCGCTGGTCGTCTCACAAACGACCATCAAGGCCAAGACTTTTTTTGACACTGCCGAAGCGATCAAAACCCGCACTCACGACGAGGTTCAGGTCGTCAACACCATTTGCTCCGCCACCCGCGACCGCCAGGAAGCCGCCCGCGCGCTCGCCGGTATGGTCGACGTCTTCTACATCATCGGCGGCCGCCACTCGTCAAACAGCATCAAGCTCCTCGCCGTCTGCAAAGAGCAATGCGAAAAAAGCTTCCTCATCGAAACCGAAGAAGAGATCAACACCGAAGACCTCGCCGGAGCCGAACGAGTTGGCGTCACCGCCGGAGCCTCAACCCCAAACTGGCTGATCGATAAGATCGTCAAACATCTTGAAAAACTCTGATAGGTAAACCACTAAATACACGAAAAGACACGAAATGAAGATTTTTCATTTTTTGTGTTCTTTCGTGCAATTTTGCGGTTAAAAATTTTCCTGCCGTCAGAATGATCATGGTCCTTTATATAAGTTATGTTAAAAACTATTCTTATGATTAAATAGAATTTCTTATGTAATAATATGCATGTCGAAACTTTAAAAGTCTTCTGCGACCTCGCTGATCTTGAGAGTTTCTCGCTTGCGGCTGAGCGCAATTTTATAACGCAATCGGCCGTCAGCCAGCAGATACGCACGCTTGAGGACAAGTTTAAACGCCGTCTATTGGAACGCATTCGCGGCCGCCGCGAAGTGAAATTAACACCTGCGGGCGAAGTGTTTTATCGCGAAGCGCAAGCGGTTCTCGCAGCTTATGAACAGCTTAATGAAAATCTGCGCGGCGTTGTGGGCAAGATCGGCGGAACCGTCAGGGTCGCAACCGTTTACAGTGTTGGCCTGCACGAGCTGCCTGTAATGGTGCGCGAGTTTATGACAAAATTTCCGGCCGCCAAGATCGATCTCGAATATTCACGCACTACACGAGTCGTTCGAGATGTGATGAACGGCTCTGTCGAGCTTGGTGTATTGGCGTTCCCCGAACCGCGCCGCGGCCTGACAATAACGCCAATGCCCGACAATCGCCTGGTGCTGATCGCGCCGCTCGATCACAGGTTTGCGAATCGAAAAAAGGTAAAAGTGACCGACTTGCACAGCGAACATTTTGTGCATTTCGAACGCGATATGCCAACCCGAAAAGCGATGGACAAGATTTTTAAGACAAACAACGTCGAGGTCAAAAAAGTTGCAGAATTCGACAATATCGAAACGATAAAACGCGCCGTCGAAGTCGGCTTCGGCCTCGCCATTGTGCCCGAACCCGCAGTCGCCGAAGCCCAAAAAGCCGGCAGCCTCGCCGTCATTCAACTTGCCGAAAAATATTGGACACGCTCAGTCGGCGTGATCCACCGCAGCGACAAAAGTCTCTCGCTTGCCGCCAAAAAGTTCATCGACCTTTTGAAAAAGCCAACATGATGAATGGTTCCTCGGAATAACTGATAGCTGATAGCTGAAAATATCAAAACTTTCTTATAATTTTCAGTTATCAGCTATCAGTTATTTTCTAATGTATCGGCCTATTACCGATAGCTGATGCCGCAATGTACGTCATTGGAGTTGTTGGAGTTATTTCGTTCAGCGCAAATTTTAGTCTGTCGACGATGCCTTCGGCTTCCATGTAGTCGCGGCCGAGCAGGCGGCGGAAACGCTTGTTCTTATCTTCGCCGGTAATTTCTTTTAACATTCCGCCGAGAAATGCAGTAACCAACTCAGGAGCAAATTGCTGCCCTGCGTTTTTTTGCAGGTCTTCGACAACTTCTTTGGCCGGGCGGCGGGCTTTATACGGACGGTCGGTCGTCATCGCGTCGAACGAGTCGGCAAGATTCACGATCTTGGCGATATACGGAATTTCGTGATCGTACAGGCCATCGGGATAGCCGCGTCCGTCGAGCCTTTCGTGGTGGTATTTTGCGGCGAGCGGCACGTCCGTGAAAGGATGATGTATCGGCAGTAGAATTTCGTAACCGACGGACGGATGTTTGTTGAGTTCCGCCGATTCCTTGGCGTTGATGCGGTAAGGCGCGTTGATGATCTTGCGCTCGACGGTCAGTTTGCCGACATCGTGAAGATAGCCCGCGACTGCGACGCCTTCAATCTCTTCGCTTCCCCAGCCAAGTTCAGTAGCGATGATCTCGGAGAATTTTCCAACGCGGACCGAATGGCCTTCGGTGTATTTGTCCTTGCAGTCGATAGCGGCGGCAAAGGCCTTCACCGTGTCATGATAGGTCGAGCGCATTTCGTCAAAGAGCTTGCGGTTTTCGTCTGCCTGACGCTCGATCTCGGCCATCAGGTTTCGTTGCG
Organism: Pyrinomonadaceae bacterium; assembly: GCA_046160805.1. Classification (GTDB taxonomy): domain Bacteria; phylum Acidobacteriota; class Blastocatellia; order Pyrinomonadales; family Pyrinomonadaceae; genus OLB17. The sequence goes on from JBJXHF010000029.1 coordinate 130,187, forward strand.
AGATCGCGACGCCGATATGGCGGCCCATTGCGCAAATAATGTCTTTGTCGTATTGCGTGTAAATTTCGCCGGTCGCCTTTTCGCCGAGAAAGATCGCGCCGACGATCTCATCACGCACGACCAGCGGCAAGAACAACTCAAGACGCTTGCACTCAAAGCTGGCGTCGTAAACCTGAAAGAACGGCAAAACCTGAGCCTCTTTGACCTGTATCGGATCCAACCCGTTGGTCAAAAATTGCCGCTCGTCTTCATCGCAAAGCGACAGGCTCAACGGAAAATCATCACCAAGCCCGCGAACCGCAAGCATATTCAACTCATGCGCAAACCGCGAATACCGAGCCACACCGCCGCGCATTATCCCCAGCGCGCCAGACAGCAAATGCAGCGAAGTGCGAATCGTTTCCGGGAAATTATTCCTGTTCGTGATCTCGTGGCCAAGCTCGGCCAGCGCTCCGAAAGCATGAATTAATTTGTTGTGATGTTCCGCCATAGTTTTTAAACAAGTGTGACGTGCTTGGTCAGTCCTAACATATTAAAAAGCTCGACCGTTTCTTCCCTTACATCGGAAAAAACGACAGTCGCTCCATTATTCGATGCAATGTCGATCACGCCGAGCAGTATGGAAATTGCGATGCTGTTGACGATCTCGGTCTTTGAAAAATTCACGACAAGCTCTTTGCAGCCACTATCGAGTCGGCGTTTACACTCATATTCGAGCTGCTCGCCGCTTAATTTGTTTAAGTAATCGCCCGCAAAAATGACCGATTTCTCGCCAATCGACTCTGCGGCCCCAACGGTTCCACTTGCTGAATTCACTTAATTACTTTCCTTGTATGGTTTAACTTGAGCGCTTGAAGAAACTACTTGAGTAATACCATAAACACTTGCTTAAGGCAATAGCTATTTGGTGCTGCGGGATTTTTTTCAAAAAAAATGGTTATTTTCCACAAGTTCGGCGGGTTTTTACGGTTGAGAGGCAGTCTGGTTGGTAGCATACGGCACTCTGCCAAATTCAGCCAAAAGAGGTTTTAGGTGCTCGACGACCGCTTCGTGAGCGGCTCCGTTAGTCGCAAGGATACCGTTTCGGTTTTGCAAGTCGGCGCGGTCGTAACGGATTTGGTAACCAAAAAGGTCGGTAAAGCGGCCGCCAGCTTCTTCGAGGATTATCTGCGGGGCGCAGGAATCCCACAGTTTTGTTCGCGGGCTCGGATGAACATAGATGTCGCAGGTTCCATCCGTGATCAGGCCGACCTTGAGGCCGACCGAGCCGCGGCGGACAGTTTTGCGAAATGCAAAATGCTCGATGATGCGCTCTATTCTCGAACTCGGATGGTCACGCGACATCGCCAATGTCATAGCGGATAATACGGCAATGTCCGGCGTTTTCATCCGCAAAGGCTCGCCGCCGTTTTTAACACTAAAGGAACCCTCGCCTTTGACCGCATAACTGAGCGCGTCATGAAACGGCAAATAAACAACTCCAACAACTGGCTCACCGTCCTCTGCAAGCCCGATCTGAACGCCGAAATCTCCGTCCTTTTTTACAAATCCAGCCGTTCCGTCAATTGGATCAATTATCCAGACTCGCCGCTTTGAGATTCGTAATTCGAGATCGTCGGCCTCTTCCTCCGACAAAATTCCGTCATCGGGAAACGATGAGGCAAGGCTGTCAACAATGATCCGGCTCGCTTCACGGTCGGCTATTGTCACCGGCTCGCTGAGATTATCGACGCCGAGCTTCTGTTCAGTTTCAAATTCCCCGCCATAGTGTTTGAGAATAGTTTTTCCGGCGAGAAGCGCAGTGTCAATGGCAGTTTGCAACTCTCTTTGCAGCATGAACTACATCTTAGCAAAATGCATAAGCCCGCGTGTAACAAGGGCGGAGCATTCAACGTTGAGTGTATCGCCCTTGTTTACACGCGGGCTTGTGCATACAATCAAAATTTTTCTAAGGCCTCGACAATTCCACACCGCGGACAAATAAGGTGTTGCTGTGTTTTGTCCATCCACTTCGCAAGCGCGAAGTTTGCAAGTTCTGGTGTTTTGCTCTCGGCCTCTCCCTCGCGAAAAATTCGCGAATGTTTTTGCGAAGGATTTTTGACCGTTTCGAGTTGACGTTCGCAGTGACGGCATACCCATCCTGTTCCGTCATTATAAAAATCGTTAAGTTCTTCCATACAAAAAAAAAGCAGCGTGTCACATATGACCACGCTGCTTAGTTTACATTATCTTGCTGTTTACTGGATTCGGCGTGCCGGCCGGGCAGGTGTTTGTGTTTGCAGCAGCCTGACCGGTATGACTTTATTTGCGCCGTTGCGGTAAACCGTTACTTGTATCGTGTCGCCGAATTGTTTTTTGTCGAGATACCGGTAAAGGTCATCAACGTCGTTCATCTTTTCGCCGTCAATCGAAATGATAATGTCACCGAGCCCTATGATGCCGGTCGCATCCTGCGAAAGACCGCGAAGTCCGGCGTTAGACGCCGAGGAACCTTGAGCAACATTCATGACAACCAGTCCGCCCTCGACCGGCAGCCTCGCGCTAATATCGGACACCGGACGAAGATTAGCTCCGAGTTTTGGCCGCCGGACTTCGCCAAACTGTAGAAGCTGTGGAATGATGCGTTTTGCGGTATTTACCGGAACGGCAAAACCGACGCCGACTGAACCTCCGGCAGGCGAAAGTATTTGCGAATTAATGCCGATCATTCTGCCGAATTTGTCCAGCAAAGGACCGCCTGAATTACCGGGATTGATTGATGCATCTGTCTGGATCGCGGCATCGATGGGCCGTCCATCTGGTAAACCGGGAACTGGCCGCGAACGTATCGGACGCTGCAGACCTGAGATGACACCAGTTGTCAGCGTACGGTCAAGCCCGAATGGATTGCCGATCGCCAGAACCTTTTGCCCGACGGTCAGTTTATCGGAATCTCCAAGCGGCACAACTGTTAACCCTGCCGGAGGGTCAATCTTAATAACAGCTAGATCGGTGTCAGGATCGCCGCCGACCACCGTCGCGGGATAAGTTTTTTCACCGCCAAAACTTACGGTCAGTTTTTGAGCTCTCTCGATAACGTGATAGTTGGTCAAAATGTTGCCGTTCGTGTCAATAACCGAGCCGGAACCGTTACCCTTGCCTTCCTGGACGCCGCCAAACCAATCCTGCTGATACGAGGTAGTGTTGATAAAAGCCACGCCCGGCGAGATAGATTTGTAAACGTCGATATTGTTCTGCTCGTCCGAAACGGTCGCTGGATCTGAAATACGTATAGGAGTTTCTTCGGCTAGAGTGACCGTCGCGCCGGTGTCCGTGTTCCAAAACCTGCCGAGATTATAAATGAGCGCCGTCGCTCCGACCGCGATCAGTGCCGAAGCAAAAGCAAGCAGCAATATCTGCCGTGCCGACATCTGGTAAACCGAATTCCTTTTCATAAGATTTCCTCGAATATAAAATACCAAGATTTTGATGCAGTGAGAACCCGCACGCGTTGTGTTTGTGATTACGAAAAAAAACGGCCCGGTGTTCCATCGGAAACATCGGGCCACAAGCGTGTGCTTCAAGAGGAGGTTTATGTTATGAGAGCGAATAAATGTCCCGGCAATTCAAGCAGGTCGCGCAATTCAGAATTTGAGACATAACCGAATGCCGAAAGCCCGGTAAAAAAATGAATGCCCATGAGGCCGATATAAATTGCGAGTGCCACTGCCAAGCCGTACCTCGCCAGCGGCCGACTGCCAGCCTTATACAAAACAACAGCCGCAAAAGCGCCAACAGCGATCTTTACACCGAGAAAAGGCCCGTTGCCGATATCCAATAGATGTGCCATCAACTGATTGCCCTCGGTCGCGACACCGGTTCGCACCCAGATGATCGTCAGCAATGCGTCAAGCAAATTCAGAGCAAAGAGGAGAAAGATCGGGGGAATTAAATGCATTGTGTATATTCTCTCCTGCAAAAACTTGTTAAACTTCTTTCTTAAACGACTTAACCCCCGGTTTTTACGCCGGGGGCTAAGCAAAGATAGAAAGGTTTTCAAAAACTTTAGGTCGTGTCGAAGGAAATATACGGCTAATCGGGCGCGATTTCAGAAAAGTTAAAGGTTAAAAGGGAAAAAGGTCAAAAGGGAAAGGAAGAGCCCTCACTCTTCCCTCTTTTTCCTTTTAACCTTTTCCCCTTTTCCCCCTTGCCTGTGGTAAATTTATTGCAACGATTTTTACACGTCTATATTCAAAAGAGCGCCGGAAAACGGCATGGCTAAGTCCTGAGGAGACCAATTATGAAAAACATATTTACAATGAAAAAGTTTGCAGCATTTTTGACGTTGATCTTATTGATCGGTGCGAGTGAGTCATTCGCTCAGACAAAAAGGCCGGTTTTGAAACGCAAAGCCGTTGCGAAGAGAAAGGTGGTTAAGCCGGTGCCTGTTTACACCGTCGAAAGTGGAACGACGATGCGCGCGCGCATGAGCAGGACGCTGACATCCAAAACGGCGCAGGTTTCAGACACTTTTACGGCAACGATCACCGAACCGGTTTATTCGACAAACGGCGTCGTAGTCGTGCCGGTCGGCAGCACGGTCACGGGCCGCGTCGACAGCGTCAAAAAGGCGGGAAAAGAGGGCAAGCCCGGCGAGATCGGCGTCAGCTTTACTCAGGTTCGCCTGCCTAACGGCAAAGTACGAGCGATCAATGGCTCGCTCACCGACCTCGAAGGAAATACATCCAGCGACAATGAAAGCACTGCCAGCGGCAAAAAGATGGGCAACCGCAAACTGATCTTTATCGGCGGCGGTGCCGGAGGCGGAGCGATCCTCGGCGCAGCCATCGGCGGCGGCAAAGGCGCACTTATCGGAGGTTTGCTGGGAGCCGGCGGCGGCTTCCTCGGCGACCGACTGACCAAAGGCCCCGAAGCCGAAGTAAAATCCGGCACAGAATTCGGCGTCTATCTAAACCAGTCGTTCTCCATGCCAAAATTCGCCGAAGCGGTGAATCAATGACTGAGGGCGAGCATCCTACTCGCCAGCCGCGCAAGCTGTCAGAACCCCCTGCGTAAGCGGGGGGCAATGACCGTTCAGTTCGTGCAACGCACCCCCAACGCAATCAACGTTGATTTACGACGAAGTTGTTTGCCGCCCGCTTACGCAGGCGGTTCTGACAACGGCAACGCAAGTAGATGCCCACGATAGACGAAATAAACTTTGCCTACGCTTTCATCCACCCACATGCTCATACTGTTAAAGTTGATCTTCGGAACGCGCAAGATCGGCCTAAATCCAAACAATCGAGCATCATAAACACCAACCTGCGTCTCGTTCTTTTCCGGATCGACGATCGCGGCCCAAAACTCGTTTGGCTTTGACGCGCTCTGTAGCGGACGAAACGTCTGCTGGCTCAACGGACGAAATTCGCCCGCGATCGGCTGCGTTACGCCGGTTGCGGCATCGAGCAAAAGCATATCCGCCGGACTAACATCTTGCGGCGTGGCGTCTTCTGCCTCTACCGAATAGCCGCCTTCGTGGTGGTCGCCGTAGTAACGGTTATCGTTGACGACAAGAATCTTGTTGAGCGAAGGCACGTATGCAGCCGGATATCTTTGACCATAACCCTCGATCTCAATCGGATATTCGCGGTTTGTCACGAGATCGACGCGAACTATTCCGATTCCCATCTCGCCCGACTTCGCCGCCACAGCCCAGCGGCCATTCGGCGTAATGACAACCTGTTGATAGAAACCCTTGCGCAGTCGTGTAAGTCTTCCGAGAAAGACTTTGTACAAACCTTCGCTCGAAGTCCGCACTTCGACTTCGCCAGCCTTCGCCTTCCATCGTTCATTTGTCGGCTGAACCGCGAGCGTATCGCGAAGCGGAACATACTCGACCTGTGCAGGCTGCGTCGCGATGCCTGCCGCTTCGCCGTTCGCAACTTTATGCCATGCAAAACCGTCGTAGCGGTGTTTTTCAGTCAACGCCGCCCGCTTAGCAACATTTTCCTCAGAATATACATTTTCTGCCGCGTCTTCTTCATAACCCGTGTTTTCAATCTCCGATTCAACCTTTTTCCGCACGGCGACATCTGTGGCCGCGACACGAATATCGCTGCCTAACGCCCATACGGTTTTCGCGTGCAGATCGTCCGAAGCCAGCAAAATCTCAAGCCCCGGAATCTCGCGACTCAAAGCGTATTTAAGCGTCGCTCGCGTCAGTTTAAGATCGGCAAAATATTTATCAAGCCCCGCAAAAAATTCGGAGTCCGCCGGACGTTTACTGTCGTAATGAGAAGGGCTTGTCATATAAACGCGCCGCCCGCCGCTGCGCCCGAGCATCACCAGTTCCTTCGCGGTGCAATATGCACCGCCGCACGAAAGAAACGGAGCAAGCTCGTCAACTTTATTGTCCGTTAAATAGGATTTGATCGCGTCAAACTCTTCCTTCGTCAACGGCCTCTCACGGTAGCGCGAATCGTCCTCGTCCCAGCTAAAAATCACGCGGTCTTTGTAAATGCGAATATAATTGTCGTCGTAGGCATACACGCCGAGAAGTTCTAGGTCTTTTTTAACCTCAATCTGCAATTGCTTTTCAGTTTTTTCAAGCTCCTCGTCATTAAAGCTCTCGCCCTGGCCGTTGTAGAGCGATTCGTCGCCCAAACTCTGATACAACATCCACAAATAACTGCTAACTTCATCGGGCGCATTCTTCACATAAAATGCCGAGGTCGCCCCAAGTATCATCGCCTCATTCGGATACCGCGCCAGCACAAAAGCGCGAGCCTCAGGTGAATCTTCAGATTCCAGATAACGCTCCGCCGCGATCTGCAGCATTTGATTCTGCGACTTCAAATTTTCCGCAACCGTTGCGACCGGCAAAGCCGCACGGATTAGTCGAGCACACGCAAGCATCGCCGTCTTCGCCTCGGCATCACCGTTTTCCAGAACGGCTGCATAATCCGCCTGATCTTCAAAAAGACAAGCACTAATTCCGATAGCCTCAGGCTTCCCGCTTCGCAGATCGGTCAAATCATTAAAATGCTGCTCGCGCAAATTCTTACGCTGGCTCAAAAGACGAATAATCGTATCGTCGTCGGCAACGTCTCGCTTGACATCTCGAAGCAGCAAAATATTGATCGCCGCATTTTGCCACTTAAGAATCATCGAGCGAAGAGCAGAGGCCAGGCGCGGGTCCTTTTCATCGAGCACTTCAATGCGATCGACAATGGCACGCGCGAGCTCGTCCGATATTTCTTCCGACTGCATCAATTGCTGTCCGAGAAGTTCTTTAATCTCCGACTCGGTAATCGGACTGCCCGGCTTCATGCTATACGCCCTATACGCCATCGCATTCGCAGCCATCGCCGTGATCTCTTCATAGGTCGCTGCGTTCGCCGCCGCCAGTGCAGCAGCTCCCTCAATCGAACCTTTGGTGAAAGCTTCGAGAGCGGCCATTTGTTCGACAACTGTAAAGCCGCCGCAGTCTAGAATCGCTTTGACGGTCATGCTGCGTTCGTAGCCCTGAACCTCATTAATCACGCGACGAAGAGCAGGCACGGCACGGCTGTCTTTTTGTTTTCCCAACGCGGGAATCGCCGATTGACGATGCGGGTATGAAATGAGCGATCCCGCGTAACCCGGCGAACGATTCGCATTCGCAGACATCAGGCTGGCAGTGTTTGCCGGCCGCATAGCATTCGCCATGCTGTTTGCTGCGAAATTCGCTGACGGCTGCCGCTCTTTTTCGTCCAGGATGCTTATCAAACCCGGAACGCTTTCGGGAATGCGATGCTCGATGAGTTTCGTGACGATTGCACCGCGAGTATCGCCGGCGTCGGCGGCCCATTTTGGGTCTTCGAGCCACGCCAGCAAACTCTTGATAATTTCGATTTCGAGTTCCTTGCCCGGATTATTGCGCAACACAACAATAAGATTGCGAACCGCCGCTCCTCTTACCAAAGAATTTGATGTTTTTTCAACCAGAGCGGTGAGTTTCGAAACATACTTGTCCGGCGGCGAACGCATAATGAGAGTCGTGGACGCCGTGTAGCGCGTGATAGCTACGAACGTTTCGTCTTCAAAGAGCGAAAACGCCCAATCGTCGCGGCCGGGGAAATCGCGTTCGAGCATTATCGCGTCGTTGGCTTTGTCACGCACCCCTTCAGACGCATTGCGGTCTTCGACCATGCTCATCAGCTCGCTACGGTAACGCTCGATGTCGCTGAGCGAATCGGTATCGAGTGCCCGCCGATAAAGCGCCCAAGTCGCCAGCGCCTTCGAGACCGGCTGCGAAGCGTCATTGTAAAGCTGGCTCAGGATCGGGCTTGCCTTATCAAAATCGTGACGCGTCAACGCCAGAAGATTGTTCTCATCATTCTGGTTGACATAGTTATTTTGGTCTTTGATCTGCTGAGAGACGCGTTCAAGGTCGCGGCTGAAATAAGAACTGTTCAACCGCAGCCATTCACGCAGCCGTCTTCGCTCCTCGCGGCCAGCTCCGTCCTCAGTCCCGGCGTTGTCGTAAAGACCCTTCACCACATCGACAGCCGCCTTGTCGTTCGGCAGCACGTCGAGCAGTTGCGAAGCAAGCTCCGGCTTCTTCGCCATTTCGGCCATCAGCCGATCCAGCGACCTGCCCGTGAGCCGCTGCTTATAATTGACCGAAAAGCCATCGGACGTGTAACCGCCGCCGCTCTGATTCGTCCAGTAATCTATCAGGTCTTCAATAGGAGCATCGTCGCCCGGCGGATTGTTCTTGTCGTAAAACTTCTCGCCTCGCTGTCCGACCCTTCTCGCCAGCGGATTCGGCGGAGGAGGCGCAGGCAGATTGAGCAGCTTCATTATGACGTTCTCTTTCGCCGCCGACCGAGCCGGCACAAAAAGAAACATTGAGAGCACCGCGAGCAGTGAAACAGAAAACACAAGAGCCGAAATAAATCTCTTCATCTTATTACCCAACGACAAAAAAAATATCACAGTGCCATTCGATTGATGCAATATTATATACCTTCAGTCGGCAGTGTCAGTAGCCCGCGTGTCCGTAGCCCGCACGTAAGTAAGGGCTCAACACGACCCGCGTTGTTTTAATATCGGCGCTCCCGTTCGACCTAACTTAGAATTCAACGTGCTTCATTTTACTTAGCGTCGGATGTCGTCGCGTTGAGCCCTTACTTACGTGCGGCTGCGGACACGTGCGCTCCCACTGACAGGCATATTATACTGACAGTTCGGCATGAGCATCTCGACCAAGTTCAAAACTGTCTTTCGCGGCGACATATCGTTGACCGATCTTCCTCGCGAGTTTTTGCGCCGGAAAAAAGCCATCGCCCGGCAAAACCGTGAACGCCGCGATCTCAAGCAAATAAATAGTGCCCCCGCAAGACTTTTGACAGAATTTGCATCACGCTCTTCCGCCGAACTGTTGACACATTTTCGCGAGAGAAAGGTTTCATTTTTTCCGCTCGACGACCTAGAACGAATCAAAAAACTGCATTCCGATCTTTTCCCTCAAGAAACTGTGCAAATCGTTGACTCCGCAAACCGCATCGTTCGCGAATCAACTTGGGAACTTGCCGGTTTGGGCGCATTTGAATTCAAAGCCGAAAACTTCTGGCGGCACGATCCGTTGACCGGAAAAGATTGGGGCCTCGAATATCACGCCGACGATGTTGTTGTTTACAGGGAGGATGGAGCCGACATTCGTATCCTGTGGGAACTAAACCGCTTCGGCCACGCGCTCACGCTGGCGAACGCATTTGCTCTTACAAGGGACGAAATTTTTGCCGAAACATTTTTCGTCCATGTCGATAGCTGGATGCCGCAGAATCAATATGCCCTCGGAGCAAACTGGAGCTGCGCCATGGAAGTCGCCCTGCGCGCAGTCAATCTGTTGGCCGCGTTCGACATTTTTCGATACTCAAAAGCGTTGAACGAAGAAAGACTCTCACGCATTCTCCAACTGTTCGATCAGCACGGCAGATTTATCCTCGACAACAACGAGTTTTCATACATCACGACCAGTAATCACTATCTATCCGATGTCGTCGGCCTGTTCTGGATCGGAACGCTCTTTTCCGAATTGCAAAACGCTGCGGAATGGAAAAAATTCGGCCTTGCAGAAATACTCCGCGAAATGGACAAGCAAATCCTGCCCGACGGAGCCGATTTCGAAGCCTCGACCGGTTATCACAAATTTGTCACCGAGTTATTTCTTTACTCATTCCTGCTTGCAAAAAGAAATGGCGTTGAAATACCTCAAAAATATTGGGACAAGCTGCGTCAAATGCTCGACTACATCCACGCAATCATGCGGCCTGACGGAAATGTCCCGCTGATCGGCGATGGCGACGGCTCGCAAATAGTTCCTCTTATCAAACGCGACGCCGACGATCAATCATACTTGCTCGCGCTCGCCGCAATTGTTTTCGACGAACCTAAATTCAAACAGCAAGCCAAATTGACGCCGGAAATTCTCTGGCTTTTAGGCGAAGACAGTGTCACCGAATTTAGGTCGATGAAGGTCGTTGAGGTCTTTCTAGCCTCAGCCGCTTTCCCCGATGCCGGCGCATATATAATGCGTGACGGCGATCTGTATCTGCATTTCAACGCCAGCGACTGCGGCCTGAACGGTCGCGGCTCGCACGGACACAACGATGCTCTGAGCATTGAGATCTCTGCTTTTGGCCGAGAATTTATAGTCGATCCGGGAAGCTTCGCTTATAATCTCGACCGCGAAGCACGACACCAATTTCGCTCAACGGCATATCACTCGACCGTGATGATCGACGGCGAAGAACAGCGCACGACGAACGCCGAACTTCCCTTCATAATAGGCAACGAGGCAAAGCCGTTTGTTGATGATTGGCAGACTTCTATGACACGCGACCGCGTTTCAGCGGTGCACTTTGGTTATGAGCGTTTGAAAAAACCGATAACCCATCGCCGCACCGTTGAATTTAGTAAGACTGAAAAATACTGGCTCATCGAAGACAAACTGACGGGAACAGGCCGGCATAAATTCAACTTCGCCTTTCATCTTTCTCCCGGCCTCGAAGTCGCCTGCCTCGATCACAACATCATTAATATCAGTGACAACGAGGGTAGGCATCTATACATCTGCGCTAAAGGCATCGATTCAAAACCCGAGATAGTTCCGTCATTCGTTTCTCGCAATTACGGCCACAAAGAAAATTCGTCGATTCTGACGTGGGAAATCACTGCCGCAGTTCCTTTTATCACACGATTTGTTATAGTCCCGGCTTCATCGGCTGAAAACAGTGCATCGCGATTGGAGTTGCTGAAGCGGTTGACCGACAATATCGAAAGCTGATATGTGCGGAATTGTCGGAATTTGGGAATATGGATCGAGCGAAGGCCGCGTCGAGCTGCCGCTTATCGAAGCGATGCGCGACACAATGCCGCATCGTGGCCCGGACGACGTGGGAGCGCATATTTTCGATAACGGACGCGGCGCTTTTGGTTTTAGGCGATTGTCGATCATCGACCTTTCCACTGCCGGACTCCAGCCGATGCGTGGCTGCGAGAACCGAAACGTCTGGCTCGTTTTTAACGGTGAGATATACAATCACGCCGATCTTCGTCCCAAACTCGAAAACCGCGGCCACGTTTACAAGTCAAAAACAGATTCCGAAACTATCATTCATCTTTACGAAGAGCGCGGCGTTGATTTTGTTCACGACATCGAAGGCGATTTTGGAATCGCTCTGTGGGACGCTTCAAAAGAAGAACTCTCGCTTTACCGCGACCGCATGGGCGTGAAGCCGTTATATTTTTACATCAAGGAGGGACGCGTCATCTTTGCGTCTGAGATAAAGGCGATCCTTGCCCATCCTGAAGTCGAGCGAGACATTGATGAAAATGCTCTGTCCGATTATCTGACATTTTTGACGACGCCCCCGCCGCAGACATTGTTTAAAGGTATCCAGAAACTGCCAGCCGGCCATCGCCTCATCATCAACAGCAAAGGCGACATAAAGATCGATCAATATTGGGACGCTCTGCCGCCGAAAGATGTTTTGAATCGAACCGAAGCCGAGCATATAGATGAGATCTTGCGACTCTTACGCTCGTCGATAAAAAAACGCATGATGTCGGATGTTCCGTTCGGCGTTTTCCTTTCGGGCGGCGTTGATTCGAGCGCGAATGTCGCTCTGATGTCGGAGTTGATGGATCGGCCTGTGGACACTTTTACTGTTGGTTTTCAGGATCATGCTTATTTAAATGAGTTCGAACAGGCTCGCCGGATTGCCGCGCTTTATAAAACAAATCATCACGAGATAATCATCGGCGACCAGGAATTCAATGCGTTTTTGCCCGAGCTTGTATTTCACCAGGACGAGCCGATTGCCGATCCGGTTTGCGTCCCGCTTTATTATGTTTCGAAGCTCGCACGCGATTCAGGCACGATAGTCGTTCAGGTCGGCGAAGGCGCGGATGAGATATTTTCAGGTTATGCAAATTACGTCCGCAATCTGCGGCTGTATGAAAATTTCTGGCGTTATGCCGAACGAACGCCCGCGTTCGCACGCCTTGCGGCGAGCCGCTCGGCAAATGCAGTCATCGAATCAACCGGACGCGGACGAGTTTTTACCGAGCTGGCACGTCGGCTCGAAAAAGGTGAGCCGATGTTCTGGGGCGGCGCAGTTGTTTATGACGACTCGACAAAACCGAACGTTCTCAGCGCGCGGATGCGGGCAAATTTGAACGGCCATTCCTCGCTCGGCACAATCAACAAATACCTCAAACACATCGAGCGGGCGCGGCCAAATTCCGACTACCTTTCGCGGATGATCTATCTCGAACTAAAACTGCGTCTGCCGGAATTGCTGCTTATGCGAGTCGATAAGATTACGATGGCGACATCGGTCGAAGCACGCGTCCCGTTTCTTGATCACCATCTCGTCGAATATGCGCTTGGCCTTCCGAGCAAATTCAAAGTGCGCGGCAAAACAGGAAAGCACATATTAAAACGCGCGCTCGAATCTGTCCTGCCGCACGATCTACTTTATTCAAAAAAACGCGGCTTTGGAGCGCCGATTCGCGAGTGGTTTCGCACCGACACAGGTAAAGAATACGCCGACGCGCTGATGAATTCGCCGATTTGGAAACGTGATTATTTTAACCGCGATTTTGTCGATAGGATGCTCACGGAACACCGCAGCGGCAAGACCAATTGGAGCTTTCACTTATGGGCGCTGCTGAACTTAAGTCTCTGGTATGAACATTGGATCGACAACGGCTGAGTCCGGCACTGCGCGTTTTTCGCGTCACGTCGCTTTAACACTCGGCGCGCGACTTGTGATCGCCGGCGGCAGTATGCTCGCTGGAATTATCGTCGCGCGCTGGCTCGATGCGGCGAGCGTCGGCATAGTCGCGTCGCTTAACGTGATGACGCTGCTTACGATCACGTTCGGCAGCATAGGAATGCCGTCGGCGCTCACCTTTCTTGTCGCCCGCGACCGTCCGCGAATGAAGGCAGTAATGACCAACGCCGTCTTTTTCGCAGCCGTCGTTGGAATCTTTCTCGCACTCGGTCTCATCGCTCTCACGCGACTAAAACCGGACATCTTCGGCGAGATTCCGACGCAGTTGATAACAATAGCGGCGGTCACATTACCGTTTCACTTGCTCTCGCTTTTTTGTCTCGCCGCATTTCTCGGTCTCGGAGACATCAAACGATATAACCTTTTCGACTTGGCTACTCAGGGATTTTTATTTATCAATCCGATTGTAATAGTGTGTCTTTTTGGCTTGGGGCTACTCGCGCTCGTTTCGGCAAACGCCATAACTACTGCAGCAATAAGTCTTCTAATATTGCCGCTTCTTTTTCGCACGGAAAAAAACGAATATTCGTTTCGTTTTGATGCTCGACTGATGGCCGAGATGCTCAGATTCGGCTCGAAGTTTTACCTCGCCATGATATCGTCGGTGATAATTTTGCGGGCTGATCTTCTGCTAGTAAATTATTTCCGCAGCAGTGCAGAAGCCGGCGTCTATGCAGTCGCCAGCCAAGTCGGAACTTTGTTAATGATGGTTCCTGCCGTAATTTCGACGGTTCTTTTCCCGCGCGTCACCGAAGCCGGCGACGCGAGCGCCGAGATGACCTGCCGCGTCACGCGTCACGCGGCGTTGATCCTACTCGGCGTCTGCTTGGCGGTTATCCCGGCTGCATTTTTGCTTCCGTATTTGTATGGCCCGGCGTTTGCGGATGTGCCGTATTTGGTTTTGATACTCTTACCCGGCGTTTATCTTTTTGGAATGGAAATCGTTCAAGTGCAATACTTCAGCGGACTCGGATTGCCAAAAGCTGTGCCCTTGTTCTGGTTCGTCGCGATGGCGGTAAACGTTATACTCAATCTAATTTTTGTGCCCTCTTACGGAGCGTACGCCGCTGCGGTAGTTTCGACGGTTTCATATTCGTTGATGTTTGCGCTCGTCGCAATCTACTTTAAAAGACAAACTGGAAGATCGTTTTCCGAATCCTTTCTGATAAGCCGCGAGGAACTTCGCAATATTTTAAAACTACACAAAACGATTGCGACTAATGACTGAAATAAAAGAAGATCTCTGGGGCTATGCCAAGCGGCTGCGCTTTACATGTGCATCGATAGATGTTGCCTTTCTTGGTAAAGCACCTTCCGATCTGCGCGTTTTAGATGTCGGCTGCGGCTCGGCGACGCAGCTTGGCCTGCCGCTCGCGCGTCTTGGCTATCGATTGACCGGTATCGATACGCACGAATCGTCCATAGCAAAAGCTACGGAATTAGCACACGATCTTCCCAACGCCAATTTCATTTGCGGCAACGTCGAAGAAATCAAAGCCGAACCCTTTGATGTAGTGATAATTTCCGAGGTTCTCGAACATGTCGCCGAACCTGAAAAACTTTTAAGATCATCGCTGAACCATTTGCAGAAAAACGGTCTGGTGATCGTGACCGTGCCGAACGGCTTTGGAGAATTTGAATGGGATTCGTGGGTTTTCCGCGTATTAGGTCTTGAGCGTTTGATAGAAAGATACGAATCGCGTCGTGCTGAAAAGAAAGGCGTCAAGCCGCTTATGTCGAGCACGGAAAACAAAGAAAACCGTCACATCCAGTTTTTCACACAGCGGCGGCTGCGTGAAATATTTCGCGCCTGCTCGCTTACAGTTGTTAATAAAAATGCTTCGACATTGATGTCCGGCCCGTTCGTCGGGCACACGCTCGCGCGTTTCGCCGGGTTCATCGAGTGGAATGCTCAGATTGCTGACAAGCTGCCGATGACGTTTTCAAGCAGTTGGTTCTTTGCTCTTCGACGAGTCGGGGAGAACGAAGAATGAGAACTGTTCTGCTGGTACTCAGCGGCGATCCAAACGCAGCATCCGAAACGCTCAAAGCACGCTATCCCGATTGCGAGATTGTTTCTTTTCAACGCGTCTTTCTTGAAAACGGCAGCATGTCCGACCGACTCTCCACGTTACGAAAAATGGAGCCTGACGTATTTGCCATCATGACTGAAAGCCTCGATTGGCAATTCGGGCAGCAAGCACTGATGCTATTGGGCGCTCTCGCAGGCGCAAATGAGTCGTTGATAATTGATGCACGCCGAAACATTTGTTCCGGCAAACGCTTTAGTCTGATCGCCAAAGCTCCGTTTCAAATCGCGCGCAGTTTTGTTCGGGGAAAATCTGCCGTTGGAAACGCGGCTAAAACGCTCAACCGTCTGGAACAACTAGTTAACTCTCACAAATCGAATTCAACAATATTACCAACCAAAAACAGTCCTGTTTCAGTAACCTACCTGCGTGCAACACCCGCCGCCGGAACGCAGCCCGGCGGGGCGACGAGCCATATAAACGGCGTTGTAAATGCGATGCTCAGTTTTGGAGCTAACGTCACATTTATCAGTAACGACGAGATCGCCGGGCTTGATAAAAATAAGATCACTTTTCACAAAATAGCGCCCGATCCCGACATTATGCCGCGTTCGGGCTTCGACATATTCAACGGTGCAGCATTTGCGCTTGCGGCGACAGACCTCATCGCCGCTTCGCCGCCAGACTTTATTTATCAACGCTACTGCCGTTTTTCTTGGGCAGGCGTTGAAGCAAGTTTGCTCACAAACGTGCCTCTGTTTCTCGAATACAACGGCTCCGAAGTTTGGGTAGGCAAACACTGGGACAAGACGGACAAACTCGATCTGCTAGAACGATGCGAACGACTAAACCTGCAAGCCGCCAGCCGCGTTTTTGTCATCTCCGAAGTCGAGAAAAATAATTTGCTGAATCTCGGCATTCCGAGCGAAAAACTAATCGTCAATCCGAACGGCGTTGACACTGATGAATTCCGCCCGGACGTCGGCGGCAAAAAGACACGCGAAGAACTAGGCTTTGGCGAAGATAAAATACTCGTCGGATTTTTAGGAACTTTCGGCCCGTGGCACGGCGTTCTTGCTTTAGCCGATGCGATCGCTCTGACGCCGAAAAACAACAACATCCATTTTCTTCTCATCGGCGACGGCAGTCTGCGAACCGAGGTCGAAAAGAAACTTCGTGATTCCGGCGAACTCGACCGCGTAACGTGCGCAGGTGTCGTTAGGCACGACCGCGTACCGGCATTTTTAGACGCGTGCGATATTCTGGTCTCGCCGCACGTGCCGCTCGCCGACGGCAGCGAATTTTTCGGTTCGCCGACAAAACTCTTTGAATATATGGCAATGGGCAAAGCTATAGTCGCGAGCCGCCTCGGCCAAATCGGCGACGTGCTGACAGACAATGAGACAGCGTTGCTCGTGGAACCGGGAAACGCAAAAGAGTTGAGTGATGCGATAATAAAGCTGGCAAATGATCATGAGTTAGCATCTCGTTTGGGCAAAGCCGCGCGCTCCACGGCGATTGCAAAACACAGATGGAGCCAGAACGCCGCTCGCATTTTGAATGCGACCAGCTGATAGCTGTCAGCTAACAGCTATCAGCTAAAAGGTACTAATCTCGTTACGATGAAATTATCTTTCGTAGAATTCGACACCGTTTACCAATCGTCCGTCGCCGAGATCTGGCCGCATTGGAACGAAACGATGCAGGCCGAGATCGCGCGGCACTGCGTTGCTTGGTCTCCGGGCAGAATGGACTTCCTCAGCTATTTGCAGCTCTCATCAATCCGCTTTTATAACGCATATTGCGCTCTGATCGAAACCGGCAGTAAATCGCTTTGCGATGTCGGAGGCTATTGGGGCGTCTGGCCGGTCACGGCGCGAAAGCTAGGCTTTGACGTTGCGATGACTGAGACGTTGAAGTTCTACGGTGAATCGTTTACTCCGCTCTTTGACCACTTACAGCAAAGCGGAGTTCAGATCGCTGACTACGATCCTTTTACGCGCGACGCCGAAATGCCGCGCCGCTTCGACCTGGTTACGGTAATGGCGATCCTCGAACACTATCCGCATTCGCTAAAAACGCTGATCGAAAATGTAAAGAATCTCACAACCGAAAAAGGCCATCTATATTTTGAAGCTCCGAACATCGCCTATTGGCCAAAACGAATTGATCTGCTGCGCGGCAAAACGCCGCTCGCGCAATTGGCCGACATTTACCGCTCCGAAGAGCCTTTCATAGGTCATCATCACGAGTTCACGATCGAAGAAATGCGCGACCTCGCGAGCCTTAGCGGCCTAAACATAATTTCCGAAAACTTCTACAATTATTCTTGGGCGGGAGCAAATCAGTTGAAATTACTGATCCGTTATCCGGTAATGTCGCTCGCCTTTATGCTCTCAAAGACAAGCCGCGAATGCATTGCCGTACTTTGCGAGATTAAGAAATAAAGGCAAAATCGAAACAGGAAATAATGGACAATGAGAAAACAACGTTAGCCGAAGGAAAACTCCGTGCCCGCGAACAATGGGGAGCCGATCCGTGCGGAGCTGTTCATGGCCGCGAGCGGGAATTCGGCACGCGCGAATTTTTTGACGACGTCGAACGCCATCGTTACACGGAATATGCTCCGTGGATGCGCGAGGTGATGGGTTTCGACAAATTTGCCGGAGCGCGGCTCGTCGAGGTCGGCTGCGGAATGGGAACCGACCTCCTTCAGTTCGCCCGCGGCGGAGCAAAATGCACCGGCGTCGATCTCACGCCGCGTTCGGTCGAGATATCGCAGCATCGCTTCCGGCTCTATGATATGCCTGGCGATTTTACGCTCGCCGACGCCGAACGGCTGCCCTTTCCCGACAACACATTCGACGTTTTTTACTCCAATGGCGTTCTTCATCACACGCCCGAAACTGCCGCCGCCGTCCGCGAAGCTCATCGCATCTTAATGCCCGGCGGCACCGCAAAGGTAATGCTTTACCATCGCGACTCATTGGCATATTGGGTCAATATGATGCTCAGGTATGGAGTTGTCAAAGGCGAACTCTTTCGCGGCAGCTCGCCCGCCGACATTATGAGCAAATACGTCGAATTTAACGAAAGCGGCGGCCGCCCGCTCGTAAAGGTTTACAGCCGACTCGAAGCTCACAAGCTTTTTTCTATGTTCAGTAAAGTCAGTGTCGAAGTCGATCAACTAACTCGCCCGGAGATATATTTTGTCGGCAAATTACTTCCAGAATGGTTCTTCAAAGCTATGCGCCGAACCGTCGGCTGGAATGTTATCATTACAGCAATCAAATAATTTTTTTGCCGCGTGCAAACAAGCGAGTCGCAAATCCGAATGGAAAAATTTACGTCAAAGGCTTTGCACGTATGTCTGTTCCTCCTGGCAATTTCGGCGCCGATCTCGATCGCCGCCACACAAACAGCTTGGGCATTCGCAATCCTTTTTTGGCTGATAAGACTTATTTTCGTGTGGCCTAAATTTCGCTTTGCCGGATTTGATCTTGCTGTCTTGGCATTCGTCAGCCTCACGCTCACATCTTCAATTTTTTCCTACGAACCGGAAATTTCGCTACGCAAAATGGTGCCGGTTTCACTAGTTACGATCGTTTATCTTGTATCGGAATACACGACAACTCGCCGCCATCTTCACCGTCTTGTTGCAGTCGTCCTTGCGTCCTGTTTTGTCGCTTCGCTTTATACTTTTGCAACGCTCGCGATCGGAAAAAATCTCAAAGTTCAACGCATGACTGCGGACAGCCCTTTGCACTCAGCCGGCGTCGAAGCAGACTACACGATACTCAAAGTAAACGGCATCAGCGTCAATTCGCCCGACGAATTATACACCGCGATTTCGCAGCATTCGACCGACGGCATCGCCGCAATTACGGTTTACCGACACGAGCTGATCGATACATATAAGCTGCCAGTCGCAAAATTTTCGCCCGGCATCGAAGGCCTCGGAATACTCCAATGGTCGCGGGGACGAGATTTTCGCGCAGCCGGTTTCTACGGGCATTACGTAACATTTGCCGAAGCGCTGCAGTTGATCGCTTCGCTTGCATTAGGTTTGCTGATCGCCTTCTCCGGCTCGCTTCTTTCACGCAATCGGATACTGCTCGCAATAGCTTTGGGCGCCTACGTGCTCGCGTTATTTCTCACGATTACGCGCGCTTCGTGGCTTTCATTTTTGATCTCCGCCTCGGTGATGGTGATGTTAGGCGCCAGCCGCCGAACAATTCTCATTTGCGCAGCGCTCGCAATACCTGTAATAATCGCTGGCCTTTTCTTCTTGCAGCAAAAACGTCAGGTTGGTTTTTTCGACAACAAAGACGATTCGACCTCATGGCGTTTGACAGTTTGGCGCGAAGGCGTCAACCTGCTGACAACCAACCCGCGACATCTGGCGGTTGGCATCGGAATGGATTCGATCAAAAACCACTATCGCGAATGGCGCCTCTTTGATGACGGACGTTTGCCAGTCGGGCACATGCATTCAACGCCGCTACAGATAGCGCTCGAACGCGGAATCCTGACGCTGATCGCATGGATCGCGTGGATGTTCATCTACCTGCGAATGCTCTGGCGCAAACTAAGGTTCGACGACCTCGATTGGCCCGAACGCGGCATCCTTCTCGGTGCCTTCGGCGGCACGGTCGGCTTCCTGACCAGCGGCCTCGTGCATTACAATTGGGGCGACTCCGAAGTCGCGATGATCTTTTATCTAATAATGGGCCTCAGCCTCTGCGTGATCAGGAATTTGCCCGCGAATTACACGAATGCACACGAATAGAAAATTAATTCGCGTCTATTCGCGTAAATTCGCGGGCAAAAAAATATGCTTAAAGACCGTTCAATAATCTGCTTCGCCGGCGAGGATTGGTGGTATCACCACCCGCACTCGAAAAATCACTTGATGCGGCAATTCTCGCGTGCCGGCAACAAGGTGATCTTCGTCAACTCGATCTCAATGGGCCTGCCGTCGCTCGCGAACAAGGACATCCTGCCAAAGATCGGCCGCAAGCTAAAAAGCTACGCCAAGCTCGCCCGCACCACCGACGAAGGCATCACCGTCGTCTCGCCCGCGACACTTCCCTTCTACGGCAATGCGGCAACACGCAAAATAAACCAAAAACTCCTTGAGCTGCAAATAAAACTTCTCGCGAAAAAAAAAGGAATGACCGTGCCGATACTCTGGATCGCGATTCCCACCGCCGCCGAACTAATCGGCAAAATGAACGAGTCCTGCGTCGTCTATCAAGTCTCCGACAAATACGACGCCAACACCGAAGACCACGCAGTCAACCCCGAAACCATCCGCCGCCTCCACAACCACGCCATCGAACACGCCGACATCGTCCTCTACTCCGGCCGCAAACTCCTAGCCGAAGCCGCACTCGGCCTAGAAAAATCCCACCTCCTCGAACAAGCCGTCGATTTTGACCACTGGTCGCGAGTACTGAGACCGGAGACCGGAGACAGGAGACAGGAGACGGGAGAAAATATCTCTCGTCTCTCGTCTCCTGTCTCCAGTCTTCCGCCCGAGATCGCCGCCATCCCTCACCCACGCCTCGGCTATTTCGGCGCCATCGAACCCTGGCTAATCGACCAGGAACTAATTAGACGAGCCTCAAAAGAACACCCCGAATGGCACTGGATATTCATCGGCAACCTCGCCCGCGGCACCGACCTCGCCAACCTGCCAAACGTCCATTTCTTCCCGCCGGTAAGCTACAATGAGCTGCCCAATTACGCCGCCGGCTTCGACGTCTGCGTCCTGCCCTGGGAAACCGAACACGCCTTCACAAGCTACGGCTCGGCGATTAAGGTCCGCGAATACCTAGCCACCGGCCTCCCCGTCGTCATCTCGCCCTTGCCCGAATACGAGCACATGTCCAACGTCCTCCGCATAGCCCGTACCCGCGACCAATTCCTCACCCTAATCCAAGAAGCCCTAAACGAAACCGACCCCCAACTCGCCATAAATCGCCAAACAGCCGTCCGCCCCGGCACCTGGGCCGCCCGCGCCGAATGGGTCAGCAACTTAATCGAGTCCGCGTGTCAGTAGCCTGCACGTAAGTAAGGGGTCCGTGCGGAAGAAACTCCGAACATGGACAAGCATATCTGACTTGTTTCATCATCGCAATATTTGACTATTTTCGCAACGTTCAGTTGGAGAAGAATTGCAGGCGTTTTGTACTCGCAGCTAACGGCGATACACAATTCCACCCCTGGTTGTTGCAGTTATGCAGGTTAACCCAAGATATTGTGGAAATTTTTGTTGACATTGCTTTGATGACTGGTTTACGATTGTTTCTGCTTGAGAACGCATTTTGCCACGGTCCTCAAGTTCTAACTACACAATATACTCCGGGATCATACGTTCCAAAATACTGTTTCAGATGTTAAAATAGAGTTAAATCGGCACGTGGTGTCTTCTGCCTTGAGGAGTTTTGTATGAGCACAGTTTTTGAGTCGGGGGTTGATAGTTTTCTCGAAAAAAATGGCGTCGGCAATGGAGCCGGGACCGAACGGGCGCTTGAAATTGCTCCTCTTGGCCTCAATGCCGAAAAGGTTGTGAGCAAGCGGTATTCGCTTCGTGACGAGAACGGCGAGCCTATCGAAAAATGGGCTGACATTGTCCGCCGAGTCGTCGGCCATGTGTCGAAAGCAGAAACTGATCCGGACAGACAAAAACTCTTTTACAACGACATGACAGCGGTCATGCTCGCCCGTGAATTTATTCCGAACACGCCGTGCCTCGTCAATGCCGGAAAGCCAAAGGGACAGCTTGCTGCGTGTTTTGTGCTGAATGTGCCGGACTCGATCGAGGGCATTATGGAGCATGCGCAAAACGTCGCGATCATTCACCAAACCGGCGGCGGAACCGGAATGACTTATGAGTTTGTGCGCCCCGCTGGATCAATGGTCAACTCGACACGCGGCGTGGCTTCCGGCCCTGTTAGCTTTATGAACATCGTCAACCAGACGACCGAGGTCGTAAAGCAGGGCGGCGTCAGACGCGGTGCGAACATGGGCATTTTGAGCGTTTCGCATCCAGACATTCTGCGCTTCATCCACGCCAAAAACGATCAGACGAGCCTGACGAATTTTAATATTTCGGTGACGGTGACCGATCTGTTTATGGACGCGGTAGATAGCGGCGTTTGGTTCCAAACCGAATTCAACGGCGAGCCGTGGACTCAACCTATTTTTGATTCTCTGACCGGCAGCGACTATGTCGTCTATCGCCGGCCCGACGGTGCGACTGCGACCTTTGCCGACAAGCTGGCGTTCGAGATCGCCGATCTCAGCGACTGCACCGTAGAAGAACCGCCGATTCCCGGCATGGTTTTCGCGCCGGACATTTGGAATCGCATAATTGCCTCGGCACACAAATATGCCGAACCTGGCATAATCTTTATTGACGAAGTAAATCGTCACAATCACTTGATGGCCTCGATGGGACCGATCTACGCCTGCAACCCGTGCGGCGAACAGCAATTGCATTTTAATAATTCATGCAATCTAGGCTCGATCGATGTCGCGAAGTTTTATAGAAAAACAGAAGGTGATATCGATTGGGATCGGCTTTCGAGTGTCACGCAGCTTTGCACGCAGTTCCTCGATAATGTCGTCGATGCAGGGTATTTTCCGCTTCCTGAGATCGACGATGTCGTAAAACGAACGCGCCCGGTCGGGCTTGGCATAATGGGTTTTGCAGACTTGTGTCTGCGGCTTGGTGTGACTTACGGCAGTAATCAGTCGATTGATCTGATGCAAGCGGTTATGAGTTTCGTCCGCCGCGAAGCGTGGCACGCTAGCTTGCGTTTGGGCAAAGAAAAAGGAGTCTTTCCTGAACTAGAAAAAAATCGCGAGGCTTATGCAAAGTTTATTTATGACGAGATCGGCATTCCGCGAGACGTGCCGCTGACGCCGAGGAACTACGAAGTGACTACGGTTGCGCCGACCGGAACGATCTCGCTTGTCGCCGAAACGTCCTCCGGAATCGAACCTAATTTCTCCTGGGCTTATGTGCGTCAAGACACGCTCGGCACACGCACATACGTCCATTCTATTGCCGCCGAAGCTCTTGGTTTCGATGTCGATCAAACGGATGAAGAATCGATCAAATCCGCCGCAGAATTCGTCGTCGAGCACGAAGATGATCTGCCCGATCATTTTATTTCGGCGATGAAGATAAATTCTATCGAACATGTAAAGGTTCTCGCCGCGGCGCAAAAGCATGTTGACAATTCGATCTCAAAAACCTGCAACGGAGCCAAAGACGATACCATAGAATCCGTTGACGAGCTATATCATCTGGCACGTCGCCTCGGCTGCAAGGCCGTCAGTTATTACCGCGACGGCAGCCGCGAGGGGCAGGTGTTGAACTCTATGAAAGTGGAGGAGAAGAGGGGAAAAGGAGAAGAGGAGACGAAACTTGGCGACTCATTGGACATCTCCTTTTCTCCTGCTCACCTCTTCTCCTCTTCTCAAAGAGTAGGGCGTCCACGTGAGTTGCAGGGCTCGACGTGGCGGATACCGTTTGAGAATCAGAATCTGTATGTTACGGTCAATCACGACGGCAAGCGAATACTGGAAGTTTTTGTCGCCGGGCCAATCAGCGCTGGCGTCGGGCTGCTCGCTTCAAAGATGCTTCGCGGCGGCTTCGATGTAAACGAAGTCGCGCACAGCCTCAATAAAGTCACCTCGACGCACGCCGTTTGGTTTAATGAACGACTCCTCACTTCGCCCGAACAGGCCGTCGCGGAATGCCTGCTTCTCATAGACCGCCGTTTGAAAAACCTGCCCGAATCGGAACGCGCCGTCGGAAAATCAGTGGGCGAAGAAACGGTCATGTCCAGCATGGTCGGCAAATGCCCCGAATGCGGCGGCCAGCTTGAATACGTCTCAGGCTGCGATTCTTGCCGCGACTGCGGTTACTCAAAGTGCAAGTAAGCTACACACGTAGCTTCATTAAAACCTTATTTTCACGCCGCCGTTAAAAACACGTCCTTCCGTGTGCGTGTAAAGCTCCGCGAAGGTCGGGTTCTGATGCGGCGGGAAGACGACTTGGGTGTAACGGCCCTGGCGTTCGTCGAAGATGTTTTCTGCGTTGATAAACAGGCTGTATTTGCCGAATGTTTTCTCGCCAAACAAGCCAACCTCGGCAGACTGCCTTGTCAGCGAACGGTCGTCGAGCGTTTGCCTGCTGCCGTAATAGAACTCGGCGCCGGCTTTGAAGCTCTCGTGCTTTTCCATCACGAAAGCCGAGTTCACCTTGTGCCGCGGAAGCAGCGTCAAAGTGCGCGTTCCGGTCAGATAACCCGCTTTCGCATCGGTTAGCGTGTAGCCGACGAACAGTTTCGCGAGTTTATACCCAAGCCGCGCATTCGTTTCGAAGCCACGGCTTATGATCGGCGAGTCGGCGTTGCTAAAACGGTAGATGTTATTCATGTCAGGCCGAAGAATCAACGGGTCGGTTATCTGCGTGTAAAAGAACATCTGATTTACCGAATAGCTAAACCTCTCGCCGATGGTATTGCGATAATTAAAATCGAACGTTCCGCCAGCGCTTTTCTCGGCTTTGAGCGTGTTGCCGACCGGCGCGACATCTCGGAATAAAAGCTCTTCGGCATCCTCGGTGAACATCGTCGGAGTTTTGTATCCAAGGCCGAAACCGATGCGGCTCGTGAAGTGATCGCTGAACCGATAAAGCAGCGAAACGCGAGGCAGGGCGAACGTGCCGTAGTCTTTGGCGCGGTCGAGGCGAAAACCTGCTTCCAGAGAGAACTTTGGCGATAGATCGACGGTGTCCTGCACAAACGCCCCGGCGAATGCGCGCGTCTCATCGCGCAGAGCGAAGGAAATATTCGGAGTCTTTTCGCGGAACCTGTCATAAACCGCGCTCCCGCCGAAAACTATGGCGTGTTTCCCAAAGGCACGGGCATACGAAATGTCCGTGAACGAATTAAACTGGCTGCCCTTGAATGCATAATTCTGTGTCGTCAGGTCGCGATTAAAAAATGCGAGGCTTTGTTTTAGAAAGAAACGCCCGCCGTTATCGAAATCGCGGTTGAGATTGAAAGTCGTTATGTTGCGAAACGTTTTGTTCCGCTCGAAATATTGATGGAAATCCGTTGAATTTCCCTCAAGCACAAATGTATCGCCGCCTTTGCGGTCCTGATACGAGGTGGAATTGCCGATTGTCAAATTAGTTTTCTCGGCGATGTAGAAGAGCAGCTTTGGGCTCACAGCAATCGATTTTGTTTCGGGCAGCTCCGTAAAATCATCGTCGTCAACGTCATACCGCCGTTGATAATTTGCTGAGCCTAGCAGCGTATAGCCAAAGCGTTTGAACTTCCGTGAATTAAAAACAGAGAAATCGGAACCGAGCGCCGATGTCTGGTTAAAGATAAGGGTCGTGACCGGACGTTCTTCAGGATTCTTGGTGACGAAATTAACAACTCCCGCTATCGCATCGCCGCCAAACAGAGTCGCCGCAGGGCCTTTGATAACCTCAACCTGTCTAAGATCGAGAGGCGGTATCTCAAGAATGCTCAAACTTCCGGAAAAGCCTCCGAAAGCGGGAAAGCCGTCCTTCAAAATCTGCGTATACCGCCCGTCAAGACCCTGTATCCGAACGCTCTGCGTGTTCGATGTAGCCGAAGTCTGCTGAACTTGAATTCCCGTGCTCTCGTGCAAAACCATCGAGACATTTGCCGGACGCATGTTTATCTTTTCGTCGATCTCTTCTTCGTCTATGGCTTCGACACGCGACGGCTCGGCTTCGATCTCGCGTCCCGTGCGCGTCGTGGTAATTGTTACCGAGGCCATTTCATTCTTATTCTCAAGAAAAATCGTTCGCTCGGCTGTATTCGTTAAAGGAAAGGTGAGTTTTAGCTCGGTTATGTCATAACCGGGCGAGAAAATCTCGATTGTCTGTACGCCGTTGGGGATGTTCGCCAATTGCACCTTGCCGTTTGCATCCGTCTTGGCCGTTATTTCCGTATCCTTTACCGTGATTGTCGCCTCGGCGACGTTTTCTTTTGTGTCCTTGTTTTGAACATGAATCCTTACCGTATTGGCCTCTTGAGCAAACCCGGCCTGCGCCATCAAAACGACGGCGATAAATAAAATTGCTTTGTACATAATCTCCTAAAGTCTAAATAAATAAATCACAGCGACCCGCTTTAGGTAAGCGAGCAAAAAAAGGCGCAGTTATATTAACTAGTTAGGCTTTTGGAGGTTGCCAAATGGAGTTATTGAAGGTGTTTGTCGATGGGTTTTTGTAATCGTCTGTAAGTTTCGGGACGGTCGCAAGAGTTGTTTCAAGCGTCACGCCGAGAGTTAGGCGGGCAATGGACACTGGATGACTGCAGCACGAGCAGACGCAGAAGGGCGAACAAAGATCGGCAGTTTCTTCTGTTTCGTTTGCCGAGTCGATATGAGCGATGGCGGTCGTTTCGTTCTGGCAATCGTCTACATTCGCAAGCATATCCTGACACGGCCGTGCCATGAGAAAAAAAATGTAAACGATAAAAAAGAAACTAAATGCTTTCACGTTAATTCACAGAATATATTTTGGCGTTTTCCAGAATCTCGCGCAAGTCTGAGATTTTCTTAAAACACTGTAAACGTGAAAAGCTTACTCACGGAAAATCCGCCGACAGATCTCAGGTCGCGTACGTACCAGCGGCCGTAGAATGTTTGCCCGATCAATAAAGGATCGTTCGGGATCGCGAGATTCACCGAGCCGTAGCCTGCACCGATGCCTTCTCCCGACAATGCAATTGTTTGATAAGCAAATGAACCGCTCGTAGGAATTGTCACACCTATTCCGGGATCCTGCGATCCAATGACGAGCGTCGCCGGCTCACCGCCGCGTGCCTTTGTTATGCCGACCGTAAAATTAGGATTTCCGATGATCGGCGGTGCGATTACGACAACCTCAGGAATGGTAAATTTTGCGCCGGGCCGACCGCGTCCTGAGATTACGGGCATTCGATTCGATTCCGTGTAAAGCTTCGGGCGGTCGAAAGGTGCTGTTTCGTTTCTTACTCTTGCATCGGTAAGCGGACGCTTGAGAAACGCGATCATAGAGGCCCGTTCTGTGCTTGTCAGATTCAGCGGACGAATGACACCGATATTGATGTTCGGCGCGGGAAAGTCTCCGCCTCTGTCATAAAAATCTACTACATCCTCGATCGTGCTCAAGCCGCCGTTGTGCATAAAAGGCCCGCGCAGTTCTACGTTTCGCAAATTAGGATTCTTAAATGCGCTTCTGTCGATTTCCAAAAACGTCACGAGCAATCGGCCCGGATCATCGGACTGAGGCCGCACGCCGATATTATGGAATAAGTGGTCAGTCATCAGAGGCCCGGTGTGACAAAAATTGCACTTTAGGCTGACAAAAAGCTCACGTCCCTGTTCTTCCTGAGCGGTCAGCGGCTCGATGCCGTAGTTCTGGCGATCAAGCGGCGTACGATCTGAAAAAAGGGTGCGCTCGTGCGTTGCGATTGCCATCGCGATGCGCGCAGGCGTCACATCTGGCGTCCCGAAAGCCTCTTCAAAAAGCTGCGGATAAGTGCGATTGTCGATCCACGCGGCAAGGCCGGACGGGATATTTATTGCGACGGCGAGCGGCTTGGAAACCTGTATTCGCGCAGCGACCTGTGTCCAGTTACGATTTATATGTCCCATTTCTATGGCCGAAACGGGCGGCCCGACCGATTGGCTTTCGAGCGAAGCAGTATCAGGAAGCAGTATCGTATTCGTCAGCGGATCACGAAACGCGCCCAATGCCCTGCCGTCCCAAAACAGGCCGTCAACGGAATAGGCAGCATCGATGTAGCTCGGCGCCTTTCTGCGCGTAACCTGTTCACGCATGCCGAAAGTCGGATTGAACACGTAAGTACCGTCAACATTATTCATCGGCACGCCGGGGGAGCCAAAAATATCGTCGAGCGTCCCAAACACACCGTCCGGCCCGGGATTTCTCGATCGCTCATCGCCAACCTCGGTTCGCGGATCCGAACCGCCCGATGCCGGACGATGACAAGTGCCGCATGCGACGGTTCGGGTCGAGGACATTTGCTCGTCCCAAAATAAAGTCTTGCCGAGATAAGCTTTCGCGGCGGTAATCGGATTGCCCGCAGGAGCAGGCGGCGGTTCCAAAACTTCTTCGCCGGGAATGATGCTGCCGTTCGCTCTTATCCCGATGTCCGGAGAGCTAAAGCCGCTTGTGGTTGTTAAGTTTTCAGATCGAACCCAATAATAATAATTCTGCGCGGCAATAGCCGTCGTGTCGAAAAAATAGTTAGCCGCCGTCGTGCCAACATCGACAGCCGAACCGACGTCATTTGTTGTGTTGCGAAAAATACGATACGTTGTCGCATCCCTCATCGCGTCCCAATGCAAGCCGACCTTATTCGAGTAGTCTCCGTCGGAAGCAAGGACGTTCGTCGGCGCAGCCAGCGTTCCGCCAAATGCGCGCTCGGAGGCGTTTGAAAATTGTCCTTGCGAAAGGTAAAAACCTATCCCCAAAAAAACAAACGAACTGAGAATAAACAACTTCACTCGCTGCATTTCTTAATAACTCCGATGTGGCCAAGTAAACGTCCGCTTCTAAGCGGGCTCGTCTCCGATCAAAGACAGGAATTTGTGATTTTAACACAAACAAAACGCGTTGAGAATAAAAATTCACTGATGCGTCCCAGAAATATCAAAGCGGAAAAGATGAAAAGTGAGAATGTGAAAAAGTTGTTGGTTGTGATCTTTTAGCTTTTTAACTTTTGCGCTTTTTCACTTTTCCACATTCTCGGCGCGTCCCAGGATTCGTTCGCGCCTTTCAACGCAATCGCCGAGCGGAAAAGCTGTGCTTTTCCGGTGCTTAGTAATAAATCCTCGCGTCTACGCCGCAGCTCTTCAAGTCACAAGAAGCGGCACAGCCGCATCGGATAGAGCGTCGGACGGAAAAGCGGAGCTTTTCCGCTCGGCGACAAGAATTTTTTGTGCTCGCGCGTCCCAAAATAAATTTTCAAATATCATGCCGCATCAGGGCGGTTTGTTCATCGCTGTTGGCGACAGGAAAAACAATTGCGTCGCGAGAGAATCACGGAGAGCCGCGTCCTTGATTTGGCGTAACGGCAGGCGAGGAATTGTCTGCGTTTGGCCTCGCATCCACAAGCCCCATCTGCTTCGCTCTTCGATACGCGGCCTCGACTACCTGGAAGCCGGCGCGTCTATGAGGCGAGAGAGCATAGCTCGGGATCATTTCACCATTCTCCGACAAAGCATAGAAAACCGCGGCCCCTGGTTCCGGGCGGTCGCTTAAATCAATGATTACCGGATCAACGCAGCCCGGGCCGAAACGGCTCTCGATCAGCACCTGACAGACGCTCTCGACATATTTCACTTTCTCGTCAAAAGCGATCTCCGAGCGGCGGATAAAAAATTGCGGGTGGCGTTTTGCTGTTGTGCGACGAATGCGATACTGGTTCATGGTCACAACATATCATCAAAATCGATTTTAGGAAATACCAACTTTCCGAATATGACGTAACTTTCTCAATATGACGCAACTTTCCGAATATGACGTGGTTTTTCCGAATATGACGCAACTTTCCGAAGTGTTGCACAAGCCCGCGAGTAAGCAAGGGCGATACATTCAATGTTGAGTGTTTCCCCTTGCTCGCTCGCGCGCCTTGCGCACCGAGTGTATGCCGTTGCGTGTATTTACTGTAAAATTGCAGCAATGAAAAGAGTTCTTAAAACATCGTTGATTGCCGCTTTTTCAGTTTCAGTATTAGTTCTCAGTTTTGCATGCGTTGAGAAAGTAAACGGTTTGGCTCATCTTGCACAACAGCAAAGCCTCCCTTCGCCGACGCCGACATCGAGAACGACTCCGAAGCCGTCCGTTTCTCCGACGCCGGTTCAGACGCTCGAAAATTTACAGGCGAAAATACGCGAGCGTTTGTTCACTCCTGAAGTTCGGCGAGGGCGTGTCGGCGTTAAGATAACTTCTTTAAATACCGGTAAGGTTATTTTCGAAAATGATGTGGAAAAGTATTTTATTCCGGCGTCGAATATGAAAAATTTCACGGTCGCTGCGGCGTTGGAAAAGCTCGGTCCTGATTTTCGGTTTGTGACGAGCGTTTACGCAAACGCGGCACCCGATGCGAGCGGCACGGTTAAAGGCGATTTGCGAATATTCGGGCGAGGGGATGTTTCGATCTCTACCGCATTCAACTATGGTGATTATTATAAAGGCATCGACAATTTGGTGGAAAGAATCGCGGCCGCGGGTGTTAAACGCATCGAAGGCGATCTGGTCGGCGATGACAGTTACTTCAAGGGTTACGCAGTTCCCTACACTTGGGAATGGGACGATCTGCAATGGTATGACGGCGCCGAGATTTCTGCATTGCCGATAAATAACAACGCCGTAGATCTTAACGTAAAACCAGGTGCCGCGAGCGGCCTCCCGTGCGTCGTGATCGTCCTGCCGCAAACGGCATTGATGCCGATTATTAACACCTGCACCACCACGGCTGCGGGTGAATCAACGCTGAGAGTCTTCAAGCCGATTGGCCGTAATACTCTGGAAATTTCCGGCACCATACCGTCAAGTTATAAAGGATTTGATGGTTATATCGCATTTTCACGTCCTGCCGAGATGTTTATGGAATTGCTGAAGCAGCGGCTGCAGTTTAAGAACATTATCGTCACGGGTAAATCCGGCCTCGAACAGGGAAAGCCGACTTACAATATTACACTTGTCGAAATTGCAAAACTCGAATCACCGCCGTTCGGCGTGATCGCCGCTCAGACAATGAAGCCGAGTCAGAATATGTTCACCGAGACGATTCTCTGGACTCTTGGTGAACAATTTGGCCGCCAGTCGTCGCCGACGGCAAGCAGCTCGACGCTTGGCATGAATGTTGTAAAAGAATGGATGAAGCAGATCGGAATATCGAACGATGCCGTTATTCAATACGACGGCAGCGGCTTGTCTCGCCATAATCAGGTGACGCCGTCGTCAGTCATCACGCTTTACGCTTACATGGCGAAGCAGAGCAGGCACAAACAGGCATGGCTCGACAGCCTGACGGTCGGCGGCGTTGACGGAACTCTAAGAAGACGTTTCGCGGGAACAACTGCTGAACGAAACTTTCGCGGCAAGACCGGAACGCTCGATCAGGTGTCGGCGTTGTCAGGTTATCTGACTACGGCAGCCGGCGAGCAAGTCGTAGTCTCAATCATGGTTAACGCCGTAATGGGGCCGCCCACGCGAACATCACTGATTGACGACATCGTGGTCCAGTTGGCAAACTTTAATGGACGGATCGACTAGTCAGAACCGCCTGCGTAAGCGGGCGGCAAACAACTTGGCACACCAAAAACCGCGAGTAAAGATGCATTGCGTTGGCATGAAACGGTCAGTGGTCGGGCGATTCGTGTAAAACTAACGATCTATGATCATTATCGTCATGCCGCCCGCTTACGCAGGCGGTTCTGACAATTACCAACCGCTGCCGCCGTAGTTGCTGCGGTCTCCGCCAACGGCTTAGCTGCGGTTGCCGCCGCCGCCTCTCGGACGGTCTTCACGCGGGCGGGCTTCGTTGACGACCATGCTGCGGCCGTCGTATTCCTGTCCGTTGAATTGCGAGATCGCGGCGGTCGCTGCGTCTTCCGAAGCCATTTCGACAAAACCGAAGCCGCGCGAGCGACCCGTCTCGCGGTCATAGACGACATTCGCCGATTCAACCGCGCCTGCCGCGCCAAAATATTCCTGTAGATCTTCGCTTGTCACGCGAAATGACAAGTTGCCCACATATAATTTGTTTCCCATTTTCTTTTTTCTTTTCTTCCAGCGAAGCAAAACGGCAGGCAGATTGGAAGGAAAACCTTACACGCGACGAATCCCACACTAAAAATTTAACTGCTTCGAAACCTATTGACGGACTCTCAAAACCGAACCGAAAAACGTCGCAATTATTGCCGGACGGACGTATCAACCAAAGATACCGGCGAGAGCAAAACTTTTGGAATTATGCCTGTTTTTTACTCTTTAGGCAAGCGTCCGGCTAGCAGCTAGAAGCTGGTAGCTAGAAGCTGGAATTAAATACCAGCCGCTAGCTGACGGCTACTAGCTCCCAGCCGACAACTGGTCTTTTAAAACATTGAGAAGTTTAACGTGTATTCCGCCGAAACCGCCGTTAGACATAACTGCAATTACATCGCCGTCGCGCATTTCGGGAGCGAGGTGTTCGACAATTGCGTCGGCGTCGGCAAAGGTTGCGGCTGGCTTTCCTGACGAAGCTAAGTCTTTGACGAGCTTCTCGACATCGAGCAGCGTATCACCAAATCGCTTTGCATCTTCGGGATTGAAGACGCCGGCAATGATAACCTGATCGGCGTGGACAAACGCCTTTTTATAATGCTCTTCAAAGATGGATAGCCTTGATGATCTCGAACGCGGCTCGAATACTGCGATAAGGCGGTTGTCGGGATAACGCTGCCGAAGGGCTTTCAGCGTTTCATCGACTGCGGTCGGATGATGTGCAAAATCGTCAATTACGGTCACGCCGCGCTCGACGCCGCGAACTTCCATTCGACGTTTTACAGACAGAAAAGTGTTAAACGCCTCCTGCATCTTCTCTTGCGAGATTCCCCAAGCGTTGGCGGCAATGATAACCGCAAGAGTGTTGCGAACGTTGAATTCGCCGATCATGTTTGTCGTAAATTCGCCCCACAATGAGCCATCGCAAAAGACTTTGAACTTCGTCCCGCTGCCTGCGAATTCGAGATCGCGGGCATGCCATTTTGCGTTGTCGCTTAATCCAAAAGTTTCGACCGTCGTGTAGAGCTTCCCTTCCATTGACGCAAGCACTTCGCCAACGACCGGCGAATCTATGCCGCAGATCAGGCGGCCACTGCCGGGCACAAGATTCATCAGCCGCGAAAACTGCCACTTGATCGCGTCGAGGTCTTTGTAAATGTCGGCGTGGTCGAATTCGATATTGTTGACGATCGCGATCTCAGGCAGATACGACATGAATTTAGGCCTCTTGTCGAAGAATGCCGTGTCGTATTCGTCTCCCTCTATAACGAAATAATCGCTTTCAGTCACACGATAGCTCTGCCCGAAATTCTGCACGACGCCACCGACGAGAAATGTAGAATCGAGTCCGCCGACTTCGCATATCCATGCAGCGATGCTGGTCGTAGTCGTCTTGCCATGCGTTCCGGCCACGACGAGGGAACGCTTCCCTCGAATAAATTCTTCCCTAACAATCTCTGCCTGCGAGCGATATTCGAGCTTGCGGTTGAGAACTTCTTCAAGCTCCGGATTGCCGCGCATGATCGTGTTGCCGACGACAGTTACATCGCGCGCGGTTTCTGTATTCTCAGCCTTGTATCCCTGCATTATCTCAATGCCAAGCGATTCGAGCTGAGTTGACATCGGTGGATAAATATTCTGGTCCGATCCGGTCACCTTGTGCCCGCGAGCCTGCAGCATCCCGGCCAGCGAAGCCATCGCCGTGCCGCAAATTCCGATCAAGTGATAGTGCATAGTTTTCCGGTAAGGCAACATTCGTCGCCTTAAAACATCTTAGTGTAATGCAGTAAACTATTTTCCGTGAAGTGGCGTCGATGATTGTTATGCCCTTTTTCAAGACACAGCTTTTTACCGCATTGCTGATCGTGAGTTTGTTATCGGCGACGAACGCGTTCGCGTTTGAAACCGATCAATACAACCTGCCGCATCTGCCGCTTGCCGATGTCGGCGACGAAGTTACGGATCATGTTGAGCAGCAATTACTTCGTGCGATCGAAAAGGTAAACAGAGAGATCGCGACACGCAGCTCGTGTATCAAAAAAATTTCTGAGAAACCGAAAGGCTGCGGTTCGCTCGCCAAAGAAACCGAAAAGTTAACGTATCTGCGATCAAATCGCGCTCTTGCCGACGAATTTGCCGAACTCTTGGCGGGCGATAATTTGACGACGACAAAATTCGGCGGCTGGATGTATAAACATAAGTTTCGCGGCCAGCCCGACCGCTACAAAACGAGCTACGGCCACTCGATCTACATTCTCAGTCCGGCAAATTACGCCACTATCAGCCCGACCGTTCGGCTTTACGGTGTCGAATTCGGCATCGACAAGCTCGAACATTTTTTTCAGCAAGGCTATCAATATTTCGAGATCGAGCGTAAGGCTCTCGCTAAAGAGGCAACGCCCGAGCAAGCTTTAAAGAAGGCGATCAGTTGGGGTAAAAAAACCGAACGAACCTATTACGGATTATTGACCTCCGGCGTTTATTCGCCAGCGGACCTGGCCGCAAATTACGCCGGAATGCGGTTCTATCACCGACTGACTACAGCCGTGAGAACTGGCGAAACGACGTTTGCTCCGCTCGCCGTTCTCGCCGACGGCTACTGGAAACGAAATTCTGGATCGCCGTCCGACACACTGCTAAAACCTTTCATCTCCGACCATTTCAACGAAGCTTTTAATCCATCAGCTTTCCGCTTCACACTCGTCCGCTCTGTTCGTCGTACAGTAAGAAAATATGCGTGCGAAGATTGGCGCAAATGGCATCCCGATCTCACCGCCGAAGCTATGCTGGAAACTTCAAAAAAACTCCAACTCTGGCACGGCGAGGATTACGGCTGGACTAAGAAAAGCCATACCGTATCCATCACCAAGGAATGTCTCGAGGATAAATCACTTGCCGATTAGTTCTTTCACTAATGCATTCGCACCGTAAATCTTCCGCAATGCCTCGATGATGCCGGCGGAGTGGACGCCGACGGCGCGCGAGCCTTCGTTCTCCTCGATGTACCAATAACGATTTGAAAGTTTTTGAATGTTGCTGTCGAAGTTGAGACCGACTATCTCGCCGTTACGATTTATGACGGGCGAGCCACTGTTGCCGCCGATGGTGTCGGCGGT
>JBJXHF010000030.1:0-3951 GCA_046160805.1 Pyrinomonadaceae bacterium
GGATGATGCGCAAACGCATCCCAAAATGTCGTGTATGACAAATCAGTCAGCAGCTTGGCGTCATCTGAAGTAGCTTGGCGAATTCGGATTGACGACATTATCAAAACTTTGCTTTTTCACCTAAACCCGTTACCGCCATAGAAAAAGTACAGGAGCGAGAGTGATTATGACCTGATCCGCATGCACTTGCTCAGATTGAAGATAAAGAACGAAGAATAAAATCAATAGAATCGCTGGTACCAATATGACACCGTATCTAACAAAAAGGTTACGGTCCTGAATAAATGTCAATGCACGAACGTAATCATCAACCGAGTACTTAAAGTCGAGATCAATCTTGTTCATTCTGAGAACAGAGGCTACTTCCCGCTCATGATAAGCTTGGCAATCGTCTGTAGCTGCATATTCGATGTGCCTTCGTAGATCGCGCCGATTTTTGAGTCGCGCCAGAATTTTTCGACTGGGTAATCTTTGACATAGCCGTAGCCGCCGTAGAGTTCGATGGCTTTGGATGAGACGCGTTCGGCGCAGCGGGATGAGAATAGTTTGGCGATGGCGGCTTCCTTTAGGAATGGTTTGCCGGCGTCTTTGAGACGTGCGGCGTTGTAAACGAGCAGCCGCGTCGCTTCGATCTCGACGGCCATTTCGGCGAGCTGGAACTGGACGGCCTGAAAGCTGTTGATCGGCTGGCCGAACTGCTCGCGTTCCTTTGTATAGCCGAGCGCTGCTTCGTATGCGCCCTGAGCAATGCCGAGCATCTGCGCGCCGATGCCGATGCGGCCTTCGTTCAGCGTTTCAATGGAGACCTTATAGCCTTTACCGACGTCGCCCAGCACGTTCTCTTTTGGCACTTTGCAGTTGTCGAGGATAAGCTCGGTTGTTGAAGAAGCTCGGATGCCGAGCTTGTCTTCCTTCTTGCCGACCGAGAAACCTTCAAAACCTTTCTCGACGATAAAGGCAGTGATTCCTTTATAACCTGCTTCGGGATCCATCGTTGCAAACAGGACAAAGATCTCGGCCTCGTTGCCGTTTGTGATCCAGAGCTTTTGTCCTGTCAATTCGTAATGGTCGCCCTTGTCGATGGCTCGTGTTTTCAGAGCAAATGCATCCGAACCAGAACCTGCTTCGGACAATGCGTAAGCGCCGACTTTGCCTGATGCAAGCTGCGGCATGTATTTTTTCTTCTGCTCGTCGTTCGCCCAGCGCATAAAAGCGTTAGTGACAAGCGTGTTATGCACGTCAACAAAAACCGAAACGGATGCATCAACACGCGCAAGCTCTTCGATAGCAAGGATCGCGTTAAATATCGTCGAGCCTGCGCCGCCGTATTCCTCGGGCGATTCAATCGCCATCAGTCCAAGCTCGAAGCAGTGTTTAATAAGGTCGCCATCGAGTTTCCCTGCATGCTCCATCGCCTCGACCTTTGGCCGGACTTCGCCCTCCGCAAATTCGCGCACCGACGCGCGAAACAATTCTTCCTCTTCCGACAAAACGGTCAAACCGGCGTTGGACAATGCGGCTCCAGTGGCTGTGCTCATATATAGTTAGTAGATAGTGATTCGTGAATAGTAAAATGATTAATAGCAGTTTACTATTTCTATTCACGATTCACGATTCACTATTTTACCTCACAGATCAAAAAAACACATCAATCGGTTGATAGTCGCCAGCGTCATTTTGACGACATGCGGTATCTGCCTGTTCTCGTATTTTGTTTATTCCGTCGGGCTGAATCAAATTCGAGAAGGCATAGCACGAGTTGGTTTTGCAGGATTTGCGGTAGTTCTTTTAATCCATTTTACCCGCATTTGCGCCCGAGCCTTTGCGTGGAAACTGTGTGTTCATGATTCTCATTTGTTGAGCATTAAGGATACGATCCCCGCAGTTATGGTCGGCGAAGCAATGAGCAGCTCGATACCGCTCGGTATTTTGGTCAGCGGCACGTCGAAGGCAATTGTCGTCAGAAACCGAATTCCGTTTGTCGCCGGATTGTCGTCGGTCGCGACTGAAAACCTCTTTTACAGTCTCGTAACCAGCATATTTTTGATCGCAGGCGGCATTACGTTATTGCGTGGATTTGTGATCGACGAAAGCCTGATCCTGACGATCAATTTTCTGCTCGCCGCTGTCAGCATTTTGGTTTTCTTAGGTTTTTTGATGGTGATCCGCCAATGGCATTTTGCGAGCTTCGTTTGTAGTTGGATTTA
This sequence comes from Pyrinomonadaceae bacterium, assembly GCA_046160805.1. Taxonomy (GTDB): domain Bacteria; phylum Acidobacteriota; class Blastocatellia; order Pyrinomonadales; family Pyrinomonadaceae; genus OLB17. The sequence goes on from JBJXHF010000030.1 coordinate 2,208, forward strand.
TGACAAAGGTTTCTTCCGCGGCATTCTCGAAAAAGGCCGCCAATACGTCCGCCGGTTCGAAGACCTCATCTACGGCTTCTACCGCCGCTATCCAAACCGTTTTCTGCCCGTCTGCCTTCTCGAAGCCGGGTATGTTATTTTGGGCGTGTGCGAAGGTTGGTACATCCTGAGCCGTTTGAGCGATGCAATTCCAAGCTTGCTCAGTGCTTTCATGCTCGAAGCCGTCAGCCGATTTATTTCCGTGAGTTTTAAGCTGATACCCTTCGTGATCGGTGTTGACGAGGCAGGCGCTCAATTCGTCGGCGAAACCATCGGCCTCGCCGCCGGCATCGGCGTCACGCTTGCCATCATCCGCAAGCTGCGCATACTTTTTTGGACGGCAGTCGGCTTTACTCTGATAATAATCCTCGCCATCAGACGCGGCCTCACGTTCCGCAATTTTTCGAAAAACAACTGACACATGTGGTTGCGATGCATTTCTTATTGACAAACGCGGCAAAAGACTTATAATTTCGACAACGAAGTTATCACATTCAAATTTATAGGGAGTGTCACATGTTTTTATCCCAACGGTTCTCGCTTTTGAGGGTTGCCGGTGTTGCAGCATTGATCGGCGTTGCTGTTTTGTTTGCGGCGAGCAGGCCAACAAGCTCTGCCGGTAATTTTATTGATTCGCTTCTGGGGAACTCGACCGAGCAAGTGGCTGCACTTGGCCGCGCTCCGCTACCGACGCCGGGGACAACGCCGGTTTTGGTCACGGCTCCGACGATGAACGCTGTGGCGGGATCGAATTTTGAAGCTCCGGTCAGCGTGTCTGAGACTTTCGGCCTTGGCATTACCAGTTATCAATTCGATATCTATTACAACCAGGCCGTACTGACGCCGCAAAACCCTGCGGTCACCGTTGTGGGCACCATTAGCGAGAGTTTCATCCCTGTTGTCAATACCTCTACACCTGGCCTTCTAAAAGTTTCTTGTTTTGGCGCAACTCCGCTCACAGGTGCCGGAACGCTGATCAAGTTCCGCTTTACTGCGATCGGCGCATCGGGCACTAGCTCACAATTGCATTGGAACACGGATCCGACGCCGCCGAATCTTGTATTTCAATTTAACCCTTCCAGTAATAATCCGTCCAGCCAAACTTTCGACGGCCTGATCACGATCATCACAGCAACTCCGACGAACACCGCAACGAATACCGCAACCAACACGGCGACCTCAACCGCGACGTTTACGCCGACGGCGACCTTTACGCCGACATTTACCCCAACCTTTACACCTACATTTACGCCGACGTTCACGCCAACAAATACCGCAACAAATACGGCGACTAACACGGCAACTTCAACGGCGACGCAAACATTCACGCCGACGGTGACGGCCACTAATACATTCACCCCGACGCCAACGGCAACGCCGTTTGTCAGCGGTACTATCACCTATGGCAATCCGGCTTCGCCGCCGACGAAGTTCATCTCAAACGCGCTCGTTGCGGGCACGGGTTCGGTAAATGTTTCGACGACGACCGCTCCGCCCGGAGGAACGGCTGGCCAGTACACCTTGACCGGGTTCGGAAGCGGGTCTTACACCGTGTGTCCTTCTAAGACGACGGGCCAGAACGGCATATCGTCAGGCGATGCGGCCCGCATCGCACAGCACGTTTCCGGCATTTTGCTTATGCCTTCCGACGGCCAGAAGGTCGCGGCCGACGTGACCAACAACGGCGGCCTCTCGTCTCAGGATG
>JBJXHF010000031.1:0-5295 GCA_046160805.1 Pyrinomonadaceae bacterium
TCGATGGCTAATGAATATCGAATGACGTTGGATATGGATTACGAGTCAGAACCACCTGCGGTATCGGGTGGTTGAACGTGTAAATAAATATATGAATAAATTAATCGCGCCGGTAATTATTCTTCTTTTTGTTATTTCTTCCTTCGCGCAACGCGAGCATGGCGTTCGCCCGACGGACACTGGCGGGCCGTTGATGTTCGAGCAGGCGGTGTTCGACGTGCAGAATTACGACATAACGCTGAATGTCGATCCGAAAGCGAAATCGATCTCGGGCACGACAGTAATGACAGCGAAAACTGTAATCCCAACAAATGTCATCGTGCTCGATCTTGATACGACTTACACGATCAGCAAGTTGACCGACGGCAGAAGCGATCTCAAATATCAACGCAATGAGGGCAAAATTTGGATTTGGTTCCCGATGACCAAACAGGCCGGCGAAGAGATAAAGACGAGCATCACTTATGCCGGCACGCCGCGCATCGCGCCAAATCCGCCTTGGATCGGCGGGTTTATGTGGAGCAAAACGGCTGACGGGTCGGACTGGATTTCGGTCGCGCTGCAAAACGACGGCGGCGATCTTATGTTCCCGTGCAAAGATCATCCTTCGGACAAGCCCGCGACGGCGACGATGCGTGTGACGGTTCCCGATCCGCTTATTGCAACAGGCCCGGGCAATCTGGAAAACGTGAAGAAGAACAACAACGGCACATCGACCTACAACTGGCGAATGACCAATCCGATCGCGAATTATTCACTCGTTTTCAACGCCGCGCCTTACAAGACTATCGAGGACAAATACAAGTCCGTTTCGGGCGATATGCTACAGATCGTTTTCTATGTTTTGCCCCAGAGTTTTGCAAAGGGAGCGAGCCTGATCGTGGAAGAGAAAAAATATCTCGCATTTTACGAGAAATACCTCGGCCCTTATCCGTTTCGCTCGCATAAGGTCGGCATAGTCGAGACGCCGCATTTGGGTATGGAGCACTCGACCAATATCGCCTACGGCAACCAGTTCAAATACAACGAGGACGGAACGGACTGGCTTCTGCTTCACGAACTCGGCCACGAATGGTGGGCCAACTTAGTCACTGCGTCCGACTGGCGAGACTTTTGGATACACGAAGGGTTTCAGTCCTTCATGGACTCGCTTTATCAAGAACATCTGCACGGCCAGGAAGCATACTTGAAGTCGATGCAGGCACGTGTGAAAGGCATCCGCAACATGCAGCCCGTCGCGCCGCGCGAGGCGAAGATCGCATATCAGGTCTATATGGCCGCGCCCGATTATCTGAAAAGCGACGGTGACATCTATGGAAAAGGCGCTCTCGTCCTGCACACGCTGCGTTACCTGATCGGCGACGATGCGTTTTTCAAAGCCCTTCGCCACATGTCTTACCCGACAAAGCAAATGGAAACCTACACCGACGGCCGCCAGGAACGATTGGTGAACACCGATGATTTCCTCACAATCGCCGAAGCCGATTCCGGTATGAAACTCGACTGGTTCTTCGAGATTTATCTCCGTCAGCCAAAACTGCCAAAGCTCGTCAGCGAAGTTTCCGGCAACACGTTAAATCTGAGGTGGGAAACGCCAAACAACATGACATTTCCGATGCCCGTCGATGTCGAGATCAACGGCAAAATTCAGCGCGTTGAAATGAAGGACGGTAAAGCAACCCTCTCGTTCACTGGCACTACGCCCGTCATCGATCCGAAAGGTTGGATTTTGAAGACACAGTGATTTTTACATTGTGATGATTAAGACTTGGCCATTCGATCAGGACGAGAATGCTGCTGCGATTACGACTCGACAGGTTCTTGAAAATGGTTTCCCGATTTTACACGCGGTTCACTATTCTGATGACCATTCGTGGGCATTCACATTCGGTACAACTAATGATGTCGATGATGGAGTAGTCGTTTGCATGATCCATCCTGTAGATCTTGATCCGACTTTGGAACTGATTGCCGATCTTGAACCCGGTTGGGTCGCATTTCGTGAGGCTGTCGGGAAGCCTTGGGAATGTTATGAAGACGATGAAATGTAAACCTTATTTCGTCGGCATTTTTTTATTGCATCTCTACACAATTCGTTTTATTCTGATTTAGACATGAGTATTCTTCATACGAAACGAGATCCTTCGGTTTGGCAAGGTCGAATCGGTTGAAACTTGTGTATTTTCTGTTTCCTAGCGGCTGATCGAAATTCCCGTATCCACATTGTAGTTTAGGGGCACTGCATGCTTTTGCGCCTTACGCTGTTGTTTGTTCAGATACATCATTGCGTCGGCTTTTGCGATGGTGTTTTCGAGGTCTTTGAGGTCTGAGAAATTTTCGAAGGCATGCGAGACGCCGATCGTTAGCGGTTGGTCGGCACCGAATACGTCCACGTTGGTCAAAAGGGTTTCGATACGAACGGTTCGCTGATATGCAGTCTGGGCGTCGAGGCCGATCATGATGACGAAGAATTCGTCGCCGCCCCAGCGGAAGATGAGGTCTTCGCCGCGGATGGCTTCGCGGATGGCGCGCACCACGTTTCTTATCGCGGCATCACCGACGGCGTGTCCGTATCCGTCATTGATCCTTTTCAGATCGTCAATGTCAAAAAATCCGACACAGCCTTTGACGGTCTGATTCGCATCGCTTTGTTTTTTCAGATAGCCGTGAAACGCGTGACGGTTTAGTGCTGCGGTCAACGGGTCCATGTGCGCAATCTCTTCGAGCTTTTGGTGCGCGATCTTAAGTTTTTCGTTGGCGGTCTTGGCGTCGGCCAGTACTTGTTCGAGAAGCACGATCACCATTCCAAACCCTAGCAAGATCTGGAGAGTAAGATCGATAACGGAGTTATACGAAAGATAGTCGGTGTTGATTGCCACATACTGCCGCGCGGTAAATACGACAAAATACTGGAAGAAATCTACCACGAGCAGAGCCAGCGCAACGAGCATGACACGCCAGCCAAATGTACGTAATTTTGCCCTCCACAATACGATAAACGCAATCAGGAAAAAGCCCGCCAAGATCAATGAGTGGACATTGAATATCAGATTGAAATCATCACCCAGAAAGGGCAGGCCGAATGCGACAAAAATGAACGGCAAAACTACCATTTCATTTTTTATCCGCATGTCCTCGTTGCCGCCGAGGCTCCGGCAGCCGGCTACGAGTAGAAAACCGAAGATGTATTCATTTAAAAAGTATAAACTGAATAGCTGCGTCGAGTAATTTTCATAGCTGAATGCCAGCCGGAGGCAGAACAAAGCGAACGAGAGAAAGAGCCATGAATTTGTCCAATGCTTGAGCGCGACAAAATTGATCGAGCGCCGCAGGAATAGCGTCAGCAGCGTGATTAATGACACTCCCGCTAATTGGATAATGAGGCCTATCTTCGAGTCCATAAATAATCGAACGTGAAATCGCTCGGTCGGAAGTGTCGGGAAAGATGGAGATGTGTGAGCGAGGGTAGATGGGAGCTCTTTTCCATTTTAATACATAGACTGGACTGACGTCTATATGTTTATTTTAAGGTCCTATTGTCTTGCCAAATTATTGCGAATAAAGTTAGATTGATTAAAAGGTTATTTTCACTGGATTGACGTGTGATAGACAAGTAGAATTTTATTTACCGGAGAAGAGATTAGATGCCCACTTCAGTTTGCCCCGAATGCACCGAGGAAGTATTTGTCGATGCCGAGATCGAGCAAGGCGACAGCGTCTCGTGCGAAGAGTGCAGCTCGAAACTTGTCGTGGTCGGCTTGGACCCGATCGAGCTCGACCTGTATGAAGAATCCGAAGCTGACTCAAAGGCCGTTGACGACGACTTTCAAAGTTACGAGTACGATGACGACCGATACTAGTACGCTTCGGTCAATCTGACCGACGCGCTATCATTCTGATTGGTCATCTCGACCGATTTTCATATAAACCAAATTTAAATCCCATTATTTTCGCATAGTTCGACGTGCCGAACTCTGGCACGCAGTTTGTATTAAGGTTTCACAGAGGCTGTCCGCCCACACGGACGGTCTGAGAATGTAGGATTTACACCGATCTTATAATGAAACCTCTAGGAGAAAAATATCGACCGCCCACTTTAGTTTTAATCGGATTTTCATTCCTGTTAACGCTGGCATTGTTGGGAGCTGCTCTTGCCTCGATCGTCGAACTTCCGTTTTCCCGCGTGATCGTTCTTGGTGCGGCAATGGTAGTTTCGGCGTTTGTCGGCAGGTTTCAACTCCGGCTACCGAGATCGAGCGAGATCTTGCCGGTGTCGATCCTGTTCGGCTTTTGGGGCGTTTTGTGGTGCGGTCATGCAGGCGGCGTCATACTTGGCATAGCCTCGGCTGCATTAAATGTTTGGCCGTTGCAAAAAACCAGGAACATCAGCGTTGTCGAAGCCTGCGGAAGAATCACGTCGATAGCGGTAGCTGTTTCCGTATTTTCGTTTCTTTTCGGAACCGCTTCGGGCGTCGGTGATCGCCCGGCCGGGCTGGATCTTACCACGGCAAAATTCGTCATCTCGGGAACCTTGATAGTCGCGGGCTTTTATGTCCTGGCAAAGTTAATTTTAGGATTCGGACAAAAGCAGACGACAAAATCCTGGTTTACAGAGCTATCCATCGGCAGTTTGGTAATCGCCTTAGCAACGATCCTCGTCTGCCTGCCGTTTGTGTATTTTGGAATTGAATTTGGTTTAGTGATCGCGCCTATAGCGATCTGCGCAAATATCGCCCACAGCATACACATCAAGCGGCTCGATCAGAAGACGCGCCAAATATCCGAAGCCAGCCGAATTCATTTGGCAACAGTCGAGGCCCTGGCAACCGCTATCGATGCTCGCGATCAGGTCGGCCTCGGCCACGTGCAGCGGACGCAGATATATGCTATCGGCATCGGCCAAATTCTCGGCCTCAGCGAATCCGACATCAACGCCTTGCGCACGGGCGCACTTCTACATGACATCGGCAAGCTTGCGGTTCCCGATCACATATTAAATAAGCCGGACAAATTAACACCGGCAGAACTTGAAAAGACGAAGATTCATTCTGTCGTCGGCGCATCGATTTTAGAGAAAATCGGTTTCGATTATCCGGTCGTGCCGACGGTCAAGCATCATCACGAATGGTGGGACGGCAAGGGCTATCCCGACGGGCTCAAGGAAGAGGAAATTCCGTTGACCGCCCGAATTTTATGCGTGGCCGATGCATACGACACTCTGCGCGGAGCGCGTCCATACAGGCCGGCGATGACGAGAGATTTGGCCCGACAGGTCATTCAGGACGAAGCCGGAAC
>JBJXHF010000032.1:0-8810 GCA_046160805.1 Pyrinomonadaceae bacterium
ATGGAAGGCCCCAAAACCGCCGCCGAAGAAATGCAGATGATGCGCAAGCTCTATCAGCAAATGGTCATGGACAAAAACCAGATCACCTCCGAGCCGCTTGTCCAGATCGGCGGTATCAAGAAAAAGAACGAAGAAAAAGAAATGGCAATGGCCGAGTAACGGAACGCGGACGCCCTCGTCCGCTCTTCTTCTTTCAGAAAAGCCTCGTCCGAAACGGCGAGGTTTTTTTCTTTTCCCTGAAGGGGAAACAGACAATAGCCAGGGGTGCAACCCCTGGAAAATGATGCGACAAATATTTTCCTATCCCGACGCGCGAAGCGGGCGAGCGAATATGGATGTGAGCTCGCCCGCTCCACGCGTCGGGACGAGTTGGTAGTTGAGAGAAAAAGTCCTCATCGGAATCGACGGGGCTTTTCTATGCTACAATCGGCTTGTTATGATGACGATCACAAAGGATGTTCCGATTTCGATCGACAGCGAGATCATGAGCGGCGTGCCCGTTTTCACCGGAACGCGCGTACCGATCTCGGCTATGCTCGAGAACCTCGAAGCCGGCGTCTCGCTAGACGAATTCCTCGAGAATTTTCCGACCGTCACTCGTGAACAAGCCGTCCGCGTCCTCTCACACTTTCGCGCGTCGCTAAATGACCTCAGCCTTCCCGCATGAAGATAATTATCGACGAATGCGTTCCTTCTATCGTCAAACGCGGTTTGCCCGAACGCAATATTGTCACTATTCAGGAATTGGGCTGGGCCGGTATCAAAAATGGTGAGTTGCTCCGTCTCGTCGCCGGTGAATTTGACGTTTTCATCACATCTGACAAGAACCTTCGCCACCAACAAAATCTAACCGTCCTCGACCTCTCCGTCATCTTGCTGCCGAGCAATCAGGTGCCTGTGATCAAAGAGCTCCTGCCCGAAATCGATAACGCTCTAATGCAAATCGCAGAGCGAGATTTTATCGAGATATAACAGACGCCGAAGAAATTTGCGATGATGCGCCGGGCTCTATCAGTCCCGACACATCGGGAGCCATGGACAAAGACCAGATCAAGGGCGAGGACCTTGTGCAGATCGGCGGTATAAAGAAAAAGAACGAAGAGAAAGAACTGGCAATGGCTGAATAGCCGGGAACGCAGGCGCCCTCGCCTGCGCTTCTTCTTTTCAGAAAAGCCTCGTCGGAAACGGCGGGGTTTTTCAGAATTTGGTTGGTATCACCGAGTTGGATTACCATTTTTTAGACTGCGTTGCTGAGCTAGATGATGGTGTAACGACTCCACCAAAGGTTTGTTGTAGCGCTCCTCAATCAAGGCTATGCCCTTTCGCTCTCTATCTAGTTTTCTTTCAAACGTCACAGAATCTGGGATCTTCACCTTTACACTCCGAGACCCTAAATACGGCACCTTTTGCAGTTCTTTGTAAGCACGAAGAACCATCTCATAGTCTTCCATTCCGGTACTTTCGTCCAACGTCTCATCAAACGTGCCTAGGCGTTCCAAGACAGATTTTTTCCACACGATATAAGTGTTTCGTGGCAACAAGTAACTCGGTTCCTCTCTGCCTTCAAAAAGTGCAAAGCTGCATGACGCATTCTGCATCTGAGCGCTGTTCATCATTGATTGCACATCGTAAGTCTCGACGCAAACTGTGGTAGATACGATTAGAACGAAGTTATCTTCACTTCGACCACTTGAAAGAGCTTTAATTCCCACGTTAAGTGATTTCGACCAGCCAAACTCACGAAGTACTATCGTCTCAATCGAACAATTCTTAAGATTGATCTGCTTTAATGACAGGCCCGCATCTAAACTGAGAACCGTAACAATATGCTGAACACATGTTGTAGCTTCTAATGCTCTAATTTGTGGCATTGCTTCTAACAATGATTTTGCTCGAATTATTGCAAACATAGAGCTTTCAGTTTAATCAGGACTTTTTCGTCCAACTACAAGGTTAATCTCGAACCAATAGTGAAATAGTGTTTTGAGGAATTGCAAATGTGGGCTTTTGTCAAAATCATCAATTAACAATACCGGGCTTCGTAGACCTCGATTGATTGGGTTGAAGAAATATGACGAAAATGCGCCCGCTTTACCATCAATGAGCACTCCTCGTAAGTTAGGAGTATCACTGTACAATGAATACAATATCTTCTCAGCTCCAAACTGGGTTCTCAAATTCTCGAGAAACGCAATACCACTTTTAATATCGGCGTGATGAGCCCGGCGTGTGCTTTGAACGGCCTTCATCCAAGACTGTTGACTATTAACTCGCGGTTCTTTGAGTGCTTCCATTCCAGTTTTTAATGCAAAGCCGGGGCCAAAAGGATCCAACATTAAGACACGAAGAGATACTTTTTTCTTGTTAAGAAAATGGGCAAAATTATCATCGAATCTATTGAAGCCATGAGTGAAGGAATAAGAAATAATGGATATTTCCTTCGTTGCATTTGATATTTGATCCGCATACCATTCATCACTTTCGGATTCTATCCAGCGTGCTCCCGTTATCGGTATCTGTGTTTTAGAAACGGGACTTTGTTTAATCAAAGTCCTTAAACACTTATAAAGCGAAGGATCAATAATGTCTCTTAATCCGGAATCGTCTCGTTCACCGGTTGGCCATTCTACGGCCTTATCTTCGGTTTCGTTCGTACTGACAACCTCTACGTCCGCTATAAATCGGTAACCATTTCCGCGCTCCGTTTTGATGAACCTGGGATTTTCTTGATCATCGCCTAAAAGTTTTCTGAGAGCTGAAACGTTTGTGGTGAGATTACGTTTCTCTATATGAAACCCACGTGAAGTCCACACTTTGTTAACAAGTTGTTCATTTGTTACCAGCGATGGAGCATTACTAACTAAAGTCACTAAGACATCAAAATTCCTGCCGCCAATGGTAACTTGGTTCGCATTTTTCGAGAGATTACAATCTCCCTCGTCAAGGGTAAAGTCTGCAAATTTATAGATATTTGAAGAAGATTTCATTCGTAAAAGTGAAAAGTACTACGTAAATCTAACGGAAATGTGTCGGAAAAAAATTGCAATTTTCAAGCACACTTCGCGTAATTCCAGCGCCATACTTTTAATCACGCGGTTAGCCGCAACTTTGAAGCCGTAAGGCAAACAATTACAGAAACCCGATGGCGGCTTTGTCGTCCAGACGCAACGCCATCGGGTAGGTCGGAACAGATCGGACGCACCGAACAGTTCCTTTGACAACCAACATTGTACACAAATGTTGGGAAACAGGAGAACAAAGAGATGAGAAGTATTCTAATTATGATGTTGGCGATCGGAGTGACCTTCACAAGCGTATTCGGACAGCAGAACACAGAGGATATGTCCGCAACGCCGCGAATAGCCAAACTAAACGAAGATGAGTCGAGACAGGCGTCGGTAACTATCCCCCGTCCCACAAAGCTACGAAACCTTAGAACGTTTGTTAAGCAGTACTTCGTGAATAGGATTGATATTGACTCGATTCTTGAAACGATGGCTGACAGCAAACCGGCCATCACATTTAGTTTCACCTACGGCGATCAAACAACCGATTACATTTTGATCGACAACGGTGATTCGCTCGAACTGAACAGCGACAATTATCCGACAGCGTGGAAACATGAGGTTAGCGAACCGTTTTTGGAAGAACCTCAAGCTGAGGTTGACGTCGATTTTAAAGAGAGGCGGGAACCCTACATACTGGAAGCCGCGACGGTTCCTACCTGCGCGGGGATCGCCTCCCCCGGAAATCCGTATCCCTGCTGTACTGTGGGCCAAAATACCAGGCTTGGAAACTGCACATATTATGCGTGGCACGCTGCCAAATCTTTCTGGGGTTATTCAATGCCCACGTGGGGTGGTAACGGCCAGAGCAACGCTAAGTACTGGTTCGATAAATCGAAAGCTTCAGGGCTTCCGACTTCGCCGACCCCAGGGTTATATGCCATAGCTGTAAGCAGCACTATGGCCTCGCCGTATGGGCATGTTGCATGGGTGATGGAGATTGCGAACAACGATCTGTACGTTTGGGAACAACAATGTGGATCGACAACAAGCGGAGTTATCAAAAAATGGCGATCTGCTGCATCCTTTAATAAAGGGTACGTAATGAGTCCGATCTCGGCACCGAGTCCGACAATATCGCTGGCAACGGTCGGTCCGATCTTCAAGTCGACATCAACGCAAGCGATTCAGTTTCGGGTTACAAATGTGAACCCTGGAAAAAGGGCAGTCGTAATCTTCCCTAACGGCGGTCGTGCAACGCTCAAAGATGCTCAGTTAAGCAGCGTGTCGAACGGCATTCTTACAGCTTATTTGACTCTTAACGCATCCGGGATTTGGAAGATTCAAGTTTTCAACGAAAATGGAAAATTTTCCGGCCTTGCATCTTTTACGGTAAACTGACGATTAATTGGTGCAACCGCTCAGGTCCGAACAAACCCGAAATGGAAGGCCCCAAAACCGCCGCCGAGGAAATGCAGATGATGCGCAAGCTCTATCAGCAAATGGTCATGGACAAAAACCAGATCACCTCCGAGCCGCTCATCCAGATCGGCGGTATTAAGAAAAAGAACGAAGAAAAAGAACTCGCAATGGCGGAATAGTAGTCAGAAGCCAGAAGTCAGTAGACAGCAAAAGCCTCGTCGAGAAATCGGCGAGGCTTTTTCTTTTCCCTGAAGGGGAAACGGAAATTAGCCAGGGGTGCAACCCCATTAGCGCCAACTTAAGCATTGGGTCTGAGGGGAGCGTTCAAGAAAGGCAGTTATCGTATCGCGTAAGCGGTGTCTTTTTCTTGAGCGTTCCTTTAGTACTTTTATGGCGTCAGGTTCGATCACGTCGGGTTGAAAATTCGAGAGCGTTATTTTCGGCCTCAATTGTTCGGCGACGATTTTCCAGACGCGCCATTCGACGGTTCTATCCGGGGCCGCACGGATTGCCCGTTTTTCTATCATAAGTGCGTAGATGATTTTGCCGAGCAGATAGACGCGTGCGAGTCGCGACCCGCGTTTTGCCCGCAAAGCATCGATATTAAGGAGCGATTTAAGCCTCTTGATAACCATCTCGATCTGCCAACGGGAGCGGTACAGTTTGGCGGCGGTTTCGGCTGACAGCTTTTCCGGTTCAATCGAGGTCAGCAGCAGCATCCAGCCTGCCAGATATATTGTTTCAGATTTAGTTTTGGTGCCCTTCTTTACCGAACGCTTACGAAGTCTGACGCGTGCCTTCGCCACCGCCTCTTCGGGCAGACGAAATGCATGCAGATAAGCCGGCTGCATTTCCTTTTCCGGCTTGATCCAAACTCTCATGCTTACCACCGATTTGTTTTTTTGGTTTCGAAGCTCGGAAGCGACATCGATACGCGTCTCTTCGCCCGAAAACAGACGAATATTGGCAGCCGCACACCGCACAATATATTCCGCTCCCTTCTCCTTTACCGTTTTCAACTGCTGGGCCGTAGCATAGGCCGCGTCGGCTATTACCATGTCTCCAGGCTGCCATGCGTACAACTTTAAGCTCTCAGGCGTCCGGTTATCCGTGACTAGCGAATGCACCAACTTCTGCTCGATACATTCCCAACCAAGATGCACTCGATAGTCCGATGTTCTCGCTCCCGGTGCCTGGATTGTTGTTCCGTCTATCAATACTAATCGCCTCACTCCTGCCTTTATTTCCTTCTCCCCCACCGGCAGCATCTCTCGCAGCATCGCTTCCAGCCACGCCTCGCATCCCGACACCCGTTTTCGCACTGCCTCATCCGACAATCGTCTGCCGAGCCGCGTGAAATTTGCCGCCACTTCCCGCAACGAATAATCCAACCCGCAATACAGCATTACCGCTCGCATCAATTCTGTCGGATCTTTTACCACCCGCGATCTGCTAAACGCCGCCAGCTCTTGCGCTCTCCCCATTATTCCCGCCGGGCACTGGTTCAGTTTGATTTGTAAGACGGTATCTTACACTCAAGTCTAATGTTATAATGGCGGTATGTCAGATCGAAAGCCACCAAAGGACACAAACGAATTAGCCGCCTACATTCTCCGAGTCACCACCGGCGAGACTGAAAAAATCGAAGCTCCGAAAAAAAATCCCAAATTCAAAGCCTTGTCCGATCTTGGGTCAAGTAAAGGCGGCACAGCTCGCAAAGACTCTCTCACACCCGAAAAACGTAAAGAAATCGCCAAAAAAGCCGCAAAAGCTCGTTGGGCGAACAAAACCTAAGCCTGCCACACACTTTTTCGCATTGTTTTTTAATAAAACCCTTTAAAAATGCGCCTCCGGGGCGATTTTTCGTTTGACAGTGTGTTACGGAAGTCTTACTATGTGGTTTATGGAACTGAATGTTACCACATTGCGAGACGAGATTCTCAAAAAACGTGATGGCATCATTGCCATTGCAAACGCAGACGCCAAACGCGCATTAAACGCATTGGAGATTGTGGCGGCAATGTTGCAGGACGAGAGTGGAATGGTAAATGACACAGAGTTCGAGTCCCCGACTTTGTTTAGTGCAAACGGTCAGACTGAAAGTGGCAATTCGGCGCCGCCTTCACGACCAACTTTCCCGACAGGGCGTTGGATTACTGAGATCATTGAAGAATTGCCCGAAATTGTGTCGCAGCCGATGATTTACGACCGTCTCATTGCTCTGCACCCTGAAGTCACGGGAAGACCGCTCAATAGCATTAAAGGCCAAATCGCGAACAATCTCACCAAAATGGTTAATGCAGGGATTTTGATACTGCACCAAGCGGCAAGCGGTCGGCAGCCTGCAGAATTTCGCAAGAACAACGGTTCACAGGCATTATCCACTGCAATCAGGTCTAGCGCGGCGGATTCTGACATTATGGAAGCTATGCACCAATAAGAAGGAGAAAAAAAGGAAAGCGGCTCAAGGTGTCCGTCTAAAGATCGCCTGCAAGCCGCTCTGGAAACTAATATGTATATCCCTCTAACCGTGAATTTCTTCACGGCCATTGTCTCCATTTGTATTATGCCACGGCCACCACCTGTGGTGCAAGCATAAGTTGTGTTTTACCGTCTCTCACGTTCGCCCGGTCGCGTGCGCACGCGACCGGCATTCTATAAGGTAGAGTCTCGCTTAGGTGAGCTATGAGTCTTAAAAACTCGGAGATGCGCTAGACCCGCATTAGGTTCGATTCCTGACTCTACCTTATAACCTCGAACCGACTCGGATTATAGTCCACAGATTGTGCCGGACGCAAATTATTTTTTAGTAATTTGCAAAATAGTGCTTGACTTTTGCTTCGAGCAAGCATATAATCAGTTTCAATGAATAGGCTAAACAGAGACAAGCAAGTGCAAATCATCAGCCTTATGGTTGAGGGCATGGGCGTCAATGCCATTACGCGAGTAACAAACGTGAGCAAAAATACTGTTCTTAAATTGTTGGCAGATTTGGGAACTGCGTGTGCTAATTATCAAGATGCGGCATTTCGCAATCTGACCCTCACACGCTTGGAATGTGACGAAATTTGGTCGTTTTGTTTTGCCAAGTCTAAGAATGTGCCAGAAGAAAAGCGTGGTATTTTGGGCTTTGGCGATCTATGGACGTGGATTGCGATGGACAGTGTGACGAAACTCGTCCCTTGTTTTCACGTTGGCAGGCGGGATGCGTTCGCCGCTTCTGAATTTATCAATGACCTCGCAAGCCGTCTAAAAACCCGTGTCCAGTTGACCACAGATGGCCACAGAGCCTATCTGGAAGCCGTTGAATCTGCCTTTGGTTCAGAAATTGATTACGCACAGTTAATAAAGTTATATGGCACGTCGCAAGACGAGGTGAGATATTCACCGGCTCCGATAGTTAGCACAAAAAAGAATTGGGTCGCCGGTCGCCCGAATCCTAAATTCATTTCAACGTCATTGATTGAGCGTCAAAATTTGACAGTCAGAATGAGTTCGCGACGATTTACAAGATTAACAAACGGCCACTCGAAGAAACTTGAAAATCATATTCACGCCTTGTCTATTCACTACTGTCATTACAACTTTGTTCGCATACATCAAACCCTACGATACTCGCCCGCGATGGCTGCAAACATAACCAGCCGCCTTTGGGAAATTTCCGATATGCTCGATCTACTAGATTCGGAATACGCCGGTAAAGTTTTATAGGTCAATTTGAGCTTCAATTTTCACTTGTCCCTGTATTCAATTAGTGGTATGTTTGCGGACATTATGAAAAGCCGAATTATTTTTGTCTTGTTTGTCATTCTTGCGTTTACACTCCCTGTGGTTTCTCAAGCCAAGAAATTTCAAATCAATATTTCCATTACCGCGAAAGATGAAAAAATGGAAAGCGACATCAAGAGTTACGTGGCAAGAGAGCTTCGATCACTGGGTGACGTTGATGTGGTGGAAGTTGGCGACTATACCGTGAAAATTGCCATTTTGAAAATATTGGCTAGAGATGGTTATGAAGTCGGTTACGCTGTTTCTTATACGTTAATCCATAATGTTGTCTGTCAGGGAAATGTCTATCTCGATGATATAGACGGAGGGTTACGAATTACCGATACGGACAGCTTGCGTAAGACTTGGGAGTATATTGTTACCACTTTTGATACTAGAGTGTTTGAAAAGCTGCGCAAGGCATCAAAAAAATGAGAAAATCAAACTGAACCAGTGCCTCCCGCCGGTAACTCTTGAACTACGCTCTCAAACGTGCTATTTGCTATTGATAGAGATGACATTTTGAAGATTTTTCACTCCTTTTTTAGGATTGTTTTTGCACCTTCATTATGTCATCTCTCTTCCTAACTTTACCGTTAAGTTGGCGCTAATGGG
>JBJXHF010000033.1:0-5635 GCA_046160805.1 Pyrinomonadaceae bacterium
TTGAGGTGAAGTATATGCCGATCAAGAAAACCAAACCCAGCTCAAACGGCGCACTGCCGACCGCGAAGGATTTTGCGAATCCGAAAAAGTTAACACCGGCACAAAAAAGGATGCTCGAGGCCGCACGCGATTATCTGAAAGCTTTGGACGAACGTATAAAAAAACATGGCGAACCGGCCGATTTTCGACACTAATATCTTTATCAAATATCGAAGACGGATAGAACCGGTGCTCGTATCGGTATGCATTCCGTCTATTGTCTTTTTTGAGCTTTTGGCATCGTCAGTCGATCACAGCGAGCTAAAGACACTGACACGTTGGCGCTCCACCCTTAAAGAAATTGACCAGGTTTTATCTCCGACCGAAAGCGATTTTTGGGAAACGGGAAAGTGCATCAACAGGTTATATTTAAGAAAAGCCGCTCAGGAATCGAAACTAAAAACTCTGCGAATGGACGCTCTGATCGCAAGGTTAGCGGTCAAAAGCAAAAATTTTATCGTGACTGCCGATACAGATGATTTCGAAATAATAAAAAAAGACATGAAACAACTCGTGATCGTTCCGGCGAAGGATTTTTTCGGGCAATAGGCGGAAAACCGCGTCATATTCGGAAAGTTGCGTCATATTGAGAAAGTGGCGTCATATTCGGAAAGTTGGTGTTTCAATTTGTTTTGGAATTTGTTAGCTTGAGGCGGGAATGTTGAAATTTCAACGATTTTGCTTTTTGACAATCACAAAATGGCGTTGGCTAAAGCTGACGGCAAGTGAAAAAAAACACTGGGACAGTGGGACATTGGGACAGCAGAGCGTTCCAGCCAAGATCACCTCGTTTGACTGGCATGGAACTCTGTAAGTTCACATATTATTAGAGTTATGGGTTTTAAGACAAAGTAGCACATTTTTCAAAAAGTACTGAAACGGAGGCAAAAAACGTCGTAACTCGAATAAAACCAGCAGGTTGCGCGTTCCAAGCGAGGGTTGGAACGGCTTGGAACGGTTCACGAGGTTCAGATGGAGCTTAGAATTTTCTCGACATCGTTTACCAGTTGCTGGTCGTAACCGCCAAGCGCATTTTTTTCCTTTAATCGGTTGAGAATGTCTCTCGCCCGCTGCAAAGTCGCTTTTGCATTTGGCACCTGCTCTAAAGCGATCTGCATTTTGCCGATGCTGCGCAGCGATTGTGCGAGGTCGCGCTGAGCGAGGGTATTTAATTCGTCGGCGTTGGCGATTTGTTCATAGATTACGGCGGAGTTTTGATACTTCAATAACGCGTCCGGCAGGTCGCGGAGTTTTTCGCTGGTTTCGCCCATTCGGACGTAGAGTGTGGCGAGATCGCGCTGATAGATGACATTTTTGGGCTCTCTTTCGATCATCTCGTTAAATATTTTTTCAGCTTGTCGCAGGTTTAATGCAGCGTCAGGAAGTTTGCCGACATTGGCTAATGTTATCCCGACTCGTGAATAAGAGCGTGCAAGATTATACGTTGCTTGCGAATCAGCTTTGTCGGCTTCAGCGGCCTTTGCGGCGGTTGCCAATGCCCGTTTTGCCAGATCGAACGAAATGTCGTCTCTTGTCCCTTCGTAAATACTGCTTGCCAGTATATAAACCTGCCAGACGGCTGTTTGAATCTCGGAATCGTTTGGAAATTCCGACGCCAATCTTTCGGCAATGGAGAGCGCTTTTGTCATTTCCGTCTCCGCTGCCGGCTGCTGGCCTTCCCAGGACAATGCGTTGCCCAGATACGCATAAACCTTGGCCGTTAGCCGCCGCGTTTTCTGATGGTTTTGGTCTGTCTTTTCAAGCGCGTCAATGGCTGCACGAAACAGCGGGATGCCTTCGGAATACTGATTATTGTATGCATACATCTGGCCGTGCTCCATCTCTGCCTCGATCGCGGCCATGCGAAGATCGAAGGCATCGGGCGTTTGCAAAACAAGATCGGTAAAGATATTTTTTGCTGCTTCCGCGTCGAGCAATGCGCCTTTTACATCGTTTTGCCGGTTGCGAATTTGACTTGCGATTCTCAGATTTTGTGCCAGGCGCAAGAGGTTGTTCGGTTCGGCGGGGAGCGACTCTCTGATCGCTCGTGCCTTTTCAAAGCTCGAAACAGCGCCGCTGAAGTCGCTCAAATTCGGCTTATCGATATTGCCCTGAAGATCGCCGACTTTTTCATAGGCCGATGCCAGTTCGGCACTTAGCACAAGATCATTTTGTGATTCGGTTCTCAGGCTGTCCAAATATTCCAATGCTTTTTGAACAAGCATCTCGCGGGCTTCGAGCGAGCCGGGCAGCCGCTCGATCTTTGGCGAGATGTCAAAAAGCAGCGAGTTCGATAGCTGCCGGATATCCTGAAAACGCTTCTCCGCGCGGTCGCGTTCCTTTCGCGCTTCGTCGGCTTGCCACAACGAGAATACAAGGGCCGTTACAAGCGAGACAAAGATCAATACAGCAGCGGCCACGGCTATCTTGTTTCTTTGAATAAATTTCCCCGCAAGGTATCGGGTAGTATTAGGCCTTGCCGAGATCGGAAGGCCGTCCAAATAACGCCTTATGTCATCGGCAAAATCCTCGACGGTTTTGAAGCGGCGTTCAGGTTCTTTTCGCAAAGCGGTGAGGGCAATGTTATCGAGATCGCCTTTTAATTGCGGGTCGTTAATCGACGCGTGCGGGTTTGCAGAAGGCAGCGGCGGCGCGGAATGCGATGCCGTTTTGAGAATTTCCTCATAGCTTTTGTTGTCAAAATTGAAAGGTTTTGCTCCGGTCAGCAATTCGTAAAACACGACGCCGAGGGAATATATGTCGCTGGCAGTTGTGATGTTTTGTCCCTGTATTTGTTCTGGTGAAGCATACGCAGGCGTAAAGGCACGCAGTGCGGTTTGCGTCTTCGAGGTGTCGGATTCAAAGGCTTTTGCAAGACCGAAATCCAGCAGCTTCGGCTCGCCTTCGCTTGTGACAAGAATGTTCGACGGCTTGATGTCGCGATGAACAACAAGGTTTCTGTGCGCGTAGGAAACCGCAGAACATATCTTTAAAAAGAGCTTGAGCTTTTCACGAATCGACAGGTTGTGTTTTTCGGCATATTCGGTGAGCGTTTCACCATCGACGTATTCCATTGCGAGAAACGGCTCGCCTTTTTCGCTGACGCCGCCGTCGTGCAAGACGGCGATATTCGGGTGATTGAGATTTGCGAGTATTTGACGCTCGCGTTTGAAACGAACGATGATGTCGCGGTCGGCGACGGATTGGCGAACGATCTTTAGCGCGACGTGCATCGAAAATTCGCCGTCGTCGCGCCTCGCCAAAAACACAGTGCCCATTCCGCCGCTGCCGATCTCGCGCAAAATCTTGTAGTGGCCGAAATGCTGTTCAGTGCGGTCGCTTTCATGTGCACCGACTTTCGCAGCGAGATCTATGGCGTTGTTTTCGATCAAATTCTCAGGCTCGCTTGACGCGGCAAGCAGAGAATTCACCTCATTAAACAGCACGTCGTCGCCATTACATTTATTTTTGAGAAATTCCAGGCGCGAATCGGGGTGATGTTCAATCGCTTCAGCGAATAGGTCTTTTACCTGTTGCCAATTCGGTTTTGCCATCTTTGGTTATTCAGTCGGAATGCCGCCGAGCTCGCGTTGGAACCAGGCTTTTGCAAATGTCCATTCGCGTCTGACAGTGGATTCACTGATCTTTAAGATATAAGCGGTTTCCTCGATCGAAAGCCCGCCGAAAAATCTAAGCTCGACGATCTTTGCCTGTCTCGGGTCGATTTCTTCAAGGCTTTGAAGCGCTTCGTCGAGCGCGATCAGATCAATCGGCCGGCGATCGGGCAGGCTGATTGCTTCGTCGAGGACAAGTTTGTGGCCGCTGCGCTTTTGCGACTTGCGGGCGCGGGCGTGGTCGATCAAAACTTTTCGCATCACTTCAGCGGCGACGGAGAAGAACTGTGCGCGATTTTGCCACGAGACATTTTTCCAATCGACGAGCCGCATATAGGCTTCATGAACGAGAGCCGTCGCCTGTAGCGTGTGATCGCTTCGCTCATTTTGCATGTAGGCACCTGCCAAACGCCGAAGGTCGTCGTAAACGAGTTCGAGTAGCTTGTCCGGCGACGCATCGTCACCCGCGCTCATCTCGTTCAAAAGCCTTGTTATCTCGTCAGCCGATTTCATCTTTCTAGTACGGAATCACTATTAATTATACGGTCAAAAGAGTCAAAAACTAATTTTTTTTGATTGGATGAGCGCTTTCGCTAACTATTCTCGCCCTATTAAGCAAAGAGATTGGTTTGCGAGGGAAAATCATGAGAAAAATCACAAGTTTGTTAGCCGTCGTTGCTTTGTTGGGCCTGATACAGGTTGTTTTTCCAAATGCGGCATTCGGATTGTTCGGCCTATTTACAGATTCCGCACAAGTGTCGGCATCAGACATTGTGCCTTTAGTGCCTAAGAGCGCCGATAAAAATAAACCCGGCTTTCCGCACGTTAATTACGACGATCCGGCGGCGGCCGTGCGCGAAGACGGAAATAGCGCAGCGGTTTCGTCGGCAGCACTTGCAGCAACAGCCGATTTTGACTCGGACGGCGTTGTCGATCTCATCACGACCGGTGTTGACGGCAGACTGTTGTTTTACAAAGGCAACTCCGACACGATCTATCCCAATTCGCCCGAAGCAAAACAGCGCCGTGCAGCTTTTGGCGAGGTGGCACCGTTTTTCGCCCCGTTGCCCATGGCCGAATTGGGATTTTCACCCGATTATCTTGAATCTGGCGACTTCAATGGCGACGGTTTTTCCGATCTTCTCATCGCCGCAAAAGGAAGCAGTCAACTAACCGTATTGCGCGGTAACGGCGGAGGAAATTTTGTCGCTCAGCAGGCTGTTCGGATTGATGGTTCCATCACGGCGTTGGCTATCGGCGAGATCGGACGAAAAGACCAGCAGGCAGATGTTGCGGTCGCATATCAAAACCGGAACGGCGCGTTTATCGCGATCTTTGAGCATCCGGAAGGAGCGTTTGCTCGAAAACCTGAAATATTTGTTCAGCCCTTTGCCGCGCAGTCGATAGCAATCGGCAATCTCGACAAAGACCCGTATGGCGACGTAGCGGCGGCGGGCGGCAACAAACTAACCTTGGTTCACGGACGCGGCCAGGCTTACCCGCTCGACATGAAAGCCGATCTCGACATCCAGCGTCCGGCGGCATTTGTCCAGACACGGCAGATGCCTTTTGCGATAGCGGATGTTGCGATAGGCCTGTTTGGCAACGAGCGCGGCGAGAGCATCGCGCTGCTTTCAACTGATGGCCGGATCACTCTGCTCGAACCGCGGCGAAGCGGGGTTGTGATTAACACTAACAAGTTAACTACCGACGAGATGCAACGCACGAGCGTTCCGGCAATGCGGCCTGCGGATGCCGAGCCGAGAAATTTTGGAATGATCAAGAACGATCCTCCAAAAACTGAAGCCGAAGCCGATGAGCGAGGCCAGATAATGGCCGATGCAACCGCGATTAAAGAGGATCGTGAGAGAGTCTTTAGCGATAAATTTGCGGCGTTGCAGCAGGCTTTGGCAAAGCAAACCGCGAGCGAGCAATCCGCAATAATAAGCGCGAGGGTGCAGAAAACAATTGAGACGACGGCT